>NZ_RAWO01000001.1:1737172-2742029 GCF_003668955.1 Corallococcus sp. AB038B | reverse complement strand
GCTCTTCGTTGAGGGCCACCTTGCGCTCCAGCATGGCCGCGTCTTCTGCACCGCGCCACTGCCTTGGCGCACGCGCCAGCCAAGCAGGCGGCTGATGATCAACTTGCTAAATGAGGGGATCCTTCAGGGCCCTGAACGCGGAGCCCGTCTTCGACAGCCGGCTCGCGCCCGTCGTCGCACGGGAGCATGAGCTGGCGAGCGCGGAGTCCGTGGCGATGAAGCTGCTCGCGGAAGAACCTTTCACGCTCCTGTCACGCGGCCTGCGGGTGCGCGCCCGCGTGGACGCGCACTTCGCGGCGATGCGGTTCGCGCCATGGGTGGCGCTCGAATCGAGCGCGGTGGCCACCGCGATGGCCATCGTCCGCGCGGGACTTGCCGTCACCGTGCTTCCGGAGCCTCGGCTCGCGGACGCGGAGCGGGTGTGGTGAAGCGTCAGTCCCCCGCACCCCGCTCGGAGCTGGCGGCGCACCATTGGCGCACGGGGCCCCGCGCACACCTGCGGCGGAGATCCGGGCACGGGCACGGGCCATGGAAGACGTGGGTTAGGCGAAGGCTTCAGCCCCAGGGCCGCAGCCAGAGCACCCATCCCGCCAGGCCCAACTGCACGACCAGGGTCAGCGTCGCGCCGACCGCCTGGATGGGATTCGTGCGGAGCAGTCCGACCGCATGCGCCAGCCGCGCCACGAGCAGCGCACCGCCGAAGACATGGAGCGCCGTCGAGTTCCCACCGCTCAGCTCCGCCAACAGCAGCAGGATGAGCGCCAGGGGAACCTGCTCGACGTTGTTGCCATGCGCGCGGATGGCGGACCCGAGGCCGGCATGGCCTCCGTCGCCCCGGAACACCTTGAGCTTCGTACGGACCATGCTGACGTTGATGGAGAGCGCCAGCGTGAGGAAGGCGTTGAGCGCGGCGTAGAGCGAAGTCACCGGGACCAGGGAGAGCGTGCCGAGCAGGGGATTCGTCAAAGAGAGAGCCTCCAACCACGAGAAGGCTGGGACGCTAGCCGTTTCATGACGCCCGTGGGATGCGACGACTCCGGCGTTGACGCCGCGAGGGTTGACTGTGACCCTGAGTCCCGTGTCATTGAACTCCCAGGCGGAAGCGTTCTTCACGGCATCAGGCGTTCGGCTCCGGCGGCGGGGTTCTCGTCCAGGCGCCTTCAACTGGCTGATGCTCCCGGGCGGGCCGGGGATTGGCTCCGAGAGCCTGTTCAGCCTGGCGGACGCGTTGGACGTTCCCGGGACGTGCTGGATGGTGGACCTGCCGGGAGACGGGTCCAACGTCTCTCCTCCCGGTGCGCCCCAGAATCCCTACGACGTGTGGCCGAGGGTCCTCATCGAGGCCGCCCAGGCACTTCCGAACTGCGTCTATCTGGGGCACTCCACGGGCGGCATGTATCTGCTGTCCGTGCCGGAGCTGGAGTCGCTCCTCGTGGGCCTGGTGCTCGTGAGCACGGCGCCGGACTCGAACTGGCGTGCGCCGTTCTTCGAGATGACCCAGCGCCATCCCCTGCCCGAGGTCGACGCCGCGACCCGGCGTTATGAAGCCGAGCGCACGGATGAACGGCTCCGCGACATCGCGGTGGCGTCGGCGGAGTGGAACTTCACGCCGGAGAGCGTGACTGCGGGGCGCGAGCTGTTGCGGCGGATGCCCTACAACCGCGCGGCGGTGGACTGGTCCGACCGGAACTTCGATGAGACGTACGTCCACACCTGGTGGCCGCGCTCCCTGCCCACGCTCATCATCAGCGGCGCCGAGGACCGCATCGTCCAGCAGACGCCCTGGTCGCAGCCCGCGTTCCAGGGGCCGCACATCCTCCACCAGCGGGTGGAGGGCGCCGCGCACTTCCCCTGGATGGAACGCCCGGACGCCGTGGCTTCCGCGATGCGCGCGCTGGTCGCTCGGATGACGCCTCGACCCTGAGTCCTCATGTCTTGCACCGGCGTACGTCCTCGCCGAGCATCGACCCGTGTCTCCCCTCCCCCTTCACGTCCTGGCTGACCGCTTCGTGCGCACGCGCGCACAGGAAGCCGCGCTCGTCCTGGGCGCTGCGCTGTGCACCGCGCTGTTCGCCCAGGTCTCCATCTCCGTGCCGGGCTCACCGGTACCCATCACGGGACAGACGCTCGCGGTCGTCCTCACGGCGGCGGCGCTCGGCCCCGGGCGTGGCCTTGCCGCGCAGGTCACCTATCTCCTGCTCGGCGCGGTGGGACTGCCCTTCTTCGCGAAGGGCGCCAGCGGATGGGGAGCGCTCGCCGGTCCGACGGGCGGCTTCCTGGTGGGCTTCCTCCCCGCCGCGTTCCTCGTGGGCCTCGCCGCGCGCCACGGCTATGACCGGCGGTGGTGGACGGCGGTTCCGCTCTTCCTCGCGGGCCAGCTCCTCGTCCTGATCATCGGCGTGTCGTGGCTCCACGTGAAGGCCGGGCTCGACTTCGCCACGGCCTTCCAGAAGGGCTTCGTTCCCTTCATCCCCGGGGGAGTGCTCAAGGCCGCCATCGCGGGTGTCATCACTCCCCTCGCCTGGAAATACACGCGGCCTCGCGCGCCCTGAAGCGGCGCGGACGGGATGGGCGTCAGCCCGCGCCGCGCGGCCGTGAACGCCGGGGTGTCGTCAGCTCCTGCGCGAGCGCTTCACGCAGGATGCCCGCCAGTTGGGCCACGGTCTCGCTCGGCTCCCGTTCAGCCCTGAGCAGGTACACAGGAATGCTCCCGAGCGCGGGGAGGCCTGAGGGTCCAGGCTCCAGCACGGCCAGCGTCTTCGGCAGGCTGAAGGCCGTCCGCAGCGTCACGCCCAGCCCCGCCTCGGCCGCAGCCCAGAGGCCCGCGAGGCTCGGGCTCGCGAACGCGATCCGCCAGGCGAGCCCCTTCCGGTCCAGGGCGGTCGTGCAGGCCTCCCGGAAGACGCATGGCGCTTCGAAGGCGATGAGCGGCAGCGGCTGGTCGCGACCCTCCATGCCCTGCCAGCCAGGCTGGCCAATCCACACGAGCGGCAGCTCGGCGACGCGCTCACTGCATCCTCGCGCCCCACTGCTCCAGGCGAGCGCGAGGTCCAGCTTGCCCGTCATGACGTGGTTGACGAGCTGGGCGTTGCGCTCGGTGCGCACCTCGATGCGCACCGCGGGATGCGCGCGCGCGAAGGTGCTGAGCACCCGGGGCAGCCACGTTTCAGCGAAGTCCTGCGGCAATCCCAGACGGACCTCGCCCTCCAACTCGCTGCCTCGCAGGCTGTCCACGGTCTGATCATTCAATTCGAGGATCCGCCGCGCGCGGCCCAGCAGCACCTCACCCGCCTCGGTCAGGACCAGGCCTCTTCCGGAGCGTTCGACCAGCGCGCGGCCCACCTGCTCCTCCAGCTTGCGCAGTTGGGAACTCACCGCTGACGGCGAACGGCCCACCCGTGCTGCGGCCCGGGCGAAGCTGCCCAGCTCGAAGGCCGTCACGAACGTCCGCAAGACATCCATGTCCAGGTTGATCCGGGGGAGCATCGTTCGATTTCCTCGAACCCAGGCTTCCAGACTTCGGATTTTTCGGCAAGGCGGGCCCGGGATACGACGCCAGTCATGCCGGCCTCTCCCGCCCATCCTCGAAGCGTCAGGGTCATGCCATTCGTTGTCGCCACGGTGGCCGTCTGGATGTTTTCGGCGGCGGCGCACGCGCAGGCTTCCTCCGCAGCCCAGTCCTGGCCGCTGCCCCAACCCGCGCCCATGCCACCGCCCATCGCGGCGCCGCGAGACACGCCCTACCCCGGCACCCTTCGACTGCGCGTCGATGCCACCGACACGGCGCGCGGTCTCTTCCGCGTCACGGAAACCCTCCCGGTCACGCCTGGAAGGCGGTTGACGCTGCTCTTTCCGCAGTGGCTTCCAGGGGACCATGGGCCCACCGGGCAGTTGGACGGACTCGCGGGGTTGAAGGTCCAGGCCGGGAAGAGAGTCCTTGCGTGGACCCGCGACGCCGTCCAGGTCGCGGCGTTCCACATCGACATCCCCGCCGGAGTGACGTCCATCGACGTGCACTTCCAGTTCCTTGGTGCCACGGAGCCGCGCGTGGGCCCGGTGGTGGCCACGTCCACGATGATGGATCTGCAATGGCACAACCTGGTGCTGTATCCCGCGGGCCATTACGCCCGGCGCATCACCTGTGTGGCCAGCGTGAAGCTGCCGCCCGCGTGGGAGTTCGCCTCGCCGCTGACCGTCGCCCAACGGGAGGGCGATGAGGTCCGGTTCCAGCCGGTGACGCTGGACACGCTGGTCGACTCGCCCGTGATTGCCGGCCGCCACTTCAAACGCATCCTGTTGAGCGAGGACCCCGTCCCGGTCCACGTGAACATCGTCGCCGACGACGCCGCGAGTCTCGAACCGCCTCCCGGCTTCGTCCAGGGCCACCAGGCACTGGTGCAACAGGCCTACCGGCTCTTCGGCTCGCGACACTTTGACCAGTACGACCTGCTGGTCTGGCTGGCGGACGGCTTCGGCCCCAGCTACTTCGAACACCTCCGCTCGGGCGAGAATGCCGTGCCCGCCGACTACTTCACGACCTGGAAGGACCGGCCCGAGCAGCGGGGCCGGCTGGCGCATGGGTTCGTCCATTCATGGAACGGCCTGTTCCGCCGCCCCGCGGAGATGTGGACGCCGGACTTCAACACGCCAGAGCGCGATTCGCTGCTCTGGGTGTTCGAGGGATTGACCTCTTACTGGCAGGACGTGCTCACCACCCGGGCGGGTTTGTGGACGAGGGAGGACGCGCTCGAGGACCTTGCCGCGACCGCGGCGGCCATGGCCAACCGCCCCGGCCGGCGCTGGCGCCCGCTCCGGGACGCGACGAACGACGCCATCGTGCAGCGCCGCAAACCGCTCTCCTGGAAGGGCTGGCAGCGCGACATGTTCGATGCCTACTCCGAGGGCCAGTTGATCTGGCTGGAGGCCGACACGCTCATCCGGGAGCGCAGTGGCGGCCGCAAGTCGCTGGATGACTTCGCTCGTGCGTTCTTCGGCGTGCGCCCGGGCAGCCAGGTGACGATGACGTACACGCTGGAAGACATCGTCACCACGCTCAATGCCATCCAACCCCATGACTGGGCAGGCTTCTTCCGCTCCCGGATTGACGAGACGCACGACGCCCCGCCCCTGGAGGGAATCACCCGAGGCGGCTACGCGCTCACCTGGAGCGAGCAACCCACGGATGCCGTCCGGCGCGCCGAAGCGGCGAGCGGGAACGTGGACCTCGGCGACTCGCTCGGCATGACGCTCGCGAAGGACGGGAAGGTGCTCCGGGTGGAGTGGGAGAGGCCGGCCTTCGAGGTGGGCCTGCTGCCCGGCGCGGTGGTGACGGCCGTGAACGGGAGCCCCTACGACGCGCAACGGCTGAAGGACGCCGTCAAGGCCACCGCGCACCAGGAGCCCTTGCGGCTCTCCTGGCGCCAGGGCACGGCCACGCGCTCCGCCCTCATTCCCTGGGATGAGGGCTTGCGCTACCCCCGGCTGCGGCGGGTCGAGGGCACACCGGCGCTCCTGGATGAAATCCTGGCGCCGCGAGACTGACTCCGCTGAGCGCCTCCACGCGCGCCGTCATGCCGCGGAACGGCCGAGCCACTCCGCGAACCGCGTCTTCCCGATACGAGGCGTGCCGATCGGCGTGAGAGAGCTGTCCTCCAACTCCACGCCGAAGTAGCGCGCACGGGCATCCGGGATGACCTTGCGCCCGTCCTGCCTGGCGCGCAGGAAGAGCTGCACCGCGTCCACCAGGCGCAGACGCTCCGGTCCGGCCACCTCGACGATGCCCTGGACCGGCTTGCCCAGCGCCGCTTCGGCCACCGCGTCCGCTACATCCTCCGCCGCCATGGGCTGCATGAGCGCCGTGGAAAGGCGCACCGCATCCCCGTCCGCTCCCGCCTGCGCGATGCTGCCCATGAACTCGAAGAACTGCGTCGCGCGAACCAGCGTGTACGGAATCCCGCCAGCCTGGATGAGCTTCTCCTGGGCCATCTTGGCGCGGAAGTAGCCGCTGCCCAGCAGCCGTTCGGTGCCGACCACGGACAACGCGACGTGGTGCTCCACGCCGGCCTTCGCTTCCGCCGCGAGGAGATTGCGCCCCGAGGTCTCGAAGAACGACAGCACGGCGGCGTCCTCGAACGACGGTGAGTTGGCCACATCCACCACCACCCGCGCGCCCGCGAGCGCCTCCGCCAGGCCCTCGCCCGTGAGCGTGTTGACGCCCATGCTGGGGGCCGCCGCCACCACCTCATGGCCCTGCTCGCGCAGCCGCTTCGCCAGCTTCGTTCCGATGAGGCCGGTGCCCCCAATGACCACGATCTTCATGTTTGCCTTTCGGTTGACGCCAGCAACGTATGGGTGAAAGGTGTTGGCCGCCATGCCATCCACCCCTGGTTTTCCGCCAACCTCCCGCCGGCCGCGCACCGTGCTCTTCGTCGCCTTTCCGGACATGGGGCTGTTGGACATGACGGGGCCCCAGACGGTGTTCTGGGCCGCGTCCAAGGCCCTGGCCGAGCGTGGATGGCCGGGGTACGTCCGCCACACCGTGAGCCTGGAAGGCGGGCTCGTGCAGTCAGCGGAAGGCGTCGCGTTGCAGACGTCTCCGCTCGCCGCGTTCAGGGACGTGCCGGTCGACACCCTCGTCGTTCCGGGCTCGCCGGACATCGAGCAGGTGCTGGCCCGGTCAGGACCTCTGATTGAATGGCTGAGGAAACAGGCGGCAGCGGCCCGCAGGACCGCCTCGGTGTGCAGCGGCACCTTCCTGCTGGCGCAGGCCGGGCTGCTTCACGGCAAACGCGCGGCGACCCATTGGGCCATGGGAGACCGGCTGTGTGAGCGATTCCCTTCCCTCACGCTCGACCGCGATGCCATCTTCGTCCGGGAGGATCCGGTGTGGACCTCCGCGGGAGTCAGCGCGGGCATCGACCTGGCGCTCGCGCTGGTGGAGGCGGACCATGGACATGACATCTCCATGAAGGTGGCGCGGGAGCTGGTCGTCTTCCTGAAGCGGCCGGGCGGTCAATCCCAGTTCAGCGAGCTGCTGCAATCCCAGACCCAGGACACCGCCGACTTCGATGCGCTGCACCTGTGGCTCGCGGACAACCTGGGCCGTGACGACCTCACCGTCGAGATGCTGGCCCGGCAGGCCCGGATGAGTCCCCGGAACTTCGCGCGTGTCTACAAACAGAAGACCGGCCGTACCCCCGCGAAGGCCGTGGAGGTCCTGAGGCTGGAGCGAGCCAGGGGGCTGCTGGAGGAGTCGAAGCGCAACATCGACCAGATCGCCCGGATGTGCGGCTTCGGCAGCGAAGAGCGGATGCGGGTCACGTTCCAGCGCAACCTCGCCGTTTCGCCGAGCGACTACCGGAAGCGGTTCGCGACCTGAGCGCCGGTTTCATCCCAGCACACGGCGGTCTCGTCCCGCGCGCCGGCGGTTTCGTCACATAACGCCCGGGTGACGGGGAACAGACCGGTATCTCCCATTTGCGCCGAGCGGCGGTCCGCACGGCCCAAGAGGAGTCACCGTGAACATCCGAAACACCGTTCTCGCGAGCGCGCTGGTCCTGATGTCCCTTCCAGGTTGTCAGGGAGAAGACCCACCGGAGGCAGACATGGGCTCCGTCGCGCAGGAACTCACCTGCGTCAACGTGATGCCCGTCATGACGGGCTCCACGACCCCGGCCGGCGCCGTCACGCGCTCCAGTGCGTACAGCGCGGAGTACGAGGCCTGGAAGGCCTTCGATTCCGCATCCTCCACGTCGATGTGGATCTCCGCGCGGGGCAACACGCCCGCGTGGATCGGCTACGAGATGCCCGCGAACGCCGTGACCATCCATCGCTATGCCATCGTCTTCCACAACGGCTCGACCCTCACCTCGCGTGCCCCCAAGAACTGGACGCTGCAGGCCTGGAACGACTTGACCTGGGAGGTCATCGATACCCGCACCAACCAGACGAACTGGGCCGGCTACGAGCGGCGTGAGTTCACACTCGCCACCCCCGCGACAAACATCGGATGGCTCGCCGCTCGTGGGCGAGCGGGATGCCTTCCTGACGAAGTACCGCTACACCGGCGTCCGTCAGTGGACCCGGCAGGTCGGCGGTCCGGGCGTCCTCACGGAGGGCTACGGCTCCGCGGTGGATGGAATGGGCAACTCCTTCCTGGCCGGCACCGCCAACGGCGGCGTGGATGGGAACACGCGCATCGGTACCTTCGACGCCTTCGTCACCAAGTTCGACGCCACGGGCGTCAAGCAGTGGACCCGCCAGCTGGGCACGCTGAGCGCGACCACGCACGGGCGCAAGGCCGCGGCCGATGCGGCGGCAATGTCTATCTGGCGGGCTACAGCGGCGGCGGTCTGGGCGGGAACCCGAACGGCACGCCCGGCGTGGATGCCTACCTGGCCAAGTACGACAGCGCGGGCACACTGCTGTGGACCCGGGAAATCGGCTCCAACAGCTGGGTCTGGGGCACCGGCATCGGCGTGAACAACACCCGCGCTCGCATCCAACAGCTCTACGGCGAGCAGTATGGACTGGTGTTGGAGGACCTGCCGGAGGGCGGCGTGGTCGCGAGGGTGGAGCTGCCGTTCGTGGAGTCGCGCCATGGGTGAGGCACAGCGTGGCGGAGGGTGGCGGGTGCTGGTGGTGGATGACGAGCCGCTGGCCCGGAGCAATGTGACGCACCTGCTGGCCCAGGCCTCCGACATCACCGCCGTGCAGCAGTGCGAGGGAGGGCAAGACGCCATCGCGGCCATCCTGCGAGAGCGGCCGGACCTCGTCTTCCTGGACGTGCAGATGCCCGGGTGTGATGGCTTCGACGTGCTGCGCGAGGTGGGCGTGGAGCGGATGCCGCCCGTCATCTTCGTGACCGCCTTCGACCAGTACGCGGTGCGTGCCTTTGAAACGAACGCGCTGGACTACCTGCTCAAACCCTTCAGCGACTCGCGCTTCCGGGACGCGCTGGACCGCGCACGGCGCCAGCGCGCCCAGGGGAAGGACCAGGAGTTGCTGCGGCATCTGTCCGCGCTGCTCGAACAGCACCGTCCCCCACCGCCACCGCCCGAACCGGTGGAGCGCATCGCGGTGAAGACGGGCGGCAAGGTGCTGCTGATTCCCGTCGAGGAGCTGGACTGGTGCGAGGCGGAGGGCAACTACGTCATCCTCCACGCGGGCACCCGTTCGCCCATGCTCCGCGAGACGCTGAACCAGGTGGAGCAGTGGCTGAATCCGCGCCGCTTCGTGCGCATCCACCGCTCGCTGCTGGTCAACGTGGAGCGCATCCGCGAGCTGGAGCCCGACGTGGACAAGGGCTGGGTCGTGGTGCTGCGCGACGGCACACGCCTGCGGCTGAGCCCCAACCGCAAGGCCGCCGTGGAAGCCCTGCTGCGTCAGTCGTTCTGAACCCGTGCACCGTCAAGGACAGTTCAACGTCGCTGGGGAAGGAAGGTTGTTCGGGTTCTGGGGAAGCGGCTGGGGATCCGCCGGAATCGCCCAGGAGAAGTCCGTGGTCGTGAAGCCCGTGAACCAGGGGTACGTGGCGAAGTTGATGGGCGCCTTGTAATCACAGGGATACGAGGGCGTCTGGAGCACCCACGTCGCGGGCGGACTGCTCGCGGTGTTCGCGAAGGCGCTGGCCACGGCCGCGGTGCCATGACACGTCATGCAGTTGCTCTGGACGCCCAAGGGGATGTTCGGTGAGGTCTCCAGGTAGGGATTGAAGCAGACGGTCATCTTGCTGCTCCCCCTGCCCTGGGTCTGGTTGTAGGCGGTGCACATCGCGTAGTTGCGCCCCGCCCCCGTGACCTTGTCCGTCATCCCCTTCTTGCTTCCGGGAAAGTCATCCGGCGCGTCGCTGCCGGGCTGCCACCAGAAGGTCTGCCACGTCCAGTTGGCGAGTTCCTTGGTGTTGACGTGCATCGCCGTAAGCACTGCGTAGTCGCCGGCTTCCGCCTGGAGCCCCTCGATGTTGGTGCTGTTGAAGGCCTTGGCTTCGTCGGCCGTCATCTGGAAGGAGTAGAGGGCGGAGAGCGGCGTGTGCAGGTAGTGCTCGCAGCTGAGGATCGCGGACCCGGGATGGGCGCTGTTCACCTGGTCGATGAGTGGCGCCACGCCCTGGATCTGCTCGGGGGTGGCCTCCTCGATGGGAGCATCCGCCGGAGCCGTGGGGTCCACGATGGCGCACGTCAGCCACAGCGAGGGCGTGGGATGGCACTTGTCCGCCTCTTGTTGCTCGGGCGTGCACGTCGTGTCTGAGTTGACGCTGCCCGCGAGGCCCCTCCACACGGGCACTGGCGTGGGCTTGTGCTTCTTCACCAGGTACAGCACGGGCTTGAGCTCCATGGCCGCCGAGCCCCGGTTCCCCGCGGAGGGCGCGGTGTACGGCGCCTGCTGCACCGTCCGCTGCGCGGTGGGTGTATTGGCCGGCCACTGGCTGTTGAGGTCGGCCAGGCTGGTGAACCGGTTGTAGAAAAACGACGGCCCCCCCGGCGCGGCCGGATGCCCCTGCGTCAGGTACGCGGCCATCTCCGGATTGAACTTGTTGAAGGAGACAAGCTGGTCGGTGGGGGTGACGACCGGGCCCGAGCCGGCGGGATGGTGGAACTGCCGGGGCCCGTGGAAGCCATGGGTGGCCTTGCGCCGCGACACGTCTGGCGTTGGCTGATCCGGGGCCGGGAAGAGCTCCTCGCCGTTCCAGGTGTCCCAGATGGGCATGGGGAGCCCGGTCCCCGGGTAGACCTGTCCGGAATCGGCATGCAGACCGGCCCAGAGGTTCCAGGCCTTGGGGGTGATGCGGGCGGTGTTCCATGCGTCCGCCCACTGCTGGATTTCCTCCCGGCTGCCTGGAAAGTCATATCCAGGAGGGATGGGGGTGGGGGTAATCCATGGGTCGCGAGGCTTGCAGGCGACCAGGATACAGACGCAGGTCAGCAGGAGGGTCCGAACAGGATGGCGCATGGGTGAAATGCAAACGCATGCACCCGAAATGTCTTTGCGGCTCAGGGAGGAGACACGGCGACACGCTGCCCCACGGCACCAAACTCCAGGTGTGTCACCTTCGCGCGGGACGGACCCAGCGCGGGCAGGATGAACCACGCCGCGCCCACCAGGGCCTGGGGCCTGCGCAGCGTCACCCCTGGCTCCAACACCCGCTCCACGATGCCGTCGGGGCCGTGGAAGGTGACCCGCAGCGTCTGGGGCACACCGAGCGCCCGGACATAGAAGGCGTAGCGCTCGATGCCGTGGCCCAGACTTCGGGACGCGAACCCGAGCACCTCCAGGTTCCCCTGCCGCACGGACAGGGGCGTGATGCCGTCTGGCAGGGGCGCGGGCTGGGGCAGCGGCGCGTCCAGGTCATAGGCCCGCAGCGCGGCCTGGGGCGGCACTCCGGGCACGGGGGCGTAGGGCTCCGCGAGCGGCGAGACGAGATACGGGTGATACCCGCGCTCGTGCGCGAGGGCCACGTCCGGAGCCCGCCGGTACGTCATGCGCCCGCTCCAGAACATGAGGTTCAGGTTCTCGAAGTTGAGCGGCGGATCCGTATCCAGCGCGGCGAAGACGACGCTGCGCTTCGGCGTGTTCCGGGACAGCGCCAGGCCCACCTCGCGCGAATAGCTGACGTACAGCTCTTCGAGGTGCGCGTCCTCGTAGCGCGCCTTCTCCACCGGCAGCGTGATGGCCAGGTGCCAGGCGAGCACGCCTGACGCCGCGAGCCCCAGCACCCCGGTCATCCATTCGGGCCGGCGCGCCAGCCGCCACACCACGGCGGTCATCGCCCCCGCGAAGAAGACCATCACCAGCCCTTCGGCGAGCCCCGGAAGGGTCCGCGTCTGGTCCCAGGACGCGGGGAGCGATTCGCGCATGCGGGTCAGCGCGGGCAGGTGCTCCATGGCCAGCGGCGTGCCGAGCGCCGCCAGCAACAGCGCCGCGAGCGTCGGATGGCGCCACGCGTCCGAGCCCGCGATGGCCAGCGCGGCGAGGACCGCGGGCACGGCGCCCCAGGCAATGGCCGGGACCTTCACCGTGCCCAGCGACAGGACGAGCCACGTCGCGCCCACCCACAGCGCGAGCCCCACCGTCTCCAGGTCCCGCTTGCGCACGGCGCGCACCAGCAGCCAGCAGAACGCGACCAGGGGCAGCACGTTCGGGAGCGGCTGGAAGCTCGTGCGGTTGACCTCGTTGAGGACGGCGTCCAGCGGGCGGCGCCAGGGGCCTACGTCCACGGTCGGATCATGGAAGAGGTGCGCGCGTGTGACGCGCGACTCCAGGTCATGCAGCTCCGGCCAGCGCCACCCGGAGTAGAGGCTCCACGGCGCCGCCACCACTCCGGCCGCGGCCACCATGGCCAGCACCGTGGTGAACCTCGGGCCCGGACAGAAGCGCAGGCGGCTCAGGCCCCACAGCGTCGCGGCCACGCCCAGCGGCGTCAACGCGAGCCCCGTCTTGCAGAGGTAGCCCAGCCCCACCACTGCTCCCGCAGCGAGCCCCCACCGCCAGGAGTTCTCCCGGGTGGCGTGGAAGAGCAGCGCCACCGCCACGGCGTTGCACCCCGCCAGCGTGCAGTCCGTCACGTCCCCGAAGAAGCGCCCCTGCACCAGCTGCCAACCGAAGGGCAGTGCCAGGAACCCCACCGCCGCCAGCGTGGCCCACAGCCGCCCCGCGGGCCGTCTGGCGATGAGGTAGATGGCGGCCCCCGCGGCCAGGTGGCCCAGGAGCGAGGCCAGCCGCAGCGCGAACGGCGTCACGCCCACGACGTGCATCATCAGCGCCCCGAACCAGAAGGGGCCCGTGGGCTTGTGCATCCAGACGTTCGCGGCCCACCAGTGCCGGATATCGCTCGGGTAGAGCGGGTCCTTGTAGATGTGCGGCGTGAAGAAGGTGTCGTGCGTGCCGCGCGCGGCGGCCTGATGCATCGCCTCGTCCCAGTTGTAGATGGCGGGATGGGCCAGATGCGGCGCCAGCTGCGCGAGCCCCCACACCACGAGCGCCACGACAATCAGGCCGTCGAGCTTCGTCCGGTACGGGTCAGGGGCGCGGTAGGTCTGGAGGAGGGCGTTCATCGGAAGGGGGCAATTCACCACCCACGCCCTGGGACCGCAAGCCGCGCAGGAGCGGCCGCCCGAGCCGATTCCGGAGCAGGAACGGACCAGACGCCGCAGGTCCGGACCGTGTGCCCGCCCCCGGTTTCGGGCCCAATCCCCTCCCCCCTGTCCCCCACCCAGGAGTCTCCAGACCATGAGCACGTCCCCGACGCCCTCCCACCGCGGGCTCGAAGCCCTGCTGACGCCCCAGAACTCCGTGCTGGTGCTGATCGACCATCAGCCCTACCAGTTCGCCAACCTGCACAGCCATGAGCCGACGATGGTGGTCAACAACGTCGTCGGTCTGGCCAAGGCGGCGCGGGTCTACAAGGTGCCCACCATCCTCACCACCGTCATCGAGGAGCGCGGCGGCTACCTGATCAAGGGCCTGCAGGACGTGTTCCCCGAGCAGAAGCCCATCGACCGGACCTTCATCAACACCTGGGAGGACCGCCGCGTGGTGGACGCGGTGAAGAAGACGGACCGCAAGAAGCTGATCATCGCCGCGCTGTGGACGGAAATCTGCCTGGCCATGCCCGCCATCCAGGCCGCGGGCGAGGGCTACGACGTCTACGCCGTCACGGACGCCTCCGGTGGCGTCAGCCGCGAAGCGCATGACATGGCGGTGCGCCGCATGCAGATGGCGGGCGTGACGCCCATCACCTGGATGGCGGTGGCCGCCGAATGGCAGCGCGACTGGGCCCGCGAGGACAGCGCCACCGAGCTCGCCGGCGTGTTGTCCGAGCACGGCGGCGGCAGCGCCGTGGCCTTCGCCTGGGAGCTGCAACTGCTGGCGGGCCGGCCCGGCCGGGGCGTCTGAAGGCACGGCGGGCCCGGTCCAGGGGGTGACTCACCTCCGGACTGCTGACATCGTCCTCCCGGGAAGTGGCTCCCCGCCGCCTGGGGAATGGGAGGACGATGTCGTGGAGACGCGCGCTGAACGGCTGAGCCCGCTGCCGGAGAACGTGGTGGATATCTCCGTCAGCCGGCGAAAATGGAATGGCATCTGCGTGGATGTGAATGCCACCCGCTGTTCGGGGCCGGCCGAGCATCCCCTGTGCCTGGAAAGCCATACACGCCTGAGCGCGTTGCTGGAGGAGGTTGGGGTGCCCTGCGAGCCGCGCCTGCGCGAAGGCCGGCCCTGCGCCATCGGTTACGTCCCCCGGCAGCTGAACCTCATCCCCGCCGGCATGCCACTGTGGGGCTACAGCGCCAATTCGCGCCTGGTGCGCGACGCCGTGCTCACGTTCGACTTGAAGGACCTGGGCGAGCGCCTGGGCCAACCGCTGAGCCCCACCGAGCTGGGTGCGCCGAGGCTGCGCTTCGTGGATGACCGGCTCTGGACGCTGATGCGGCTGCTGGCCGACGTGGTGGATGACGACGACCCCGCCACCCAGCTCTACGGCGATGGATTGACCGCCGCCCTCTTCG
Organism: Corallococcus sp. AB038B; assembly: GCF_003668955.1. NCBI lineage: Bacteria > Pseudomonadati > Myxococcota > Myxococcia > Myxococcales > Myxococcaceae > Corallococcus > Corallococcus sp. AB038B. Next base: position 2,727,525 of record NZ_RAWO01000001.1, on the reverse strand, counting down.
CCAGGCTGGGGTCGCGTCGTGGAGAACGCCCTTCAACGCGCAAGGGCCTGGCACCGTGGCAGCTCCGGCGGGTGCTCGACTTCATGGAGTCGCGCCTGCCTGGACGGGTCGAGCTGTCGGAGCTGGCGGCGCTGGTGGACCTGTCCCAGGCGCACTTCAGCCGCGCCTTCAAGGCCTCCACGGGCGTGGCGCCCTATCAATGGCAACTGCGCGCCCGCCTCGAGCGCGCACAGGCGATGATGCTGAGCACGCCCGCGTCGCTGGAGCAGGTCGCGGAAGCGACCGGCTTCGCCGACGCGGTGCACTTCGGCAAGGCCTTCCGGCGGGCCCACGGCACCACCCCCGCGAGGTGGCGCCGGGACCGGAAGGACTAGGCGCGCCTGAAGGATGCCAGGCAGCCCAACGTCACCCCCGCCATGAGCGAGGCGTAACCCACCAGGGGCCACGCGGTGTCACCGTCGAGCAGGACGACCATCAGGGTCCCCACGACGCCGACGACGAGGCTCTGGATGCAGAAGTAGAGCGCGACCGCCGTTCCCGCCACGGCGCCAAAGGCCTGGAGCGCGCCATTGGCGGTGACGGACGCGGCGAACACGATGCCCGCGGAGATGACCCACATGGGCGCGACGAACGTCCAGAAGGACGGCGCCATGAGGAGCTGCCCGGCGGTGAGCAACGCCGCGCCCAGCAGCAACAGGAGCATGCCGCGAGCAAGGCTGCCCGCCAGACCCCAGCGGGCCACGAAGTGCTTCGCGAAGCGTGTCGTCACCATCATGGCGAGCGCTGCGGTGGCGAAGGCCAGGCTGAAGCCCAGCTCCGAGAAGCCCGCCCGTCCCATGAGCACGCGGGGCGCCGTGGAGAAGAACACGAAGAAGGAGCCCATCGCCGCGCTGAAGCCCAGCGTGTACGTCCAGAACGCGGCGCTGCGCAGGATGCGTGGGACGGACACCTTCTGAATAGCCACGCCGGAGGGTCGTGTTTCAGGCCAGCGAGGCAGTGCCTGGAGAAACGCCGCCGTCGCCAGGACTCCGAGCGTGACGAAGATTGCCCGCCATCCGAAGCGACTCGAGAGCAGGGCCCCGGCGATGGGGCCCAATGCTGGAACGAAGGCCAGCATGGCGCTGAACAGGCTGTAGATGACCGCGCCTTCGGGCCGCTCCGCATAGACGTCCCGGACGGTGGCGAAGGTCGCGACGAGCGCGGCGGAGGCTCCCATGGCTTGCAGGAGCCGGAACCCGACGAACATCGCGGCATCGGTGGTGCTCGCGAGCAGGAAGGAGGAGAGCGCGAAGATCCACGCGCCCCCCAGCAACACCCGGCGCCTCCCGATGCGGTCCGAGAGCGGGCCGAACACCAGCTGTCCGGCCCCGAGCATGGCCATGTAGAGGCTCAGCGTGAGTTGGATGATGGAGGGGGAGGTGCCGAGGACTCCGGTCATGGCCGGAACCACGGGGAGGTAGATGTCCATGGCCAGCGAGGCCAGGAGGTCGAAGGGGGCCATCAGCAACAGCGCTGCTGGCACGGAGAGATTCCACGACAGGGCTTTGGGGTCAGACATGAAGGCATCCGCGCAAATGAGGAACATCTGGCGGCGATCTGCCTCTCCACGGGGACCGGGATGAGCTGTGGCAGAGGGCCGCGGCAACGGTGAACGTGTCGCCGCGGCTCACTCATCTGCGGAACTGGCGTCCGTCATCCGGCGGGCTCCTGGGTGCATCGGGTCCGGGCGGGACGAAGACACCGGGCCCGTCCTGACAGGGTGTGCGAAGACCGGAGGGACCTCCCCTGTTCAGCCCCGCGGCGCGCGATACGCCGGGAAGAAGCCCGTGTCGCCGCGGCCCGCTGAAAGGCGCGCGTACACCGAGGGATCGCAGATGACCTCGTGGGTGTGGAGGCGGGAGCTTGCGTTCGCGAAGCTCCGCTTGAACTGCTCGAGGCCGTCCCCCGGCCGCACGCCGCCGCCCAGGTGCAACGGCAGCCCCAGGCGGACGCTGAGCTCCACCATGGACTCGAAGACGGTGTTCTTGGTCGGAGAGCGCGACAGGTGCGCATCCGCCGTCCCGCCCAGGTAGTAGTGCAGCACGCCGTCGCTGGCGACCGCCACCCCCGAGGAGGCGATACGTCCGTCCGGTGCACGCGTCGTCACGAGCCAGGCCACCGGCGAGGAGAACAGGTCCTCGAAGTACGCGTCGGAGAAGAAGTACCGGGCGTGCGCTTCGTCGCGGACCATGGTCTGCCGGTAGACGTCCTTGAAGTCCGCGCGCTCCTCGTGCGAGGCCGCGCGCGCCGGACCGCAGGTGCTCACGTAGCCCAGCCGGGTGTTGCGCCGCATCTGCCGGCGGGCCTCCGCCTGGAATTCGAGGGGGCGCCGGGAGTCGATGAAGAACACCTCGTTGCGCTCCGTCCCGCCCACGAAGCAGCGGGGACCCGAGACGCGGTCGCGCACGAAGAGGCTGACAAGTCCGATGCCGGTCCAATCCACGGCGTCTTTCGATACCTCGCTCAATCCATCCAGCCGCCCGCCAGGGAAGCCATACGGGGAGATGGCGTCCTGGTAGGGCGTTCCCTCGATGGGCCGCACGAGGAGCGGCACCCGCAGCGCGCGCCCCTCGCCGTCCTCGATGACCAGCGTATGCGTCACCTGTTCGGCTCGCAGATGGTGCGTGGAGCGGAAGTAGTCCTCCGACAGGGCGGACATTCCCGCGTCAGGAAGCAGGATGGCGCGGCATGTTTTCGGGCTCGGAGACGTCAGTCGCAAGGCTTCGGTGTGATTCATTCGAGCGCATCCTTTCCGTGAGCGATGCAGGGCCCGCCGACCCCCTGCTCCAGCGCGGGGCGCGGTGGCCCTCAGGCGAGGCGTGGCGGGACCGGCGCCTGGGATCCTGCCTTCCGCCGCCACTGCCGGAAGGCACGCAACGCGGGCTGCTCGACCCCGTAGGTGATGACGATGGCCAGCAGGAACCCGGCCGTCAGCGCGACCGCGATGGTGGCCTCCGGGCGCCAGGCCGCGGCCTCCAGCCGCCGGATGATGACGTACCCGATGTTCTGGTGGACCAGGTAGAACGGATAGGAGATGAACCCCATGAAGAGCAGCGGGCGCCAGGTGAGCCAGCGCAGCCAGCCCCGGGACAACGCATAAGAGAGGCACAGCACCACCGGGAACACGGGGGCGGGAGCCTCACTCCCCACGAACACCTCGTGGGCGAAGCTGACGGCCACGAGCACCAGCGCGGACGGAAGGGAGACCTCACCGCGGCGCTGCTTGAAGGCCAGCACGCCCAGCGCGAAATACTGCAGGTGCGGCCGGCTCGCGAGCCTCGCCAGGAAGGTCATGCCCAGGGCCTGGGCCGCCAGCTCCGCCAGGGTCTGCAGCACGACGAGCACGATGAAGATGGGGATGATCCTGGGCAGCGTCCGCGTGTACGCGAGCATGAACATCAGCAGGTAGAACGACAGCTCGATGGTCAGCGTCCAATACACGGTGTCGACGTGCGGGACGCGGAGGAGCTCGTGAAACATGGTCAGGTTGACCAGGGCCGTCTGGAGGCTGAACTCGCGCTCCGGCAGCCCGAACAGCGTCACCACCGTGAAGGTGAGCGCGACGGCCGTCCAATAGGACGGGTAGAGCCGGGCCGCGCGGCTCCACACGAAGTCCCGGACCCGTTCCACGCGCTCCAGCGACATCAGGATGACGAAGCCGCTGATGGCGAAGAAGAGCTGGACGCCATACTTCCCGAAGCGCATCTCCCAGAGGGGAACCGTGTGTCCGTAGAGGTCGCTGTATTCCGCCGTGAAGTGATACAGCGCGACCGCCAGCGCCGCGAAACCCCGGAGCGCGTCCAGTTCCACCAGACGCGGTGGGTTCGTCTCCGGAGCGGCAGGGATGTGTGTCATCCGGGTTCACCCTTCCTGGAGCTCTCCGGTCGGCGTTCGGAGCGAGTCCAACGGTAGGTGTCTCCCGGTGTTATCACCATGCACCCTTGGGTCGCGAACATGTGTCACGTCGTCCGCATGCGCCGGCCCTCGCGACGGAGGGCGGACATGCGACATGCCACTCAACTCCGGGGCGCGCGATACGCGGGGAAGAAGCCCGTGTCGTCACGGCCTTCCGACAGGAGGGCATACACCTCCGGCTCGCAAATCAGCTCATGGGTGTGGAGGCGGGAGCTCGCGTTGGACAGGCTCCGCTTGAACTGCTCGAGGCTGTCCCCCGGCCGGATGCCTCCGCCCAGGTGAAGCGGAACGCCGAGTTGCGAGCAGAGGTCCGCCAGCGTTCCAAAGACATTCTTCGCCGGCGAGCGCGACAGGTGCGCATCCGCCGTTCCGCCCAGGTAGTAGTGCAGCATGCCGTCGCTGCGGACACACAGCGCGGCGGAGGCCACATCCCCCTTCGGTGAATGCGTCGTCACCAGCCAGGCGCACGGGGACGCAAACAACTCCTCGAAATAGGCATCGGAGAAGAAGTACCGGGAGCTCGCCCCTTCGCGGACCATGGTCTGCCGGTAGGCCTCCTGGAATCCCTCCCGGTCCTCGCGCGACGCCACGCGCGCCTCACGCGCGGCGCTCACGAAGCCCAGCCGGAGGTTGCGCCGGATGTGCCGGTAATGCATCTCCCGGAACTCCACCGGCAGGCGCGGGTCGATGAAGAACACCTCGTTGCGCTCCGTCCCGCCCGCGAAGCATCGGGGCCCCGCGATGCGGTCGCGCACGAAGATGCTGACGAGCTCCGCTCCCGCCCAATCCACCGCCTCCTTCGACACCTCCCGGAGGCCGTCCAACGCGCCACCGGGAAACCCATACGGGGAAATGGCGTCGCGGTAGGGCGTTCCCTCGATGGGCCGCACGATGAGCGGCACCCGCTGCGCGTTCCCCTCGCCGTCCTCGATGACCAGCGTATGCGTCACCCGTTCGGCTCGCAGATGGTGCGCGGAGCGGAAGTAGTCCTCCGACAGCGCCAACGCCCCTTGATCAGGGACGAGCACGGCCCTCATTCGCATCATCCGCATGGCTGTGCCCCCCCGCCACCTGTGTCATCACGACTGTATTTCGATTTGTTACTGGCTTTCGCGTTGCAGAGTAGCCTCCCAGCCCCTGCGCTGGAGCCGCCCGCCGGGGCCCCCCCGATGTTGGAATCCGGGCGGTGATGCACCTGGGCCTCGCCCTGTCGTCGCGGTGCCCGGGTTCGCCAGTGGAAGTGCCGCGCCGCGCCTGCTGCTACGCTCGGCGGCGACCTCTCCGGGAACTCCCAACCGATGAAGCGCGTCCTCCTCGTCCTGCTGGTCCTCGTCCTGCTTCTCGGGGGCGTCCTCGTCGTCCGCACGCTGCGCTTCGGTTCACGGCAGGTGACCGCCGAGCCCGCCGAGCCTTTCACGGTGGATGCCGCCGGAGCCGCGAGCCGCCTCGCGGAGGCACTGCGCCACCGAACCATCGCCGCCTCCGACGGAATGAGCGCGGAGGACGCCGCATTCCAAGCGCTGCACGCCGGGTTCGTCGCCCGGTTTCCCCGCGTGCACGCGGAGCTCGCGCATGAGGCCGTGGGCGCGCATGCGCACCTCTACACCTGGAAGGGTTCGGAGCCCGGCCTTCAGCCCGCGATGCTGATGGGCCACCTGGACGTGGTGCCCGCGGAGGCGGAGGCCACCTGGAGCCACCCGCCCTTCGATGGCGTCGTGGCGGATGGCTACGTGTATGGACGCGGGACGCTGGACGACAAGGGCAGCGTGCTGGCCATCCTGGAAGCCGTGGAGGGCCTGCTCGCCGAGGGTTACCGCCCCCGCCGCACGGTGCTGCTCGCGTTCGGCGCGGACGAGGAGGTGGGCGGGCATGACGGTGCCGCTCGCGTGGCCGCGGTGCTGCGCGAGCGGGGCGTCCGCCTGGAGTCGGTGCTGGACGAGGGCGGCCCCATTGGCGTGGGGCTCGTGCCCGGCGTGGCCGCGCCGGTGGCACTGGTGGGCGTGGCGGAGAAGGGCTCGGCGCGCGTGGAGCTGGTGGTGCGGAGCGCGGGCGGACACGCGTCCATGCCGCCCCCGCAGACCGCAGCGAACACCCTGGCCCGGGCGATCGGGCGGCTGGAGGAGAACCCGTTCAAGCCCGAGCTGCGCGGCGGGACGCGGGCGCTCTTCGAGTACGTGGGGCCGGAGATGAACTTCGGGATGCGCCTGCTCTTCGCCAACACCTGGCTCTTCGCGCCCGTCATCGAGCGGCAGATGTCCGCGGCTCCCTCCACGAACGCCAGCATCCGCACCACCTTCGCGGCCACCATGCTCGAAGGCAGTCCCAAGCCCAACGTGCTGCCCTCACAGGCGAGAGCGGTGCTCAACGTCCGCCTGCTGCCGGGCGACAGCTTGGAGGACGTGCGCACCCACGTGCGCAAGGTGGTGGATGACGAACGGGTGGAGCTGACCGCCGAGGGCGACGAGGCTTCGCCGGTGTCACGCATGGACACGGAGGGCTGGGGGCAGCTGCAGCGCAGCATCCGGCAGGTGTTCCCGGACGTGCTGGTGGCGCCCTTCCTCACCGTCGCGGCCACGGACGCGCGTTACTTCCATCCCCTGAGCGACAGCGTGTACCGCTTCGTGCCGGTGCGGATGAACCGTGAGGACCTCACCCGGATGCACGGCCGCGACGAACGGCTCTCTGTGGAAGAGCACGCCGCCGCCATCCGGTTCTATGCGCAGTACCTGCGCAACAGCACGCGCTGACAGGGCACGCCTACGCCGCGACGAATGGCAGCAGTTCGTCGAGGCGGGTGAAGACGACGGTGGGCGCGCGTGAGCGCAGCAGCGCTTCCGTCGCGTAGCCCCATGTCACCGCGGCGGTGGCGATGCCCTCGGCCGCGGCGGCCTCGATGTCGCGCACCTCGTCGCCCACGGAGAGGGCCTCGCCGGGACGCACGCCCGCGGCCTTCAACACCTTCCGGAACTTCGTCCGCTTGCCGAAGAGGCCCGCGCCGCAGGCGTAGTGGCGGATGCGCGCGGACGCCACCGGCCCCAGCACGCGCCGCACGTTCTCCTCCGCGTTGGAACTCACCACGGCCAGGGTGAGGCCCCGCGCCTCCAGTTGCTCCAGCATCGCCTCCACGCCCGGGAAGGTCGGGATGCGATGCGCGTCACGCGCGACGAGCTTGCGCACGTGGGAGGCGATGAAGGGCATCTTCCACATGGGCACGCCGAGCTGCGCGATGATGGCCCGGGTGTCCTGCCCGCGCAGCGCCTCCAGCTCCTCCTCGCTGACGGTGCGAAAGCCATAGCGCCGGGCCACGTCGTTGAAGATGCCGCGCAGCCAATCCGCGCTGTCCGCGAGCGTCCCGTCGAAGTCGAAGATGATCAACCGGTATCCCATGGGGCTCAGTTCAGGGTCCCACAGTCGGCGATGCGCTGCACCCGGAGCGCCGCCAGCCGCACCAGCGGCGCCGCCACCTCCGGGCCTTCCAGCAGGGCCACCGCGCGGGCCACGGCGTCCAGGGTGGACATCCCCGCGGGGTGCGAGGGTTCGCGAAGCCGGAGCAAGCCGGGCTCCGGCGGAGGCAGCACCAGCCGGGGCAGTGCCCGCAGTTCGGGGAGCCGCTGGGTCATCCGCCTTGCCTGCGACCAGTTCGCGTCCAGCACCACCACCTGCCTGGGAGGAGGCGCGTCCGGCGGCGCGGTGGGCCCGTCTGGGAAGAGCAACCAGGTCCCCGGCTCGGAGAGGACCTCGATGTCCAAGGACCCCGCCATCGAGCCGTGGATGAGCAGCTTCGCGTTCGAGAGGGCGAGCGCGGCCACGCCCCCGGTGTTGCTCCGCTTCGACACCTCCATCACGTGCTGGAGGAAGACGAAGCGGGTCCGGGTCTCCACCTGGGGAACCTCCGTGCACAGGCACAGGTGTTTCGCCAGGTTGCAACGCGAACAGCGGGGGGGACGGGCAGCACGGGGAGGCATCCTCCCGTCATCCTGTGCCCGTCCCCTCGCGAAGAGAAGCACTCGTTGAGAGCGCTTCAGCCCCCCTGCGTGCGGCACCACGCGATTCGCGTCGCGGCCAGCGCACGGGGTGAGTCCACCGTCACGGTGTCCGTCCCGGAAGGCACGGCCGCCAGCTCTGTCAGCGGCGCTTCGAGCGCGGTGACAGCCTGGGTCTCGGCGCTGCCTGCCGTCGCCAGGAAGGGGAGCCGCACCGTGAGCTGGGTGGCCTGGCTGCCCCGCTTCTCGGTGCGCACCACCAGGCTGCTCGGAATCGCACCGCTCGTCGTGCCACCGCTGGGGTAGCCCCCCGCCGCTCCCGGCGCCTGAACCCGCGCCACGCGAATCATCACGTCCTCCGACTCCACCGGCGTCCCGGCGTTCGTCGCCGTCACCTGTCCCAGCGAGCCTGTCTCCGCCAGCGCGCCCCCCTGCCCTTCCTGTCCACCGGAGATGAAGCGGGCCTCCAGCGGGGTGGTGACCGACAGGGCGTCCTTCAGGGGCGTGCCGAGCCGGGGCGTGCCATTGACAGACAGCGGGGGCGCCACGACGTACTCCTGCTCATGCCAGCCGAAGTCGCTGCCAGACGCGCCCCGGCCGCCCGCGGGGGTGTTGCGGAGCACGACGCCGAGCAGGGCGCCCTCTTCGTCCAGCGTCCAGGCCGGGATGCCCTGATGGTAGATGCCTCCCACCGGCTGGCTGCCCTGCTGGATGCAGGGAATCACGTAGTCATGGGTGGCGACGAAGGTCGGCCCCGGCCAGTTGGGCACGGGCAGGACGTCCTGCTGGTAGTGCGGCGTGCCGTAGCTGAGCGTCGTGGGCGCCGTCCCGCTCGGGTTCACCATGGGGAACGCCACCGCGACCGACATGCCAGAAGGCGAGGCACCCGTGAGCTTCATCCGGAGGAAGCGCTCGCCCACCACCAGCGAGTACTCCAGCGTGAACCTGTGGCCGCTGTTCTGCTCCGTCACCTCCGCCTGCAAGCGATAACGGTACGGTCCCTGCTCCAGCCACCGCGCGTCTCCTCCCACGAACTTCGCGGACCCGTCCCTGCTGAACTTGCCATAGGCAGGCGGATTGGTGGAGGCATACGGCTCATTGCCGAACTGATAGATGTTGCCAGTGTCGGTGTAGAACCGCAGCTGATTGCCCACGCGTTTGGAGGCGAAGAGGCTGCGAGTCACGCCGTCCACTCCATACGAGAACTGGCTGATGCCCCACCCGTGCTCCTTGGAGAGGGTCACGCTGATCAAGTCGTTCTCGAGGGTCGCCGTGTCCCCCACGGACGGCTGCGCAATCACGATGGGCCCCGGCGGGGACAGGGTGGAGAGGTAGACCGTCTCGTATCCCGCGCTGGGAGGCGCCGCCATGAAGAGGAGGTTCCCATTCGCGGCCCGCTGGATGGGCAGCAAGCCGTCACGGGTCCGCACGCTCTTCACGGCGTGGAAGCGGAGGTCCGCCGGTGGAGGGGTCAGCTCCGCCAGCAGCCCGTGGACCCGCTCGAACCCGAGCGTGTTGCACACGACGACAGGGAGCTCCTGGGACTGAGGCTTCGCGGAGATGCCCTGCGCGAGCAGCTCCATCCCCTGGTCCAGGGCGGCCCTCGCCACCGAGACGCCCTGCCGGCTCAGCGGCAGCTGCTCGCCGTAATACACGTTGTCCGGAGACGTGCCCGTCACGAAGTCGTGATGGGAGCTGGGGGCCAGGACCTCCCAGCCATTCCAGACGGTGGAGTCGAACGCGTCCAGCGAAGAGGTGGCGTAGCTGCTGCTGGTGCGAAGCAGCGCGCCGATGACCTCCGCGGACATCAGCGCGCGCACCGCCGCGTACTGGTTCCGCTTCAGCGCGGGGCGGCTGGCGAAGTAACCCGTCCAGTAGTTCTGCGCGTTGAGCGGTGCGTTCACGGGGAGCGAGGCGCCGCTTTGCAGGACGGCGTCCATGTATGTCTTGAACGTCCCCGTGGTTCCCTTGACGCCATTGCTGTTGCCATTGCTGGTGTTGTAGCCGTGGGTCACGTTCAACCAGCTCAACACCTCGCCTGACGGGGAGGTGACGGAGGGCGTGGCGAAGTCGATGCCCACGGGAATGAAGCGGAGGCCGTTGGGCCACCCCGAGGAGTACTGGTTGACGAACTGGTTCACCGTCTGGGCATTGCTGGAGATGTCGTCCGCGTCCAGGTAGCCCACCGTGCCGTAGGTGTTGGGCATGAAGAGCGTGGTGATGCGGGAGCCGTCCCCTGCCTGCCAGTGGAAGACCAGGCCGTGGGTGTTCAACTGCGACGCGATGGAGGGGCCCACGGGGTCGATGGGCGCGGCCCCCGGCGACCCCTGGGGCGAGCCGGGCACGCGGGAGAGCCCGGCCGTGGTGAGGCCCATGGCGTTCAGCACCACCGGCAGCTGGGGGTCATGCCCGAAGTCATCCGGGAGCCACGCCGAGTCATACAGGTTGGCCTCGAGCCCGGCCTGCTTCGCCCAGGTGCGTCCCACCAGGTAGTTGCGGATGAAGAGCTCGCCCGCGCAGACGAGGTTGTCCGGCGACGTGATGCCGCCGCCCATCAGGCAGAAGTCGTCACCCGCCGCCGCGAGGGCCGTGATGCCTGCCGGGTTGTCGCGCGCATAGCGTTGCAGGAAGCCCACCTCCGTCACGGAGAAGGTGAAGCCGATCCGCCTGGAGAAGAGCGACACCGCGGCGTTGAAGATGTTCTGGACCGTGTCGCGTCCGGAGCTGGAGCCGGTCGCCTGGCCGTTGGAGGCGTAGTACTGGTCGAACGTGTAGACCCAATCCCAGTCAATGTGCGTCGTCGGGCAGATGAGGATACCCTGGGTGAAAGGCGTCTTGGAGGTCATGAGCGCTTTTCCGGTGCGAAGGGGAACGCCCAATCCCTACGCAAATCGGATGCCACGCTGCGCTCGCCTCTAGAGAGCCTGGGGCCGGCCCTGGCGCCGCGTCACCTCAGCAAGCGGCTGCGTCAGCACGGAACGCGACGCCACTCACTTCGCCCTGGCGGTGCGTGCGAAATGCTCGCGGGCGCGTTCAATCTCCGGCCGGTGTTGCTGCGCCCACATCGCGAGCACGGACACCGGTTCGAGCAGCGTGCGCCCCAGCTTCGTGAGCGCGTAGTCCACGCTCGGCGGCGTCGTCGGGTGCACGGTGCGAATCAACAGCCCGTCCCGCTCCAGGTTGCGCAGCGTGAGCGTCAGCATGCGCTGGGAGATGCCCTCGATGGCGCGCTTGAGCTCGCTGAAGCGCACGGGGCCTTCGCCCAGGTTGACGATGACCATCACGCTCCACTTGTCCCCGACGAGGCTCAGGATTTCGCGCGTCGCGACGCAGTCGTCGTCGTAGCGCCCGGTCATCTTTCCGTACCCTGGTGACTTCAATGTGCCTCCTTGTCCGGCCGCCGCACGGTATGCCAGAGAGATGTGGTCATCATCCGTAACCAGGCACACGGAAGTAACCACGGAGCCACGTATGGATACGCTCTCCCCTCCCGTTGGCGTTTCAGCGAAGCCGTCCAAGGCCCTTCACGTGGGCTTGTGGGTCGTCCAGGCGCTCTTGGGTGTCACCTTCGTCGGCTCGGGCATCTGGAAGGCGCTCACGCCCCTGCCGGAGCTCGCCGCGATGATTCCGTGGGCAGGCCAGGTGTCGCCTGCGTTCCTGTACTTCATCGTCGCGGTTGATCTGGCGGGCGGGCTGGGCGTCGTACTGCCCTCGCTCACGCGGGTGAAACCGGGCCTGACGGTCCTCGCGGCCCTGGGCTGCGCGTTGCTCCAGGTCAGCGCCATCGTCTTCCACTTCTCTCGCGGCGAGGCGGCGAACACGCCCTTCAACTTCTTCCTGGTCGCGCTGTCGCTCTTCGTCTTCTGGGGGCGCAGGACGCGCGCTCCCATCAAGCCCCGGCACGCCTGAGAATCACCGCGCGCGCATCCACGTTGAGGACCTGGGTCCCGCTCGCGAGCGTGACGAGCGGCACGTCCCAATGACAGTGGCCGCAGATGACGAGGAGCCTGCTCCAGGGCTCCACCGCCTCCCGGATGATGGCGTTGCCTCGCAGCCCCGTTCCCGGGGCGTCCGGGCCCTCGTGGAGGACGAGCACCTGCGGCTCCTGGAGCAGCACCTCTTCAATCCGTTCCAGCTGGGCGGATTGCTCGCGCCGGTTGAGCTTGTCCGGGCGACCGATGATGTAGCTCACCCCGCCCACCGGAAGTCCGTCCTGCGTGACGACTTCGCCATCCAGCAGCTTCTGCCTGGGTTGGCGGAAGAAGCGCTCGCGCTCCCCGGCACCGCCGAACGTGTCGTGATTTCCCGCCACGCCGACGACCCAACGGAAGTACCTGGCGAAGGCAGTCCAGACGCTCCGCACGTCGCCGGATGCGCCTCGTTCGTCCGCGGTGTCGTTGGAGAAGAGGTCTCCCGCCAGGATGATGCCGGTGCGGTTCGCGGGAGGGAGGGCGCCCGCCTTGCACATCATCGCCAGCTCGTCGGCCACGACCTCTCCCAGGAGCGCCGCCGCCCCGCCCTTCACGGCATGCGGCGCCATCCCCTGGAGGTCCGAGAGCGCGATGACCGCGTCCAGGTCCTTGGGAAGCGCGTCCACCTGGCCGCCCAGCAAGGGGAGCCGTTCCGCACGGGTGCCTCCGCGCGGCGACGCGTTCAGGTACCACCACTCATGAAGGGGCTTCTCTTCGACGGACAGGATTCTCATGCGCCCCCCGGACGGAGCCTGCCCGTGGGGCTGACAGGAGCGGGGCCTCCCTTCCGGAAAGCCCCGCGCCTTCACATCCGCTCACGTCAGGCCTTGGCGCCCTTCGGGGCCTCGTGCTCGTCGCGGCCGTGCGCTGAGGAGACGGGGCTCGTGGCCTCCACGGCGGAGAAGGTCTCCAGGACCTTGTAGGTGTGGCTGGCCCCGCGCGGCACGAGCCAGGAGTCGCCGGGGTTCAGCAGGATGATCTGCCCCTCCAGGTGCAGCTCCGCGCGGCCCTTGAGCACGAAGCCCACGGTCTCGTAGTCGCGCGTGCTGGCGGGCTTGGCCTCCGCGGGCGGCTCGTCCTCCCACAGCCGCATGGCCACACGGACGCCGGATGCGAGGTACTTCTGGCCCATCTCCCCCTTGGGGGAATGGCGGCTTTCGACCTTCTTCACGCTGGTGTCGCCCATGTTCGCCTCTCCTTGGGGGGCGGCGTCCGGCGCCGCGCTCCTCCTGGGAGAAGGTAGGGAAGACCCCGGACCGTGGCGGACCGCGTCGCGGTGGTCGCCCGCCTGCCCTGCGTCCGGAAAGACGAAAGCCCAGCCTCCTTGGGGAGACTGGGCTTCGAGGACTCATCTCAAGGGATGAGTCGAGGGCTTAGCCCGTTCAGCTCGCGGCGCGAACGTTCTGCGCCTGCAGGCCCTTGGGGCCCTTGGTGACTTCGAACTCCACCTTCTGGCCCTCGGCCAGGGTGCGGAAGCCATCCATGTTGATCGCAGTGTGGTGGCAGAAAACGTCTTCGCCATTGTCCTGCGCGATGAAACCAAAGCCCTTCGCGTCGTTGAACCACTTCACGGTACCAGAAGCCATTGTGAGTCTCTTCTCTTTCTCTGCTCTGAACAGGTGAGAGGCTCGCGCCTTCCACCGGTGCCGAAACGAACACCGCCCCGGCACGCCGGGCACTCTACCCACTTCCAGCCCGAACACCACTCCAGAGGGTGGAATCTTGCTGAAAGTCGTCCTTCATCCGACACATCGGATGCGGTCGAGGCCCGGCATTGGAACATCCCATGCCCCGCCGGGCATTCCGGACACCCCTCCGAAAGCCCTTCACACTTCTTCACCGCCGCCGGGCGTGGGCTTCACACCCGCCCTCTACCTTGAGCTCCGTCAGAAACGACACGGGCCCGCCGATCCGGCGCTCGCCTGCTTCCTGGAGCCAAGACCATGTTCGGATTCATCTTCGGTACTGCCTGCCTCGCCGGCCTCTTCGCCACCCTGCGCCGGGGGCGCTACGGCCACCACCACCACGGCCGCGGAGGCCGGTTTGGCATGCGCCCCCGGCTGCGCTGGCTCTTCGAGCGGCTGGAGACGTCCCCCGGCCAGGAGAAGGTCATCGTGAAGGCCGTGGAGAACGTGCGCGAGGCCTTCGCCAAGGTGAAGGACCAGTGGGGCCCCAGCCGCACGTCGCTCGCGGGCTCGCTGCGCGGGGAGCACTTCGACGGCGCCATGCTGCGCGAGCTGTTCACCCGCCACGACGTGGCGCTGGAGACGCTGCGCAACGCCGTGCAGGACGCCCTGTCCCAGGTGCACGAGGCGCTGGAGCCCAACCAGCGCCGCGAGCTCGCGGACATCATCGAGCACGGCTGGGGCTACGGATGGCGCGGCGAGGGCCGGGGCTGGCACGGGCGGCGCTGCGGCGGGTACGGCCGGTGGGGTGGCCGCCCCCACAACGATGACGGCCCCGCGTCCTTCGTCTGAAACCACCCTTCCCTGTCCCCTTCCTGGAGATTGCCCATGCGCCACCGTCTGCTCGTCGTCCTCCTCGCCGCGGGTGCCATCGGAGGCTATGCCTCCGGCTTCGCGAGCCTCGCCCGCCACCACCGCTCCTCCTGCCACCGGGGTGACTGGGGCGGCCCCGCCTACCGCAACGGGATGCCGCCCTACTGGGACTGGCATGCCCCCAGGCCCCAGGGCGCACCGGGCCCCGCTGACGCACCGGGAGCGCGTTAGGATTCGCCCCGCCCATGCCCACCCGCGTCCTGCTCATCGATGACGACACCCGGATGTTCGAGTTGCTCGCGGAGTACCTCGGGCAGAACGGCATCACCGTCAGCCACGCGCCCGACGGTGGCCGCGGGCTGGCCGCGCTGGAGGCCAACGCCTACGACGCCGTGCTGCTGGACGTGATGATGCCGGGCATGGACGGCCTGGAGGTGTGCAAGCGCATCCGGGCAAAGAGCCGCATCCCGGTGCTGATGCTCACCGCCAAGGGCGACGAGACGGACCGCGTGGTGGGCCTGGAGCTGGGCGCGGACGACTACCTGCCCAAGCCCTTCGGCCCGCGCGAGCTGCTCGCCCGCCTGCGCGCGGTGCTGCGGCGGGCGCAGCCGGCGGCGGTGGCGGACCGGCTCGAGTCGAGCGGGGTCTCCATCGACGTGTCCGGGCGCGAGGTAAAGGTGGAGGGGCGCGCGGTGGAGCTGACGGGCCTGGAGTTCGACCTGCTGCTCGCGCTGGTGCGCAGGGCGGGCCGGGTGATTCCCCGCGACGCGCTGCTGGGCGAGGCGGGCCGCAGCGACACGGTGGTGAGCGAGCGCACGGTGGACGTGCACATCTCCCACCTGCGCCAGAAGCTGGGGGACGTGGGCACGCGCCTCATCAAGACGGTGCGCGGCGTGGGCTACGTGTTCGCCAAGGAGGGCGCCTGATGGGCTGGGGCCATCACCACTGGCCTCCCAAGCGGGAGGACTGCGGGCCGGAGCTGCACCGGAGGTTCGGCCGCCACGCCCAGGCCCATGCCCGCCGCCGGCGCATGTTCCACCTGGGCCGGCTGGGCTCGTACGTACAGGCGCGGCTGCGGCGGCGGCTGTTCGTCATGTTCGGGCTCACCATCCTGGTGACGGTGCTCGTGGTGTCGTGGGTGATGAACCTGACGGGCGGCAACAGCTGGCGGCAGGAGACGGATCGCATCCGCGCGTTCGTGGGCCACCAGTTCGCGGAGGTGTGGGACGCGCCCGCCGAACGCGACGCCCTGATGCGGAGCATCTCCGACGACCTGGACGTGGACGTCGTGCTGACGGACCTGTCCGGCGCGGTGGTGGCGACAGGCGGCTCCCCGTGCTCGAAGCCGGACGCGACCCTCCCGGTGATGCGGCAGGACACGCAGCTGGGGTCGTTGCAGGCCTGCTACCTGCAGACCCGCTCGCGGGGCCCCTGGCGCGCCGTGCTGCCGCTGGGCATCGCGGTGCTGGTGCTGTGGACGGCGGCGGGCGGCATCTCGTTCCGGCTGGCGCGGCCGGTGGACACGCTGGTGAAGGCCACGCAGGAGTTGGGCGAGGGCCGCCTGGGTGCTCGGGCGAGCCTGGACCGCCACACCACCGGCGAGTTCGCGGTGCTCGCCGAGTCCTTCAACGACATGGCGGCGCGCATCGAGAAGCAGATGGCGGATCAGCGCGAGCTGCTGGCGGCGGTGTCGCACGAGCTGCGCACGCCGCTGGCGCGGCTGCGGGTGCTGACGGAGCTGCTGCGCGATGGCGGCGGCAACCCGCGCACGTTGGACCAGGTGGACCGCGAGGTCGTGGAGCTGGACGCGCTGGTGGGCGAGCTGCTCGCCAGCTCGCGCCTGGACTTCGGACAGCTCACGCCCAAGGCGCTGGAGGCGGGCGTGCTCGCTGCGCAGGCGCTGGAGCGCGTGGGGCTGTCCGCGACGCTGCTCCAGCCAGAGACGGACGACGTGGCGCTGATGGCGGACGCGACGCTGCTGGGCAGGGCGCTGGTGAACCTGCTCGACAACGCGCGCAAGCACGGCGTGGGCGTGGAGGCGCTGCGCATCCAGGAGCACGGGAAGGAGCACCTGTCCTTCAGCGTGGAGGACCGGGGCCCGGGCCTGCTGCCTGGCG
Organism: Corallococcus sp. AB038B; assembly: GCF_003668955.1. NCBI lineage: Bacteria > Pseudomonadati > Myxococcota > Myxococcia > Myxococcales > Myxococcaceae > Corallococcus > Corallococcus sp. AB038B. Next base: position 2,711,002 of record NZ_RAWO01000001.1, on the reverse strand, counting down.
AGGAGAAGCGCATCTTCCAGCCGTTCTACCGGAAGGACCGAGGCGGAGAGGCGCGCGAGGCCGGCTCTCTGGGGCTGGGGCTCGCGCTGGTGCAGCGAATCGCCAAGGCCCACGGCGGAGAGACCTTCGCGGAGAACCGGCCCACCGGAGGCGCGCGCGTGGGCTTCACGGTGCGCAAGGCCGGGCCGCCGGGTCCAGTGTCGAGCACGCTGGCCTAGCGGCGGCGACCAGCGCGCGGTCCGCGTGCCCCCATGCAAGGGGAGCAAGGGAGGCTCCGTCGCGAAGCCACCCTCAGGGTGCAGGGGCCGCGCGAGCAGCCCCCTCCCCTTGGGGCCTACTGCTTCGCCTGCGCGTCCGTCGCGGCGAAGGAGAACGTCGCCTCCGCGGGCGCGCCGTCCTTCACGGTGACTTCCGCCGTCTTCGTGCCCAGCGTCTCGTGCCACGCCTCCAGCGTGTACGTGCCCGCGGGCAGGCCCGTCAGCGAGAAGGAACCGTCCGCGCCGGTGGTGGTGAAGTACGGGTTGGGGTTGCTCACCACGTAGGCCGTCATCCACGGGTGCACGTCGCACTTGAGGCGCAGCACCTCCGCGTCCGAGGGCATCGGCTTCTGCACCGGCGCGCCCGAGGGCGGCTGCGCCACGTTGAACAGGGGCTTGGTGCCAACGACGCCGCGCACGTTGTGCAGCGTGCCGTCGCTGTTCTTGAACACCACCTGCTGGCCCGCCACCGCACCCTGCACGCGCGGCACGTAGGTGCACTTCGACTGGTCCACCTCCACCGGCGTGGACGGCGCCGCGGGCGCACCCGCGACCGGCCCCTTCACGCGCACGAGCACGTTCTGGAGCTTGCCGTCCTTCACCAGCACGGACTGCTCCTTCTCCGGCCGTCCGTCACACGCGGGGTCGACGCTGGGCGCCAGGTCCGCCATCACCGGAGGCGTGCCGGTGAACGACACCGTGCCCTTCACCACGCCGTTGCCCGCGGGCGCCGCCGGAGCCGCCGCCTCGCCCGTCCCCGCGCCCGCCGTGGGAGCCGGAGGCACGGCCTGCTGCGTGGGAGCCGTCGGACGCTCGGCGGGGGGCGTGGGCGCCTCCTCCTTCTTGCACGCGGGCAGGGCCAGCAGCCCCGCGACACCGACCATCGACAAGCCAAGCAGACGCAGCTTCATGAGGCGGTCTCCTCTGGAGGATATTTCGTGATGCGGTGCCCGCCGTCGTAGTGGAAGGCACCGGGCAAGTCCATCGACACACGGCGCACGGCTACTCGCGGCGGCTCACGCTGAACGCGGCCAGCCCGACGAACACCGCCGCGAACGCCAGCAGCGCGGGCACCTCCCACCCCACCGTCGCCCCACCCTGCGAGCCCACCGCCAGCGACGCCTGCGCCCCGTACAGCGCGCGGCGCACGCCCTCCACGGAGAAGCGCATCGGGTTGAGCGTCATCACCCATGACATCACCGGCCCCGCGCCCTTCACCGGGAACATGGCCCCGGAGAGCACCCACATGGGCAACATCACCAGGCTCATCACCGCGTGGTAGCCCGCGCTCGACTTCACCCACCACGCGAGCGCCATGCCCATGCCGGTGAGCGCCAGCGCGGACAGAACCATCACCGCCGCGAGCAGCGGGTAGTCCACCGCCTTCACGTCCACGCCCGCCAGCGGCGCGAAGAGCAGGAACAGCGACGCCTGCATCAGCGCGATGGTGGACGACCCCAGCGCCTTGCCCAGCACCACCGCCAGCCGCGAGCCCGGCCCCGCCAGCACCGCCTGGAGGAAGCCCTCCTTGCGGTCCTCGATGACGGTGATGGTGGCGAAGATGGCGCTGAAGAGCACCACCATGGTGACGACGCCCGGGAAGAAGAACTGCTGGTAGCCCAGCCCCTGCGCGCCCTCCACGCGGAACGAGCCCGCGAACCCGGAGCCGATGACGAACCAGAACAGGATGGGCTGCGCCAGCGCGCCCACCACCCGGCTGGGCTGCCGGAAGAAGCGCACCACGTCGCGCGAGAGCAGCACCCACACGGTGGCCCACTGGAGCGCCAGCGTCCCTGGCTCCCGGCGGTGGACCGGGGCTGCGGGCGCGTCCAGCGAGGAGGACGGAACAGGCACGGGGATGTCGGCGCTCATCGGCGTTTCCTCGGCGCGGGCGTGGGCGAGGGAGCATCCGCCCCCAGGGCCTTCCCGGTGAGCTGGAGGAACACGTCCGCCAGCGTGGGCCGGCGCAGCGACACGGAGGCGAACCGTCCCGGGGGGAAGGCCTCCACCAGCCGCGGTACCAGCGCGTGTCCCTGCGAAGCCTCCACCTGCACCCGCCCCTCCACCACCGTCGCCCCAAGTCCCAGCCGCTCCGTCACCTGCGCGGCCAGCGCCTCCGGCTCCGGGCCCTCCAGCGTGAGGATGTCCCCGCCCATGCGCGAGGCGAGCGCCCGGGGCGTGTCGCACGCCACCAGCTTCCCGGCGTCCAGCACCGCCAGCCGGTCGCACCCTTCCGCCTCATCCGCGCGGTGCGTGGTGAGCAGCACCGTGACGCCCTGCGCGTCGCGCAGCCGCTTGAGGTGCGTCCAGAAGGTGCGGAAGGCCGCCTCGTCCAGGCCCTGCGTGGGCTCATCCATCAGCACCACGCGCGGCTGGTGCACCAGCGCCCGAGCCAGCTCCAGCCGCCGACGCATGCCGCCCGACCAGGTGCCCACCTTCTCATCGCCCCGGTCCTTCAGGCCGATGAGCGACAGCATCGTCTCCACGCGCGCCTTCGCGTCCGCGCCCGTGAGGCCGTACAGGCGCGCGCCCAAGAGCAGGTTCTCCCGGGCGGTGAGCAGGTCATCCAGGCTGCTCTTCTGGAAGATGATGCCCATCTGGCGCCGCAACGCCGGGTCGCTCAGGGACAGCACCTTGCCGGCGAAGTGCACCTGGCCCGCGTCCGGCGAGAGCAGGCCCGCGAGCAGCTGGAAGGTGGTGGATTTGCCGGCGCCGTTGGGCCCCAGGAGGCCCAGGATTTCGCCCGGCTGCACGGACAGCGACAGCCCGTCCACGGCGGTGCGCTCGCTGAAGCGGCGCGTGAGCCCCTCGATGCGCAGCAGCGGCGGGGGCGGGGTTGGAACGGAGGTGTCAGGCATGCGAAAGGCGGCCTCGCACCCGGACGCAGCGAGGGAGTGCTAGCCGCGGGGGATGCGGTCCAGCGCCATCACGGCGAACAGGCCGGTGAGATACACGAGCGAATACAGGAACGTCTGGCGCGCCCAGGGCTTTCCCAGGTGCTTGAAGAAGCCCCACGCCCCCAGGCCCAGGAAGCCCAGGCCCAGCACCACCGCCGCGGCCAGGTACCACGTGCCCGCGATGTGCAGCTGGAACGGCAACAGCGTCATGGGCACCAGCGCCACCAGGTAGAGCACCACCTGCGCGCGGCTGGACTCGTCCCCGCGCTCCAGCGGAACGGACTTGAGGCCCGCGGCGGCGTACTCGTCCTTGCGGAACAGCGCGATGGCGATGAAGTGCGGCATCTGCCAGAGGAACATGATGGCGAACAGCGCGAAGCCGCCCGCGTCCACCTGGTCCGTCACCGCCGTCCAGCCCATGAGCGGCGGCAGCGCGCCGGGAATCGCACCCACCAGCATCGCCGCGGACGTGCGGGCCTTGAGCGGCGTGTACGCCAGCACGTAGCTGAGCAGCGCGACGAGCCCCAGCACGCCGGTGAGCAGGTTGGCGCCCAGCACCAGCGCGGGCAGCGACACCGCCGCCAGCGACAGGCCGAACCACAGCGCCGTGTTGGGGTCCATGCGCCCGGCGGGCAGCGGCCGGTTGCGCGTGCGCGCCATGAACTGGTCGCTGTGGCGCTCCCAGTAGCAGTTGAACGCGTTCGCCGCGCCCACCGTGCCCGCCGTGGCCAACAGCGTCACCAGCGTCCGCACCGGCGTGAAGTGCCCCGGAGCCATGAACATGCCACCCGCCGCGGTGATGAGCACCAGCGACGACAGCCTCGGCTTGGTGAGGGAGATCAGGTCGGACGCGGTGGACGACTGGGACAGGGCACGCGCGCTCAAGCGGACTCCAGCAGGTAGTCCCTGGACCGCGGTCGCTCCCGGCTACCGGTCAAGGGGGTGTGGGGTGGACCCTCCCATACCGTCACCTGGGAGGGGTGGCAAGGCTGGGGCTCCCCGCCACATCAGCCTGCCTTGTCGCCCCCCGTCAAAAACGAAACGCCGCGAAGCCCGGGAAGGGGCCTCGCGGCGTGGGGGACAGCGGGAGGCGGGGGTTCAGTTCCCCGCGAGCCGCTGCGCGTCGGCGAGGTACTCGCCCTTGGGCTCGCGCCGCACGTACTCGGCCGCCAGCGTCTTGACCTTGCCCGACTGCTTGGCGTCCTTGGAGAGCAGCTGCGCGTAGAAGTAGTAGGTCGGCGAGTAGTTCTCGTCGGCCTGCAGCGCGCGCTGGTAGGTCTCGTCCGCCTTCGCGGCGTCGCCCTTGCCCTGGTAGACGCGGCCCAGCTCCGTGAGCGCGTTGGCGACGCGGTCCGGCTGGCCGAAGAACTCCTGGCTGGCCTTCTCCAACTGCTCCTTCGACTTGTCCCACTCCGAGCGCTCCCGGTAGATGGCGCCCATGGCGAGCCGGGCCTCCGGGTTCTTCGCCTTGGGGTCCTTCACCGCGCGCTGGTACTGCGCGAGCGCGTCCTCCAGCTTGTTCTGGCGGCGGTAGGCGTTGCCCAGCATCACCACCAGCTTGGGGCTGTCGCCCATCGTCTTGAGCGCGGTGACGAGCGCCTCGGAGGCCTCCTTCTCACCGCCCGGCTTGCCCATGAGGGCCTTGGCCAGCTCGACGTGGAACTGCGCGCGGCTGCCGTCCGCGCGGACGGCCTTGCGGATCTCCTCGGCGGCCGCGTCGAAGTTGCCCTCCGCCAGCAGGCGGCGGCCCTTGATGAGGTTGAGCTCCGGGTTCTGCTTGTCGAGCGCGAAGCCGGTCTCCTCCGCCTTCGTGACCTCCTGCTTCGCCTTGGCGGGCTCCGCCGGCACGCCCGTGGCCTCGGTCAGCAGCTGCTGCTGGTCCGGCTTGAGCGTGGGCATGGCCAGCGCCACGCGGGCGATGAGCAGCGAGCGCGCGAGCTGCGCGGTGGCGAGCTGACGCGGGCTGGGCGGGGGCTCCGCCTCCAGCAGCTTCTTGATGTCCCGGCTGGCCACCGCGTAGTTCGGCGCGTCCTGCTCCAGCATCAGCAGAGAGCGGCCCAGCAGCGACTCCGGGTGGTCCTTCTCGTAGCGCAGGGCGAAGTCGTAGTTCTTCCAGGCGGTGTTGTCCTGGCCCAGCCGGCGGTACACCGCGCCCAGGCCCGCGTAGACGCGCGGATCATCCGGAGCCAGCGCCTGCGCGCGCTCCAGGCTGTCGCGCGCGCGCTCCAGGTCACCCGCGTTCATCTGGATGAGGCCCAGCGTGAGGTACAGGAGCGAGGACGCCTTGTTCTGGTCGTTGAGCTCCTTGACCTGCGTCTCCAGCGAGGCCAGCGCGCCCTTGCCGTCACCGCTGTACGTCTTGATCAGCGCCTGAGCGGCGATGAGGTGGCTGGACAGCTCCTTGCCCTTCTGGGCCGCCGCCAGGTGCTCCTCGGCCTGCCGGCGCGCGTCGTCGCCGCCGCCGTGCTCACCCCAGCGGATGGCGTACGCGTACGCCAGATAACCGTGGGCCGCGGTGGAGTCGGCGTCCACCTCCAGGGCCAGGTCCGCCGCCTCGCACGCCTTCTTGTAGCTGGCGAACGAGTCGTGCTTGAGCTGCTCGGTGGCGACGTCCAGGTTCTTCTTGAGCTCGCGGCCGCGCTTCTTGGCCTGCGCCGAGTAGAAGCCGTATCCACCCGCGAACAGCGGGATGAGGATGAGCAGGACCATCGACAGCATCTTGCTGCCGTTGCTCTTGGGCGGGTTCTTGCGGCGCGACGCCGGCTCGTCGTCGTCGTCCTCGACCTCTTCCACCACCACCTGCGGACGGCGCTGGGTGGGGCGCGAGGTGGAATCCGACGGGCGCGCCGTGCGGGCCGCCTGCTGGGACGGGGCGTTGATGCGGCCCGCGGACGTGGCGGCGGGCGCTTCAGCGGCGGCGGGCGGGGCCGTCACGGGGACGGTCGCCGCGGCGGGCGCTTCAGCGGCGGCCGGGGGCGGCGCGGCCACGGGCGCGAGCACCGGGGTGGGCGCCACGGGGCGGGGGATCTCCACCTTGTACTGCTGGAGGAGCGTGACGGTCTCCGGATCGCCGGGGTCCGCCTGGTAGGCCTTGAGCAGATTGCCGCGGCCGGTGTCGGCCTCGCCGCTCTTGATCTGCAGCACGCCCGCCATGCGCAGGGCGGCCTTGTCCTCCGGCTGCACCTGGAGGGCGCCCATCACTTCCTCAAGCGCCTTCTTATCTTTGTTCTGCGCCGCGTAGACGCGGGCCAGGAGGATGCGGGGATCGGCCGCGGTCGGGTGCGCCTTGACGCCCTTCTTGCAGACGACCATCGCTTCCATGAAGCGACCCAGGTCGAGGTACGCCTCCGCCAGGGGCTTGTACGCATCCGACGAGGGATCGGAAGCGAACGAGTGCTCAAGCTTCGCGAGCTCGGTGGGGCTCAACGTCTTCGATGGGGAGGTGGACATGAACCAGAAGGTGCCCGGAATGGCCGGGAAGGATGCGGTACTGGAAGGGGGTTTTTATGGCATCCACAGTGCGGCACGTCAATCGCAGGGTTGGTGCCGAAAACGAGCTGCTTGACAGCAAGGTGAGGCTCCGGTACTAGCCCACTCACTTCTCGGGACCCAACGCCCGCGAGGCGCAGCAGGCAGCCAGCAGTCCCCATGTGGGGGTGTAGCTCAGTTGGGAGAGCGTCGCGTTCGCAATGCGAAGGTCGTCGGTTCGATCCCGTCCACCTCCACTCTGAAGAACAAAGGGCCTCACGGGAAACCGTGAGGCCCTTTGCATTTCAGGCCATTGGCGAATTGCAAAGGCTTCCGGCTTTGTTATCCGGGGCCGATGACCGACCCGTCCGCCTCCCTGTCGTTCTTCGCCCGCTTCTGGCTCGCCTGGCTGTGCTTCTGGCGCTGCCTCGTGTCCCGCGAATTCGCGCAGGCCGTGCTGCCGACCAGCCGCGCCTATGACGCCGGCCAGCTCAAGGAGCTTCCGTCCGGGGACACGCAGGCCCCACCGCCGGTGAAGACGCCCGTCGTCCAGGCGCCCGTCGCTCCGGCGCCCCTGCCCCCCGAGCGCGAGCACGCCAGCGCCCTGTCGCTCCTGGCCATGCTCCAGCGCGAGGGCCGCTTCCTGGACTTCGTGCAGGAGAACGTCGCGGCCTTCCCGGACGCGGACGTGGGCGCGGCGGCCCGCATCGTCCACGAGGGCTGCCGCAAGGTGGTGCACCAGTACCTGACGCTCCAGCCGGTGCTGCCGCAGGGCGAGGGCGACAAGGTGACGGTGCCGCCGGGCTTCGACGCGCAGCGCATCCGGCTCACCGGCAACGTCGCCGGTGAACCTCCTTATGGTGGCACGCTCCGGCACCACGGCTGGGTGACCACGGAGGTGAAGTTCCCGACGGTCAGCCCCGCCATGGAGCCGCGAGTGCTGGCGCCGGCGGAAGTCGAGCTGGCCTGATGCCCGCCTGAGAAGCAGGCGGCGCATCCTCCGAAGTCCCCTTCCCTTCGAGGAACCACAAGGCCCCTTCCCGGGGTTCCTGACCGATATGGCCCGATACGCAATCGGCATCGACCTGGGCACCACGCACTCCGCGGTGTCCTACTTCAACCTCGAGGACGGCAAGCCGCGCGGCCCCTCGCAGTCCATGCTGCCCGTGCCCCAGGTGACGGCGCCCGGCACCGTGGAAGCGCGCCCGCTGCTGCCCTCCTTCCTCTACCTCCCCAGCGCGCAGGAGTTCCCGGAGGGCAGTCTCGCGCTGCCGTGGAGCCCGGAGCCGGGCGTCATCGTGGGTGACTTCGCGCGCTCGCACGGGGCGAAGGTGCCCACGCGGCTGGTGTCGTCCGCGAAGAGCTGGCTGTCGCATCCGGGCGTGGACCGGCGCTCGGCGCTCTTGCCCTGGCAGGCTCCGCCGGAGGTTCAGCGCGTGTCGCCGCTGGATGCGTCCGCGCGCTACCTGCGCCACCTGAAGGAGGCGTGGGACCAGACCTTCGCCCGCGCGCAGGAGGAGTCCGGCAACGCGCTGTCGAAGCAGGAGGTCATCGTCACCGTCCCCGCTTCATTCGACGCGGCGGCGCGCGACCTGACGCTGGAGGCCGCGAAGGCGGCGGGCCTCGAGCACATCACCCTGCTCGAGGAGCCCCAGGCCGCGCTGTACGCGTGGCTGGAGGCGATGGGGGAGAACTTCCGCAGGCAGGTGCAGCCCGGGGAAGTCATCCTCGTGGTGGACGTGGGCGGCGGCACTTCCGACTTCTCCGTCATCACCGTGAAGGACCGCGAGGGCGACCTGGAGCTGCTGCGCGTGGCGGTGGGCGACCACATCCTCCTGGGCGGCGACAACATGGACCTCGCCCTGGCGCACACGCTCAACCAGCGGATGGCGGCGGACGGGCGCAAGCTGGACGCGTGGCAGTTCAACGGCCTCACCTATGGATGCCGGCAGGCGAAGGAGACGCTCTACGCGGATCCGTCCGTGGAGCGGGTGCCCATCGCCATTCCGGGCCGGGGCTCGTCGCTCATCGGCGGCACGCTGCGCACGGAGCTGACGCGCGAGGAGCTGGACCGCGTCCTCACCGACGGCTTCTTCCCGGTGACGGAGGTGGCGGACCTTCCGCGCACCGCGCGCCGCACGGGCCTTGCGCAGATGGCGCTGCCGTACGCGCAGGATCCGGCGGTGACGAAGCACCTGGCGGCCTTCCTCACCCGGCAGGCGCAGGCGCTGGCGGCCAGCTCGGACTCGCCGGTGGACGTGGCGGGCAAGGCCTTCCTGCACCCCACCGCTGTGCTCTTCAACGGCGGCGTCTTCAAGGCCGGGCCGCTGAAGGGCCGCGTGATGGAGGTCCTCAACCAGTGGCTCGCGGCGGAAGGGGCGCCCCCGGCGAAGGAGCTGGAGGGCGCGGACCTGGACCTCGCGGTGGCCCGCGGCGCGGCGTACTACGGCTGGGTGCGTCAGGGGCATGGCCTGCGCATCCGCGGCGGCACGGCGCGCGCCTACTACGTGGGCGTGGAGACGGCGATGCCGGCGGTGCCGGGCATGGAGCCTCCTGTGAAGGCGCTGTGCGTGGCGCCCTTCGGCATGGAGGAAGGGACGCAGGCGGACGTGCCACCGCAGGAGTTCGGACTCGTCACCGGCGAGCCCACCAGCTTCCGCTTCTTCGCGTCGTCCGTGCGGCGCGATGACCGCGTGGGCGAGATGGTGGAGGACGTGGAGTCGGAGCTGGCGTCCGGAGGGCTGGAGGAGGTGGCGCCCCTAGAGACGTCGCTGCCCGGACAGCCCACGCCCTTTGGCGATTTGACGCCGGTGAACCTCCAGGCGGCGGTGACGGAGGTGGGCACGCTGGAGCTGCGGTGCCTGGAGAAGAACGGATCCGGGCGCTGGAAGCTGGAGCTCAACGTGCGCATGAAGGAGTAGAAGGGGCCCCGCACACCGGAGGCGTATGCGAATCGTCGGCATCGACCTGGGCACCACCCATTGCGCGGTGGCATCCGTGGATCCAGGCAAAGGCTCGGGGGCGCCCGTCGAGGACTTCCCCCTGCCCCAGCTCGTCCGCCAGGGCGAGGTGGCCCCCCGCGCCCTCCTGCCGTCCACCGTCTACGTCCCCGCCGGCCACGAGCTTGCCCCGGAGGCGCTGCGCCTGCCCTGGGGTGACGACGGCGGCCCATATGTCGTAGGCGAGCTGGCCCGCTGGCAGGGTGCGCGCGTGCCCGGCCGGCTCGTGTCGTCCGCGAAGAGCTGGCTGTGTCACCCGGGCGTGGACCGCTCCGCGCCCATCCTTCCGTGGGGCGCGCCCGCGGACGTGCAGAAGCTGTCCCCGGTGGACGCATCCGCCCTGCTGCTCACGCACATGGCCCGGGCGTGGGACTTCGCGCACCCGGACGAGCCCCTGGCGAAGCAGGAGGTGGTCATCACCGTCCCCGCTTCGTTCGACGAGGCGGCGCGCGCCCTCACGGTGAGCGCGGCGCGCAAGGCGGGGCTGGAGAAGTTCACGCTGCTGGAGGAGCCGCAGGCGGCCTTCTACGACTACACCGCGCGCCACCGTTCGGACCTGGAGCAGACGCTGTCCCAGGTGCGGCTGGTGCTGGTGGTGGACGTGGGCGGCGGCACCACCGACTTCACGCTGGTGCACGCGGGCGTGTCGCCGGAAGGCCCCATGCTGCGGCGCCTGGCCGTCGGTGATCACCTGATGTTGGGCGGCGACAACATGGACGCGGCGCTCGCCCGGCGCATGGAGGAGAAGCTCACCCAGAACGGCCGGCGCTTGTCCGCGACGCAGTGGACGCAGGCCATCCAGGCCGCTCGCACCGCGAAGGAAGAGCTGCTGGGGCGCACGCCGCCGGAGAAGTACGGCGTGTCGCTCATCGGCGAAGGCAGCCGGCTGCTGGGCGGCACGCTGTCCACGGAGCTGGGCCGCGACGAGGCGCACGCGCTGGTGCTGGACGGCTTCTTCCCCATGTCCTCACCTGTGGACCGGCCCCGGCGCGCGGCGCGCATGGCGCTCCAGGAGCTGGGCCTGCCGTACGTGCAGGACCCGGCCGTCACGCGGCACCTGGCGGCCTTCCTCGCGCAGCACGCGGCGGCGGGCTTCACGGCGCTGGGCGAGACGCCGTCGCACGACGGCGCCCTGCCCCGCCCGGACGCCATCCTGCTCAACGGCGGCGTCTTCAACTCGCCTCAGATTTCGGCGCGGCTGGTGGATGCGCTGTCCGCGTGGTGGCCGCAGGCGCCGCGCATCCCGCTGCTCAAGCACGAGTCGCTGGAGCTCGCGGTGGCCCGCGGCGCGGCGTACTACGGGCTGGTGCGGCGCGGGCACGGCCTGCGCATCGGCGGTGGCGCGGCGCGCGCGTACTACGTGGGCCTCCAGCGCGGCCCGGACAGCTCGGAGCAGCCGACGCTGTGCCTGATTCCTCGCGGCTTCGAGGAGGGCCAGAAGGTGGACCTGGGCGAGCGCCCCTTCACGCTCACCCTGGGCCGGCCGGTGCAGTTCGCGCTCTACAGCACGACGAGCGACCGCATCGACAAGCCGGGGGATCTGGTGCCGCTGGCGGAGGACCTGAAGCCGCTGCCGCCCATCCACACGCTGCTCAAGGGCGCGTCCGGCAAGGTCAGCGACGTGCCGGTGCACCTGCAGGCCGCGCTCACGGAGATTGGCACGCTGGAGCTGTTCTGCGTGTCGGACGTCGCGGACGAGCGCTGGCGCCTGGAGTTCGAGCTGCGCGGCACCGGCGGCTCGCACGAGCTGACCGTCACCGAGTCCATGCCCGCGCGCTTCGCCGAGGCCAAGGACAACGTGGAGCGCGTCTACGGCAACAAGCCGCTGCCCCTGGGGCCCAAGGACGTGAAGCAGCTGTCGCGCACGCTGGAGAAGGTGCTGGGCCCTCGCGAGACGTGGCGCGTGCCGGTGCTGCGCGAGCTGTGGAGCACGCTCTATGCGGGCGCGAGCAAGCGCCGCCGCACGGATGACCACGAGCGCGTCTTCTACAGCCTCACCGGCTTCAGCCTGCGCCCCGGCTTCGGCTACCCGCTGGACGGCTGGCGCGCGGAGCAGACCTTCAGCCTCTTCGACGGGCTGGTGCAGCACCACACGGACAAGTCGGTGTGGACGGAGTTCTGGGTGATGTGGCGCCGCATCGCCGGCGGCCTCTCCGAAGCGCAGCAGCAGAAGCTGTACGGCTACCTCCAGCCGCACCTGGCCCGGCGCGTGCCTCCGGACGCGCCCACGCAGGGTGGCAAGTTGAAGGGCATCCAACCGGAAGGGTTGGACGAGATGATCCGCACCGCCGCCTCGCTGGAGCACCTGGCGCCGGGCGACAAGGCGGAGGTGGGCCGGTGGATCGCCGCGCGGCTGAAGGCCGATTCCCGCTCCGGCGGCCCGTGGGCGTGGGCCCTGGGCCGGCTGGGCGCGCGCGTGCCGCTGTACGGCAGCAGCCACAAGGTCGTGGACGTGGAGACGGCGGAGGCGTGGCTGGAGCTGCTCCTGTCCCTGGACCTGCGCAAGGTGGATGGCGCGCCCTTCGCCGCCGCCCAGCTCGCGCGCCTCACCGGCGACCGCACGCGCGATCTGGATCCGGCGCTGCGCGAGCGCACGGCCCAGGCGCTGGTGGCCGCGAAGGCCTCCGACACCTGGGTGCGGATGGTGCGCGAAGTGGTGGCCCTGGAAGCGGCGGACGAAGCCCGGGCGCTCGGCGACACACTGCCGGCGGGCCTGCGGCTGTCCTGAAGCAGGAGGCGGGCTGGCTGGGCGGATCATCGCCCGGCGGGAAGAGACCCGCCTGGAGGCTCGAAGCGAGCAGAGGCTCCGGGCAGATCCGTCACATGCGGGGCGCGAACAGTACGCGCCCCAGCAGGGCGGATCATCCCGGGCGGTGAATCAGACCAGGGTGGTGGGCGTCGCGTCGGCCGCCGGAGCGTCGACGAGCGTCGGAGCCACGGGCGCGGCGTCGAGCGGCACGGCGGCGACGACCTGGAGCACGGGCTCCGTGGCGGCGACGGCGGGCACCTGGACGGTGGCGGCCTGGGACTCGTCCTTCTTCGGCTTCTTCGTGCCCGCGCCCGAGCGGCAGCCCCGGCACCACGGCTGGTTGCGGATGGCGCCGTCCGCCATCTTCCGCAGCCCGAACTGCGCCAGCGGCTTGAGCGTCTTGCACTTCAGACACATCAGCGAGATCAACACCTCGTGGCCGTCAGCGTCGTAGACGGAGGACTTGCGCCGCTTGCGCGGCTGGCCCGGCTCGCGTGCCTCTTTCTTCTCGGGCACGGCGGGGACCATCATCGGGGTCACTTTGTAGAGCATTTCTTCTGTCCCTCCCACGCACGGGCCCCAACTTGCTCGCGCTGGCTCGGGGCCGCGCCTGCAAGGGAGCTCGCGTGCCCTAGAGTAGGGAGGTTTCCCTCCGTTGGAAACTGATCCCAGGCCGAAAATTCGGCCCTGGGCGCCATGTGCTGATCTTCCGCTGGGTTGCGCCGCGATCCAGCCCCAGCGGATCAGCACGGAGGGAAAAATTCCAACGCCGGCCGCGCTTATTTCAGGGCTTCGCGTCCGCGCAGGGCCCCGCCGCCTTGACCAGGTGCACGCGTCCGAGCGCCGGGGGCTTCAGCGCGTTGCCGTGGGCGCGGCCGTACGCGGTGAGCACCTCGCGCAGGTCCTGCGCCTGCAACAGGTGGATACGCTCTTGTGGCAGCGTGGACGTCAGGGACCCCACCCCGTCACCGCCGCGCAGCAGGAAGTCCGGCACCGCGACCCGGTAGGTCGCCTTCGCCTTCAGCGGCTTGCCTCCCGGCAGCGTCACGCCCTGGAAGCGCTCCGGACCCGGGCAGGCGCTCAGCGTCACCTCCAGGCCGGACACAGCGAAGACGCCCTTGCGGCCGCCGTAGGCCAGCGACAGGAAGCGGCGCAACTCGTCCGCGCTCAGGTCCAGCACCGCGAGCGTGTTGTCGAAGGGCAGGATTTCGTAGAGCTTCCCGAAGGTGAGCGGCCCCTGCGGCAGGTCCGCCCGGATGCCGCCCGCGTTCATCACCGCCGCGTCGGAGCGGGCCGCCTCCCGCATCGAGTCCGCGATGAGGTTGCCCAGCGTGCTCTCGCCCTCGTACACCAGGGGCATGCGGGCCTGGGTCTCCACGCCCACCGGGCGGCGCTGCTCCTCCTCCACGCGCGCCTCCGCGGGGGCCACCAGCGACTCCACGCGGGCATCCGGCGTCACCGGTTGGCCCAGGAACGTGGCCGGCACCAGCCGCACGTCCTTCGCGTCCCGCAGCACCAGCGGATCACACGACTTCAGCGTGGCGTCCACGGCGCCGCACACCGGGATGGCGGCGTTGATGCGCGTGCGCTCGGGCAGCACGCGGTGGGTCTTCGGATCCACGAAGAGGTCCACCATGCCAAAGGAGCGCGCGAGCCCCGTCGTCTCGATGACCGGCACGTCGCCGAAGAAGTGCCCCATGACCTGGTGCGTGTGGCCCGCCACCACCGCGTCCACCGCGCCCTTCGGCAGCGCCTCCAGCACCGCGTAGATTTCGCCGTCGTCGCGCTCGCACCCGGACGTGTCGCGCGGGTTCGACACGTCCGTGCACTTGCCGCCCGCGTGCGCGATGGCGACCACCACCTCCGCGCCCTGCTCGCGCAGCGACTTCGCGGCCTGCTTCGCGGAGTCGGCCAGGGACTCGAACCGCAGTCCCGCCACGTTCGCCGGGTTGGTCGTCTGCGGTGTCGACAGCGTGGACAGGCCCAGCAGGCCCACCTTCACGCCCTTCACGGTGACGACGGTGGTGCCGTCGTTGCCCAGCCACGCCGGGGGGCGTCCGTCCTTCTCGCGCACGTTGGAGGACAGGAAGGGGAACCGGGCCTGCGCCGCGCGGGCCTTGAGCGCACCCAGCGGGTCCTCGTCCGGACGCGTGGCCACGGGCCCCGGGCCCACCGGCCCGTAGTCGAACTCGTGGTTGCCGATGGCGACCGCCGTGTAGCCCAGCAGGTTGTACACGTCGACGACGATGGCGCCCTCGCCCAGGTTGGACGCCAGCGTTCCCTGGAACAGGTCGCCGCCGTCCACCAGCAGCACGCCGCCCGGGTTGTCCTCGCGCAGCCGCGCCACGTAGGACGCGAAGAGCGCCGCGCCCCCCTGCTCCACCTTCTGCCCGTCCGGCAGCGTGGCGCGGTGGGGCATCACCCAGCCGTGGAAGTCGTTGGTGCCCACCACCGTGAGCCGCACGGGCTCGGCCGGGGCGGGCGCGGGGGGCGGGGTGGTGGCGGGAGCGGGCGTCGGGCCGCCCTTGCAGGCGGAGGCGAGCACCGCGAGCGCGAGGACGGAGGAACGGAAGGAGCGCATGGAGCGCGCACTTCATCCCGCCCCCCTGTCGCTTTCAACCCGCTTCGAGCGTCAGCTCCGGCGCCGGCGGCCCAGGAGCGACATGGCCAGCAGCCCCAGCGTCGCGATGGCCGGCACCGACGTGCTGGTGCACCCACAGCCGCTGTCGTCGTCGGTCCCGCCGCCACTGCCATTGGGGTTGCCGTCGCCCGGATTGATGATGACGCCGCCACCGCCGTCGTTGCCGGTGCCGCCGTCCACGCCAGCGTCCGCCGGCTGCTGCGCGATGATGAGCGGCGGCGAGAACGCCCGCGCCACGTTGCCCCATGAGGTGAGCTTGAGGTTGTCGGTCAACGTGCTGCTGCTGACGCCGTCATGCGCGACGAAGAGCCCCTCCGGGAAGGCCGTGCCCAGCGCGCCCGACCAGGCCACCAGCCCGCGCGACTGCTCCACCGCGTCCGTGCCGGCGTCCAGCCCCAGCTGGAACGCACCCACCCGGCCCAGCGTGCGCCGGTCGAAGACGACGAAGGTGTTCGCGTTCGGATCCGACGCCACGAGGTAACCGTCCACCCCGGACGCCTCGTACAGCGCGATGCGCCCCACGGACGTCAGGCCGCCGTCCCCCAGGCCCACCACCTGCGTGCCCTGGGTGCCGGCGTCCGCGTCCGCGCCGTAGCGGTAGAGCCCCTGCCCCTGCTGCGCCACGTAGAGCGCGCGGTACGCCGGGTCCACCACCAGCCCCACCACCCCACCCGCCGGGATGTCTCGCACCGGGGTCCCCGTGACGCCGCCGTCGGTGGGCGTCAGCGCGAACTGCCGCAGGCCGCCGGCCGCGAGTCCACCGAAGGCCTGGATGGTCCCATCCGCCCCGCGGGCCATCCGCACCGTCCCATAGCTGACGCCCTGGTCCAGCGGGGCCGTCGTGGGTGACAGGCGGGTGAGCCCGCCGCCATCCGCCGTGGCATCCATCACGTAGGGAACGAGCCCCGTCAGCGTGGGGTTGGCGCTGAGCACCAGCGCCGCGTTCGTACCGCCCGCCAGCGGGAAGCCGCCCAGCACGTCCACGCTCACGGACGTGCCCTCGGTGTTGCCCTGCACCTCCCCGCCGTCCAGGGCGTAGGTGAACAGTCCGTTGTTCTGGTCCGCCGTGATGAGTCGGCTATCGGCCGGGTTGGCCGGGTTCACCCACAGGGCCACGTCGTTCACGGTGCCGCCCCCGGAGCGCGCTCCGGGCTGGGTCTGCACGGTGTAGGGAACCGCCACGGGAGCCGTCTGGGCCCCCGCCGCCGTGCTCATGAGCACGGCCGTCAATGCAGGGAGGGAGAGGTTGCGCATGGGCGGCTCCTGGGCAGGTCGCTCCCTACCTAGGCATAGGCACGTCACACTTCAAGTTCCCTGAAACCCTGGAACGGTTGGCAGGAGGCGAAAGCCTCGGGTACAACGAACAGCGTCTCCCAGCGAACAGACAAGGGCCATGGCCAAGCGCGCACTCATTACTGGCATCACGGGGCAGGACGGCAGCTATCTGGCGGAGCTGCTCCTCAAGAAGGGCTACGAGGTGCACGGCATGGTGCGCCGCTCTTCCGAGGAGAAGTTCGAGCGCATCGCGCACCTGCAGGGAAAGGTGACGCTGCACCAGGGCGACCTGCTGGATCAGTTCTCGCTCGCGGCCCTCTTGAACCTCACCCAGCCGGACGAGGTCTACAACCTGGCGGCGCAGTCCTTCGTGCCCACCAGCTGGAACCAGCCGGTGCTCACCGGTGAGTTCACCGCGCTGGGCGTGACGAAGATGCTGGAGGCCATCCGCCACACCCGCCCGCAGGTGCGCTTCTACCAGGCGTCCTCCAGCGAGATGTTCGGCAAGGTGCTGGAAGTCCCGCAGTCGGAGGACACGCCCTTCTACCCGCGCAGCCCGTACGGCGTGGCGAAGGCGTACGGCCACCACATCACCGTGAACTACCGCGAGTCCTTCAAGCTCTTCGCGGTGAGCGGCATCCTCTTCAACCACGAGTCGCCCCGCCGTGGCCTGGAGTTCGTCACGCGCAAGGTCACGTACAACGTGGCGCGCATCAAGATGGGCCTCCAGGACACGCTGCCCATGGGCAACCTGGACGCCAAGCGCGACTGGGGCTTCGCGGGCGACTACGTGGACGCCATGTGGCGCATGCTCCAGCAGGACACGCCGGAGGACTTCGTCGTCGCCACCAACGAGACGCACACCGTGCGGGAGCTGGTGGAGATCGCCTTCTCGCGCGTGGGCCTGGACTACCAGAAGCACGTGAAGATCGACCCCGCGTTCGTGCGCCCCGCGGAGGTGGACCTGCTCATCGGCAAGTACGACAAGGCCAAGGAGAAGCTCGGCTGGGAGCCCACGGTGCGCTTCAAGCAGCTCGTGGAGATGATGGTCGACGCGGACCTGGAGCGAGTGAAGGCAGGACAGCGGTAAGATGCGCGTCCTCGTCACGGGAGCGGATGGATTCGTCGGCCGTCATGCGTGCGCTGCCCTTCGGGCGGCCGGCGATGAAGTGGTGGAGGTGCACGGGCCTCGCGGCGAGGGCATCAGCAGCACCGCGTTGCACTTCGACATCGCCGATGAGGCGAAGGTCAAGGCGGCGGTCTCCGAGGTGAAGCCGGACGCGGTGCTGCACCTGGCCGGCTTCAGCTCGGTGGCCAAGAGCCACCAGAACCCCGCGCGCGTCTTCGCGGTGAACACCATGGGCGTGGTGCACCTGCTCACCGCCCTGCGTGAGAGCGCCCCCAAGGCGCGCGTGCTGCTGGTGGGCTCCGGTGAAGTCTACGGTCCCGTCGCGGAGGGAACGCGCGCCGAGGAGTCGCACCGGCACGTTCCGCTCAGCCCCTACGCGGCGTCGAAGTCCTCGGGGGAGCTGGCCGGCGAGCAGTTCTTCCGCAGCTACGGCATGGAGGTCATCCTCGCCCGGCCCTTCAACCACCTGGGCGCGGGGCAGGACCCCACCTTCGTGGTGCCGTCGTTCGCGGCTCAGATCCGCGCCATCGCGCTGGGCACGGTGGACCCCATCCTGCGCACGGGAAACCTGGACGCCATCCGGGACTTCTCCCACGTGAAGGACGTGGTGGACGCGTACCGGCTGCTGCTCCTCAAGGGCGAGGCCGGACAGGCCTACAACGTGGGCAGCGGCGAGGGCCGCACCATCCGGAGCCTGCTGGAGGAGATGCTCCAGCTGTCCGGCGTGCAGGCGAGCATCGAGCTGGACCCCGCGCGGCTGCGCCCCTCGGACATCCCCAGCCTCGTGGCGGACCCGAGCAAGCTGCGCGCGCTGGGCTGGGACCCGAAGCTCACCGTCGCGGATGCGCTGCGCGACGTGCTGGGCCCCCGGGTGGGCTCGAACTGACGCACCGCTGGCGCGCCTTACGAAGGGCGCGCCAGCGACTGCCACGCCTCCAGGCGCCGGTCCAACGCGGTGAGGGCCCACAGGTCCGCCGCGTTGCCCGGCTTCACGGCGGCCAGGTCCCGCTGGAGGTACTCGCGGGCCTGCACCTCACCCCACTCCGACAGGATGCGCAGGGCCATCAGCGACGGCTTGCGCGCGACGAGCCGCAGGAGCACGTCCTGCACGCGGGGGCTCCTCTCCGCGTCCGCCAGCCGCTGCACGGCCTCATGACGGCCCTCCGGCGTGGAGTCCTCCGCCTCCAGGGGCGCGGCCAGCTCCTCGAAACGCGCCTCGTCCAACAGCGCCGCGGGACGCCGGCTCTCCCAATGCTCCACCGTCACGGTGGTGCGCCCCCGGGCCACGCACTCGCGGCGGATGCCGTCGTTCTTGAGCACGTCCAGCACCCGCTCCGGCGCGGGCGTGCCGCCCTCCACCGTGCGCAGCGCGCGCTGGGACAGCATGGGGGACTGGCCCAGCAGGTGCGTGCGCAGCACCGTGGCCTCCACCGTCTTCTCGTTCCCGGGCGGCACCCGGTCCCACTTGAGGAACACCTCCGCGATGCCGCGCTCTCGCACGTACCAGCGGTACTCCAGCCACACCGCCCCACCCCGCTCCGCGAAGCGAGGGTCCGAAGGCTCGTGGAGGCGAGGCGCACCCTCTCGCGTACCGGTGAAACAGCGGTCCAACAGCTTCTGGGCTTCTTGAAGTCGCATGGGGAGCGGACGGCCATTGTAGGGCCCCCCGTCAGGTTCCTCCATCGCCGCACGTTCGTGTTATTACTACACGAAGCTTTCGAGGAGGCCTGGGATGGGCACGACGACGACGGCGCGGTTCACGTTCTTCTGGAAGGAGGACTCCTTCTTCTCGCAGTGGCACCCCTCCGTCTTCACGGTGGAGGGCGTGCGCTACACCTGCGCGGAGCAGTACATGATGGCGGGCAAGGCGCGCCTGTTCGGCGACACGCGCGTGCTGGAGCAGATGCTGCGCGCCGCCACGCCCAAGCAGCACAAGGCGCTGGGCCGCAAGGTGAGCCCGTTCGACGCGGCCCTCTGGGAGCGCGAGCGTGAGCGCATCGTCTACGAGGGCAACCACGCGAAGTTCACCCAGCATCCGCACCTCTTGGAGGCGCTGCTCGCCACGGCGGGCACGGAGCTGGTGGAGGCCAGTCCCCTGGACCGCATCTGGGGCGTGGGGCTCTCCGCGGAGAACCCTCTCATCCAGGATCCGTCCAAGTGGCGGGGGCTGAACCTGCTGGGCAAGGTGCTGACGCGCCTGCGCGAGGACCTCCTCGCGCAGGGTCATGCACCTGTCAGAACTTGAAGTTGGCGGACTGGTCCGGCACGCCGTTGAAGTCCAGGTGGAGCGTGGCGTGGTCGCCGTGGCCCTTCTCGCTCCACTCCTGCTTCAGCGTGGACAAGTCAAAGGCCAGCTCCTTGTAGACCATCGCCTTGCACCGGTCGTTGTTCGCGTCGTGGAGCAGCGTGAGCTCCGCGCGCGGCTCGCCCGCCGCCGTCTTGGTGAAGCGCCCGTCCCACGCGAGGCCGTAGCGGTGCTCCTTGCAGCCGCCGCCGTGGCGGACGTTGAGCGTCAGCACGTTGCCCTTCACGCTCTGCGACTCAATCCCGAGCGGGTCGCGGGGCGCGGGCGTCTCCGTGACTTCCAGGGGCATGACGATGGCCGCCTCCTGGTTCTCCGCCTCCGCCGCGGGCGACTCGGCCTTCTTCTCCGGGGGCGTCACGGGGGTGGGCGGCGCCTCCTCCTGCTGGGCGGTGGGGGCCGGCTCCTGGGCCTCGTCCTTGCGCGCCGCGTTCGACCCCGCGCACCCGAGCAGCATTCCGCAGACGATTCCACTCCACACGAGCAGTCGCATGTTCCTCCAGGAGGCCCTTCACGGGCCGGTTGACCACGGGCGCCTACCGGTGGCTCAGCGCCGCATCGTAAGCGGCCCGCATCCCTTCCGCGGTGCGAGCCCAGGTGAACTTCGCGGCATGACGCTGGCCCGCCTCCGACAGCGCGCGGCGCTCCTCCGGCGAACGCAGCAGCCGGTCGATGACCGCCGCCAGGCCTTCCGCGTCGTCTGGATCCACCGCGGGCGCGGCGTCGCCGCACACCTCCGGCAGCGAGCCCGCCGTGGACACCACCGTGGGCGTGCCCAGGCGCATGGCCTCCAGGGGCGGCAGGCCGAAGCCCTCGTAGCGCGAGGGGAAGACGAACAGCGCGGCGCGGCGCATCAGCGCGTAGAAGATGGCGGGGCTCTGGTAGCCCAGGGGCCGCACATCCAGGCCTTCCGAGCGCATCCGCTCGATGCGCGTCTCCACCTTGCCGGAGCCGTACCAGGCCTGCCCCGCGAGCACGAGCGTGAAGGGCCGGCCGCGCGCGTGCAGCCGCTCCTGCGCCTCCAGCACCAGCTCCACGTTCTTGCGCACGTCGAGCGACCCCGCGTACAGCACGTAGTCCTTCGGCAGGTTGAGCGCGTGGAGGAACTCCTCGTCCGCCTCGTTCAGGGGGGTCGCGTTCACGTGGTCCACGCCGTTGTGCACCACCACGGTGCGCGGCTCCACCTGGGGGAAGCGGCGCAGCAGGTCCTGACGCGTGCTCTCGCTGATGCACACCAGCCGGTCCGCGAGCATCAGGCTGCGCGCGAGCCACAGCCGGAACTGCCAGCGGTACGGCGCGGAGACGGTGTGCGGCAAATCCAACGGCACCAGGTCGTGCACGGTGAGCACGTACGCGGTGCCCGGCGTGCGCCGCAGCGGCAGGTTGAAGTTGCTGAGCGCGTGGTAGACGGGCGGCGGTGACGCCTTGAGCAGCCGGGGCAGCGTGGCCAGCGTCCACGACGTTCGCTTCTGGACGCCGCGCGGATGTTCACCGGACTTGCGCGCCCCCATCCGGTCCAGCCGGACGCCCTGGGCTTCGAGCGCCTCCGCGAGGCAACGGGTGTACAGGCCGATGCCAGTGGTGGGCTCGTCCCACAGGGTGGCGTCGAAGGCGATGGGTCCGGGGGTCGACACGGGCCGCCTCATACCATGCCCGTGTGGTACACACGGCCCTCCATGGCGGTCCATCAGTTGATCCCAAGCTTCGGCCCCGGCGACGCCTCCGGTCAGGCCGCGCTGCACCTGCAACTCCTGCTGCGCCGCATGGGGCACGTGGGAGACATCTACGCGGAAGAGGTCGCCGGAGGGCTGCAGGGCCTGGCCCGCCACGTCTTCGCGCTGAAGCCGAAGCCGGATGACCTGGTGCTGTACCACCACGGCATCGCGTCCCCGCTGAGCGGGCGGCTGATGCACATGGACTGCAAGCGCGGCGTGGTGTTCCACAACATCAGCCCCGCGCGCTTCTACCAGGACACGCCGCTGGAGCACGCGCTGGTGGCCGGCCGCGCGCAGGTGGCCGCGATGGCGCCCTTCCTGGACGTGTCCATCGGGGACTCGGACTACAACAGCGCGGAGCTGCGCGTCGCGGGCCACCGCAACGTGCACACCGTGCAGCTCTTCATCGAGCAGGAGCGCTTCGCCGCGTCCGTGGCGGATGCCGCGAAGCTCGCGGAGCTGGCCGGGCCCGGCCCCACCCTGGTGTCGGTGAGCCGGGTGATGCCGCACAAGCGCTTCGAGGACCTGCTCGCGCTGCACCGGGAGCTCTTGCGCATCCGTCCCCAGGCGCGCCTGCTGATTGTCGGCGGCTACGAGCCGGGCAGCCGCTACTTCAAGTCGCTCCAGCGCGAGATGAAGGACTTGAGCGGAGTGCACTTCCTGGGGCGCCTGTCGCATCCGGAGCTGGTGGCCGTGTACCGCTCCGCGTCCGTGTTCGTCTCCATGAGCGAGCACGAGGGCTTCAGCGTTCCCATCATCGAGGCCATGGCCTCCGAAGTGCCTGTGCTGGCGTACGCGGCGGCGGCGGTGCCGGAGACGCTGGGCGGCGCGGGCATCGCGTTCGACCAGAAGCGCTACGCGTTCCTCGCGGAGCTGGTGGTGGACCTGTGCGAGGACAAGGACCTGCGCAAGTCGGTGCTCGACGGCCAGGCGCGCCGGCTCCAGCACTTCTCCCCCACGGCCGCGCAGGTGTCGCTCACGCGAGCGCTGGACGGCGTGGTGGCGCCGCCGCCCCGTCCGCGCAAGGCCCCGGCGAAGCGGCCGCGCGTGGCGCTGGTGGTGCAGCGCTTTGGCGAGGTGACGGGCGGCGCGGAGAGCCACGCCGCGCAGGTGGCGGAGCACCTGGCGCCGCACTGGGACGTCACGGTGGTGACGACCTGCGCGAAGAACCACCTGACGTGGGAGAACACCTTCCCACCCGGCGAGGACCGCTTTGGCCGCACGAAGGTGCTGCGCTTCCCGGTGACGCGCACGCGCAACATCCACGCATTCAACGACATGTCGCGCCACGTGTTCGGGCACGGCAACGAGCGACTGCGTGAAGAGCAGTGGGTGGCCGAGCAGGGCCCGCTGAGCCCGGGGCTGATGGAGCACCTGGCCACCACGCAGGACGCGTACGACGGCTACCTGTTCTTCACGTACCTCTACGCGCCCACTGCGTGGGGGCTGCCGCTGGTGTCGGACCGCGCGATGCTGGTGCCCACCGCGCATGACGAGCCGCCCATCCGCTTCGGCGTCTACGGGGACGTGTTCAACCGTCCCCGGGTGCTGATGTGCAACACGCCGGAGGAGGTCGAGATGCTCGGTCGCTTCCACCCGAACCATGCGCGGGCGCGCGTGGTGGGCGTGGGCGTGGACGCGCTGCCAGCGGTGCCCGACCGCTTCCGGGCGAAGTACGGCGTGCATGGCCGCTACCTGCTCTACGTGGGCCGGCTGGAGCCGGGCAAGGGCGTGCCGGACCTGCTGAAGTTCCACCGCCAGCTGCGGGAGCGCTACCAGGATGCGCCAGAGCTGGTGCTCGCGGGCGAGGCTCACATGGACGTGAGCGGCGAGGGCGTGCGGCACGTGGGGCGCATCTCCGAGCAGGACAAGCACGACGCGCTGGCGGGAGCGCTGGCGGTGGTGGTGCCGTCGAAGTTCGAGAGCCTGTCGCTCCTGACGCTGGAGGCGTTCGCGCAGGGGACGCCGGTGCTGGTGAACGGGCACTCGGAAGTGCTCGTGGGACAGGTGGAGCGCAGTGGCGCGGGCCGGGTGTACCGGGGGCTGGCGTCGTTCGTGGAAGGGCTGCGCGAGGTGGGCGAGGCCCGGGACGCGATGGGCAAGAGAGCCCGCATCTACGCGCAACGGCACACGTGGCCCCAGGTGGTCACGGCGTACCGGGAAGAGATGGCGCGCATCGTGGAGGAGACACACCGATGAAGCTGCTCGGACGGGACATTCCCACGAGGGCCCTGGTGGCCCGCATCGAGGAGCGGCTGCGCGTGCGCGGGCTGCCCACGTCGGAACCGGCGGAGGTGCCGGAGGACGGCGTGGAGCCGCGCGTGGATCCGCTGACGTTCAACATGCACGCGCTGGAGGAGAACGCGGACACGACGCGGGCCCTGCCGCTGCACACGCACCGCGCCGGCATGGGGCAGGCGGTGCTGCTGGCCAAGTGGGCCTTCCGCAAGACGTGCCAGGTGTTGATCAACGAGACCCTGGGCCGGCAGCGCGTGTTCAACGGGCTGGTGCGCGACTCCTACGCCCAGCTCTCCGCGGAGGTCCTCCGGCTGCGCAAGGAAGTGGACACGCTGCGGGCCCAGGCCGCGAAGGCACAGCAGCATCCGGAAGCCCCCAGACCGCCGAAGCCGCCGCCACCGGCCATCAGCCACGGCCGGCCCGCGCCACGGCCTCCTCCCGCCGAGGAGGGTGCGGGCCCCACGTCCAGGGAGAGGCCGCTTCCGGCCATCGACTACGGGCGTCCGGCGAAGCCGCCGCATGGCGAGCAAGGCCGTCCGTCCAAGCCCGCACCGGCCACCGGCTCCGCGCGTCCGGCGAAGCCCTCCCGGTCCAAGAACGCACGGGCCACGAAGCCCCCACGCGAGCAGGCGCCCCGGCCGGAAGGCACGACTCCCCCCGCCTCCCCTGCCCCGCGCGGCTCACGCCCGAAGCGCGGTGGACCGAAGAAGCATTAGCATCGCGGGCGGTGCGCTCTTGCACCGCGAGGGGGAACCGCCATGCGTTCAAGCATTCTCGTCCTGGGCCTGATGGCCTTCACCGGAGCGCTCCAAGCCGAAGCCGCGGACAAGCCCGTCGCGCTCATCTGGAAGGGCTCCAAGGACAAGGCCGAAGCCGAAGGCCAGGTGTACTCCTGGGGCAAATTCGAGAAGCTGTTCGAGAAGACCGGCCTCACCCTTCCGGAGGGCCACCCCAGGCTCGTCCAGAGCAAGACCGTCCCGGGCCTCAAACCCGGCTTCTGGGTCTGGCTCCTGGGCACCTGCCCGTCCGAAGACGCGGGTCCCGTCCTCGAACACCTCAAGCTGCTCGCCCCGGGGACGTACTCCCGCGAGGTGAAGCTCCCCACGAAGAAGCTCGCCTGCCCCAAGGCGCCGGAGTCCCCGCTGCTGGCCCGGGACGAAGTCCTCAAGGTTCCCCCGGACGCGACGTTGCGCGTGTTCACCCAGGAGGAAACAGAGTCCCCCGACGAAGAGGGAAACGGCAACACCGTCTCCCGGACCCGGTTCCACTTCGTCCTCTTTAGCAAAGACGGCGAGGTCCTCGACACGGCGGACACCGAGGGAGACATGGACGTCAGCGGAAACGACTCATCAGGGCCCATCGCCTACCGCTGCACGAACACGCGACTCGAAACGTCGAAGAACAAGGGCAAGGTGGTCCTCACCCGCCAGTGCGGCGCCAGCGGCTTCGCTGAGTGTGGCTCCATGGTGTCCGCGGACGAGAGCGTCACCGTGACCGCGACCGACCTCGCCGTGTCCGCGAGCGCCATGGAGCGCACGAACATCGAGCACGCCGAATGCGAATGAGCGCGTCCGCTCAAGGGAAGCGGTACACGGTGACGTAGCCGTCCTGGTGCACCATCTCGCCGCCCAGTTCGTCCGTGATGAACTGGTGGCGGATGGGGTGGAAGTAGTGCGTCACGTACCACTTGAAGTGGTGCTCCTTCAGGTAGCGCCGCATCTCCTCGCGCTCCTCTGGCGTGACGGTGCCGAACGCGTTGCGCATCCCTTCCGCAGCGCGGATGAGCCGCGAGTTCACCAGCGCCGACTCCCGCACCGGCAACCGGGACAGCCGGGCGTACGACACCGGCTTGCCGTGGAACATCTGCTCCCACTGCCCCTGCACGTTGTCCGTCAGCACCGCCGCGGGCATGGGTGCGTCGCGAATCTCGTTGAACACTGCCGGCAACCGGGGAGTGGAGGGCACCACCATCTGGAGGCCCCGGTACTCCACGTTCGGAATCAGCGCCACCGCGAGCGCCACCGCCACGCCCAGCCGTGCATCCCGCCGGGACGCCCACGCGCCCGCGTGCGCCGCGGCGAACGCCACCAGCACCGACAGCGACAGGAGCGTGAGCAGGATGAAGCGCACCGGCATGCCCCCGCGCGAGAACAGCGGCACCACGTGCTTGAACACCACGTACGGCATCGGAATCTGGACCTTGAGCGGCACGTTGAACGCCGTCAGCGGCTCCGACAGCGCCAGGTAGACCGCCAGCCCCAGGAGCAGCAGCACATCCCGCCGCCACACCCGCTCCCGCCACGCGGGCACCAGCGCCACCACGAGCAGGGTGACGATGAGCAGCACCACCGGCGACACCCGGTCCTCCAGGCCGATGTTGAGCACCGTGCCCATGGACAGCACCGCGAAGCCCAACCCCAGCCCCAACCACCGGCGCCCCTCCGGCACGCCCCGCCACAGCGCGAAGACGGCCAGCAGCGGCGTCAACCAGCCCAGGAACGTGCCGGTCTCCTCCAGGTTGGTCGACATCTTCATGCGCATGACGTTCAGGGAGAACTCACGCGCCGCCGCGGGCAGCTCCGTCATCCACACCGAGCGCGTGTCCGGAATGAAGAACGCGTACAGGTCCGTGAAGTAGTCGGAGTCGCCGTGATGGATTTGCAGCGGCGCGGGGAACGCATGCAGGAGCAGCGGCACCATGGGCGGCACGCACGCGAGCCCCGCCGCGATTCCCGCCACCGCTGCCCGTCGCACGAGAGGATCCTTCCACGTGTCCAGGGACAGCAGCGGCCCCCGCTTCCACCGCTCCGCCACCACCCACAGGAGTGAGAAGAGCGCGATGTAGACGAGGTAGTAGTAGTCACACAGCAACACGTACAACGCGCACAGCGCCAGCCCCACCAGCCACTTGCGCTTGCCCTCGTCCAACCAGCGGAAGAAGCAGAGCAGGTAGAGCGGCAGTCCCTCCAGCGCGGTGAGGTTCAGGTGCGCCGTCGCGTGGGTCAGGTGGTAGCGCGAGAAGTTGAACACGCACGCGCCCGCCAGCGCCGCAGCGGCAGCAAGCCACGGTCCATGGCCCGCGCGCTCCAGCAGGTAGCGCAGGAGCAGCCACGACGTGTAGCCCGTCAGCACGAACGAGCCGAACAGCACCACGTTGTACGCCGTCTCCACGGACATGAACGGCAGCAGCACCACGCCCCACAGCGTCTTGGCGGGGGCCAGCGTGTGCCAGTACAGCTCGGCGCCCAGGGGCCAGTGGAGGAAGGGCACGAAGAAGGGGTTCTGCGGCTGCACCCAGAGGGCCTGCCGCATCCACCACAGGTGCCACATGTTCATGTAGACGTCTTCGCGTCCGCCCATCACGTATCCCTTCATCTGGGACACGAGCGGCCAGGTGTGGAACGCCGACAGCGCGAAGAACGTGAGCAGCACCAGCGGGTGCAGCACCCGCCGCATCAAGGGGGACATAGGCGCGAGGGAAGACTCAGAGGGGCCGCTCGGCGGCCATCAGCATGTTGTCGCCCAGGTTGAACGGGATGGACCAGCTGGACGGCACGCCTCGCCGAACCAACTCCAGCACCGGCGCCGAGGGCGTGAAGCTCGCGCCCACCTTCCGCAGCAGGTAGTCCGCGGAAATGATGTGCGTGTACGTCCGGACGTCCGTGACGCGGAAGCCCACCTCTTCCAGCATCATCGCCAGGGTGCGGCGGCCGAAATAGAAGAGGTGCATGTCCATCAACCACGGCCACTGCCCGCCCATGAGGCGCGCCAGCAGGCTGCCCGCGTCGATGGTGGACAGGTAGATGCGGCCGCCGGGGCGCACCAGCTTGAGCGCCGCCTTCAGCTCCTCGCGCGGATCCGCGAAGTGCTCCACCACGTCCCACAGCGTCACCACGTCGTACTGAAGGCCCTTCGCCGCCAGCTCCCGCAGGGGAAGCCCGTGCACCGTGAAGCCCAGGCTCCGCGCGTTGCCGGCCGCCCAGCGCGACAGCTCCAACCCCTCCGGCCGGAAGCCCGCCTCGCGCGCCACATCCAGGAAGTAGCCGCAGTAGGCGCCCACATCCAACAGCGTGCGGTTCTGGGCCGGGCCCAGTTCGCGCAGCACGCGGCGGAAGGTGTGGTAGCGGTTGTCCTTCTCCGCGACGTAGAGCGGATCCTCCACGTCCTGGTACGCCTGGAGCAGCGTGTCCGGGGACAAGAGAGGCCACTGGAACATCATCCCGCAGTCCTCGCAGCCCCAGATGGGCGGGTGGCTCCGGTGGCCGAAGGACGTGCAGTTGTAGGCCGCCGCGCCCTGGGCCTGGGTGCCGCCGCGCGCCCGGTGACGCAGCCGCAGGCGCCCTCCCTTGCACAGGTAACAGGCATCCGGCACGGGGGCCAGGTGCGGTTCGGAGGCACGACGGGCGGCGTTGTCCTTCATGGCGGCGCACCGTAGCCGCACAGGCTCACCGCCTCAACACGTCGGGCGGAGCAAATCCGGCCCATGACGTCCATCGCACCCGCCAGCCTCCAGGCCCTAAGCTGCCTGCCTCCCCGAGGTCCCGTGACATGCGCGCCTTGAACGACCCCGCCTCCGCCCCTGCCCCGGCGCTCCAGTTGGGCCTCCCGGGATTCACTTTCGAAGACCTGTACCGCCCCAGTGGCCTGCGCCGGCTGGCGGAGCACTTCGACGCGCGACTCCAGGGCGACACGCCTGACCTGTTCCAGGCCTTCGACGCCTACCGCAAGTCCGGAGGCACCAGCCTCTCCGGACCGGCGGAGTCAGAGCTGCTCATCCAGGTGGCCCGCCACGTCTCGCGCTTCGTCGCCACGCTCTTCGGCATCACACCGGAGACCGAGCGACTGGCCAGCCACTTGCGCGGAGAGCTGCCCCTCTTCGACTTCAAGCGCGAATTCATCACGCGCCGCGTCTTCAAGAAGGGCGCGCAGGACCGTCCGACGCTCGCGGAGTTCCCGTCGCTGGACGCGCGCATGCGGCTGCTCATGCAGCTGGGCTTCCCGGACGCGCTCGCGCACGACGACCTGGAGCGAGGCCTCGCGGAGTCCATCCTCACGCTGCTCGACCTGGAGCGGCTCTACTCCGGCAACCTGCCTCCCGCGCACCAGGAGCGCGCCCCCGCCCTGCGCGAGCGGTGGGCCGGCCTGCGCGCCGCGCTCACCGCCACGCCCGAGGGCGAGGACGCGTTCGGCTCCAGCCTGGTGACGAAGGGCGACGACGCGGCGGAGCTCCAGGCCGTGCGCGCGCTGCTGTCGCTGGCGGACCGGTGGACGTACGCCCGCGCGCTGCACCCGGAGACCAAGGCCCTCTTCCACACCTGGCCCACGCTGCGGCTGCCCAAGCCGCTGGTGTTCGACCAACTGGTGCAGTTGCAGCGCCCGGACGCCCAGATGGAAGAGAAGACGGAGGGCCTGGAGCACCACCTGCGCCACCGCGACGGCTTCAAGCTCACCGACCGCCGGGGCACCCCGCGCGACGTGATGAACGAGGTGGACTACTGCGTCATCTGTCACGAGCGCCAGAAGGACTCGTGCAGCAAGGGCTTCCCCGCGAAGGACCCGGTGGCGGAGGGGCACTCGTTCAAGAAGAACCCACTGGGCATCCCGCTCACCGGCTGTCCGCTGGACGAGCGCATCTCAGAAGCACACGCGCTCAAGCGCGAGGGTGACTCCGTGGCCGCGCTGGCCATCGTGACGTTGGACAACCCCATGTGCGCGGGCACCGGCCACCGCATCTGCAACGACTGCATGAAGGCCTGCATCTTCCAGAAGCAGGAGCCGGTGAACATCCCGCTGGCGGAGACGGCCACGCTCACGGACGTGCTGGAGCTGCCGTGGGGCTTTGAAATCCACGGCCTGCTCACGCGCTGGAACCCGCTCAACATCCGCCGTCCGTACGCGCTGCCCTACGTGGGCCGCAACGTGATGGTGGTGGGCCTGGGCCCCGCCGGCTACACGCTGTCGCACTACCTGCTCAACGAAGGGTTCGCCGTCACCGGCGTGGACGGCCTCAAGATTGAGCCGTTTCCCGACGAACTGGTGGGCCGCGACGGCCACGCGGCGCTCCAGCCCATCCACGACTGGAGCAAGCTGACGCGCGAACTGGACGAGCGCGTGCTGGAGGGCTTCGGCGGTGTCTCCGAGTACGGAATCACCGTGCGCTGGGACAAGAACTTCCTCACGCTCATCCATCTGACGCTCGCGCGCAGGGAAGGCATGCGCATCTACGGCGGCATCCGCTTCGGCGGCACGCTGACGGTGGAGGACGCATGGGCGCTGGGCTTCGACCACGTGGCCATCGCCGCGGGCGCGGGCCGCCCCACCATCATCGGGATGAAGAACAACCTCATCCGGGGCATCCGCAAGGCGTCCGACTTCCTGATGGCGCTGCAGCTCACGGGCGCCTTCAAGCGCGACTCGCTGGCGAACCTCCAGGTGCAGCTGCCCGCCATCGTCATCGGCGGCGGCCTCACCGGCATCGACACCGCCACGGAGCTGATGGCGTACTACCCGGTGCAGGTGGAGAAGACGCTGGAGCGCCACGAGAAGCTGGTGGAGGACCTGGGTGAGGCCACCGTCCTCGCGCGCCTGGACGCCGAGGAGCGCGCCACCTACCAGACCTTCCTGGAGCACGGCCGCGCCGTCCGAGCCGAGCGCCAGAAGGCCCAGACCGAAGGCCGCGCTCCGGACTTCATCCACCTGGTGCGCGCATGGGGCGGCGTGAGCCTGGTGTACCGCCGCGGCCTCACCGAGTCCCCCGCCTACCGCCTCAACCACGAAGAGGTCTCCAAGGCGCTGGAGGAAGGCATCCGCTTCATCGAGCGGATGAGTCCCTCGGAGGCGCTGCAGGACGACTCGGGCGCGGTGCGCGCCATCCGCTTCGAGCGCATGGTGACGGTGGACGGGAAGCTCAAGGGAAGCGGCCAGTTCTTCGAGCTGCCCGCGAAGACGGTCTGCGTGGCCGCGGGCACGTCCCCCAACGTCACCTACGAGAAGGAATACCCGGGCACCTTCCAGCTCGACGAGGCGAAGGAGTACTTCCAGGGCCACGAGCTGGTGGAAGACGGCAGCGGCTTCAAGCTCCAGCCAGTAGAGGCCCAGGAGGATCCCGAGGCGAAGGTGGGCTTCTTCACGTCCTACCAACGCGACAGCCGCTTCGTGTCCTTCTACGGCGACAACCACCCGACCTACGCAGGCAACGTGGTGAAGGCCATGGCCAGCGCGAAGGACGGCCATCCGCAGGTGGCGCGCCTGTTCGCGAAGGAGGTCGCGGGCCTGGACTTCAACGACGCGGCCGCGCAGGAGGCGCGCGAGTCGAAGCGCGCCGCCCACTTCGCGAAGCTGGACGAGGCCTTCCTCGCCACCGTCGTCGGAGTGAACCGGCTCACGCCGACCATCGTGGAGGTGGTGGTGAAGGCGCCCTTCGCCGCCAGCCACTTCTCCCCCGGCCAGTTCTACCGGCTCCAGAACTTCGAGCGGAACGCGCCGCTCGTGGACGGCGTGCGCCTCACCATGGAGGGCCTGGCCCTCACGGGCGCGTGGGTGGACAAGGAGAAGGGCCTGATGGGCACCATCGTGCTGGAGATGGGTTCCTCCTCCCGCCTGTGCGCGGCGCTCAAGCCCGGCGAGCCCGTCGTGCTGATGGGCCCCACGGGAGCGCCCACGGAGATTGGCCACAACGAGACGGTGGTGCTGGTGGGCGGCGGCCTGGGCAACGCGGTGCTCTTCTCCATCGCGCGCTCACTCAAGGCGGCGGGCTGCCGCGTGGTGTACTTCGCGGGCTACCGATTGAAGGCGGACTCGTTCAAGCAGGACGAGATTGAAGCCGGCACCGACCAGGTCATCTGGTCCGTGGACTCCGGCGACCTGCTGGACGTGCGCCGTGCACAGGACGCGGCCTTCCGGGGCAACGTGGTGCAGGCCATGGTGGCCTACGCCGAAGGGAAGCTGGGCGTGAAGCCCGTCATCTCCTTGAGCGAGGTGGACCGCATCATCGCCATCGGCTCGGACCGGATGATGCGCGCGGTGGCGGAGGCGCGGCACGGCGTGCTCCAGCCGTTCCTCAAACCGGGGCACGAGGCCATCGGGTCCATCAACTCCCCCATGCAGTGCATGATGAAGGAGATCTGCGCCCAGTGCCTCCAGCGGCACGTGGACCCCGTCACCGGCAAGGAGACGTGGGTCTTCTCCTGCTACAACCAGGACCAGCGGCTGGACCACGTGGACTTCGTCAACCTGAACCAGCGCCTGCGCGGCAACACCGTGCTGGAGAAGCAGGGTGACGCCTTCCTCGCGCAGCTCCTGAAGAAGGCGCCCCAGCTCAAGCGCGTGTAGCTACCGGCGCACGCCCGCGAAGGCCTTGAGCATGTCCTGGTAGTTCTTCGTCAGGTCGGCCTCGCGGGCCAGCACCACGTCCACGTTGGCGTCGCCGAACTCCCGGCGCGCCTCCGGGAGCTTCTGGAAGGTCTCCACCTGGAGCCGCATGGACTCCACCTGCGGCGCCAGCTCCTTCTGCTGTTCCTCCGGCATGCGGGCCTGGAGCGCCTCCAGCTTCTTGAGCTCCTCCTCGTACTGGAGCGTGCGCCCCATCTGCCGCTGGCTGATGACGGCGGTGACGACCTCGGCGATGCGGTTGACCTCGTCCGTGGACAGCCCCGCCGCCTGGCGCGCGTCGACCTCTGCCTGCGCCTTGCGCTCGATGAGCTTCAGGCCGCTCCTGGCCTTCTCCATCGCCTGGGGGGTGCCCGCGTCCAGCAGCGGCCCCATGTCCTGGAGGCTGCGCATCAGCGACCCGTACACCTCCAGCATCTTTCGCTGGTAGCCGACGTACGCCTCCAGCTTCTCCTTCGTCAGGGCGTAGGGGCCGGACGGCGCGTCGTCTCCAGCCTCCCTGGCCTCCCCACCCTCCAGGCGGGCGACCGTGCCCCTGGCGTCACCCGCGCCCTCCGGCCCCCCTTCCGCCGCGTCCTTGCGACAGGCGGACAGGGCCAGGACGACAGCCAGACACCCCAACAACTTGCGCATGCCACCTCCCGTGAACGCCAGTGGGTGGCCAGTGTATGCTCGGGTTGGCCCCCCACGAACGGCGGTTCCCGAACGCCCGCAATGCGCAGGCTGTTCCGGGCACTGAACATTCGACTCATTACCTTTGACCAACCGGGCCACGGTCATGTACGAACCGCGGTCTTGTCGAGACCGGTGGAGGGATTTTGAGGATTTTCCTGGTAAGGCACGGCGATGCGGACGCAGAGATCCCCGAGGGTCTCGGCGACGAGGCGCGCGCGCTGACCGCGAAGGCCCGTACGAATGTCGCCGCGCATTTCGCGTCACTGTCTGAGCGCATGGGGCCCATCAGCCTCATCCTCACCAGCCCGCTGGTGCGGACGGTGCAGACGGCGCAGATCCTCTCCAACTCCGTGAAGCATGAAGGCCTCCTGCGCGTGCATCGCTGCCTGCTGCCGGACATGCCGGTGGGAGCGGTGGAGCCCGTGCTCAAGGAGTACTCCGACGAGAACCTCGTCCTGGTGGGCCACCAGCCCTCCATGGGCGCGCTCGCGGCGCACCTGCTGGGGATGCAGTCCTTCCCCAAGCCGGTGAACCCGGGCACGGTCATCGCCATGGAGTGGCCGGACACGCCCACCAGCACGGAAGACCAGGTGCCCGGCGAGAAGGGGGAGAACCCCCCGGCGCAGCACCTGAAGTTCCTGTTCTACTCCGCCCCTGGCCAGCAGGTCCTCGACGTCATCCAGTGACGTCCGGGAGCGCGCGGCCATGATGGACGAAGCCCGCTACCATTCCCTCGTGGCCGCCGCGTTCAAGCGCATCCTGGCGGCCGCGGACACCTTCGACCCGGACGTGCTGGAAGCCGAAGCCACCGGTGACAAGGTGACGCTCACGGCCGCGTCCGGCGAGAAGTGCATCATCAACACCCAGCGCGCCGTCTGGCAGA
Organism: Corallococcus sp. AB038B; assembly: GCF_003668955.1. Lineage (NCBI taxonomy): Bacteria > Pseudomonadati > Myxococcota > Myxococcia > Myxococcales > Myxococcaceae > Corallococcus > Corallococcus sp. AB038B. Next base: position 2,677,386 of record NZ_RAWO01000001.1, on the reverse strand, counting down.
TCTGGGTGGCCGGACAGGGCCAGGGCATCCACTTCAGCCACGATGATGCCTCGCGCGCCTGGAAGGACGACAAGGGCAAGGGGCTGGAGCTGTTCGCCTTCGTCTCGGACGTGGTGCGACACCTCACCGGCGAAGCGCTCGTCTATCCAGCCTGAGGCCGTCCTGAAGGCCCGTCTGGGTTCCTGCTGAAGCCCGGAAGGAGGCCCGTGGCGACTGGCCACGGGCTTCCAGGCGTGACGACTCAAACCGTCATCACTTCCTTTTCCTTCTTGGCGACCAGGTCGTCCACCGACTTGATGCCGGCATCGGTCGCCTTCTGGACCTCTTCCGTGCGGCGCTTGAGGTCGTCCTCGGTGATCTTCTTGTCCTTCAGCTGAGTCTTGAGGGCCTCGTTCGCGTCGCGGCGGATGTTGCGGATGGCGACCTTGTGCTCCTCGCCCTTCTCCTTCACCTGCTTCGCGATCTTCTTGCGGGTCTCCTCGGTGAGCGGAGGAAAGGGCAGGCGGATCATCTCGCCGTCGTTCATCGGGTTGACGTCGAGGTTCGCCTCACGGAGGGCCTTCTCGATGTCCTTCAGCACGCCCTTGTCCCAGGGCTTGATGACGATGAGGCGGGGCTCCGGCGCGCTGATGCTGGCAACGCCGTTGAGCGGCGTGGGCGTCCCGTACTGGTTCACCTTGATGCCGTCCAGGATGTTGGTGTTCGCCCGGCCGGTGCGCGCCTTGGCCAGTTCCCGCTTGAGGTCTTCCACCGACTTGTCGATACGGCCCTTCAGATCCGCCGTGTCAGCCATTGTGCGTCTCCTGTGAGAAGTGGGGGTGTTGTCAGTCCCGTCCGTGGCGCCTTTAGGCCCAGACCGTCTCGGCCGCGCCGACGATGGTGCCGAACTCGCCGTGGCCCGTGACGGCGCGCTGGATGTTCCCGCGCGTGCCCAGGTCGAACACGATGATGGGCAGCTTGTTGTCCATGCACAGCGAGATGGCCGTGGAGTCCATCACGTTGAGGTTCTGCTTGAGGACGTCCATGTACGTGAGCGAGCGGTAGCGCTTCGCGGTCGGGTCCTTCTTCGGGTCCGCGTTGTAGACGCCGTCCACCTTGGTGGCCTTGAGGATGACCTGCGCGTTGATTTCCATCGCGCGCAGCGACGCGGCCGTGTCGGTGGTGAAGTAGGGGTTGCCCGTGCCCGCGGCGAAGATGACCACGCGGCCCTTCTCCAGGTGCCGCACGGCGCGCCGGCGGATGTAGGGCTCGGCGATCTGCTCCATCTTGATGGCGGACTGCACGCGCGTCTTCAGCCCCTGCTTCTCCAGCGAGTCCTGCAGCGCCATGGAGTTGATGCAGGTGGCGAGCATGCCCATGTAGTCCGCGCTCGCGCGGTCCATGCCTTCCGTGGCGCCAGCGACGCCGCGGAAGATGTTGCCGCCGCCAATCACGAGGGCGATTTCCAGGCCCGTTCTGGAGAGCTCCGCGACTTCCTCCGCGATGCGCGTGAGGGTGGGCGGGTGGATGCCGTACTTCCCCTCGCCCATCAGGGCTTCGCCCGACAGTTTGAGGAGGATGCGCTTGTAGGGAGAGGTGGATTCGGACATACGCGACCGCTTCTATCCCCCGCCCCGCGCCCAGGCAACGACGGAAGTCGTGACGCGCGCCGCACCGTCCAATGCCGGGCGGACGGACATGAAGAAAACGGGGCCTGGAATACCAAGGGCCGCGTTCCCGGCGCCCTTCCCCTGTGAGGAAGAGCCCCAGGCACGCGGCCCCAGGGAGCTGCGGTGCGGCGAAAGGCGCTTAGGCCTGGCCCAGCGTCTTGGCGACCTCGGCGGCCAGGTCGTCCTTCTTCTTCTCGATGCCCTCACCCACCTCGTAGCGGACGAAGCGGCGCACGGAGACCTTCTCGCCAATCTTGGCGGCGCGCTCGTTGATCATCTCGCCGACCTTCTTCTTGTCGTCCTTCACCCAGAGCTGGTCCACCAGGCAGACGCCCTCGTAGTACTTCTCCATCTTGCCCACGAGGATCTTCTCCAGCATCGCCTCGGGCTTGCCCTGCTGCTTGAGCAGCTCGCGCTGGATCTCCTTCTCCTTGTCCATCGCGTCGGTGGGGACCTCCTCGCGGCGGACGAACTTGGGGCCGGCCGCGGCGATCTGCATGGCCACTTCCTTCGCCAGGTCCTGGAAGTCCGGGTTGCGAGCGACGAAGTCCGTCTCGCAGTTGACCTCCACGATGACGCCGATGCGACCGCCGTGGATGTAGGAGGTCACGATGCCTTCGGCGGCGACGCGGCCGGCCTTGCCCTCGGCCTTGGAGATGCCCTTCTTGCGCAGCCACTCCGCGGCCTTCTCGAAGTCGCCACCGGACTCGGCCAGCGCCTTCTTGCAGTCCATCATGCCCGCGTTGGTGCGCTCGCGGAGGTCCTTCACCATCTGGGCGGTGATCTCAGCCATGTCGTATCTCTTTCTTCATCGGCTCCGAGCCCGGCGGCGTGCGCTGGGGGCGGAGGACTGGGGTTCTGGGTACTGACGCCAAGGACGTAGAAAATGGAGACGGCCGGACAGCGGGCCTTGAGAGGTGCCGCCCGGCCGAACTCCGGAGACCGCAGTGGGAAAGCGATGAGGCCGGGCGGTTACTCCGCCGCCGGCGTGCCCTCGCCGCCAGCCTCGGGCGCCTGCTCCGTGGTGGTCGCGGTGGCCTTCATCTCCACGACGGGGCCGCGGCGCTCGCCGCCACGGTCACCGCCGCCACGGCGGTCGTCACGGTCGCGGCGGTCGCCACGGCGCGGGCCACGGCGGTCGTCACGGCGGTCATCACGGCCCTCGCGCTCCTCCTGCTCGTCGCGCTCGGCGGCGCCGGACGCACGGTAGCGAGCCGCACCCTCGAGGCACGCGTCGGCGATCTTGGACGTGAAGAGCTTGATGGAGCGGATGGCGTCGTCGTTGCCCGGGATGACGAAGTCGATGCCGTCCGGATCGCAGTTGGTGTCCACCAGACCAATCACCGGGATGCCCAGGCGGGTGGCCTCGTGGATGGCGATGTGCTCCTTCTTCGGGTCGATGACGAAGACGCAGCGGGGCAGCTTCGCCATGTCCTTCACGCCGCCCAGGTTCTTCTCCAGCTTCTCGCGCTCACGGTCGAGCTGGGCGACTTCCTTCTTGGGCAGGCGCTCGAAGGTGCCGTCCTCGGCCATCTTCTCCAGCGTCTTCAGGCGGTCGATGCCCTGCTTGATGGTCTTGAAGTTCGTCAGCGTGCCACCCAGCCAGCGGCTGGTGACGTGGAACTGACCGGCGCGGGCGGCCTCCTCCTGGATGACGTCCTGCGCCTGCTTCTTGGTGCCGACGAAGAGCACCGACCCGCCGCGCGCCGTGATGTCCGCCACGAAGCGGAAGGCCGCGCGGGCCATGGTCACGGTCTTCTGCAGGTCGATGATGTAGATGCCGTTACGGGCACCGAAGATGTAGGGCTTCATCTTCGGGTTCCAGCGCTTGGTCTGGTGGCCGAAGTGAACGCCGGCCTCGAGGAGCTGGCGCATCGTGATGCCGCTGGCAGCGGCCATCGCCTGGGCCTGCGTCTGCGTATCCTGCTGATCCATGGTGCGAGTACCTTCCGGTTGTTCCGCCACGCGCGTTGAGACCGCTGCCAGTCCTGGCCCTTCCACCCTGGAGGGGCACCGGGGACCGGTGACACGCGTGTGAGTAGTGGGTGCTGCTGACTGCCTCGGGCGGTGAAGCCCGGCCCCTACATAACAGGGCGCGGCGTCCTTAGCAGAACGCTCAAGAGGGGCGCAAGCTTCGGCACACTCTCCGTCCGGCTCCTACCTCCTCGAGGCCGCTCCCCTCCCCTCCAGGAAGGCGACCGGCGCGGCCCCCGCTCCCCTTTCCAGGGAGGGCGACCGCGCCGGAGGGCGCTTCCATCAGGTGTTCAGCGGCCTACGGGTTCGCTTCGTTGGCGCCGTGGCACTTCTTGTACTTGCGGCCGCTGCCGCAGGGGCAGGGCTCGTTGCGGCCCACGGGCTTGGGGGCGCCAGCGGCTTCGCGCTGGGCGACCGGGGTGGCGGTGGCCTCCTCGATCTTCCCCTCGGCGTCCGCGCGGCCCTCCACGGCCTTCTTCTGCTGCTGGGCCAACTGGCGCTGGATGCGGGCGGTCTCCTCCGCGGCGCTGGAGGCGGAACGGGCCTGGACACGCATCATCTGGCTGACGAACTGCGTCTTGATGGCGTCCAGCATCTGCATGAAGCCCGTGTAGCCTTCCTTCTTGTACTCCTGCTTCGGGTCCTTCTGGCCGTAGCCGCGCAGGCCGATGCCCTGGCGCAGGTGGTCCATGGCCAGCAGGTGGTCCTTCCACAGCTGGTCGATGGTGGCCAGGTACCGGTACTGCAGGAAGCGCATGAAGTCTTCGCCGAACTCCTGCTCGCGGGCGGTGAAGACCTTCTCCGCCGCCGCGTAGATCTGCTCCTGGAGCTCGTCGCGGTTGCCGACGCCCTCGAAGCCCATCTCCAGGTTGAGCGACTCCTTCACGGAGTTGGCCAGCGAGGCGATGTCCCAGGTGTCGGAGCTGCGCGTGGGGGCGTAGGTGTCCGTCATGGACACGACGACGTCCTCCACGGCATCCAGCACCATCTCCCGGAAGTCCGCCCAGGAGATGACTCGCTCGGAGCGCGTCTTCACGCGCGTCTTCACGTCCTCCTCGTACTCCACGAGCGGAACGCCCGCGCCCGACGCGAGCACCTGGCGGCGCAGCTTGTAGATGGTGCGCCGCTGCTGGTTCATCACGTCGTCGTACTCGAGCAGGTTCTTGCGGATGTCGAAGTTGTGGCCTTCGACCCGCTTCTGCGCGCCCTCGATGGCGCGAGAGAGCCAGATGTGCTCGATGACCTCGCCCTCCTCCATGCCCAGGCGCTCCATCAGCATCTGGATGCGCTCCGACCCGAAGATGCGCATCAGGTCGTCTTCCAGGGACAGGAAGAAGCGGCTGGCGCCCGGGTCACCCTGGCGGCCGGCGCGGCCACGCAGCTGGTTGTCCACGCGGCGGGACTCGTGGCGCTCCGTGCCGATGATGAAGAGGCCGCCAGCGGCCATGACCTCTTCACGCTCGCGCTTGGTGAGCTGCTCGTTGTTCGCCTTCGTCTCCTCGAAGCGCTTCTCGTAGTCCGCCAGCGCCGCCTGGTAGGCGGTGAGGTCCGGGGGCTGCCCGTCCACGGACTCCGGCGGCTCCGGCGGCGCGCCCATCTCGCTCTTGGTCATGACCTCCGCGTTGCCGCCCAGGAGGATGTCCGTGCCGCGGCCGGCCATGTTGGTGGAGATGGTGACCGCGCCCTTGCGGCCCGCCTGCGCGACGATGTCCGCCTCGCGCTGGTGCGCCTTGGCGTTGAGGACGTTGTGGGCCACGCCGCGCTTCTTGAGGAAGTTGGACACCACCTCGCTCTTGGCGATGGACACCGTGCCCACGAGCACCGGCTGGCCGGCCTTGTTCAGCTCTTCAATCTGGGCGGCGACGGCCTCGAACTTCTCGCGCTCCGTCTTGTAGACCACGTCCTGTTCGTCGCGGCGCTGCGCGTTGCGGTTCGTCGGGATGACGCGCACGTCCAGGTTGTAGATCTTCGCGAACTCTTCGGCTTCCGTGTCCGCGGTGCCCGTCATGCCGGACAGCTTGGAGTACATGCGGAAGTAGTTCTGGAACGAGACCGTGGCGAGCGTCTGGTTCTCGTTCTCAATCTTCACGCCCTCCTTGGCCTCGATGGCCTGGTGGAGGCCGTCGGACCAGCGGCGGCCCGGCATGAGGCGGCCGGTGAACTCGTCGACGATCTGCACCTCGCCGTCCTTCACCACGTAGTCCTTGTCGCGCTTGTAGAGCGTGTGCGCGCGCAGGGCCTGCTCGACGTGGTGGAGGGTCTCGATTTCGCCCGGGTCGTAGAGGTTGCCGACGCTGAGGCGCTTCTGGAGCTTGTCGATGCCGTCGTCGGTGAGGGCCACCGAGCGGTGCTTCTCATCCAGGGTGTAGTCCTGGTCCGGCACGAGGCCCGGGATGACCTGGTCCACCCGGTAGTACTTGTCGGTGCTGTCCTCGGTGGGACCGGAGATGATGAGCGGCGTGCGGGCCTCGTCGATGAGGATGGAGTCCACCTCGTCGACGATGGCGTAGTTGAGCTCGCGCTGGACGTAGTCCTGCAGACGGAACTTCATGTTGTCGCGCAGGTAGTCGAAGCCGAACTCGTTGTTCTGGCCGTACGTGATGTCCGAGCGGTACGAATCCTGGCGCTGCTTGTCGGACAGCTCGTGGAGCACGCAGCCCGTCGTCATGCCCAGGAACTTGTAGACCCGGCCCATCCACTCCGCGTCGCGGCGGGCCAGGTAGTCGTTCACGGTGACGACGTGCACGCCACGGCCGGACAGGGCGTTGAGGTAGGAGGGCAGCGTCGCGGTGAGCGTCTTGCCTTCACCGGTGCGCATCTCCGCGATGCAGCCCTCGTGCAGGAACATGCCGCCGATGAGCTGCACGTCGTAGTGGCGCTGGCCGATGACCCGGCTCGCCGCCTCACGGGTGAGGGCGAAGGCCTCGAAGAGCAGGTCGTCGAGCGGCTTGCCGTTCGCGATCTCCTGCTTCATCCGGGCGGTTTCGCGCGCGAAGTCCTCGTTCTGGAGGGCCTTCATGCGGCCTTCCAGTTCGTTGATGCGGGCGACCTTCAGGCGGGCTTTCTTGAGCTCGCGCTCATTCTTGGTCCCGATGAGCTTCTTTAGCGTCCATTCAATCATGTTGGCTCTCTCGCCGGAGGATCCTCGAAGGAGCGCGGCGAGTGAAGGGAATTCCCAGGAGATGTAAGGGAGAACCAGACCAAAACCACGCGCGCCCCCCGAAACTTCCTCTCGGCTGGCCGCCCGGCGCGCGGTGGCCCAGAGTAAAGCGGAACCGAGTCCACGCAATGTCCCCTAAGCAGATTCACCGTCCCCGCGCCGCGAAGAGTTCTTCCGGCCGCTCCTCCCCGGGCCCCGGCCGACCAGGCGCCCCCTCCCGACCCGGCAAGGCTTCACGCTCGGGTCCCCCCTCTCAAGGCAAGCCCGGCCCGAAGCCCGGCACCCGTCCAGGAGGCAAGCCGGGCCCCAAGTCCGGCGGCAAGCCCGCCCCCAAGTCCGGTGGCAAGCCTGCCCCCACGCCCCGTGCCGGTGGCCCCGGACGCTCCGCCCCGGCACCCATCGCCTCGCCCGCGCCGCGCATCCCACCTCGGGCGCGCGTGCCATCCATGCCCGCACAAACGCTGGCGGCCCAACCGGGCCGGTGGCTGTGGACCTGCCGGGAGGGCTTCGAGTCGCACCTGTTCGAGGAGCTGACCTGGGCTGGCGCGGGTCCCCGCCTCCTGGGGCCGGCCCTGGTGGAGTCCGAACAGCGGCCTGAAGTCCCCCCAGCCTTTGGCCGGGCGGTGGAGCGGGTCATCGCCACCTGGGCGCCCCCGGGTGGAGCCCAGGTGCCGGTGGAGCAGCTCGTGGCGGCGATGTCCGGGCTGCCCTCGCGCGTGCCCTGGCTCCTGCGGGCCTACACGCCGGACAGCGAGAAGGGCAACACGCAGGCGGGCCGTGCCGAGGCGCTGGAAGCCACGGTCCGCGCGGCGCTCCCCTCGGGACGCGTGCTGGAGGACGACGGACGGGCCCGTGAGGCGGGGGCCCTCCTGGTGGGCCTCTGTGTCGCGCCGAATGGGGTGCTGACCCTGGGCGCGGTGAGCGCTCGTGAGGCCCTGTCGCTCGCGCCGGGCGGTCGGCGGCGGATGAAGCGTGCGGGCGAGTCCCCTTCCCGCGCGGCGATGAAGCTGGAGGAGGCGCTGGACGGGCTGGCGCATGAGCCCGGGCGCGGCGACGTCTGCGTGGACCTGGGCGCGGCGCCGGGCGGCTGGACTCAGCGGCTGGTGGCGCGAGGGGCGCGGGTGGTGGCGGTGGACCCGGCGAAGCTGATGCCGGAGCTGGCGAAGAACCCGCGCGTCCAGCACGTGCAGGAGAGCGCCTTCGCCTACGCCCCGGAGGAGTCCGCAGACTGGCTCTTCTGTGACATGGCGTGGCGGCCCCTGGAAGTGGCGCAGCTGCTGGCCAAGTGGGGCCGGCGACGCTGGGCGCGCAACCTGGTGGCCAACATCAAGCTGCCCATGAAGGACAAGAACCCGCTGCTCCTGCGGGTGCGCCAGACGCTCGTGGACGACGGGGGCTGGGAGGGCCTCACCGTCCGCCAGCTCTACCATGACCGGGATGAGGTGACGGTCACGGCGCGTCGCATGCGCTGAGGGCGACGGAGCGGGCGCGGGGAGAAGCTTTCCTGCGCCCGGGGCGGGTCCGCGCTACACACGCGGACACGATGCCCTACACACTCGACGACGCCACCGCCACCGCCCTCGTCGCCCTCCACCCCCGGGCCGCGCGCCCGGGGCACGCCCAGGAGGCGCCGCAGGCCGCCGCCCAGGAGCTCATCGCCGCCGAGCAGCGCCGGCGAGGCCAACCGGACGCCACCGGGGCCATGCACGTGCTGGCGCTCACCCAGGGCACCCTCCTCAAGGAGGAGTTCGACCTGTCCACGCACGCGCACCACGACGGCTGGCGCGTGGGCGCGCTGATGGTGGACGTGAAGGAGATGATCCACTTCAACGCGCGCTTCGGCTTCCCCGCCGGGGACGCGCTGCTCAAGGGCGTCGTGGCGGCGCTGGCGGCCCAGTACCCGGGCGCGCGCATCGTGCGCTTCCAGCCGGACGGGTTCGCGGTGCTGCTGGTGCCCACGTCCCAGCTCACCGTGCGCGAGGACAGCGCGGAGGCGACTCGCGCGAAGCTGGCGGAGGATCTGCGCCCCTCGCTGCCTCCGGGAGCCTCCGACACCGACGTGCCGGGCTTCACCGTGGCGCTGCTGGAGCTGACGGTGCACCAGCCGTCACACTGGCAGGTGCTGGGGCCGCTCCTGTGGGCAGAGGTGGAGCGGGCCTACATCATGGAGCGAACCGGGCGGACGCACGGCCTGCAGCGGCGGCGCCTGCGCCTGGATGCGTTCCTTCCGGAGCCGGAAGGAACCTGAGGCGCGTCCCCGAGCCACGCGTCTCCTACTCGTCTCCTACTCGTCTCCTACTCGTCTCCTACTCTTCGAGGATGAACTTGCGCGGGTTCTGCGGCACGCCGTTCACGCGCACCTCGTAGTGCAGGTGCGGGCCGGTGGAGCGGCCGGTGTTGCCCACCGCCGCGATGGACGCGCCGCGCTTCACCCGGTCCCCGGCCTTCACGAGAATCTTGGACAGGTGGCCGTAGCGCGTCTTGATGCCGTAGCCGTGGTCGATGACGAGCACGTTGCCGTACCCGCCCTCCAGGCCCGCGAACACCACCGTGCCGTCCGACGGCGCGGAGACTTCCTTGCCGTGCGGCGCCGCGATGTCCAGGCCCGCGTGCGTCACGCGGTCCGCCGTGTACGGGTCCAGGCGCTGACCGAAATCGCTGGTCACCCAGCCACGCGCCGGCCACACCGACGGCGTGGAGGCCAACAGCGACTTCTGGTCCTGGAAGTAGGCCTGCAGGTCCTGGAGGCTCAGCTCCTGGCGGGTGGCCTCCGCGGAGAGCCGGTCCAGCCGGCCCAGCAACACCTTCGGGGTGTCCGTGGTGGTCAGCTGGGTGAACTGCGTGTCCGTCGTGGGCGCCGTGGTGCCGGCCTCCGGCTCCGTGGGGCCCATGGCCAGGTTGCGCTGCGGGTCCGACAGCAACGTCACCGCGCGCAGCTTCTGGTCGAAACGCTCCACGCGGTCCAGCGTCGAACCGATGTGCTCGATGCGCTCACGCACCGACTTCAGCTGAGAACGCAGCGTGAGGTTCTCCTCACGCAGGATGCGGTTCTCCGACGCGTCCGCCGCCACCTGGAGGTAGTGGATGCTCGCACCGGCGCCCAAGCCCACCACCAGCATCAGGCCCATGCCCACCTGCACCAGCCAGGAGCGCTGGATGGTGTAGCGCTTCACCGGAGCGTCGTGGTCCGGGATGACCATCAGCGTGAAGGACTTTTTGGCCACGGACCACTCCTGGGGAAACTCTTTCGCAACGTGGGACTTCCGGCGCCAGAAGCTAAGTCGCTCCCCGCGCTCGCAACACCTCCCCCACCCGCCGCCCCTCCCGCACCGTCACCCACTGGCGATTCTCAGTAAGTGGAAAGGTTGGGGCAGCTATCATCCGCATTTGAAGAGTGTCAAGGTCAACAGACTCCAGGGCGCGCCCCAATCGCGCCCCGAGTCCGGGCCCTACCCGCCCTGCATGCGCACGACGATGACGCTGATGTTGTCGTCGCCGCCGCGGTCATTGGCCAGGTCGATGAGGTGCTTGGGCACTTCATCCAGGTTCGCGTGGCGCGCGACGGCGTCGTGGATCTCCCGGTCCTCCAGCATGTTGGCGAGGCCGTCCGAGCAGAGCAGGAACACGTCACCGGGCTCTGACACGAGCCCCATGACATCCACCTGGACCTCCTCCTCGAAGCCAACGGAGCGGGTGATGATGTTCTTGTACCGGGAGTGCTTGGCCTCTTCCGGTGTGATCATCCCCGCCTTGATCTGCTCGTTGACCAGCGAGTGGTCCTCGGAGATCTGCTGAATGAGGTCCCCGCGGATGAGGTACGCGCGACTGTCACCCACGTGGGCGAAGAAGGCGTGCTCGTCGCGGACCACCAGGGAGATGACTGTCGTGCCCATGCCGGACAGGCGCGCGTCATCCTGGGCGGTGAGGTAGATGGCCTGACAGGCCTTCTCCACCGCGCCCCGGAGCGCTTCCGGAATGGGCGAATCCTGGAGGTTGGGAACGCTGACGAAGGGGTTGTCTCGCCCTTCACGCGCGCGCCTCAGCTCTTTGTCGATGGTCTCGACGGCGATGCGCGACGCGGTACCACCACCCGCGTGCCCACCCATGCCGTCCGCCACGACGTAGAGCTGGAGCTCATCGTCAATGAGGAAGCTGTCCTCGTTGTGATTGCGCTTGCGCCCGACGTCCGTCAGGCCAGCGGAGATGACTTTATGGCGGGGGGCCGCGGTCTGCCCTGCGGTGCTGGACACGCGCCGGATGCTATGTGAGCCCATAAGTGGGGGCAAGGACGCGGACGAAAACTCCCGGTGCGTCATGCCCCTCCCCCTGGGTCACCCCTACCTTGTAGGCCCCCATTTCAGGCCGTCCGGCGCAGCCGACCCCGGGGGCTGTTGCCCTCCGGGCCCGATTCCCGGCGCGCGCGGGGCGTGGCCCGGTGGGCCGAACGCACCAGCGCCTCCGCCGCGCCCAGCGCCTCGCGAGTCACCTCCACGCCCGACATCATGCGCGCCAGTTCCTGGGTGCGCTCGGCGCCGGCCGAGAGCGAAATCACCTGGGACACGGTGCGCTCGCCCTTCACGCTCTTCCTGATGAGCAGGTGCGCGTCCGCGTAGGCCGCCACCTGGGGCAGGTGCGTGATGCACAGCACCTGGCGGTGGGAGCTGACCTCGCGAATCATCCGGCCCACCACGTCCGCGATGGCGCCGCTCACGCCCGCGTCCGCCTCATCCAGGATGTAGCAGCCGCACGCGTCACTGTCCGCCAGTGCACGTTTGAGCGCGAGCAGCAGCCGGCTCGCCTCACCGCCCGAGGCCACCTTGGCCAGGGGCCGCGCCGGCTCACCCGGGTTGGCGCTGAAGAAGAACTCCACCTCGTCCATGCCGTCCGGACGCAGCGACTCCCCGGCGGTGACGCGCACCTCGAAGGCGGCCTTGCCCATGGCCAGCCCCCCCAGGCCCTCGCGCACCTGCTGGGAGAAGGCCCCGGCGGAGGCCTTGCGCGCGCGGGAAAGCGCCAGCGCCGCCTTGCGCGCCCGCTCCTCCACGCGTTTTCGCTCCTGGTTCAGCTCCTCCAGGATTTCGCGCCGGTTCTCCAGCGTGCCCAGCTCCGTCTCCAGCTCGCCGCGCTTCTTGAGGACGCCGTCCAGCGTCGTGCCGTGCTTGCGGCACAGCCGCTTGAGCGCGTCCAGCCGCTCCTCCACCTCGCCCAGCCGCCCGGGGTCGGACTCCAGCCCCTCCACATAGCGGTTGAGCAGGCGCGCAGCCTCCTCCAGCTCCGACAGCGCCGTGCTGAGCGACTGCGCCACCGGCGCGAGCGTCGCGTCGCACTTGACGCCCTCGTGCACGAGCCCCAGCGCGCGCCCGACAATCTCCACCGCGGACGGCGCTTCGCCCGACACCAGCAGCTCCGCCTCCGCGCCCTGACGCTTGAGCTTCTGGGCGCTGCCAAGCCGCCGGCGCTCCGCGTCCAGCTTCACGTCCTCGCCGGCATCCGGGTCCAGGCGCGTGATTTCGTCCAGTTGGAAGCGCAGGAACTCCGCGCGCTCGCGCACCTTGGCGTCGTCTCCGCCCAGCGCGTCCATGCGGCCATCCACTTCGCGCAGGTTCGCCCACTCGCGGCCGTACGCGGCCAGCGTCTCCTCCAGGCGGCCGTACTTGTCGAGCAGCACCCGGTGCAGCCCGGAGTCGAAGAGGCTCACGTGCTCATGCTGGCCGGCGATGTCCACCGCGCCCCGGGTGAGCTTCCCCAGCACGCCCAGCGTCACCAGCGCGCCGTTGACGTAGACCTTTCCGCGCCCGGTGCGCCCGAGCACGCGGCGCACGAGCACTTCCTCACCCAGGTCCGGGAGGCCCAGTTCCTCCAGGCGCGTGGCCAGCACCGGTGTCCGGGCGAATACGCCCTCCACCGCCGCGTCCTCGCAGCCCGCACGGATGACGTCCGCATCCGCCCTGCCCCCGAGCAGAAGGCCCAGCGCGTCCACCAGAATGGACTTGCCGGCACCCGTCTCACCCGTGAGGACGGTGAGGCCCGCGCCGAACGCGACCTCCACCTCCTCAATCACCGCTACGTTCGAAATCCGAAGACCCAGCAGCACGCGCGCCCTCCGCGATCCGTACGACGCCCCAACACCTGAACACCCTAGCAGGTCTTGATGACACTGCACAGGTGTTCGGGTCGGGCGGATGGCGGGAGGGCGAGTGGGAGGGCGTGGCCTGTTGGCGCCACAACCTTCTCCCACTCCCCGAGTCGCATCAGATTTCGGTGAACAGCTCCTGGATGTCCTGTTCGGTGAGCGTGCGGCCCATGTCGTCCCCGTCCGTGCCCAGCACGCCGGCGGCGAGTTCGCGCTTGCGGCGCTGGAGGCTGAGAATCTTCTCCTCCACCGTGCCGCGGGTAATCAGCTTGTAGCTGATGACCGCGCGCGTCTGGCCGATGCGGTGCGTACGGTCCGTGGCCTGGTCTTCCACGGCAGGGTTCCACCACGGGTCGAAGTGGATGACGTAGTCCGCGGCGGTGAGGTTCAAGCCGGTGCCGCCCGCCTTGAGGCTGATGAAGAAGAGCGGCGGGCCGTCAGGGCGGTTGTACTCGTCCACCTTGCCCATGCGGTCCTTGGTGCGGCCGTCCAGGTAGAGGTAGCGCAGGCCCACCTTGTCCGCCTCCTGCTTGAGCAGCTCCAGCATCTCCGTGAACTGGCTGAAGACGAGCGCGCGGTGGCCTTCCGCCACCAGGTCCGCCACCAGTTCCATGAAGCGCTCGAGCTTCGCGCTGGACGGCAGCAGCGTGCCGGGCGGCATCTTGAGCAGACGCGGATCGCAGCAGACCTGACGCAGGCGCATCAGCGCGGCGAGGATGGAGACGCGGCTCCGCTTGAAGCCCACCTTCTCGATGGACTCGTTCACCTTGCGGCGGCTCTCCTCCAGCACCTCGCGGTAGAGCGCGGCCTGGCCGGGCTCCATCTCGCACCACGCGACGCTCTCCGTCTTCGGCGGCAGGTCCTTGGCCACCTCCGTCTTGAGGCGGCGCATGATGAAGGGCTGGATGCGGCGGCGCAGCCGGTCCTTCGCGGTGGGGTCGTTGGCCACCTGGATGGGCTGCTCGTAGCGGTCGCTGAAGCCTTCCGCGCTGCCCAGGAAGCCGGGCATCAGGAAGTCGAAGATGCTCCAGAGCTCCGACAGGCGGTTCTCCAGCGGCGTACCGGTGAGCGCCAGGCGCGTCTCGCTGGGCAGCGACTTGCACGCCTGCGCGGTGGCGCTGTCCGCGTTCTTGATGTTCTGCGCTTCGTCCAGGATGACGTAGCGGAAGCCCACCTGGGACAGCTGCTCCAGGTCGCGGCGCACCAGCGCGTATGACGTGAGCACCAGGTCCATGTCCTTCAGGTCCTCCGCGCGCTCGCGGCGGTCCTGTCCGTGCCACACCATGGCCTTGAGGCCCAGCGTGAAGCGCTCCGCCTCGCGCTCCCAGTTGGCGAGCACGCTCGTGGGCGCGACCACCAGGGACGGCTTGCGGCCCTCGTCGTTGGCCACCTTCTGCATCAGGCTCAGGGACTGGATGGTCTTTCCCAGACCCATGTCGTCCGCGAGGATGCCGGACAGCCCGTGGCGCCGGAGGAACCAGAGCCAGGACAGGCCCGCCTCCTGGTAGTGGCGCAGCGTGGCCTGGAGTCCTTCCGGCACGGCCACCTTCGGCACGCCGGCCGACTCGCGCAGCGCGAGCATGGCCTGACGGGCCTTGGCCTCCACCTCGGTGAACTCGCTCAGGTCCGCGAGCAGGTCCAGGGCGACCGCCTGGTGCAGCGGCAGCCGCGTGCGCGTGCGGCCCGGCATGGCGCCGGCCTCCTCCAGGAGGTCCGCCACGCGCTTGATCTCCGCGACGTCCGCCTCCGCGAAGGAGCCGTCCTTCAGCGGCACGAACTTGCGGCCGGAGTCCAGCCACATGCGCACGGCGCCCAGGTCCACGGCCTGGTCGTCGGTGACGAACTCCGCGTCCAGGTCGAACCACTGCACGCCGCTCATGCCCACGCGGATGCGCGGCTTGAGCTTCGGGCGCAGTCGCACCTTGGGCGCCTGCACGCCGTAGCGCTCCCATTCCTCAGGCAGGCTCGCCAGGCCCCGCGCCCAGAACTCCAGGGCCACGTCGCCCGTCGCGTCGAACGCCTGCGAGGCCTGATCAAAGCGCAGCCCCTGGTCGAGCAGCACCTTGCCCGCGGCGCGCTCCACCTCGTCGCGGCGGCGGTACAGCTTGCGCGAGTCCTCGCCCACGCCGCTGGCGTAGCCCAGGTGCGTGGCCGTGGGGGACACCGCCACCGTCGTCTGGCCGTATCTCGCGGCCAGCTGCACCTTCACGCGCTCGGCGGCGCCTTCCAGTGTGACGACGAAGCGCGGCTCCACCGACTCGTCCACTTCGATGTCGTCCGCCTTCAACGACATGCGGAAGCGCGGCAGGTGCGCGGCGAAGAACGTCAGCACCCGGTCCAGTTGCCCGGACGGGAAGGCCATGGTCGGTTCCAGCAGCCACTTGCGCAGCAAGCGCGGCGGGAAGTCCGGCTCCACGGCATGGAGGTTCTGCGCCTGGATGACGTACGTGCGCCGGCCCGCGAGCACGATGACGTCCTTGAGCGGGTAGCCCACGCCGTCCGGGAACAGCAGCTCGATCTGCGCGGTGGCACCATCCGGACGCGACTCCAGATGGATTTGCGGCCGCACGGGCTGCTCCATGTAGACGAGCGGCGTGCCCCGGTAGATGACCCGGCGCTGGCGCAACAGCTCCAGCACCTCGCACAGGTCCTCGTCTGAGAGGACGATGCGCGAGTCGTAGCGGTGCTCATGGCGCGACAGCACCATGAAGATGCGCTCGTCCGGGGGCGCGATGCGGCTGCCCGCCTGGAGCAGGCGCTTCACGTGCACGGGGCCCTTGGTCTGCGCGTCCTGACGGCGCACATCCACGACCCAGTGGCGGTTGTTGGAGCCGCCCGCCCCCGTGCTCGCGGGGGTGAGCCGGTAGAGGAACTCGTAGTCGGGCAGTGAGGACAGGCCCAGCCAGCTCTCCACCTTGGCGAGCGCGGGCAGGCTGACGCCTTCCATCCCCGGCGCTCCGCCTCCGGGAATCTCCTCCTCGTCGTCCGGCCCCATGTCCTCGGGTTCGGGCGGAGGAGGCGGCGCCGCGGCTTTCTGCGGTGGCGGCGGTGGCCGGAAGCGGGCCGCGTAGATGAGTGCCACGGCGACCACGTGCTCGCAATGCGGGCCCGTGGTGTTCCACACCGGGCAGGTGCAGGAGGAAACGACTTTTCCCTCTCCGGGAATCAGGGCCACGTCGTAGCGCTCGCCGGACGGACCCGCGACCTGCGCGCGGATGCGTTCGGGTTCACGCGTAAGGCCGAAGACGCGGCGGCCTTCGGCCACCTCGCGGCCTTTCTTGAACGTGACGGGCTCGACCTCGGCCTTGAGGGCGCGGAGCCAGATTCCGTCCTGGGGGGAGAGAGGGTCTCGGGTGTCAGCGGTGGTTTGCACGGCTTGCAAGGGCCCCAGACTCCTTGGTCGGGGGGAACCGCCTCGCTTAACACAGTGAGGGGATCCCCGCGCGCGGGAAAAAATACGGCGTCCGCCAGCCGATGCGGCCGGGCGGCGCGAAGCTGTGAGATCATCAACGTCCGCCATGCCCCGGTCCCGTCCCAGTCCGCCCATCCTCCGGCCGTTGGCCCTGGGACTCTGCGTCCGGGGGCCCGCCAGGCTGGCTGTCACCCGGGCCGGGTACCCTGGGTCCCAGGTCCACCCCGGGTGTCATCCACCGGGCTGAAACACCGCCGTCCTCCTTTCGGAGCCCCACCCCATGTCCCTCGACCCCACGCTCGCCTCCGACCTCCAGGCCGTCCTGAGAGATGTGCCGGACTTCCCCAAGCCCGGCATCGTCTTCAAGGACATCACCCCCATGCTGGCGGACCCGCGCCTCTTCGGCCGGGTGGTCACCGCCATGTCCGCCCCCTTCCGGGGCCAGCACATCACCAAGGTGGTGGGTGTGGAGTCGCGCGGCTTCCTGCTGGGCGCCCCCATCGCGCTGGCGCTGGAGGCGGGCTTCGTGCCCGCGCGCAAGCCCGGCAAGCTCCCGCACAAGCGCATCGTGGAGCGCTACTCCCTGGAGTACGGCGCGGACGGCGTGGAGATGCACGAGGACGCCATCCTCAAGGACGAGCGCATCCTCGTGGTGGATGACGTGCTCGCCACCGGCGGCACCGCCGACGCCACGGGCCGGCTCATCGGCCGGCTGGGCGGGCAGATTGTCGGCTACAGCTTCCTCATCACCCTCGACTTCCTCGAGGGCGCGAAGCGGCTGGGCCCGGACAAGGTGACGTCCGTCCTCCGCTTCTAGCCCTCCACCTGGCGTCACCGGACCTCACGTCCGGTTGACGCCCGCGCTGGCCCTGTTTATAAGTTGGTCACACAACCTAGAAACAAAATCGCGCCATGCCTCGTCCCTCCAATACCGAAGCGCGCCGGGAACAGATCGTCGCTGGACTGCTCAAGGCCATGGCCGAGCGCGGCTACGAGGGCGCGTCCGTGGCGGAGATTGCCCGTGCGGCGGGCCTGAGCGCGGGGCTGGTCCACTACCACTTCGAGGACAAGCAGGAGATCCTCCTGACCCTGGTGCGCTCGTTGGCCGCTCGCGCCCGGCAGCGCTTCGCCACCCGGGCGACGAAGCTCGCGGCGGACGATGCGCGCGGTCGGGTGGAGGCGTTCGTGGACGCGTTCCTCGCCACCGGGCCGGACGCGGACGTGGCGGCGGTGGCGGGCTGGGTCACCATCAGCGCGGAGGCCATCCGGCAGCCGGAGGTGCGCGCCGCCTACGAAGAGGTGGTGCGCGCGGACCTGGAGCAGTTGGAGGGGCTGGTCGCGGCGGTGGTGGGCAAACGCCGCGCGCGTCCGCTGGCCGCGGGTCTGTTCGCCGCCATCCAGGGGTACTTCGTGCTGTCCGCGAGCGCGCCCGGACTCGTGCCCCCGGGCTCCGCGGCGGGCACCGTGAAGCGCATGGCCGCAGGGCTTCTGGACGCGGCGACTTCTTCTTCTCCGGACCGTGAGGTGTCGTGATGACCATCGCCATCTACGCAGGCAGCTTCGACCCCGTGACGGCGGGCCACCTGTCGGTGGTGCGACAGGCGGCGCGCCTCTTCAGCCACGTCGTCGTGGTGGTCGCGGTCAACCCGAACAAGCTCACGCTGCTCACCGCCGAGGAGCGCGTGGCGCTCATCCGGGAGACCGTGGCCCGGCACCCCAACGTCTCCGTGACCTTCACTGAAGGGCTCATCGTGGAGCTGGCGCGGGAGATTGGCGCGAGCGTCCTGTTGCGCGGCGTACGCGGCGCCACCGATGCGCAGTTCGAGACGGAGCTGGCGCAGATGAACCGCGCGCTCGCGCCGGAGCTGTCCACCCTCTTCCTGCCCGCGGAGGCGCACCTGGCGGAGGTGTCCAGCAGCGCCCTCAAGGAGCGCCTCACGCGCGGCGAGGACGTGTCCGCCTTCTGCCCTCCCGCCGTCGCCGCGAAGCTGCGCGAGCGGCTGTCCCCTTCCCTCCGGAGCCATCCATGAGCCTGTCCTTCATTCCCCTGGGCGTCGGTGATGCCTTCTCCGCGCTCTACTACTCGTCGTGCCTGGCGCTGGAGGCGGAGGACCAGGTGCTGCTGCTCGACTGTCCGCACCCCATCCGCAAGATGATGCGCGAGGCGTCCGAGTCCTCCGGCGTGCACCTGGACGTGGAGCGCGTCAGCGCCGTGGCCCTCACACACCTGCACGCGGACCACGCCTCCGGCCTGGAGGGCCTGGGCTACTTCTCCTTCTTCGTGCTGCAGCGGAAGATGGAGCTGCTCGCGCACCCGAGCGTCACGCGCCGCCTCTGGGAGGGCCACCTGGCCGCGGGCATGGAATGCCTCATCGAGCAGCAGGGCGCGGGGCCCAGCCACAAACACTTCGAGGACTACTTCACGCACACGCCACTGCACCTGGAGCGTGCGGTGAAGCACGGGCCGTTCGAAATCGAGTGCCGCTTCACCTACCACCACGTGCCCACCACCGCGTTCCGCATCCGCGCCGGGGGCCGGTGCCTGGGCTACAGCGCGGACACCGCGTTCGACGAGGGGCTCATCTCCTGGCTGTCCGAGGCGGACCTGGTCATCCACGAGACGAACTACGGCGTGCACACCCCCTACGAGAAGCTGGCCGCGCTGCCGGAGGCGACTCGCGCGAAGATGCGCCTCATCCACTATCCGGACCTGTTCGACACGAGCGGCAGCGTCATCGAGCCGCTGGTGCAGGGCCGGCGCTACACCGTCTGAGGACGGAGCGCATGGTGGGCCGGATGCCCTTCATCCTCCGGGAAGAAGGGCTTGGGGCTTGCGCGTTGCGCCATGTCCGGTCCGCTCGCCTTCACGCGCCGAGTGCGCTACGCCGAGACGGGTTGGCGCTCCCCCTTTGTGCCCCCGCAAGAGAACGACTGTCCGATGACGACGAAGACCGTGAGCACCTGGGCGGTGCTGCTGCCGCTCGCGCTGGTGCTGGCCACCCGTTCCGCCGGGGCAGCGGAGCCGACACCTCCCGCCGACACCGTCCGCCTCACGATCCTCCACCTCAACGACGTCTACCAATTCCAGCCCACCGCCCAGAACCGGGGCGGCCTGTCGCGCGTGGCCACGCTCAAGCAGCAGGCGCTGAAGGAGTCGCCGCACGTCCTCACGCTGCTGGCGGGTGACACGATTTCGCCTTCGGTGGAGTCGTCCGCGGAGGTGGCGGGCGAGGCGCTCAAGGGCAAGCAGATGATCGACGCGTGGAACGCGCTCGGTCTGGACTACTCCACGGTGGGCAACCACGAGTTCGACTTCGGGGACGACGTGCTGCGCGCGCGCCTCCAGCAGTCGCGCTTCCCGTGGCTGGGCGCCAACGTGATGAGCGTGAAGTCGGGGCAGGTGTTCGAGGGGCTCAAGGCGTGGGACCTCCGCGACGTGGGAGGCGTGAAGGTGGGCATCTTCGGCGTGGTGCTGCCGGAGACGCAGACCTCGTCCAAGCCGGGCAAGGACACGCGCATCACGCCGTACTGCGAGGCCGCGAAGCGCTCCGTGGAGGAGCTGCGGGCCGCGGGCGCGCAGTTCGTGATGGGGCTCACGCACCTGGCGGTGGAGCAGGACCGCGAGCTGGCGAAGTGCGTGCGCGTGGACCTCATCATCGGCGGGCATGACCACGACCGCGTGGAGGAGACCGTCGCGGGCACGCCCATCTTCAAGCTGGACGAGGACGCCATCGACCTGGGCCGCGTCACGCTGGACCTGGATGCGAAGACGGGCGCGGTGAAGAAGCTGGCGTGGAAGGTGATTCCCATCACCTCGAAGACTCCGGACGACGCGGCGTTCGACGCGCAGATGAAGCCCTACGCGCCGCTGATGGCCACGCTGTCGGAGCGCATTGGCCGCTCGCCGGTGGCGCTGGATGCGCGCAGTGCGCAGAACCGGCTGGGGGAGACGAACCTGGGCTCGTTCCTGGCGGATGCGTTCCGCGAGTCGACGGGCGCGGACGTGGCGCTCGTGAACGGGGGCGCCATCCGCGCGGACCGGGTGCTGCCCGCAGGGAAGATGACCCGGCGCGAGATGTACTCGCTCATGCCCTACCGCAACGAGCTGGTCGTCCTGGAGGTGACCGGGGCGACGCTGCGCGCGGCGCTGGAGAACGGCGTCAGCCTGAGCAGCGTGGATGGCAAGCCGCCCGGTCGCTACCCGCAGGTGTCCGGCCTGCGCTTCACCTACGACCTGCGCAAGGCGCCGGGCGCGCGGGTGACGAAGGTGGACGTGAAGGGCAAGCCGCTGGACGACGCGGCGAAGTACCGGCTGGCCACCTTCAGCTTCGTGGCACAGGGCAATGACGGCTACGCGATGTTCAAGGACCTGCCTCTCCTGCCCCCAAGCCCGGAGCACCCGTCGCCGTGGGATGCGCTCAGCAAGGCATTCAGCACCGGTAGGCCCGCGCCCCGCGCGAAGCCCCAGGGCCGCATCACCGTCCTTGGCGTGCCCAAGGGTGGACTGCACGCGACGCCGTCGATGAAGTAGCGCCTACCGCCAGGGCGCGGTCCAGCCTCGCGCCCGGTAGACAATCCGCCCCGCCAGTTCGCGCAGCATGTCCGTGCTCTGGTTGAGCGCTCCCGAGCGTGGCAGCCAGCTCAGCTTCGCCGGGGGAATCGTCGAGGAGCGGAGGTCCACCGCGAAGGTGTCCGCCTTCAGCCCCACCGCCGCGAAGCAGCCGGCCGCCCGGGGCAGGTGCGCGGCGCTCGTCACCAGGAGCAGCGACTTCCAGCCGTGCGCGCGCACCAGCGGCTCCGACTCCAGCGCGTTCTCGCGGGTGTTGCGGCTGCGCCCTTCCTTCACGATGCGCTCGGGCGCGATGCCCCAGTGCTCCAGCTGCGCGGCCAGCACGTCCGCCTCCACCACCGCTTCCGGCCTCGCGTCCAGGTTGCCAGCGGTAATCAACACCTGCCGTGCCCGGCCGTCATGCAGCAGCTCGAAGGTGCGCATCATCCGCTCCGGCGCGGCGTTGTACTCCGGCTGCCCCGAGCGCTCCGTGGCCGCCGCGTCCAGTCCTCCGCCCAGCAGGATGACCGCGTCGTAGACGGTGTCCGGCCGGTACGTGCTCACCGCGTCCGCCTCCGTCGCGCGCGTCAGCAGCGCCACCGTCGGCTCGATGGAGAACACGTACAGCACGGCCAACGCCGCGACCTGCGACGCCACCGACAGGCGCGTCCACCGGCGCAGCAGCAGCCCCGCCACGCTGAACAAAAGCGCCCAGGTGAGCGGCGACAGCAACAGGTCCAACAGCTTCGACAGGATGAGGAACATCGCGGCGCCGCTACCGACCCGACCGGGACTTGAGGTACTGCCTGGCCTCCGCCGCGCCGGCCCCTCGCGGACGCAACTGCAGATAGCGCCGGTAGTGCTCCACGGCCTCCCCTGCCCGGGCCGTCCGCGCTCCCACCCGCCCCATCCCCAGATGGCACTCCGCGGCCGTCTCCAGCAGCCTCAGGCACGTCCCGAACTTCCCACTGGCCTGCCCTGGCTTGCCCGCCACGAGCAGCTCCACGCCCAGTGTGTACTCCGCCCCCGCGCTCGGGGACTCGGAGATCCAATCCAGGGCCTCGCGCGATTCGCTCTGGGCGTTGACGCTCGGCACACCCTTCCGGGCGCCCGCCTTCTGCGGCTCCGGCACCCGTGCGTCCACCACCGGCTCGGGGGGCGGCGGCGGGGGTGACAGGCGCTCCAGCGTCACCTGCACGCGCTCCGGCACCGCCGCCTGCGACACGGTGGTCGACCACGGATGGTGGCCCACGTAGCGCAGCTCCAGCTGGTGCGAGGCCTCTCCTGGAGCGACCTTCAGGGACGTCGGCGTCACCCCGACATACTTGCCGTCCCAGCGCACCTCCGCGCCCGGAGGCACCGACACCACCTGGAGATCGCGCCCCGGCGCTTCCGACATGTCGGGCAGCACGGCCCGCCCCACGAAGAAAATCACCGCCGCCGCGATGACGGCCGCCCAGACCCAGCCGGGCACTCCCGCGCCCATGTCCGCCGCGGGGCTGCCGCCCACCAGCGCCCCGGGCACGTGCTCCTCCGGGAACGCCTCGGAGTGCGCGCGGTGCACCGCGGACGCCCGCTCCGGCTCGTCCATTCCCCCCGGGCCGTCCTCCCCCGTCCACACCGCCACCTGACGCAGGAAGGACTCCGGAATCCGCGGCGGCTGGCCCGCGAGCTTCAGCTCCTCCTCGGACAGCCAGCCCATCAGGTGGCGCAGCGTGGACGCAGGGAACAGCGGCGCCCGGTACGCGAGCCACTCCGCCAACGCGCGCTGGAAGTCCTCCGCGCTCGTGAAACGGTCATCCCGCCTCAGCGCCAACGCCCGCGTCACCAGCGCGCCCAGCGACGGATCCAGGTCCGGCACGTGAGCGTGCGGAGGCGTCAGGTCGCCCGTGGCGATGCGCTCCATCACCGCGACCTGGTCTCCCTCAGCGGGCCTGCGACCGGTGAGCAGTTCGAAGAGCACCACGCCGGCCGTGTACACGTCCGAGCGCGCGTCCAGCGCCTCCGCCCGCGTCTGCTCCGGTGACAGGTAGAGGAACTTGCCGCGCACCACGCCCGCGTCCGTGTCCTGCCGCCCGGCCCACTGCGCCTTCGCGATGCCGAAGTCGGTGAGCTTCACCTCGCCCTCGTAGCTCACCAGGACGTTGTCCGGAGACACGTCGCGGTGGACCAGCCCCAGCGAGCGGCCCTCCTCGTCGCGGCGCGTGTGCGCGTGGTGCAGGCCCTTGCAGACCTCCACCATCAGCTGCACGGCCAGCGGCGCAGGCAGGTGCGCCATCCCCTTCAGCTTCAGGCGCTTGAGCACCTTGGACAGGGGCTGCCCGTCCACCCACTCCATGGCGAGGAAGTACTCCCCCTCCTCCTGCCCGAAGTCGAAGACCTGGACGATGTTGCCGTGCGACAGCCCCATCGAGATGCGCGCTTCGTTGAGGAACATCTGCACGAAGGCGGGATCCAACGCGTACGGATCCCTCACGCGTTTGATCACCACGGACCGGGACACGCCCTCCGCCACGGTGTAGCGCGCGCGGTGCACCACGGCCATGCCACCCGCGCCCAGGCGCTCCTGCAGCTCGTACTTGCCGAAACGCGTCCTGTGCCCACCCGTCGTCACGGGCCGGACGCTACCCCACCGCTCACCCCCGAGGGGAGCCCCACCCCCGGGCCCGGAGGCTCAGCGCTCACCCCAGTGGAGCTTCTGCCGGAGGATGGTGAAGAAGGCCACGCGCGGGTTGCGCACCAGCTCCACGCGGTTGGGCGAGCGCACCACTTCAATGCAGTCCCCGCCCTGGAGCGAGTGGCCCGTCTGCCCGTCCAGCGTGAGGTACGTGTCCGCCGTCTCGCTCTTCAGCGTGACGCGAATGGTGCGGTCCGCCGGCACCACGATGGCCCGCTGGGTCAGCGCGTGGGAGCAGATAGGCGACAGGATGGTGCAGTCCACCGAGGGGTGCACGATGGGGCCGCCCGCGGACAGCGAGTACGCCGTGGAGCCGGTGGGCGTGGCCAGGATGACGCCGTCCGACTTGTACGTGGTGATGGGCACCCCGTCGATGGACGTCTCGTGGTCCGCGATGCGCGCGAGCGCGCCCTTGTTGATGACCACGTCGTTGAGGATTTCGTCCTCGATGAGGACCTTGCCCCCGCGCAACAGCCGGCAGGACAGCTTCATCCGCGAGTCCACGTGGAAGTTCCCCGCCAGCACGTCGTCCAGCCGGCTGAAGAGCTCCTCCACGGGCACTTCCGTCATGAAGCCCAGGCTGCCCAGGTTGACGCCGATGATGGGCACGTCGCGCCCGCCCAGCAGGCGCGCCGCGTAGATGAGCGTTCCGTCTCCGCCCAGCACCACCACCAGGTCCGCACGGGCCGCCAGCTCGCGGTCTTCAATGCGCGGCCAGTTCAGCGCATGCGCCAGGGCACGGTCCGCCAGCACCGTCAGGTTCGGGTGGCGCTGCTGGATTTCCGCCGCCAGGGCGACAGCCTGCGGGGTGTCACGCTTCGCGACGATGACGAGGGTCTGCACGCCCCCAGGGTTCTAGTCCAGCCGGCCAACCGTCCTCCGCAGGAAAATGACGCACCTGCCCGGCGCCGGACATCACAAGGGGGCGCGGCAGGGCCTCCGGGACGCTAGGTTTGGAGGCCCCATGGACCTCTTCGACCACGCCAGCCAGAAGGAACAGGCCGTCCTGGCGCCGCTCGCCGAGCGCATGCGCCCCACCTCGCTCAGCGAGTACCTGGGCCAGGAGCACCTCACCGGTGAGGGCCGCTTCCTGCGCCGCGCGCTGGAGAGCGACCAGGTGCCCAGCCTCATCCTCTGGGGCCCGCCCGGCACCGGCAAGACGACGCTCGCCCAGCTCGTCGCGCGCTCCACCGGCGCCTCCTTCGAGACCATGTCCGCCGTGCTCGCGGGCGTGAAGGACATCCGCGAGACGGTGGCGCGCGCGCAGGACCGCTGGAAGCTGAACCGCCAGCGCACGCTGCTCTTCATCGACGAAATCCACCGCTTCAACAAGTCACAGCAGGACGCGCTCCTGCCCCACGTGGAGAAGGGCACCGTCACGCTGATTGGCGCCACCACGGAGAACCCGTCCTTCGAGGTGAACGCCGCGCTCCTGTCGCGCTGCCGCGTCATCACCCTGCGCGGGCTGGAGCAGGAGGAGCTCATCGCCGTCATGCGCCACGCCGTCGCGGACCCTCGGGGGCTGGGTGGCAAGGTGGCCGTGGACGACGCGGCGCTGGAGTTCATCGCGGACGCGGCGGGCGGCGACGCGCGCAAGGCCCTCACCGCGCTGGAGGCCGCGGCGGCGTACGGCCGCACGGCGGTGGACCGCAAGGTGGCGGAGGAAGCGCTCCAGCAGAAGATGCTGCTCTACGACAAGGGCGGCGAGGAGCACTACAACGTCGTCAGCGCGTTCATCAAATCCATGCGCGGCAGCGACGTGGACGCCGCGCTGTACTGGATGACGCGCATGCTGGAGGCGGGCGAGGACCCCGTCTTCATCTTCCGCCGCATGGTCATCTTCGCGTCGGAAGACGTGGGCAACGCGGACCCGCGCGCGCTCGGCGTGGCGGTGGACGCGCTCCGGGCCTTCCAGCTCATGGGCCTTCCAGAGGGCACCCTGCCCCTCACCCAGGCGGTGACGTACCTGGCGCTCGCGCCCAAGTCGAACGCCGTCATCGCCGCGTACGCGGCCGTGCGCGAGGCCGTGACGAAGGAAGGCGCGCTGCCGGTGCCCATGCACCTGCGCAACGCGCCCACGAAGCTGATGAAGTCGCTGGGCTACGGCGGCGGGTACAAGTACCCGCACAACTTCGAGGGCAACTACGTCCCGGAGGACTACCTGCCCGAAGCGCTGCGCTCTCGCTGCTTCTACACCCCGACGCGCAACGGCTTCGAGGCGGAGCTGTCCGAGCGCTACGAAACCATCCAACAGCAGCTCGCCGCACGTCGCAGCGAGCGCGAGCCCGGGGAGGACGGCTGAAGCGCCGTCACTCCCCGAAGGGCCCCGTCAGGACACCGCTTCCAGGACGGGGCCCGGGCCGCTGTCCGAGTCCGGGCCCTTGGGCGAGCGCGGCTTCATGCTGCGGCCGGCCACTTCGTACTGCTTGAGCAGACGGCGGAAGTTGGAGCGGTCCACGCCGGCCGCGCGCGCCGCGCTGGACACGTTGTGGTTGTTCTTCTCCAGCAGCGCGGACAGATAGCGGCGCTCGAAGGCGCGCATGGCCAGGCGCTTGGCCTGGGCGTACGGCAGGTGCGCCAGGCTGAACACCTCCACCGCCGAGTCGGCCTGGGGCGCGGCCTGGAAGCCGGGCGGCAGGTCCTCCACGTCGATGACGTCGTTGGCCGTCAGCACCACCGCGCGCTCGATGACGTTCTCCAGCTCGCGCACGTTGCCCGTCCACCGGTTGCAGGTGAGCGCCTCCATGGCGCGCGGGCTGATGCCGGCGACCTTCTTGTCCGCCTTGGAGGCGTAGACCTTGAGGAAGTGGTGCGCGAGCAGCGGCACGTCCTCCGGGCGGTCGCGCAGGGGCGGCAGGTCGATGGTGATGACGTTGAGGCGATAGAAGAGGTCCTCGCGGAACTTGCCCTGCTCCTTCGCGCGGGACAGGTCCACGTGCGTGGCGGCGATGACGCGCACGTCCACCTTCACGGGCTCGTTGGCGCCCACGCGCTTGACCTCACCCTCCTGCAGGACGCGCAGCAGGCGTACCTGGGTGGCCGGGGGCACGTCGCCAATTTCATCCAGGAAGATGGTGCCGCCGTCGGCCGCCTCGAAGAGGCCCTTCTTGTTGCCGGTGGCGCCGGTGAAGCTGCCCTTCACGTGGCCGAAGAGCTCACTTTCCAGCAGCGTCTCCGTCAGCGCGGAACAGTTGACGGCCACGAAGGGCTTGTCGCGGCGCGCGCTGCGGTAGTGGATGGCGCGAGCGACGAGTTCCTTGCCCGTGCCGCTCTCACCCTGGATGAGCACCGTGGCGGTGGAGTGGCTGACCGTCTCCACCAGCTTGAACACGGCGCGCATCTGCGAGGACTGACCGATGAGGTCCTCGAACTGGCTGCGCGCGGTGAGCGCCTCCTCCAGCGCGCGGGTGCGGTCCTTCAGCGCCTTGCGCTCGGCGGCCTTGGCCACCGTGAGGCTGACCTCGTCGATGTTCTCGAAGGGCTTGGTGAGGTAGTCGTACGCGCCCGCCTTCACCGCCTCCACCGCCGTCTCCACGGTGGCGAAGGCCGTCATCATGATGACCTCCACGTCCGGGCGGTCCGCCTTGATGGCGCGCAGCAGGTCCATGCCGGACAGGTGCGGCATCTTGATGTCGAGCACGACCACGTCGATGGACGGATCCTTCGCCGCCGCGAGCCCCTCCACCGCGTCGTCGATGGCGACGACCGGGTGTCCTTCCCGCTGGAGGATCTGGGTGACGGCCTTGAGGACGACGGAGTCGTCATCCACAACGAGGACCTTGGCGCGCTTGACTTGGTTCACGGCAACCTCTCGAGCTGCAGGGGAATAGGCAGGTAGACGATGAAGCGGGAGCCCTGACCCACGTGGGTGTCCACTTGGAACGTGCCCCCGTGGTCCTGGACGATGCGATAGGCGATGGACAGCCCCAGGCCGGTGCCCTCGCCGGGCGGCTTGGTGGTGAAGGACGGCTCGAAGATGCGCGGCAGGTGACGCTCTTCGATGCCCGAGCCGGTGTCCCTCACCGCGAAGAAGGTCCGGTCGCCCTCGCGCCCCGTCTCCAGGGACAGGCGCCCGGCGGCGTTGGGAAGCGCTTGCAGGCCGTTCTGCAGCAGGTTGAGCACCACCTGCGCGAGCGTGCCGGGGTCGCCGTACACCTTGGGCAGCCCGTCCTTCAGGCCCAGCTTCAGCTCCACCTTGGGCATGGACTTGAGCTGCGCGCGGAAGAGCACCGCGGCGTCATCCACGCACTTGGACAAATCAAAGAGGCGGCGGTCCTCCACGCGGCTGTGCCGGCTGAACTTCAGCAGGCTCTCCACGATGCGCTTGCAGCGCAGCGCGCTCTCTTCAATCAGCTTCAGCGACTCCAGGTCGCTCTCGCTGCGGCCCGCGTCGCGGGACATCAGCTGCGCGAAGGCGAGGATGCCGCCCAGCGGGTTGTTGATTTCGTGCGCCACGCCGCCCGCGAGCTGGCCCACCGCGGCCATCTTCTCCGTCTCGATGAGCCGGCGCGTCATCGCCTGCTCTTCCGTGACGTCGCGGTAGGTGCACACCGCGCGGTCATCACCGGCGAAGGGATACGCGGCCACCACGTAGCTGCGCCCGCCCTGCTGCACTTCCCCGCGCGCGCCCTTGCCCGTCTCCATGGCGGAGGGCAGCGGGCAACCCGTGCACGGCGTGTCCCGGCCGAAGAGGTACTGGTGGCAGGGGACGTCGGAAGGCACTTCCTCGATGGAGCGGCGGGCCACCTGCGCGTAGGCCACGTTGGCCCGGCGCACCGCGAAGTCCCGCGCGCGCACCACCGCGAGCGGCGTCTCCATGCAGTCGAAGGACAGCTCCCACTCGCGCTTGGCCGTGGAGAGCAGGCGCGTGCGCAGCGCGACGCGCTCCTCCAGGTCCGCGTTGAGGTGCTTGAGCTCCGCGTTCTGCTCCTGGGTGACGCGGTAGAGCCGGTCGTTCTCCGCGTGGAGCGCGTACTGCTCGAAGGCGCTCTTCACCGTGAGGACCAGGTGGCTGTCGTTCCAGGGCTTGGAGATGAAGCGGAAGATTTCGGAGCGGTTGATGGCCTCTTCGATGGCCTGTTGATCCGCCTGCCCCGTCAGCATGATGCGCTGGGCGCGCGGCTCCTGGAGCTTCACCTGGGTGAGGAACTCCACCCCGTTCATCCCCGGCATGCGGAAGTCGGAGATGACGACCTCCGGATGGAACCGCTCCAGCGTGCGCAGACCCGCTTCGGCGTCCGTCGCCGTCTCGATGTCCCACTCACCGCGGCGCAGCACCCGCCGGATGGACTTGAGGATGTTCTCCTCGTCGTCCACGAGCAGCAGCCGCCCTCGGGCGACTGGGTCCTGCGCCTGCGCTTGAGCTCCGAGGGTTCCCATGGACTTTCCGGAGTTCGACATTTGCAATGGCCTTGCCAAACCGGAGATTTGGATAAACCCCGGCAATCACGTCCTTTTTCAGTGACATGACAAAAAGGGGCAAGGTCATCATAGACCCATGGCACCCAATGGGGTCAAACCCGACTCAGGGTTTTTGACCCGCTGGGTCAGCCAGCCCGTGAGGGCGGCGCGGAAAACAGGGGGGCGGGAGGGTGCAGACAGATGCGGTCGCGACCCTCCCGCTTGGCGCGGTAGAGGGCCTCGTCGGCGGTGAGCAGCAGCTGCTCCGGGGCGAGGATGGCGCGGTGCGGGAAGCTGGAGACGCCCAGGGACGCGGTGACGCGCAGGGCACCCTCCGGGCCGGCGTGCAACTCGTTGATTCCCTTGCGGATTCTCTCCGCCACGGTGAGCGCGCCGGGCAGGTGGGTGCAGGGCAGGAGGATGGCGAACTCCTCTCCTCCGTAGCGGGCCACCAGGTCCGTCTCACGGACGCTGTGCTGGAGGGAGGCGGCCACCTCTCTCAGGACGCGGTCTCCGGCGCCGTGGCCGTGGGCGTCGTTGATGTTCTTGAAGTGGTCCAGGTCCACCAGGATGAGAGAGAGGCTCTCGTCGTAGCGCTGCGAGCGGCGGAACTCCTCGCGCAGGCGCTCCTGGAAGTAACGATGGTTGTGCACCTGGGTCAGGCCGTCCGTCACCGCCAGGCGCCGCAGTTCCTCGACCTGGGAGTGAAGTGACCTCAACCGGGAGTGCGCTTCCAGGCTCCGGAAGAGCCTCAAACGCAGTTCTTCGTCGTCCCATGGGGTCAGAATTACCTCAGCCCCCCTGCGCAGCGCGGCCAGGCGCAAGGCGCGGTCTTCCGGGGGGGCCAGGACCACCACGGCGGGTTGGGGCGCCGGTTGCGGTGGGGTGAGGGCCTCCAGGATGCCCAGCGCCTTACCCTCGTCGGGGCCGCCGGAGCAGAGCAGGACGCCGTCTACCTCCTGGGTCAGCCCGAGCGCCTCCGGCCCGGAGCGAGCCACACGGAGCGCGAAGTCCTCCGGGCCGAGCGCGCGCACCAGCTGAGGCAGCAGTGCCTGTGAATCGTCCACGACCAGAAGCGTGTAGGGCTGGGTTTTCACCGTGTCCCCATAAAATGATGACTAGGCGGTACTATAGGGGTTTCCCACAAGAAGGGCCAAGGGGTTTGCCTGTGGGTAGGGGCTCTGCTAGCGAGCCCGCGTTTCCTTCCGGACGGAACGCGCGCGACATGACGACCGTGGCCAAGTACCCGAGCATCAGCCTCTTCTTCCCCGCTTGGAACGAAGAGGACTACGTGGAGCGCGCGGTGAGCCGCGCACTGGAAGTGCTACCGAAGCTCACCGACGACTTCGAAATCATCGTCGTCAATGACGCCTCCACGGACCGGACCCAGGAGGTCTGCGACGCGCTGGCGGCGAAGGTGCCTCAGTTGCGGGTCATCACCCACCCCGTGAACCTGAAGCTGGGCGGAGCGATGCGCACGGGGCTGGCGGCGAGCACGAAGGACCTGGTGCTGTACTCGGACATCGACCTGCCGTGGGACATGCGCGAATTGGAGCGGGCGCTGCACCTGATGGGCTACCTGGAGGCGGACATGATCTGCGCCTTCCGGTTCGACCGCACGAGCGAGGGCGCCAAGCGCATCGTGTACTCGTTCGTCTACAACCTGCTCATCCGGGCGCTGTTCGACATCCAGATCAAGGACGTGAACTTCAGCTTCAAGCTGATGCGCCGCCAGGTGCTGGAGTCGATGGAGCTCCGGAGCCAGGGCTCGTTCATCGACGCGGAGCTGGTGGTGAAGGCCATCCGCAAGGGCTTCCGCGTGTTCCAGATGGGCGTGGACTACTTCCCGCGAACGCGCGGCATCTCCACGCTGGCGTCGC
Source organism: Corallococcus sp. AB038B (assembly GCF_003668955.1). Taxonomy (NCBI): domain Bacteria; kingdom Pseudomonadati; phylum Myxococcota; class Myxococcia; order Myxococcales; family Myxococcaceae; genus Corallococcus; species Corallococcus sp. AB038B. Next base: position 2,646,552 of record NZ_RAWO01000001.1, on the reverse strand, counting down.
CGTCCGTCATCCTGAAGATGGTGAAGGAGCTGGTGGCGCTGTACCCGGAGACGCGCTCGCCGTCGCCGCCGGTCAAGCCCGTGCGCCTGCCGCCGTCCGTGCAGCAATTGCGTTCGGTGCCGGGCAACGCGGGGCGCGGGTAGGACGGACATGGCGTCGCGCACCCGCCTCATCGTCAACGCGGACGACCTGGGCCTGCATCCGTCACTGGACGCGGGCATCCTCAAGGCGCACCGCGAGGGCATCGTGACCAGCGCGACACTGCTGGCCATGGGGCCCTCCGCGGCGGAGGCCGTGGGATTGGCGAAGGCGCAGGGGCTGGCGGTGGGCGTGCATCTGGCGCTGTCCACGCGGCTTCCCTGCGCGGCCCCCTCGGAGGCCGTGCGGACGGTGGCGCCGGGCGGACGGCTGCGGGGCAACTGGGCGGAGTTCGCGAAGGCGTGGGTGACGGGGCGGGTACGGAGGGAAGAGCTGGAGCGGGAGCTGTCCGCGCAGCTCTTCCGCGCTCGTGAGCTGGGCGCGAAGGTAGATCACCTGGACGGGCACCAGCACCTGCACCTGTTGCCGGGGGTGCGGTCGGTGGTGGAGGGCATCGCCGCGCGCGAGGGTCTGCCGCTGCGGTGGCCGGATGCGCTGCCGCGCGTGTCATGGCTTCGGGCTCCCGGGCCGGCATTGAAGACGACTGTGCTGGCGGTGCTGGCGCGGACGGCACCTCGAGCCCGGCCGGGCGTGCGGCGGGTGAGCGCGGGCGGCGTGTTCGAGGCGGGCCGGCTGGATGAGTCCGCGCTGCTGGCGGTGCTGGACTCGCTGCCGACGGGGGACTTCGAGCTGGGGTGCCACCCCGGGGAGGGCGCTCCGCATGTGCCGGAGGATCCAGCGTGGACCTATGGCTGGGAGGCGGAGCTGGTCGCGCTCACCAGTCCCCGCGTGAAAGCGAAGCTCGTGGAGCGGGACATCACGCTCGCGAACTACGGCGCGCTGGGCTGACGGGCCGCGGAAACCTGTCCGACTGTCGGACAGGCCTGGAGGTGGCCCGCCAAGCGCGCGTGGGCTTCTTCAGCGGGCCTCGGCGTCGTAGAGCAGGTGCGGCGTCGTGTAGCCCGCGCCCAGGCCCACGACTTCACGCACTTCGAAGCCTGCGTCGCGCAGGAGCCGCACGCCGTCGACTCGCGGCTTGAGCACCATGCCGCCGCTGGCCTTGGTGCGCCCCAGGAGCGACACCATCACCCACTCCTGCGCGAGCGCCTTCGCGTGCTTCCAGGAGCGGTCGCCTTCCACTTCCTTCAGGAGGAAGCGGCCTCCGGGCTTGAGCAGGCCGCGCACGGACTGGAGGAAGCCGGGCCACCGCTCATCGGGCAGCAGGTACAGCACGTCGCAGACCACCACCGCGTCGAGGGTGTGCGGCTGCGTCCTCGCGAGCTCTTCCACGGAGCCCACGTCGAGCGTCACGTTGGGCAACCCCGACAGGGCCTGCTTCGCCCAGTACACCTTGCGCTCGTCCAGGTCCACTCCGAGCACCCGGCGCTCCGGCATCGCGAGCGCCATCACCGCGGACAGGAGGCCGTGCCCGCAGCCGATGTCCGCCACCGTCCCGGCGGGCAGACGCGACGCCACCGCGAGCAGGGGGGCTGAGGACGCCCGCGCGTGCACGTGGAAGCGCTCGCTCGCGGGCAGGTGCGCGTAGAGCTCCAGCGCCCGGGACATGAGCCCGCTCATGACACGGCCTCCGCGCTCGGGTCCACGGCTCGTCCCATCCGTCCGCTCATGACACGTACTCCGCCGCTCCGAAGGCCACCGTCAGCGCCAGCATCACGCAGGCACTCGTGGCGAGCACTCCCCACCTCAAGCGGGGACGTTCGCGTAGCAGCAGCGCCAGCGTGAGGAACAGCGGGAAGGCTGCCAGCAGGTAGCGCCCCATGCCCATGAAGTCCTTGCTGGACAGTGCGGGCAATCCCACGATGGCCAGCGTGTACACGCCATAGCCCCACCCCAACCGCTTCACCGTGGGCCACACCAGCGCGAGCGCCCCCACCGTGACGGCCGCGTGCCCCATCAGCCTGAAGCCGTCCGACAGCGACATCTCCCGACTGAAGCCCTGGAACCAGCGCAGCTTCGCCCACGTGCGCCAGCCCGGCTTCTGGTCCCACCCCGGCGCGGACTGCACCTTCACGAACGCGAACGGCTCGCCGAACGCCTTCCATTGGTAGAGCACGTACAGCACGAAACCCGCCGCCGCGAACACCGGCAGCAGGTCCATCAGGTTCCACTTCAGGCCGCGCTCGTGCTTCCACTCCAGCCGCCGCGCCAGCAGGCCCACCACCAGCGCGGGAGCCACTGGACGCGCCGCCGTGGCCACCGCCGCGAGCAGCACCGCCCACCCCAGCTGCCCTCGCTCCAACAGCAGGAACGCTCCGATGATGAGCAGGAGGAACAGCGCGTCCGAATACATCGCCCCGTAGAGGAAGAACGCGAACGGATAGAACGCCAGCAGCAGCCCCGCGTTCCTCGCCGCCTCTTCATCCGCCCGCGTGCGCGCCCACAGCGTGAAGACGTACAGCGCGCCCAGGCCGCACAGCATGGTGACGACCACGCCCGCGAGGAACGTGTCCATGGACAGCAGGCCCAGTCCGCGCAGCACCAGGGGATACAGCGGGAAGAACGCCACAGGGCTCTGCTGGCCGGGCGTGTAGCTGTAGCCCGCCGTCGCGATGTGCGCGTACCAACCGGCGTCGAAGTGCGTCCAGCCCAGGAGGATGGGAGCGCCCGGCCACGTCAGCCGCGCGGGGCTGTAGCCCTGCGGGAACATCATCGCGGACACCGCTACCAGCGCGGTGCACACCGCCAGGGCCGCGAGCCCGGCGGTCAGAACAACACGAGGAGCGGAACGGACCATGTGGGACATGCCCCTTGGTCCAGAACCGCCCCTCGCGTCAAGTCAGGCCCGGAAACGGGGAGAGAACCGTTTGAGGTCCCCTCACCGCCCGGTGCGTCACGTGCTCAGGACTCGTAGAAGCCCTTGTTGGCGCGCACCTTCTCCACCAGCAGCGGCGCGGGCGTGAAGCGCTCGCCGTACTTGTCCTGGTAGTGCTCCAGCTTGCGCAGCAGGTTGGCCGGGCCCAGGGCGTCCGCGTACCGGAACGGGCCGCCCAGGAACGGCGGGAAGCCCAGGCCGAAGATGGCGCCCACGTCGCCGTCGCGCGGGCTGCGCAGGATGCCTTCACCCAGGCAGCGGATGGCCTCGTTCACCATCTGCAGCGCGACGCGTTCCGCCATCTCCGCGGGGTCCAGGGACTTGCGGTCCTTGCCGTGCGGAAGGAGCAGGTAGACCTGCGGGTCCACCTCCTTCTTCTTCCCGTTCTCGTACAGGTAGAAGCCCTTGTTCGTCTTGCGGCCCAGGCGGCCGTCGGACACCACGCCCGCCAGCGCCTTGGGCGCCACCATGCGCTTGCCGAACGCGGCCTCCATGATGGGCCCCACCTTCTGGGCCACGTCGATGCCCACCTCGTCCAGCAGCGTGATGGGCCCCACCGGGAAGCCGAAGTCCACCAGCGCCTTGTCCAACTGGACGATGTCCGCGCCTTCCGCCAGCAGGTACGCCGCCTCGTTCATGTACGGCGCGAGGATGCGCGACGTGTAGAAGCCCGGCCCGTCGTTGACGACGATGACCGTCTTGCCCTGCTTCTTGCCCACGTCCACGCAGGTCGCCGTCACCCACTCCGCCGTGCCCGGGTGCGTGATGATCTCCAGCAGCGGCATTTTGTGGACCGGGCTGAAGTAGTGCATGCCAATCACCTGCGAGGGGCGCTTGCTGCCCTTCGCCAGCTCGCCAATGGGCAGGCTGGAGGTATTGGACGCGAAGATGGTGTTCTCGCCGGTGACGGCCTCCACCTCCGCGATGACCTGGTGCTTGAGCTTCAGGTCCTCGAAGACCGCTTCGATGATCAGGTCCACCGACTTGAAGCCACTGTAGTCCGTGCCCGCGGTGATGTTGGACAGCTTCGCGTTGGACTCGAGCCGCGTGAGCGAGCGGCGCTTCACGCGCTCATCCAGCACCGTCTGCACCTGCTTGAGCGCGCGGCCCGCGCCCGCGTCGTCCCGGTCCTTCACGCGCACGGGCACGCCCTGGAGCACGCCGGCCACGTAGGCGATGCCGCCGCCCATGAGGCCGCCGCCCAGCACGCCCACCTTCTTCACTTCGCGCGGCTTCAGGTTGGGGTTGGAGGTGCCGTTCTCCTTCTTCAGCGCCGTGGTGGCGAAGAAGATTTCCACCAGGCGCCGCGACACGTCCGTGAACACCAGCTCGCCAAACGCCTTCGCCTCCGCCTCCAGGCCCGCCTTGCGACCGGACTCCAGGCCCACGCGGATGACCTGCAGCGCCTTCTCCTGCGCGGGGTACTTGCCGCGCGTCTTCTTCAGGAGCTGCTTCTTCGCCTGGTCGAACATCACCTTGCGGCCGAGCGGGTTGTCCTCCAGCGCCGCTTCCTTCCAGAGGTCCTTGTTGATGAGCCCCTGGAAGAGCCCGGCGATGCCCTTCTTCTTGCTGCTCTGGGCCACGGCCTTGAAGCCCTGGTGCGAGCGCTCCACCTTCAGCGTGCCCGCCGCCAGCTCCGCCGCGCGCTTGAGCGCGAGGTCCTTGAGCATGGGCACCGGCACGACTTCATCCACGACGCCCAGCTTCTTCGCCTTGGACGGCTTGACGTTCTTGCCGGTGAGGATGAGGTCCAGCGCGGCCTCCGCGCCAATCAGCGCGGGCAGCCGCTGCGTGCCGCCGGCGCCGGGAATGAGGCCCAGCTGCGTCTCCGGCAGGCCCACCACCGACTTGGGGCTGTCCGTGACGATGCGGTAGTGACACGCGAGCGCCCACTCCAGACCGCCGCCCAGACACGCGCCGTGGATGGCCGCGACCACGGGCTTGGAGAAGGCCTCCAGCCGGTCGAACTCCGCGTGCGCGGCGCGGCTGATGGCCTCCACGTCCGCCGGGGACTTGATGGTCTGCAGGAAGTCGATGTTCGCGCCAGCGACGAAGTTGTCCTTCTTGCCGGAGATGAAGACGACGGCCTTCACCTCCGGGTCCCGCTCCGCCTGAAGGAGCAGGTCGGAGAACGCGGCGCCCACGTCCGGGGACAGCGTGTTCACCGGCGAGCCCGGCTGGTCCACGGTGATGACCGCGACGCCGTTCGTGACGTCGTAGCTCAAGCCTTGCTTCGCTTCGACTGCCTCTTGCTTGGTCGCCATCACGCACGCTCCAGGATGACCGCGGCGCCCAGGCCACCCGCGGCGCAGACGGTGCACAACACCGTGTTCTTGTTCCGACGCTTCAGCTCATTCAGGGCCTGCGTGATGATGCGCGCGCCCGTGGCACCGAACGGGTGCCCGATGGAGATGGAACCCCCCGTCACGTTCAGGATGGACCGGTCCACCTCGCCGACCGGCGCGTTGAAGCCCGCCTTCTTCGCGAACTCCTTGGACGCCAGCGCCTGGAGGTTGCTCGCCACCTGCGCGGCGAAGGCTTCGTGCATCTCCACCAGGTCGATGTCCGCGAGCTTCATCCCCGCGCGCTTGAGCGCCACGGGCGCCGCGTACGCCGGGCCCTGGAGCAGCTGGTCGCCCGGGTCGGTGGCGGCAAAGGCGTGCGAGCGCAGGAAGCCCAGCGGCTCGTAGCCCAGCGCCTTCGCCTTCTCCTCGCTCATGAGCAGCAGCGCCGCGGCGCCGTCCGTCAGCGGGGACGCGTTGCCGGCGGTGACGCTGCCATAGCGGCGGTCGAACACCGGCTTGAGCTTGGACAGCGCCTCCAGGCTGGTGTCGTCGCGCACGATGTTGTCCTTCGTGGCGGTCTGCTCGTACTTCGGCGGCACGGTGACGTGCATCACCTCACCGTCGAACAGGCCTTCCTTCCACGCGCGGGCCGCGTTCTGGTGCGAGTTGAACGCGATGAGGTCCTGCTCCTCGCGGGTGATGCCGTTCTCCTTGGCCATCTTCTCCGCGCTCTCGCCCATCGTCTCGCCGGTGGAGTACTCGGCGATGGCGGGGGGCACGGGGATGAGGTCCTTGGCCTTGAGCTTCTGGAAGGGCTTGAGCTTGTCCGGAAGGCTCTTGCCCTTGGACGACGCGGCCAGCGCGTGCGCCAGCGGGCGGCTGGTGAAGATGGGCGCGTCCGACAGGGACTCGGTGCCGCCGGTGATGACGACGTCCGCGTCCCCCAGCGCGATGGCGTTGGCGCCCGCCACCATGGACTGGATGGACGTGGCGCAGGCACGCGCCACCGTGAAGGCGTCAATGCGCTTGGGCAGGCCCGCCGCCAGCACGACTTCGCGCGCGATGGACGGCGCGGTCAGCGTGGGGATGACCTGTCCGAAGACGAGCTGGTTGATTTCGTTGGGGTCCAGGTCGCTGCGCTGCACCAGCTCCTGGACCACCATCCGGCCCAGGTCCAGCGCCGTCAGGTTCGCGAAGACGGTGCCCGCCTTCGCGAACGGCGTCCGCAGACCGCGAACGATGGCCACCCGCCGGTGGCCGTTGCGCTTCTCGCTTGCCATGTGTGCCTCACCCTCTGTGAAACGAGTGAGGCGCTTCTAACGGCGGGCAATGCACCGCGTCAATGTCGGATTGATTCTTGAGTCAACTGCTCGCCAGTCGGCCGGGCGGGGGATTGTTCAGCCGAGCGTGCCCTGGCGGAGGGCGGCGCCGTGCTTGTGGACGGCCTCCACGAGGAACTTCGCGGCGTCCGGGTCGGTGGGCGGGAGGATGCCGTGGCCCAGGTTGAAGATGTGCCCGGTGGGGCCGGCGCGGCGGAGGATGTCCTTCACGCGGCCGTCCAGCTCTTCTCGGGGGAGGAAGAGGTGGAGCGGATCCAGGTTGCCCTGGGTGGCGACGTCCGGCCCGAGGATGCGGCGGCCCTCGTCCACGGGGCAGCGCCAGTCCAGGCCGATGACGTCCGCGCCGGTGCGCTTCAGGAGCGGCAGGTGCGGCGTCATGTTCACGCCGAAGAGGATGACGGGGACGCCGGTGGCCTTGAGCTCCGTCACCATCTCGGTGAGGTACGGGAGGCTGAAGCGTTCGAAGTCCCAGGGGGACAGCTCGCCGCCCCAGGAGTCGAAGATTTGAACAATCTTCGCGCCGGCCTCCACCTGCATCTTGAGGTACGGGATGAGGGTGTCGGTGAGCTTCCGGAAGAGGCGGTGGGCGACCTCGGGCTGCTCGAAGAGCAGGCGCTTGATCTGGATGTAGCTCTTGGAGCCGCCGCCCTCGACCATGTACGCGGCCAGGGTGAAGGGCGCGCCCGCGAAGCCGATGACGGGCACGGAGTCGTTGATGGCCTTGCGCGTGCGGCGGATGGCCTCGGCGACGAAGCCGGTGCCTTCCACGGGGTCGGGGACGCCGAGCTTGTCGATGTCCGCGGGCGTGCGCAGCGGGTTGGGGAAGTGGGGGCCCTTGTCACCCAGCTCCAGGTGGATGCCCATGGCCTCCACGGGGATGAGGATGTCGGAGAAGATGATGGCCGCGTCCACGCCCAGGCGGGTGATGGGCTGGACGGTCACTTCCGCAGCCAGGTCCGGGTTCTTGCAGAGGTCCAGGAACGCGATGTTGCCGCGGATGGCGCGGTACTCGGGCAGGTAGCGGCCCGCCTGACGCATCAGCCACACGGGGGTGGTGTCGGTGGGCTGGCGGCGCGCCGTGCGCAGGAGTCGGTCGTTCACGTCATCACCTTCGGGCAAGGAGGAGTCGGGGACCCCGCCTATTTACGGGAAACGCGGGCGAATGGGCCCAGAACGTTTCCACCCTCCGGATGCTTCCCTCCGGGACGGCCGGGCTCAGAGCACCCGGCGGCGGTGCGGCAGCAGTGGCTCCATGCGCCGCAGCTCCTCGGGCGTCAGGTCCAGCGTCGCGGCGCCCAGCGCGTCCTCCAGCGTGGCGAGCCGGCTGACGCCCGGGATGGGCACCACGCAGGGCGACACGGCGCGCACCCAGGCCAGCACGAAGCGGTGGACGGAGACCCCCCGCTCGCGCGCCAGGGCCTCCAGGCCCGGAAGGGCGCCCAGCTCCTTCACCCGCCCCGGCCCTCCCAACGGGCTCCAGGCCAGGAAGGCCAGCCCCTCGTCCTCGCAGCAGGCGACGACGTTGTTGAAGACGGAGGCCCGCTGCCAGGGGCTGAGCTCGTTCGTCACGGAGACCACGGGCACCACGCGCCGTGCACGCTGCAGCAGGGGCAGTGTCACGTTCGAGAGGCCGATGTGCCGCACCCAGCCCTGGTCCACCGCCTCCCGGGCCACCGCCAGACACGCTTCAATGGGATGGCGCGGATCCACGGCATGCAACTGCCAGAGGTCGATGGGCTTCTTTCCTCCCAGCGCCTCGAAGCTTCCCCGGATGGCCCGGCGCAGGTGCTCCGGATCCACGTTCACCACCCACGCCCCGCCCGGGCGCACCATGCCGCCCTTGGTGGCGACGGTGACGCCGGACGTGTCCCCTGAATAGGACTGGAGCGCCCGGTGGATGAGCCGTTCGTTCTCGTGCTGCTCGGAGTCATCCCTGCCGTAGGAATCCGCCGTGTCGATGAGGGTGACCCCCAGCGCCAGCGCCCGGTGGAGCACGGCGATGGCGTCGGCCTCGGAGGGCCGGCTCGCGGACGACAGGTGAAGGGCCCCCAGCCCCACCCCGCCCACGCCGGACAGGGCCGGGCCGCCCGCCCGCGGGGCCTCAGGCCGCGGCATGGAAGGAGGCCGTCATGTGCTTGAGGAGGCGTCCGAGGTAGCGGTCGGAATAGCCCAGCAGTTCCCGGACGGCCTCGTCGGGGCGCGGCGTGCTCCCCTCGCGCGCCACCTGGTATTCCGCCCAGGGCACCTCCCGGAGCACGTTCGAGACGCGCTGGCGCACGCCGCTGAAGCGCGCGGCCACGTCCGAGGGACGCTCCGCCAGGGGAGCGGAGGCAGCCGGCGGGGGCGCATCGAAGCCTCCCGGCATCGTCCGCCCCAGCGCGGCCATGACCTCGCGGGCCCGTGCCGTCTCGACGGCTTCCAGGTGGGCAACGAGCGCCGGCACCGTGCTCGCCTCGGAGGCGCCAGGCACTGGCGCGACGGGCTTCTCCAGGTCCGCTGGCGACAGGTGGGCGAGGCGCGTGGCGAACTCCCGGGCCTCGCGGTCATAGAGGTCCAGCAGCAGGTGGACGTACCCGCCGCCAGGCGGAGGCGCGGGGTCGAACGTCCGCAGCAGCCCGTTGAGCCAGTCGAGGAAGCGCTGGCCCGCGACGCCCAGCTCGTCCCGGGCGCCCATCAGCTTCTCCCCCAGGTAGGTGGCCCGGTCGAAGGACTGGCGCAGGGAGAGCTCCAGCTCCGCGCTGTCCACCGGACCGAAGCGGGGCGCCAGCTCCGCGGCGCGCTCCCGGGCCCGGGCGAAGAACAGCGCGAGCGCCGTGTAGACGTGCGTCACGCTGATTGAGCGGTTGACGTGCCACTGGCTGGCGCCGCTCAGCTGGACGCGATGCCAGGGCGGGTTGATGACGGGGGACTCATCCACCGAGTAGCCCTTGCGCAGCATCGAATGGGTGTGCTCCAGGTCCATGAACTTCTGGTGCAGCCCCTCGTGCAGCAGGAACTCCGCCGCGGACCAGGGGTTCCGCAGGACGTTCGGCGCCAGGAAGATGGTCCCCAGGATGAAAGGGTTCGTCAGCGACGTGAAGGCCGGCTCCTCGCCAGGCATCAGGGGCCGCCGCGCCGGCACGTCCGCGACGACGACGACCTGCACATGCGCCAGGGTGCTCCGCGCCAGGTCCGGAACCAGCGTCTCCAGCAGCTCCGCGCCCCGCACCAGGTTGTCCAGGATGCGGGCGTCGGGCGTCGCGGGGATGAGGTGGGGCACGCGCTCGTGGAGCAGCGCCCGGAAGTGATGCGCGAACGCGTCCTCCTCCCGTTCCTCCCGCCAGATCCACCCGTGGTGGGCGGCGGCGCCCAGCCGGTCCAGCGCCACGACGCCCTCCGCCAGCGGCGAGCGCTCCGGTGCCGCCAGGAGCAGTGCGGTCCGCCGCAGCAGGTCCGCGCACTCCGCCGCGTCCGGCTGTGGGAGGTGGAGCCGGTGGTGCCCGAGCAGCTTGTGGACGGCGGAGCGGAACACCGGATCCCCGATGGTCCGCGTGCGCCCCACCGGGTCCGCCGCGCGCAGGGCCTCCAGGACGGCGGTGGCCGCTGGCACGTCCGGGGCGAGCATGGCCAGCTGCCGCTCGTACCGGCCCAGGGTGCAGCCGTTGATGTAGTCGCCGTCACCAAACGGGCGCATGAGCGCCAGCGACCTCTCCATCTCATGCAGGACTTCTGGAGCCAACGTGGCAAAAGCCATGGGGTGCCTCGGGAAGGGGGATGACGCGTGCGGAAGGGTCTTCCGGGACGCTTCAGCTGGGAGGAGCCGCGCGGAGGGGCTGGAAGCGCGCCGAGGACATGTCGTTGAGCTGGGTGCTGGAGCTGACCACCATGTCGCGCACCAGCTCGCTCAGGGGCTTCTCCGTCTCCGGCTCTCGCGTGCCCAGGAAGTGTTCGGACGAGACCGCGCGCAGCAGGCTCGCCACCGTGCCCCGGGTCGAGTTGAAGAGCCCGGGCAGTTCCGCGTCACTGAGGCCCGACAACCGGGTCGAGGTGATCCGCTCCGCCTGCTCGCGCAAAGAGGCGCTCGCCGAGGCATCTCCCACGGAGGCGGCGATCCTCACCGCGACGCCCAGTTCGCCGCGCAGCATCTCCGAGACCTTCTGGCGCAGGCCCTGGCCCCGCTCCTCCGCGACGGCCTCCGGCAGCGCACGCAGGCTCGCCAGCAGCACGTTGAACTCCTTGGCTTCGCGCTCGTAGAGGTCCAGGAACAGGTGGGCGTTTCCGTCCTGGGGAAGCGCTCCCGCCCCCAGCTCGTTCAGCAGCCCCATCATCCAATCCACCATGCGCTGGCCCCCGATGCCCAACTCCTCCCAGCAGTCGCGGCGCAGCATGCCCCCCAGGTAGTGCGCGCGCTCCAACGCGCGGCGCCGCTGCGGCACGGGCTCGTATCCGTTCAACGGTCCATGGACGGCCTGGATCCGCTCGGGCTCACGCGCCAGCCGCTCCGCGTAGAGCGCCAGGTGGAGATAGACATGCATGGCCGCGAGCGAGCGGCATGCCGGCCACTCATTCGTGGCATCCGGATGCGAGCGGTTCCAGAGCGAACGGATGACCGGCGAGCGGCCCGCGTTGTAGCCGCGCTTGAGGATGGCATGGGTGTGCTCGATGTCATGCAGCTTCAGGTGCAGGGACTCATGCAGCAGGCTTTCCGCGGCCTTGTAGGGATTGCGCAGCATTCCCATGCTCAGGAACAGCGCCCCGGGGATGGTGAAGGTGGTGAAGGAGTCATAGGAGAAGCGGCGGTTGGGATTGTCCCAGGCCTGCCGGTTCACCACGTCCGTCACGCCCACCACATAGGCATGGTCCAGCACGCTGCGCGTCACCCGCGGCAGCACGTCCTCCAGCAGGGCCACGGCGCCACGCAGGACGCCCATCGTGGCCTCGTCCGGCGTGCGGAGCACGGAGCTGGACTTCTCATGGTCGAACAGCTCGCGGAAGCCCTGTGCCCACACGTCCTCCTCGCGCTCGTCGCACCAGACCCAGGGATGGTGCGCGGCCTCCCCCAGGGGCAGCCTGCGTGAGGCCCCGTTTTCAGTGGGGGATTCGCGCCGCCCCTCCGCCAGCAGCCGCCGGGCGCCCTCGAACACGGCCCGGTAGCGCTCGAGCGGAAGGTCCTTCACCCCGGTCTCCATCCCACCCAGCGCGGCGTTGAGCGTGGCGCGCAGGACGGTGTCGCCCAGCACCGGGTAGCGGTCCTCCGGAGAGGCCGCCTTCCAGGCGGCGAGCAGGGGCTCCAGCTCCGGAAGGTGGCGCACGAGCATCTCCAGCCGCCGGGTATAGAAGGTGACGGAGCGGTCGTTGATGTAGCGCCAGTCCCCGAAGGGGACGTTCAGCGCCATCGCGGCTTCAATCTCATCCAACGTCCGAGGCTCGTTCATGCTCATGGTCATCACCACCGCGAAGGGAACAGGGTCCACGGCACCCGTAAAAGGTGCCAGAGGCCACGGCAAGGGGCACCGTGCCTCCGGCGCGACGGTGCCTGTCCGCTCACGCGTCAGACCCGCCGCTTGAAGAACCGCTCAGCTGTCGCGGCTCAGTCCGGCTTCAGGCCCGAGTAGGTCGTCTTGCAATAGGTGTCGCACTTGACGGGCGAGATGATGAGACCGCCCGTGACCGCCTCGAGGTCGTCCGGCGACAGCTGCGTCTCCTGGATCCAGGACTCCAACACCGGCGCGCTGTTCTCGGGGGTTTCCTTCTTCATGGTCTGCCTCTTTCACAGGGGACTGCGGGTGATGTGGCATGCATGCCGGGTCTCCGCTCCGGCCCCAGGGCTCCGAGAGAGCATGAAGCCACGGTCCCGGACCTCCCCCGACAGGCATTGACAGTATTCACAGGTCGCCAATGAATTACAAGACACAGACCCGCTTAACCTTGACTGTCATTCTTTCAGACAAACCAGCCACACTCTTCCAGTCTTGCGCAAACAGTCTTCCATTCCCTCCAAGGCTTTCGCTAAAGGAGGGTTCGCTCTAGAGTGGGAGCGGATGGTCCTCCGAGTCCTGACAGGCCTTGCGGCATTGGCGCTCCTCGCGCTCCTTGGCTGGGCGGCCTCGCCGCGGCCTTCCCACCTGCCCCCCCGTATGCCTTCACCCGCGGTGGACGCACCGCGCAAAGACACACAGCGTCAAAGCCAGACGGAACCCTTCCTGGGCGTGCTCATTTCCACCGAGACCGTGGAGTTGGCGCCACGCGTTGAAGGCCGCCTGGAAAGCATTCAGGTCCACGTGGGTGACGCGGTGCGGACCTCGCAGGTCGTCGCGGTGCTGGACACCGGCGTGGAGCAGCGCGAGCTGGCCATCGCGAAGGCGGAGCTGCTGTCCGCGCGCGCCGCCGCGGAGGTGGCGACGCTGGCGCTGGAGCAGGCCGGGGAGCGGCTGCGCCGCAGGGAAGACCCCCGGCAGCTGTCGCTGGGAGCGCTCTCTGAGGAGGAGCTGGCGACGACGCAGTACGAGCGGCGCATGGCGCAGGCGAAGCTGGATGCGGCGCGGGCGGAGGTGCAGGAGTCCGAGGCGCGGGTAGCCCAGTACCAGCAGCGCATCAACGAGGCCTCGCTCCGGGCGCCCTTCGCGGGGGTCGTGGCGGGCCGCTACGCGGACCCCGGAGCCCTGGTGCGCTCCGGCCAGGCGGTGATCCACCTGCTGCGCGGCGGAAAGCGGCAGGTGCGCTACGCGGTCCCGGAGCCCCTGGCCCGGGAGGTGCGGGTGGGCCAGACGGTGCGGGTCCAGGCCCAGGGCCTGGAACAGCGGCTCACCGGGCAGGTGGCGCACGTGGCCCCCGAAGTGGACGCGGCTTCCCGGATGCTCTTCGTCGTCGCGGACCTGGACGGGGCTTCCGAGCTGCCCTCCGGCGCGGTGGTCCAGGTGTCCGCCGGTTCGCGGGAAGAAGGCACCGGGCCCGTACCGCCTCCCCCCGGACAGGAGTGAGCATGGCGCCCAGGACATCCATCTTCCGCAAGCAGGCGCTGGAGTACTACCAACAGGGGAGCCGGGGCCGGGGCGACATCCTGCGCATCGCGCCGGGTTGGACGCGCTGGAGCTCCCGGCTGCTCACCGGCGCCCTGGCGGCGGGGCTGGTCCTCTGCGTCTTCAGCAGCATGAACGACTACGCCTCTGGCCCGGCGCTGGTGCGCGTGGAGGGGCACACGCACCTGACGGTCCCCAGCGAAGGCGTGGTGGCCACGGTCGAGGTCCAGCCGGGCCAGCGGGTGTTGGCGGGGCAGACGCTGGTCACGTTCGTCGCGCAGGCCGAGGAGAGCACCCTCGCCCGCGTGCGCCGTGAGTTCGAGCTCCAGCTCATCCGCGTGTTGAGGGACCCGTCCGACCAGGCCGCACGGCAGGCCCTGACGACGCTGCGCGCCGAAAGAGAGTTGGCACAAGCCCGGGTGGAGGCCCGCGCCCTGCGGGCGCCCTTCCAGGGCGTGGTGGGGGACGTGCGCATCCAGCCCGGCCAGTACCTCACGCCCGGAGCGCGGGCTCTCTCTCTCGTGGGGGACGAGGCGCCGCTCACGCTGCAGGCCTTCCTGCCGGGCTCCTCGCGGCCCTTCCTGCACCCGGGCATGCCGTTGCGCGTGGAGCTGGACGGCTTCCGGTACGACTACCACGACGTGTTCATCGAGTCGGTGGGGGACCAGGTCATCGGGCCCACCGAGCTGCGCCGCTACCTGGGCGCGGAGCTGGCGGACGCGGTGAAGGTGGAAGGTCCCATCGTCCTGGTGAATGCCCGCCTGGCCGCGAGGACGTTCAAGAGCGAGGGGCGCACCCTGCACTACTTCGACGGAATGCCCGGCCGGGCCGAGCTGCCCATCCGCACGGAGCGGCTGCTGTGGATGATCATTCCAGGCCTCAAGGGAGGGCTTCGCCATGAACCCTGAGGACAGGCGTGGCCTCCTGGAGCGGTTTCCCGCGCTGCGGCGGTTGCGCACGCCTTCGCGAAGGCGCTCCATCCCCGAAGTGCGGCAGATGACCGTGGCGGACTGTGGCGCCGCCTGCCTGGCCATGGTCCTGGGCTATTACGGCCGCGTCACCAGCCTTGAAGAGGTGCGCACCGTCACCGGCGTGGCGCGGGACGGGACCACCGCCAACACCATCCTGAACGCGGCGCGGCAGTTGGGGCTGCGCGGACGCGGCGTCTCCATCGACCTGGACCGGCTGCCCTTCCTTCCCCGGGGCACCATCCTCCACTGGGAGTTCGCCCACTACGTCGTCTTCGACGGGCGCCTGCGGGAGGGCGTCGCGCTGGTGGATCCGGAGCGCGGACGGCGCGTCGTCTCCCTGGAGCAGTTCAGCCAGAGCTTCACGGGTGTGGCGTTGCTCCTGGAGCCGGGCCCGGAATTCCAACCGGGCACGCCTCGCAAGGATGCATTCCGGTACCTGGCGCCCCTGTTGCGCGAATCGGATGCGCTGCTCCACGTCATCCTCATGTCGGGCGCGATGCAGCTCTTCGCGCTCGCGCTCCCGGTGCTGACCGGCCTGTTGGTGGACCGGGTGGTCCCCCGAGGAGACCACTCGCTGCTGGGGGTCCTGGCGGTCCTGCTGGCCACCATCATCCTCTTCCAGTTCCTGGCATCGCTCATCCGGGGGCACCTGCTGCTGGAGCTGCGCACGCGCGTGGACTCGGACATGACGTTGGGGTTCCTGGACCACCTGGTCAGCCTGGCCTACCCCTTCTTCCAGCTGCGCCCGGTGGGCGACCTGATGATGCGTTTGAACATCCAGTCGCGCCTGCGGGAGGTGCTGTCGTCCGCGGCCATCTCCACGCTGCTGGACGGCTCCCTGGTCCTGCTCAACCTGGGGCTGCTGTTCCTGGCGGACGCGAGGCTGGGGCTGCTGGTGCTGGGGCTGGGAGGCCTGCAGCTCCTGGTCTTCCTCATCCCGCTGCGTTGGCAGCGCAGCCTCTTTTCCCAGTACCTAGACCTGGAGGCGAAGAACCAGGACCATCAGATCAACATCCTGTCGAGCATGCAGACGCTGAAGGCCTTTGGCGTAGAGCAGCAATCCGTCCAGACCTACTCCAGCTTCTACGTGGATGTGCTCAACGTGGCCCTGGCGCGGGGCCGGCTCACCACCTGGGTGGATTCACTGAGCAGCGCGCTGCGGCTCGCCTCGCCGCTGCTCATCCTGTGCGTGGGCGCCTTCCAGGTCCTGGGCGGAAAGCTGTCGCTGGGGGAGATGCTCAGCCTCAGCGCCCTGGCCACCGGCCTGCTGGTGCCCCTGTCCAACCTGGTCAACACCGGCGGGCAACTGCAGTACCTGGGCAGCTTCCTGGAGCGCATCAACGACGTGCTGGATGCGCCTCCGGAACGGCCCGCCTCCAGGCCCGGCGCCACGATGACGCTCCAGGGCGCCATCGAATTGAGGGACGTCTCCTTCCGCTATCACCCGGCGTCGCCCCTGGTCGTCCAGGACATCTCGCTGCGCATCGAGGCAGGTCAGATGGTCGCCATCGTCGGGCGGTCCGGCGCGGGAAAGAGCACCCTGGCCAACCTGCTGCTGGGGTTGTACCTGCCGACCTCCGGCCGAGTGCGCTACGACGGCGTGGACCTGGAGGATCTGGACCTGCGCAAGATGCGCAGTCAGCTGGGCATCGTCCTCCAGGACCTGTCGCTGCTGGGCACGACCGTGCGCCACTGCATCGCGCTCGGGGATCCGGAGCTGCCCTTGGACCGCATCATCGAAGCGGCCCGGGTGGCGCACATCCACGACGACATCATGGCCATGCCGCTGCAGTACGAAACGCCCCTGGCGGACCGGGGGCAGTCGCTCTCCGGTGGGCAGCGGCAGCGGCTGGCGTTGGCGCGGGCCCTGGTGCGCCGGCCGGTCATCCTGCTGCTGGACGAGGCCACGAGCGCCCTGGACGCCTTGACCGAGCAGGAGGTCCAGCGGGCCATCTCCACGCTGAATTGCACGCGCATCGTCATCGCCCACCGGCTGAGCACCGTGCGCAACGCGGACATCATCCTGGTGATGCACGAAGGGCAGGTGGTGGAGGTGGGCACCCACGATGAGCTGCTGGCGCGCCACGGGTTCTACGAAAAGCTGGTGAACGTCCAGCTCGAACGGCCCCATGCCCTGGCAGGTTGACCCCATGGGCCTTGAGGAAAGACCCTCCATGGCCTGTCTGCTCCGAGGTCTGCTCGCGATGCTCCGTCCGCCCCTCTTCCTCTGCGCGCTCCTGGGTCTGGGCGGATGTACAGCAAGCCGGCCCCCCCTCACGACGCCGCGTCCGGTGACCCTGCGGTTCCTGCAGTCACCCTATGCGGACTACCTCTTCTTCCTCTTCTACCGGGACACGGAACGGGTCCCCGCGCTGGAGTCCGTTCCGCTGGGGGACGTCCCGACGCTGGACTCGCTCATCGCGCTCCCGGAGATGGTGGCCTCCAGCCAGATTGAACGTTACGAGGACATCTTCACGCTGCTCACCCCCTACCAGTCGCTCAGCGGGCGGGTCGCGTTGAAGCCCGTTCCCCGCATCCTCGCGTACAGCGAGGACCTGCCATCCTATGAGGCGCTCCATCACATCGTCACGCTCGGGCAGGGGGCCTTTCCCGCCTTCTTGAAGATCTGGCGGGAGCAGGTGCTTCCGGAGGAGGAGCGGACGCTTCGCGTCTGGCGGGAGCAGGCGGAGCAGTGCGCGCCCATGGAGCGGCTCCAGACGCTCACGCGCCTGAGGTTCCCGTCGGATTCGCTCGACGTGGCGTCGCTCCTCTTCCACCCCTCGGGGAGCGCGAACTACAGCCCGCCGGGCGTCTACAGCAGCACGTTCCCCATCCCCAACCTGCCCTGGACCCTGGGCCACGAAGCCACCCATCTCCTCGTCGACGTCCACGTGGGCGCCAACTGGCAGCGCTTCCCGTCCGCCCCCGAGGCCATCCAGCGGGCGGAGGCCGCGGGACTCAAGGCAGGCGATCTGGAAGAGGCGCTGTCGCTGCTCATGCAGGTCAAGCTGGCGCAAGCCTGTGGCACGAAGCCCCTGGACTACCGGATCTCCGCCCGGTTCGAGGCCGGGGATCCAAAGCGCACGCTGCTGGAGGCCCTGGAGCAGGACTGGGAGGCCTATCTGGGCTCCCCCCACCGCTGGCCCACGGTCGTGGACTACCTGGTGTCCCAGGCGCTCGCGGTCCTGCCGCGCTGAGCCTGGTGCCGCTCCGCTACCCTATCTCCATGACCTGGATGAGCCGCTACGTTCCGAGCCTGCTCGCGCTCGCATGCATGTCCTGTGCGGCGGGAAGGACCGCCGCTCCCGCCCGGCCGCGGTGGCCGCTGCCTCAGGAGTTGGTCCGCTGGGAGCCGGTTCCTGGGGTGAGTGTCATCGCGCCTCGGGTGCCTCCTGGCGAAACAAAACCGCACCGCTCAGGGCCGTATGCCAGGTGCTGGCACGACAAGGCCGGCGACGAACTCCTCCTCAAATTCGATGAGCCCCGGCCCTTGATCGGCGTCTACTGCTCGTGGAGCCACACAGACTCAGGCAGGCATTTCCATATGACCTGGGCGGCTGATGTCTACGCTCCCGAGGCCTCGCCCGAAGACAAGCGCGAGCAACTCCAGATGACACTGATCCAGCGCCACTCCATCCCAGAGAACGAGCTCACCCAGTTGCCCGCGCCCTGGTACGGATGGGAGTGGCGCATGGCCGGCACAGAGTGGTGGGGCCCTCCGGGAGAAATGCCGGATGGGCTTGGAGAGCTGCTCCGCGATCGCTGGCTCGTCGCGGGGACGAGCCTCGTCTTCCTTCAGGTCGTTTCCCCCGAGGATGACCCGTTCCCCGAGGGCGAGGCCTTCCTCGATTCGCTGCGGGTCACCGCTACGGAAGCACGGTGAAGCCGATGGCGAGCCCGTTGTTGGTCTCGTTGCTCTCCGCGACGACGTTGCCCGCGTCCGCCTGGACGACCACGTAGTACATGCCGGGCGCCAGGGTCGCCGGGAGGGTGATGGACACGGGCGACGGGGTGAAGGTGCCACTCATCGGAGGTACCGCTATGCTCCCGACGGCTCCGATGTACTGGAAGCTGCTGTTCGCCAGGGAGATGGATACCGTTGACATGTGACCCGGGCGCCCTGGGCCACCACGGGCTTGCGCGTCGCGCGCGTCCGGGAGGCGACCACGAACAGCTCCAGCGATGCACGGCGTCCTCCACCTCCGCCGCGCCCAGGACACCCGAGCCCTGGGCCACGCGGCGCACGGCCCCGTGGAAGCGCTGGTAGAGCTGACCGCACGCGGACTGATCACCCCGCGCCGCCCGGCGGATGCAGTCCACCAGCTCCTGCTCCGTCACGGCGCCCTCTCCATCCCCACGCGCTTCGCGCACGCGCGCGACGGCCGCGTGCCGGGGCAGGGCCCCCGACGCGATGCCGGTCCAGGTGAGAGGATGCAAGCCATGACCCCTGTTCAGTACTCCGTCCCCAGGGAAGGAGTCACGGAGGGCTTTTCCGGCCACGCCCGCCCGGCCGATTCCCCGGACCTCCCTCCGGAAATCCGCGCGGAAAATCCCCGCCCGTGGCCGTTTTTCGCGGCCGGACTCCTTTCCTTCAGCGGAAGGGATGACGGGCGGGCATCGCACGGCCGGTGCGAGTCCACGGGCCCGGCATCCCCCACCGGAACCAGGAGACACACGTCAGGCGTCGTTTCATCGGTCTGTTCGCGTCCCTCATGTGGCTGTCCGCGTGCGGCAACAGCACGTCGTCTGTGGGGTTGAGCACGCGGCTGGGGAGCGCGGTCACGGGCTCGGCCCTGACGCGCACGTCCAGCCAGCGGCTGGAGCTCTCCAATGGCATCACCGTGGACGTCGGCACCTACGACGAGATCGAATTCGACATCGGCAAGGTCGACCCCGCGACCGCCCCGACCGCGTTGAAGGAGCTGGCTGAGCAGGGCGCGTCCCTCATCATCGACGGCCACATCGACGGCGAGCCCTTCCAGTTCGTCTCCAGCCTCCGCGTGGAGCAGGAGCGCGAGGTGAGCTTCGAAATCGCCGAGGGCGACGACCAGAACGTGACCTTCAACATCGACCCGAGCGGCTGGTTCACCGACAAGGACGGCAAGCGCCTCGACCCGCGCGAGTCCAGCGCCCGGTCGCAGCTGGAGAACAACCTCCAGAAGTCCATCGACGCATTCGACGACCACGACCGCAACGGCGGCGAGGACGACGACGACCACGACCGTCACGGCGGCCGGAGCGGCGGCGAGAACTGAAGTCCGTCCCCGCCGTCCCACCGCTCCGTCACCCGAGCGTTCGCGCCAGGTACGGAGCGGTGCGGCTCTCCTTCACCTTCGCCACCTGCTCCGGCGTGCCCTGCGCCACCACGCGGCCTCCGGCATTGCCCGCGCCGGGCCCCACGTCGATGACATGGTCGCTGGCGGCGACGACCCGCAGGTCGTGCTCCACGACGATGACCGTGTTGCCCGCGTCCACCAGTCCTTCCAGCTGCGTCATCAGCTTGTCCACGTCCGCCGGGTGCAGACCCGTGGTGGGTTCGTCCAGCACGTAGAGCGTGTCGCCGTGCTGCGTGCGCTGCAGCTCCGTGGCCAGCTTGATGCGCTGGGCTTCGCCTCCGGACAGCTCCGTCGCGGGCTGGCCCAGGCGCAGGTAGCCCAGACCCACGTCGCGCAGCACCTTGAGTGCGCGCTGGAGCGGCGGCTCCTCGGTGAAGAAGTCGAAGGCGCCGTCCACCGTCAGCCCCAGCACGTCCGCGATGTTCTTCTCGCGGTAGCGCACCTCCAGCGTCTTCGCGTTGTAGCGGGTGCCGTGGCACGTGGGGCACGGCGCGTACACGCTGGGCAGGAAGAGCAGCTCCACGCTCACGAAACCTTCGCCCTCACACGTGTCGCAGCGGCCTCCCGCCGTGTTGAAGGAGAAGCGCCCCGCGCCGTACTTGCGCGACTTCGAAAGGGGCGTCGCCGCGAACAGCTTGCGCACGTGGTCGAAGAGGCCCGTGTACGTCGCCAGGTTGGAGCGCGGCGTGCGGCCGATGGGCTTCTGGTCCACCGTCACCAGCCTGCGGATGGCCTCCATCCCCTGCTTGATGTGTCCCTCGCTCGCCATCACCGGCTCGCGGTCCAGCGGCTCGCCCTCCTCCTCTTCCGGCGCCAGCGTCTGGCCCAGTCTTCCCGCCACCAGTTCGACCAGCGCCTGGCTCACCAGGCTGGACTTGCCGGAGCCGGACACGCCCGTCACCGTGGTGAAGACGCCCAGCGGGAAGTCCACGTCCAGGCCGCGCAGGTTGTTGCGCTTCACGCCCTCCAGGCGCAGCCGTCCCGTGGGCTTCCGCGGCGAGCGGCGGCGCAGGGCCTCCTCCTCGAAGAGGTAGCGCCGCGTCCGGGACGCCTCCACCTTCGCCAGTCCTTCCGGCACCCCGCTGTAGAGCACGCGTCCTCCGTGCTCACCGGCGGCGGGGCCCACGTCTACGATCCAATCCGCGTGGCGGATGACGTCCACCTCATGCTCCACCACGAACAGCGAGTTGCCCGCCTCCTTCAGCCGGTCCAGCGCCGTGAGCAGCGACTCCGTGTCCGCGGGGTGCAGGCCGGCGGACGGTTCGTCCATCACGTACACCACGCCGAAGAGGTTGGAGCGCACCTGCGTGGCCAGCCGCAGCCGCTGCAACTCACCCGGTGACAGCGTGGGCGTGCTGCGCTCCAGCGACAGGTAGCCCAGGCCCAGGTCGGTCAGCACCTGGATGCGCGCGAGCAGGTCCTTGGTGATGCGCTGGGCGACGATGAGCTTCTCCGGGTGTTCGCGGGCCATGACGTCCGCGTCCTTCCCCTTCCCTTCCGCCGTGGGTTTGATCAGCTCCGCGACCTGCCCCAGCGGCATGCGGGACAGCTCGCCGATGTCGCGGCCCGCGAACGTCACCGACAGGGACTCGCGCTTCAGGCGCTTGCCCTCGCACAGCGAGCAGTCGCTGGCGACCATGTAGCGGGCGACGCGCTTCTTCATCATCGCGCTCTGCGTCGTCGCGAAGGTGGTCATCACGTAGCGCTTCGCGCCCGTGAAGGTTCCCATGTAGCTGGGGGTCTCCTTGCGAGCCATGGCCCGCTTCACCTCCGCGGACGTGAAGCCCGCGTAGACGGGGACCGTGGGCTGCTCGTCGGTGAAGAGGATCCACTGGCGGTCCTTCTTCGGCAGGTCGCGCCAGGGCTTGTCGATGTCGTACCCGAGCGTCACCAGGATGTCGCGCAGGTTCTGGCCGTGCCACGCGGGCGGCCACGCGGCGACGGCGCGCTCGCGGATGCTCAAGGAGTCATCCGGCACCATGGAGCGCTCCGTGACTTCGAACACGCGGCCGATGCCGTGGCACTGGGGGCACGCACCCGCGGGCGTGTTCGGGGAGAACGCATCCGAGTCCAGCCGCTCCAGCTTCGGCGGGTAGTTGCCCGCGCGCGAGTACAGCATGCGCACGGAGTTCGACAGGGTCGTCACGCTGCCTACCGACGAGCGAGACGTCGGCGCGCCCCGGTGTTGCTGGAGCGCCACCGCCGGGGGCAGCCCGTCGATGGAGTCCACCTCCGGCACGCCCACCTGATCAATCAGGCGACGGGCGTACGGGGCCACGGATTCGAAGTAGCGCCGCTGCGCCTCCGCGTAGAGCGTCCCGAACGCCAGCGACGACTTGCCGGAGCCGGACACGCCGGTGAAGACCACCAGCGCGTCACGAGGGATGTCCACGTCCACGTGCTTCAGGTTGTGTTCGCGTGCGCCCCGGACGCGGACGAAGCCGGAGGGGTCGGAGGTCTTGCGGGTGCGAGGTGCTTTCGGAGTGGCCATGCCGGGGCGGACGTTGCCCACCCGTCAGCGCGCGGTCATCCAAGAAGCGAACCGCCTCGTCGGAATCCAGATGAGTTCCGAACCTCCACAGTCTGGCGGAGGACACGAGACCTGGCGGCTCAGCCGCCCCGAGCCCCCGGCCGCTCCAGCCCGAGCGCCGCCGGCAGCACATACTGTCCGAACAGGACCAGGGGGAGCGCCGAGCCCGCATCATTATAGTAGCTGCCGGTGAAGGCCGCGGTGACACCCAGCGAAGGCGCGACGAAGACGTACTGCCCGCCGTTGCCGCGCGCGAAGGACACCTCCACCGGCGTGCCCTGGATGACGAAGCGGGCGCTCCACCACAGGAGCCCGTAGTTCGCGTCGCCCAGCGGCCCCAGCGCCTTGACGGACTCCGCCACCCACGCCTCGGAGACCCGGCGCTCGCCCTGCCACGCGCCGCCGTCGAGCATCAGCTGCCCCACCTTGAGGAAGTCGCGCGGACGCAGGCGCAGGTGGCCTCCAGTGTCCGTGCCCTTCTTGCCCGCGGGCTGCCAGGTGACGTCCTGGACCTGCATCGGCGTGAACAGCCACTCGCGCGACAGGTCCGTGATGGAGCGTCCGCTGACGTGCTCCAGCACGGCGCCCAGCAGCACCACGCCGCCCGTGCAGTAGCGCGTCACGGTACCGGGCTCGTCCCGCATGGGCACGTCCACGATGAAGCGGGCCCAGTCATCCGTGTCGTACATCCGCTCTTCGTTGCCGGGGGACTCGGGGTCCCAGTCGTCGCACGACAGCCCGGAGCGCATCTGGAGCAGGTGGCGCAGCGTGATGCGCTCCTTGCGCGGATCCGCGTTCTTCACCGGCGCCAGGTGCGGCAGGAGCGGGAGCACGGGCGCGTCCAGGTCCGGCAGCAGGCCGCGCTCGTGCGCCATGCCCACCAGCAGCGACGTGACGCTCTTCGTGGCGGACCTCAGGTCGTGCGCCTTCTCCCGCGTGAAGTCGTTCCAGTAGCGCTCGTAGACGAGTTGGCCCCCGCGCGCGACGAGCACCGCGTCCGGCGCCTCCACCGTGCCTTCGGACACGTCGTGCTCCAGCGCGTCGAACCACGGGCGCTGAATGCCCGTGTCCTCGAAGGAGGCCACGGCCCAGCCGTCATCGAGCCGATCCGGCGGCGAGCCCGGCCCCGTGGGCACCCGCTTGCCTCCGCACGCCATGAGACACACCGCGCACAGCAGCACCATCCGCTGGAACATCGCTGCACCTGCCTTCGCTCCGGCCCTGGAAGCGCGGCAGCCTATGTCACGCGGAGGCGCCATCGCGACTAGCGGATGTTCTTCGCGGCCTGCTCGCGGATGCGCGCTTCCTGTTCGCGCAGCTCGGGCGTGAACTCGGCGCCGAAGTCGTCGTCCTCGAAGACCTGCCGCAGCTCCAGCTCCACGTTGCCGCCCGCGTCCATGGACGGCCAGCGCTTGAGCCACTCCAGGGCCTCCGCCCGCGACTTCACCTGGATGAGGGTGAAGCCGGCGATGAGTTCCTTCGTCTCCGTGAAGGGACCGTCGACGATGGCCGGCTTGCCGTTCGTGAACTTCACGCGGGCGCCCTTGCTGCTGGGGTGCAGGCCCTCGCCCTGGAGCATCACGCCCGCCTTCACCATCTCCTCGTTGTAGGCGCCCATGGCGGCCAGCAGCTTCTCGTCCGGGAGCACGCCGGCTTCCGTGTCCTTGTCCGCCCTGCGGATGATCATGAAGCGCACGGTCGTGTCTCCTGCCGCGCGCCGTCGGGCCGCGGGGGGTGTTCTTCTGTTGCCTTCAGGGACGCAACGAATGGGGCTGGGGGAAATCGACACGGCCTTTTTATTTTCCCGCCGCGCCTTCCAAACCCTCGCAATCACGGGGCTTCCCATGTCCCGGCCGCGAATGTGACAGTGCCCCCCATGCACGCGGGCGTGACATCCACCGGCACGAAGCCCTTTCCAGCCAGCGGCCTCATGCACCCGGTGGTCCTGGTGGCCGTGGTGCTGCTCGTGCTGAACGACCACGTGTTCAAGGCGCGCTGGCCGTCGTGGTGGACGGGGAAGCTCTCCGACGTCGCCGGGCTCGCGATGTTCCCGGTGCTCCTCCAGGCGCTGTGGGAGCAGGCGTTCCAGCGGCGAGCGCGGGAATTCCGCCCGTCGTTCCCGGTACTCGTGGGAGCGGTCGTGCTGACGGGGCTGTGCTTCGGCGCGACGAAGATTTCCTCCGACGCCGGGGATGCGTGGCGCTGGGCGCTGGGCGCGCTGCAGTGGCCCTTCTACGCGCTGCGCGCAGTGCTCGGAGGCGCGCGCATTCCCTCGGTCCGGCCCACCGTGCACACGGTGGACGTCACGGATCTGCTCACGCTGCCGTCGCTGATCATTCCCCTGTGGCTGGGATGGCGGCGTGCTCGCGAACAGGGCGCGCGTATTCCCGCGCACGCGGAGTCTTCGCTGCCTCCTTAGTTGCTGCGTGCTGTGCACGTCGCTTCGCGGCACGTGTCAGACCCCCAATTACAGTCGGCCCCGTCACGCATTGAACCGACAGGGGCCATCATGTCCGCGCGTTCTTCTCAATCCCATACATCCACGCCCTCGAACATCCTGGAGCAGGTGCGGCAGTGCGCCGCGTCCGTCACGCGGTATCCGCTCGACATCCTGACGGAGCATGCGCAGCTCGAGGACGAGCTGGGCATCGACTCCGTGAAGCTCGCGGAGATCGCCGCGGTCATCGCTCGTGAGTTCCAGCTGCCGCCGGACCGGCTGCCGCGAAACGGGAAGGCGCGCACGCTCGGCGCCATCGCCGGGGCGGTGACGGAGGCGCTGGGAACGGAGCCTGGACCGTCGCTCCATGTCGCCGCGTCCGTCGTCCCCGCTGTTGTCGAAGTGAAGGCGAGCACCGGTGCTCCGGCCACGCTGGACCTCCTGCCCCGCGTGCGCGCGGTGTTCGCGCGGGTGACGCGCTATCCGGAGGAACTGCTCACGCCGCACGCGGACCTGGAGGACGAGCTGGGCATCGACTCCGTGAAGCAGGCGGAGGTGATGGCCGTGCTCATGAAGGAACTGGGGCTGAGCGACGCGCCGAAGCCCTCGCAGCGCCTGCGCACCATGGCCGCCATCGCCGACGCGGCCCGTGCGCTGCTGCCGGCCGCGCCGCCCGCCGTGGAAGCCAGGCCTCGCGCTCCCGTCCACGTGGCGCCCACGCCTGTTCCGTCGCGCACGGAGCTGCCGTTCGAGGGAAAGGTCGCGCTCGTCACGGGTTCGGGAAAGGGCATCGGCCGGGTCATCGCGACGAGGCTGGCTCGCGCGGGCGCGACGGTGGTCGTCAACTCGTTCCACTCCCGTGAGGACGGAGAGAAGACGGCGAGGGACATCGTCGACGCGGGTGGCAAGGCGGTCCACCTGTGGGGCTCCGTCGCGCAGGAGGATCACCTGGAGCGGATGTTCGCGGCGATCCGCGAGCAGTTGGGTGGGCTCGATCTGCTCGTGTGCAACGCGTCCAATGGACTCATCGGTCCGTTCGACCGCATCGCGCCCCGGGATTGGGACAAGGCGTTCCGCACCTGCATCACCGGCACCTACGAGTGCGCGATGCGCGCCCGTCCGCTGATGGCCGCGCGTGGGGGCGGGAGCATCGTCACCATGTCCACGTCCATGTCGCAGCGGTACATGCACGACCTGGGTTGCCAGGGCGTGGTGAAGGCGGGCGTGGAGTCCCTCACGCGCTACCTGGCCGCGGAGCTGGCACCGGAGGGCATCCGCACCAACTGCGTGTCCGCGGGGCCCGTGCACGGAGACCTGCTGGGGATGTTCCCGGACGCACCGGAACGAGTGGCGCGCTGGGAGTCCGCGACGCCCGGTGGACGGCTGTGCACCGCGGACGACGTCGCGGACGTGACTGAGCTGCTGCTGGGGCCGAAGACGCAGCGAGTGAATGGCGCCATCTGGGTGGTGGACGCCGGCCTCTCCGGAACCGTGGACGGCCTGCTGCCGGCCGCGCGCGCATCCTGACCCCTCACCTTCCAGGAGCCATCACCATGGACTTCTTCGCTGTCCCGTACGACATCCACTTCGACGACACGATGGCCTACGGGAGCCATCACTTCCTCACCAACTTCAAGTTCCAGTGCGCAGGCCGGGAGCACCTGCTCTTCAGTCCGCACGCATTCGAAGAGCCCGACTTCCGGCGCGACTTCGACCAGGTGCTCCTGCTCACCTACGAGGGCTATTCGCGCAACCTCGCCCCGGCGGCGCTGGGGGACCGGCTGATCATCCTGACGTCGCTGGAGGAGCGCGGCGAGGTGTCGCTGCGCTTCTGCTTCCGCACGTTGAAGAGCGACGGCACGCCGGTGGCCTGCGGCTACCAGACCGTGCTCTGCGCGGACCGGCAGGGAACGCTGCGCGCGTTCCCGGAGTCCTTCCAGCGCAGCTTCGAATCGCTGGCGGCGATGCATGAGCCGGCGGGCCCGAAGAGCTTCCGCGACCTCGCCTTGCAGGGAGGTGGAGGCGTGCAGGCCTTGTTCCCGGAGGCCGTGCGAGCACTGGCGCGGACGCTGCTGGCGGACACCGCTCCACGCGGCGTCTCGCGGATGGTCCGCATTCCAGAGTCGGTGCCCGCGCCCGGCCTTCAGCTGCCGGTCAACGCCACCGCGTTCCTGTTCGCGGGACAGGGCACGTTCGAGCCCGCCCTCTTCCTGCAGTTGAAGGCGCTCCAGCCGGAGCTGCGTGACGAGCTGCTGGCGGTGAAGGAGGCCTGCCGTTCGCAGGGCATCGACGTGGGCCCGCTGCTCGCGGCGGAGGATGTCGCCCAGGTGGGCCGGGCGTTGGACGCAGCGCCGCTGTTGGATCAGCTCGGCATCTTCCTGTCCGGAGTTCTGGGGGCGCGGTGGATGGAGCGGCAGGGAACCCGGCCGGACGTGTTCGTGGGGCACAGCTTCGGAGAGATCGCGGCGATGACCGCGGCCGGAGCCATGGACCTGCGCACGGGCGCGGAGGTCGTGTGCCGTCGCATCCGGGCGCTCCAGACGGTGCCGGGCGACCTGGGCACGCTCGCGGCGGTCGCCCTGTCGGAGCCGGAGACCGTCCAGGCCGTGGCGGAGAGTGGGGCCAGGACGTTGGAGATCGCGGGCCGCAATCATTCGCGGCAGACCGTGGTCGCGGGGCCTCGTGAGGAACTGGAGCGGTTGCGCGCATTCCTGGAGCGGCAGGGCAAGGGCTTCACGTTCATCTCCAGCCGCTACCCGTTCCACCACCCGAGCCTGGCGCCCGCGGTCACCGCGTTCCGCGCGAGCCTCGCGGACCTGGCCGTGCATCCGGCGCGAGGGCCCATCTACTCACCCATCGAGCGGCGGATTTACGGACGTGGCGGGTCCGAGCTGGCAGGGGCGCTCGCGTCCCACCTGGTGCGTCCCTTCGACTTCCCGGGTTCGGTGGAGACGTTGGTGGGCGCGGGCTGCGCGCGGTTCGTGGACTGCGGCACAGCAGGACGGCTGACGCGCATCGTCCAGCGGATTCTCCCCAAGGACACGTCCGTGGCGATGACGTCCGTGGACCGTTCGCTGCCCGAGAGAGCACCGGCCGTGCCCCCTGTCGCGCGGAATGCAGCGCCCGTGGTTCCGGCCATCGCGGTGGTGTCGTTGGGCTGCATGCTTCCGGGCGGCGCGAAGGATCCGGAGACGTACTGGAGGAACATCCAGCGGGGTATCAGCGGCATCGTCGACACGGGCGTGAGCCATCCGAACCAGGTCGTGGACTTCGTAGGTCCGGCGGTGACTCCGGACCGCACGTACACGCTGCTCACCGGACGGGTCCTGGAAAGCGACCTCGTTCCGCCTCCGGGAATCACGTCGGTTCGATTCCATCGCTATGGCCGTGAGCAGCGGCTGTTGGCCATCGCGCTCAGTCAAGCGATGGAGTCCTTGCGGTCCACCGCGCCGCGCGCGCCTGGACGCATCCAGTGTCTGCTCGGATCCACCGCGGACGGTTCGCCCGAGTACGACGACGCGCTGTGCGTGGAAGCGGGAGAGGCCCTGCTGCGTGCCCGGGGCGAGACGGCGCGAGAGTTCTCCGCGCTGATGCGTGAAGCGCTGGGTGTCACCGCGACATCCTCCGAACTGGCACCGCATCCGACCCTCCAATCGGTGGTGACGGACGTGGTGGGCCCGAGCGTGTCCACGATGCTGCTGGACGCGGCATGTGCCTCTTCGCTCTACGCCATCGCGCTGGGAATGAAGGCGCTGGAGCGCGGCGAGGCCGACCTGGTGCTCGCGGGTGGAGTGTTCTCTCCGGGCCCTGGCAACAGCTGCCTGTTCTCCCAGTTCAAGGGGCTCTCCGCGACGGGGAGCCGGCCGTTCGACGAGCGCGCGGACGGCGTCATCTTCGGCGAGGGCGCGGGAGTCGTCGGCCTGATGCGCCTGGAGGATGCCGTCTCCGCGGGGCTGAAGGTCCGCGCGGTCATCCGCGGCGCGGGGCTGTCCAGCGACGGACGCAGCAGCTCCGCCAACGTCCCGCGAGCGGACGGACAGGTGGCCGCGATGGAGGCGTGCTACGCGGCGGCGGGCGTTGAACCGGCGTCCATCCAGTACATCGAAGCGCACGGAACGGCCACGCCGGCCGGGGACACCACCGAACTGCAGTCGATTGGCCGCGTCTTCAGCGGCAAGCGGAAGGGCCTCCAGCTCGCCAGCGTGAAGGCGTTGATCGGCCACGTCGGGTGGGCCGCGGGTGCGGCATCGGTCATCAAGCTGTGCAAGGCGCTGGAGCACCGGAGCTTCCCGCCACAGTCCCACTTCGACCGTCCAGGCGCGGGGCTGCGAGCGCTCGGGCCGGACTTCGAGGTGAGCACGCGGGAGCAGCCGTGGCCGGAGAACGGGGACCATCCGCGCCGGGCGGCCACGAACGGATTCGGCTTCGGCGGCACGAACGCGCACCTGGTGTTGGAGGAGTACCGGGGAGGCCCGCTCGCGCCGCGCGCCAGGTCCATGCCGTCTCCGAGCGAAGAGTTGGTGGTGGTGGCCGCGGAGGGGATGTTCCCGGAGGTGCGTTTCGACGCCAAGGGGATGCGTCTGCCCGCGTCGGTGCGGCTGCTGCCGGACATCACCGAGGACATGGACCTCACGCAGCACCTGGGACTCATCGTCGCGAGCGACGTCGTGAAGAAGCTCGGGGCGTTCGATTCGCTGCGGACGGGGACGGCCATCGTCCTGGGATTGGAGGGCAAGACGCGCCGGGGCGTGGAGGCCACTCAGCGAGTGCTGGCGGACTCCACGCGGCGCAGGCTGCGCGAGCACATCCAGCGAGCGCCGGACTCCACGCGGCTCCTGCCGCTGGTGGACCGGCTCCATGCGGCGGTGGGCGCGCTGCGGCCGTCCGGTCCGTACACGCTCCAGGGGATGATGCCCAACGTCACGCCGGGACGGGTGGCGGGGGTGCTCGACACCAAGGGACCGAACTTCGTGGTGGACGCGGGGGCCGGCACGCTGGCCGCGTCACTGCGCGCTTCACGGGCCTTGTTGGACAGCGGCTTCGATCTGGTGCTCGTGGGCAGCGCTCACGTGAAGAGGCCCGGAGAAAGCGCCGCTGCATCCGCGCCCGAAGAGGGCATGACGATGCTGGCGGTGACCACGGCCGCGAAGGCGGAAGCGAGGGGCTTGAGGCCGCTGTGCCACCTGCGGATGTCCGAAGCTGCGGGCTCCGGTTCAGGGGCGGGCGTCACGTTGCCGCCCCACTCCGCCCACGAAGCGCGGGAGGTGCTGAGCGCGGTGCGGGCCGCCGCCGAAGGACAGGCCCTCACGCTGCGCTTCCATCCGGATGCCGCGACCGGCACCCAGCTGGTGCTCCAGCTTCATCCTGACCTCGGAGCCCAGACTGGAGCACCGGAGGAACAAGCGGTGGCGGCAGGACCTCTGTCCGCGGAGCGCCGCGTTATGGACAAAGCCGCCAGGTCCTCGGGCATCTCCTCTGTCTCCAGTGCTGAGAATCGAGACCTCGGCGGGACCGCCCTGTCGGCGGCGAACCACGGAAACTTGTCCGACAGTCGGACAGGTTCGCAGAGCCCAGTCGGCCGGGAGGGGCTCCCCCTTCAGCCGAACCACGGAAACTTGTCCGACAGTCGGACAGGTTTCGAGAACCTCAGCCGGGACGGGCGCCTCCCTCAGTCGAGCCAGAGGAACTTGTCCGACAGTCGGACAGGTTTGGAGAACCTCGGCCGGGAGGGGCTCCCCCTTCAGTCGAGCCAGAGAAACTTGTCCGACAGTCGGACAGGTTTGGAGAACTCGGTCGGTCGGGACGAGCCCTCTCCTCAGCCGGGCCGCGAAAACCTGTCCGACAGTCGGACAGGTTTGGGCCGCTCCGGTCCGGAGGCGGGCACCTTGGATGTCCGTGGGACTGGCGCTCCGTTTGCACCAGGAGCCATCGCACCGGTCGCGGCATCCGCCACTTCCATCCCGGAGGCGTCCGACGGCTTCGACCACTCGGCGCCCATCCGCTACCACGCGCCGGTGCTCGTCGAGCGTCCGGCACTGACGACTGGAGCGTCGCAGCTGCGTGGCCGGCGGGTGCTGTTCATCGCTCAAGACGAGGCCGTGGCCCGGGAGCTTTCGGCCCAGGCACACGACATCTGCGGCCCTGAGTTCCGCATCCTCCGCTCGGGCGCCTCCGACGCGGGAACGCGGATCCACGGCATCGACCTGACACGGGAGGAGACCGCGGAGGCGGGCCTGGATGCGCTCGGCTTCGAGCCACAGGTCATCATCTCGGTGTGCCGGATGTCCTCCGCGGAGAGCGAGTCCTCCGTCGTCGCGGACACGGCCCTGCGCCATGAGGCGCTGGAGTTGCTCTTCCTGTCCGCCCGCCGCGCCTATGAGGGACTGTCCGCCGGCACCGTGGCGCTGGCGAGCCTGTGCATCGGCGGCGTCGGTGCGCGCCGGACGCTGCATCCCGTCACCGGCCTCTTCGCCGGCCTGCTCAAGTCCCTGGGCCGCGAGGTCCCGGCGCGTGGCATCCGTGCCATCGCCACGGGTCCGCTTCCGCTTCGCACGGCGCTCGACCATGTCGCTTCCGAGCTGGGCACCGGTGACGACACCGCCCCCGTGGAGGTCTGCTTCGACGGATCCGTCCGCTGCGTCCGGCTGCTCCAGCCCACGGACGTCCCGGCACGGCCTGCCGTCACGCTCGACTCCCACTCGGTGGTCCTGCTGACGGGCGGTGGCCGTGGCGTGACGGCCGTCCTCGCCGGAGCGCTGCTCAAGCGGTACGGCTGCAAGGTCGTCCTCCTGGGCCGCAGCGATCCTTCCGACGCTCCCGCACGCGTGCTCCAGGCGCGCGACGAGGAACTGGGCGCGGTGGAGCGCGAGTTCTACGCATCAGAACTCGCCCGTGACAGCACGGTGCGCATGCCCGCGCTGCGTGCACGCTTCGAGCGCCACCTGGCCGTGCGTGAACTGAGGGCCACGCTCGACGGACTCATGCGGCTTCCCGGCCAGATGACCTACCGCGCCGCGGACGTCACTCGCCCCGAGGACGTGGACCGAGTGGTGGAAGAGCTGATCCGTGAACACGGACGGCTCGACCTGGTGGTCCATGGCGCGGGCACGCAGGTCTCCAAGAAGCTCCACCGCCGTCGGCTCACGGAACTTCGGAGCACGCTGGACACCAAGCTGCTGGGACTGCGCAACCTGCGCGAGTCCTGCGCACGCCGTCTCCCCGCCCCTGTTCCATTCCACGTCCTGACATCCGCGTTCAGCTACATCGGCAATGACGGACAGGCGGACTACGGCGCGGCGAACGAAGCGCTGGACCGGCTCTGCGCCTGGGTCAGCGACTCGCGCCAGGACGTGCAGTGGTGCAGCGTGGGCTGGCTCGCCTGGGATGGCATCGGCATGACGCGCGGGTCGGAGTACCGCGTGCTCGGAGCCAGCCGCCGGCTGCGCGGCATCCGCGCCGACGAGGGCGAGGCGCTCTTCCTCCAGTTGGTGGACGGCCAGCCCGTCCAACCCATCAACGTCCAGCTCACCGAGAGCGAGCGCGGCTTCTACGGGCTGGAGGTGATCGCCCCGTCCGCGCCCACTCCGGAACCTCCGCGCCCCACGCGAAGGGACCTCACGATCGACGCGGCGAGCGTCCCGTGCCTGGAGGACCACCTCGTCCGAGGCACGCCCACCCTGCCCGGCGCCTGGGCCCTGGACCTGATGTTCCAGGCGGCCCTGGACGACACGCGCCCCGAACTGCGCACCGTCACCATCGAGGATGTGCGGTTCTCCCGCTTCATCCGCGTGAAGCCCGGAGGCCAGCAGGCCCTGCGCGCCGAGTGCACTCCACTCACCGATGCCCCGGGCCAGCACAGCGTGCAGGTGAAACTCACGGGCGACATCGTCCATGCCTCCGGTGTGGTGCTGGAGCGAGACCTCGTCTACGCCGAGGCCCGCTTCACGCTGACGGCGGAGCCGCCCCGGTCCCCACACCGGCTGGAGGCCGCCCACGCCTCGGGCCACGGCATGGCCGTGCACGACCCGCACTGCGCCACGGGCTCCCCCATCGAGCTGCGCAGGATGTTCGACTGCCTGGAGGAGATCCGCCTGGAGGAGGACGCCCGCTTCGCACGGCTCGGGCTGCCGGAAGTGCCACGGCAAGCGGGCCACGGCGTGCCGGCGCTCGTGCTGGACGCGGCCCTGCGCCTGAGCGCGATGCACGTGGAGGGTGTGTCGAGTGACGTGTTCGCTCCCGTGGGCGTCCAGCGGGCCACGTTCGATCGGGACCTGGTGGCACACGACGCCAGGGCTCCTCGCCGCCTCACGCTGAAGTCGCTCGCCCCGCGCGTGGAGGGCGACCTGCTCCAGTGCGGCACCGTGGCGGCCCATGACGAAGCCGGCCGCCTTCGGATGCTCATCGAAGGCGGCATCGCCCGCCCCATGGCTTGAACCTCATTCCCGCTCAGGCAACCGCCATGAACGACCTCTCTTCGTCCATTCCCCTGCCCCCGGATGACGCCAAACGGCTCCGCTCGGAGCTGCGCCGCGTGCTGCCCCCGGAGGCCTTCGAACGACAACCCCTGCGCGGCATCGTCGCGCTCTGCCTGGTGCCCGTGGAGGCGGCGCTCATCTGGGTGCTTGGCACCTGGACGCTGCCCCACTGGGCGTGTCTGCTCATCGCCTTCGCGCTGGGACAGCTCGTCACCGCCGTGGGGCTCGCCGCGCATGAAGCCCTGCACCACTCGGTGTTCCACAGCCGCAAGTGGGAGAGCCTGCTGGGCTGGGTGGGCTTCGCGCCCTTCCTGGTGACACCGGGCAACTGGAGGGCCTGGCACGTCCAGGCCCACCACAGCGCCGCCAACGTCCTCGTGAGGGATCCGGACATCCTCCCGCGCAGGACGGACTGGCACACCCAGGGGTTCGCGAAGCTGTTCCACGCCATGTCCCCCGGCTCCGGACACTGGCTGAGCTTCATCAGCTTCAGCGTCTTCTTCACCGCGCAGGGCCAGGCCTTCCTCTGGCACCACTGCCGGCTGCCCGCGTTCCAGCACGTGCACCTGCACCGGGCCCGGGAGCGCGTGCTCACGGTGCTCGTCACCGCGGGTTGGGTGGCGCTCGGTTGGGTCCTGGGGCCCCGCGCGGCGTTCTACGCGCTGGTGCTCCCGCTGCTCATCGGGAACGTCACGCTGATGATCTACATCGCCACCAACCACTGGATGCAGCCCGCGGCGGAGGAGACGGACAACCCCTTCGTGAACACCGCCAGCGTGGAGACCCACCCGCTGATGAACTGGATGCACTTCAACTTCAGCTACCACCAGGAGCACCACATCTTCCCAGCGCAGAGCCCCAGGTACGCCCCGCTCCTGCGCAAACACCTGAGGGAGCTGAGCCCCAAGGCCTCCATCGTCTACCCGCACCTGCACGCCCTGCGCATGCTGTACCGGCGCCCGGCGCTCTACTCCGCGGATGGCCAGTCGCTGATGGGCCGGGACGGCACGGGAGAGGTGAGCACCACGGAGCTGCGCCGTCGGCTCGAAGCCACCTGAGCGGTATCATTCGCCCGGACGCCCGGTCGGTGGGCGGGCGTCCGGGTTGGCCCCGCTCCGACAGGCAAGGGCTCACCACGCGCCGCGGCATCCCCACCCTTCCGCCAACGGAGGAAATGGATGCGCACGGAGTCGGTGTCAGGCGGTCCCCGGACGGTGTCGCTTCACGAAGCAAAGGTGGAGGCCATCGCCCGGCAGCTGCGGCAGCGAAAGGGAACGGGGCCCGCGTCCTTCAAGAAGAAGTCCCCGCCCCACAGCGTGCCCAAGCGGTTCGACTCGCGGCGCCGCGACGAGAAGGTGGACCTGGGGGACCTGGACGCCATCCTCGACATCGACCCCGTGGGGATGACCTGCACCGCCGAGCCCGCCGCCACCTTCGACGCGGTGGTGCGCGCGACGCTGCCGCACGGGCTTGTCCCGTTCATCGTCCCCGAGCACAAGACCATCACGCTCGGGGGCGCCATCGCGGGGTGCTCCATCGAGTCCATGTCCTTCCGCCAGGGCGGCTTCCACGACACGTGTCTGGAGTACGAGGTCATCACCGCGAAGGGGGACGTGCTGCGCTGCTCGCCAAAGGAAGAGCCGCTCCTCTTCCAGATGATGCACGGCTCGTTCGGGACGCTGGGCATCCTGTCCAAGGTGCGCTTCAAGCTCACGCGAGCCGCGCCCTACGTGCGGGTGACGAACGAGACGCATTCCACGCTGGAGTCCTTCCAGCAGGCCATCTGGCACCACTTCCAGGAGCCGGGCGCGGACTACCTGGACGGACAGATCTTCTCGCCCACGAAGCACGTGCTGTGCGTGGGCCACTTCGTGGACCGGGCGCCGTACGTGAGCCGCTACGAATGGCTCACCGCGTACTGCGAGACCATCCCGCGCCGGAGCGAGGACTACCTCACGACGTATGACTATCTCTTCCGCTACAACCGGGGCGTCACGCACGCCCGGCCGCAGAACCTGCTCGCGAGGGCGCTGTTCGGAAAGCTCATCCACTCCGACAGCGTGCTGAGGACCGCCAACCGCTTCACCCAGCTGCTGCCGAAGAAGGACCCGCCGGTCATCGTGGACGTGTTCATCCCCTTCTCGCGCTCGGCGGACTTCATGGACTGGTACCACCGCGAGATGCGGCACTACCCCGTCTGGTGCGTGCCCTTCCGGCGGACGCGTGACTACGAATGGCTGACACCCCAGTGGTGGGCCGGAATGAACGACCCACTGTTCCTGGACCTGGCCGTGTACGGCATGCCACAGCCGCCGGGCCGCAACGTCTACAAGGAGTTGGAGGACGAGCTCCAGCGCGTGAACGGAACCAAGACGCTCATCTCCTACAACTACTACGACGAGCAGACCTTCTGGAGCATCTGGAACCGGGAGACGTACCAGGCCGTGAAGCAGCGCACGGACCCGGACAACCTCTTCCGGGACCTGTATGTGAAGACGTGCAAGGCGGCGCTCGGCCTTTAGTCAGCGCGGGCCAGCCAGGCTTCAGCCGATCTCCGTGCGCAGGTTCAGCGGACCGGCGGGGACGCCGACATCGTGGAGCGCGGGGTCGTCCTTCTCCGTCTGCCAGGCGTTGGCTTCCGTCACGGTCTTGCCGGTCGCCTCATTGGAGATGGACATCTTGCCGTTGTGACCCGCGGGGGCAATCTGGCTGGTGTCGAAGCCGCTCCAACCCGTGCCGGAGTTCGCGAACGTGGCCTCGCCCCAGGTCTGACCGGAGTTCGCGCCGGGCTTCGCCGTGCCGTCCTTCGACGCGGCCCACGCCACGCTGGTGTTGCTGTCGAACGCCACCACCTGCGACTGGCCGGGCTGGAGCGTGAACGTCTTGGGCGTGCTCTTGTCGAAGTTCTGCCCGTCGTTCGGGTTCCCGTTCTCGCCCGTCTTGTTCCAGAGCGTGATGGTCTGCGGCTCGCTGGTCTTGTTGGTGAAGGTGTTCGTGTACTTGAACTGGCCCTTCTGGCTCTCGTCGATGAGCTGCATGTTGCTGTTGTAGGGCGACCCGACGTTGTTCTTCGCGAGCCACGGCGCGTTCGCGGGCGCGGGCTCCGTGGAGCCGGCGGACGGCGGGCCGAAGCCGGGGCCCGCATCGCTGTTGTACGTGGGGTGCGCCGGAGCGGCCGCGCTGGAGGCCGGAGCCGTGCTCTGGGCCGAGGGAGCCGCCGGAGCCGGAGCCGCCGCCGAAGGAGACGCAGAAGCCTCCGCCCACGGAGCCGGGGAAGCCGCCTCAGGAGTCCCGAAGTCGATCGAGTCCACAGCCGCGGGAGCCGCCTGCTGCGCCGGGGCCGCACCGCCCACCCCGCCCACCGCGGACGCGGCACCCTCGGCGCCCTGGCCCAGGCTCGCGGGCGACTGAGTCTGGAGGAGCTTCACCAGCTGCGAGAGCTGGGCCACGACCTCCGACAACTGCTTCTGGAAGTCCCCGGAGGCGCCGCCCAGCTTGCTCGCGCCCGCATCGAAGGAGTCGGCCATGAACATCCGCCGCAGGTCGTTGCGGGGCTGCTGCGCCTGGGATCCCACCACACCCTGAGCCGGAGCGGCCGCCGGCTTGAGCTGGGAGATGCTCGAGGAAGGCTGGAAGGAGGCCGCGCGGTTCAGGGAGGAGATGGACATGCCGGGACCCAAGAGCAGGACGCATGCCAGCCCCCGGGCTCCGTGAAATCAGTCACTTGAGTCGAGCGATCCCCGCCCATCGCGATGACGCCATTCACCAGCTGATGTCTGGCGTCACCAGGGCGCTTCAGCCAGCGCGGGCCGCGAAGACGTCCCGCAGGCCCGCGATGAGCGCGTCGCCGGGATACGGCTCGCCCAGCGGCCCCATGGCGTCGCGCAGCGCTCCGAAGAGCGCGTGGACGTGCCGGGGCTTGTCGCCGTCCCAGTCCAGGTACCGGGCGATCTCCTGGCTCTGCGCCCGGAACTTCTCCAGCGCCGCGTCATAGGGCGCAGCCGTGGGGATGTTGATGCGCAGCAGCAGCGCCAGCAGCGCGAGGACCTCCGCGAAGTCGTAGCGGTCCGCCTTCGCGTCGTAGAAGGATTCCAGACGCACGTTCTCCGGCTTGAACCAGTAGCCGATATGGGCCGCCGCCTTCTCCCGGCTGCGCTCCACGTCCACCTGGAGCTGGTCGTGCAGCTCCGGATCCATGTGCGTCACCAGCGACCAGAGCACCGTGGCCTTGCTCAAGGTCGTGCTGTCGAAGCGCCGCGTCGGCAACGTGCGCAGCGGCGTTCCTTCAAAGGTGAGAACCTCCAGCTTCGGCAGCCGCGTGAGTACCTCCGGGAAGTCGAACATGAGCTGGACCTTCCGCCAGCTCCCGAAGGCCAGCCGGACGTAGGCATGGGGGTTGTTGATCAGGTTCACCCGCCGCAGCTCGACGCATCCGGCCAGTGACTCCGGCAGCCGCCAGAGGCAGTTGTACGACAGGTCCAGGGACCGCAGCTTCTTGAGCTCGCCGATGGACTCCGGCAGTTCCAGCAGGCGATTGCCGTGCAGGTCCAGCTCGCGCAGCTCCGTGAGCTGCCCCAGCTCTTCCGGGAGCGCGCGGAGGTTGTTGCGGCGGAGGTTGAGCTTCTCCAGCTTGCGGAACAGGAAGAGTTCCTCCGGCAGGGACGTGAGCCCCTTGTCCTCCAGCGTGAGGCTCTTGACCTTGTCGGGCTCCGCGATCTTCTTCGCGACGAGCTGACGGAACGCCTCCCGGATGCTGGTGAACACGTCGCGAGCGACGGGCTTTCCCGCCGCCAGCCGGGCCCGCACCTTCTCCAGATCGACGCGGCCGTCCCTCACCACCGACGGGACGAAGACGCCCTTCCCTTCGTAGGGGTCCTTCACGTCCTCCACCCCGCCGGCCACCGCGAATACCTTCGAGTCCTGGCCCAGGTAGCGATGCGCGTCGACAGCGCCCGCCACCTTGAAGGAGTAATGCGAGGCAAGGGTGCGGGCCTTGAGGTTGCCGCCCACGGAGACGCTGCCGTGGTTGTAGACCGCCACCAGGTCTTCGGTCGTCAGGTCGCCGGAGACGTGAAGCCGAGCACCGCCGATGGCGATGCGCTTCGCGACGAGGTTGCCGTGCACCTGGAGGAACGGGCCGAAGTCGTTCTCCCAGTTGAGCACGCAGCCTTCGACGGTGAGGTCACCGCGCACGATGAGGCCGGTGAACGGAGGGTCGTCGTCGTCATCCTGCGCGAAGATTCCCTGGCGGAAATCCAGCCCCAGGTCGTGGGGCATGACGACATTCCCGGTAAGGACGAGCACGCGGTCCGAGTCATCCTCGCGATTGCCAGGGGCCTTCACCTCGTCGCGAACCTGCGACCAGGTGAAGATTTCGAACGGCAGGTCGCGGGCGGGAGACTTGGAGGCCTTCTTCTTCATGCCCCGACCTCTACCCCATCCGGTCGGAGGCCGGCAGGGCCTTCGGTGCGCTCTCCCGGACCCGCTGAAGGGTGGAGTCCCAGAGCAGGGACCAGGCCTCGCGGTTTCCATCGAACCCGCCCTCGCGGATCCGCGCCGCCAGCTCGCGGTTCAGCTCCGCGAGCCCCCCTTCGCGATGGAGCAGGACCACCAGCGCCCCGCGTTCTTCCTGCTGGGGCTTGTCACCCGCTCGGAGTTGTCGCTCGGCGATGCCCATCGCGTTGGCGATCATCCGCGCCGCGTAGACCTTGTCCTCGGGCAGCCCGGGCAGCAGCTCCCGGAGCAGCACCTCGCGAGCAATCGCCAGCAGCGCGGCCCCGTCCGGCTGTTCACGCATTCCGTCCTCCCGTCATCGAAAGAAGTTCCAGCTCCAGCTCCGGCACGACATGCGCCGTCAGCGCCAGCTCCAGCGAAGGCTCGCGGCCGGAGACGTGACGCTCGCCCTGCTGAAGGGCGATCACCGCCCACCGCGCGTGGGCGAAGACCTCCCAGTAGCGCACCGCCTCCCAATCCAGCGTGCGGCCGCTCACGCGCGCATAGCCCCGCGCCAGCGCCTCACGGGAACCGATGCCTCCGGCCTCCTTGTCGAACTGGCCGAAGCGCCAGCACCGCGCGCAGAACCACCCGAGGTCCTCCAGCGGGTCCGACCACGCCGCGAACTCCCAATCCAGCACGGCCGTGAGGCCGGCTTCGTCCAGCATGTAATTGCCGGTGCGAAAATCGCGATGCGTCAGCACCAGCTCCGGAGTCTTTGGCGCATGCCGCTCCAGCCAGCGGATCCCCCACTCCAGCGCGGGGAACGCCGTGTGGTGGCCGTCCAGGAAGGATTGGAACTCCTTTACGCCCCGAAGCGCGGGCGACAACGCGGGCACCGAGAGGAAGGACAGGGCTTCCACGGGAGGACGGATGGCATGCAGCCGCGCCAGCTCCGCACCCAGCCGTTCGGTCAGCGCCTCGCGATCTCCGCCCAGCCCCAGGTCCTTCACGATGCGATGGCCCGCGGCGGTCCCCCGGGCCTTGCGCATCACGAAGAACGCGCGCCCGAGCACGGAGCCATCTCCCAGCCACAGCGGCTCCGGCACCGTCACGCCCGCGCGGGAGGCCTCTCGCAGCAGCGCGAACTCCTGCGCACGGTCGTGCGACACGGAGACACCCGAGGCTGCATCGGAGCGCAGCACGCACTCCAATACGCCTTCATGCGGCCCGCCGCTCACCACCGCCGTCAGCAGCCAGTTCTCCTGGATGGCGCCCCCGGAGAGCAGGCGCGCATCGACGAGCCGCACCTCGCGGGCCTCCGCCTTCGTGGACAGGAAGGACTCCAGCGCGTGCCTGTGTTCCTTGCGCATCGTCATCCCACGCCCCACCGGAAGAAGTCCGCGCCCTCCGACAGGTAGGCACGCGACAGCACCATCTTGTGGATCTCACTGGCGCCATCCACCAACCGAGCCTGGCGCGCGTACCGGTAGATCCATTCGACAAGCGTGTCCTTGGAGTAACCGCGCGCACCCATCAACTGGATGGCCGTGTCCGCGGCCTTGTGCAGCGCATCCGCCACGTGGATCTTCGCGATGGAGATGTCCGTGCGAGCGAAGTCCCCCTGGTCCAGCTTCCAGGCAGCGCTCATGGTGAGCAGTCGCCCGATGTGGATGTCCTTGGCTGCGTCGCCCAGCATCCACTGCACGCCCTCATGCTGAGCCAGGGTCTCCCCGAAGCTCATCCGCCGCGAGACATAGCCGCCCGCCTCCTCCAGGCACCGCTTCGCCAATCCCAGCCAGCGCATGCAGTGCGTGAGGCGCGCCGTGCCCAGGCGGATCTGCGTGACCTTGAGGCCATCCCCCACGCCCAGCAGGCGCTGCTCATCCGGGATGCGAAGCCCCTCGAAGACGAGCTCGCAATGACCGCCATGCTCCTCGGGCCCCATGATGGGAATGCGTCGCTCGATGCGCCATCCAGGTTTGCTGGCGTCGAAGAGGAACGCAGTGAGTCCCTTGCGCTCATCTTCGGAGGTGCGAGCCACCACGATGAAGTGCTGCGCGCCCTGGGCACCGGTGATGAACCACTTGCGGCCCGTGAGCACCCATTCGTCGCCCTGCTTCTCCGCTCGCGTATAGGTGAGGGACGGGTCGGAGCCGCAGCCGTCAGGCTCCGTCATCGCGAAGGCGGAGCGCACCCGGCCGTCGATGAGGGGCTGCAACCAGCGCTGCTTGAGCGCCTCCGTCGCGAGCACCTTCTCCAGGACGATCATGTTGCCGTCATCCGGAGGCGCGGCGTTGAACATCACGGGCCCGAAGGGCGAACGGGCCGCCTCCTCGTAACAGGCCGCCATGCCCACCACGCCCAGGCCCTGCCCTCCGCGAGCCTTCGGCATCTGGAAGGCCCAGAGCCCCTGCGCGCGGGCCAACTCCCGCACCCGAGCCACCACCTCCTCGCGGAGGTTCTCGTGCGCGTCGAACGCGTCCGGCTGCTTCTCCAGCGGAAGCACGTGCGTGGCCACGAACTCACGCACACGCAGCCGGTACGCTTCGATTTCAGGGGACAGCGAGAAGTCCATGGGGTCACCAGGCCGAAGGAAGAACTACAGGGTGGAGCAGAGGTGGCCACCATCCACTTCAATGACAGAACCACTCATGTAGCTGCCGGCCTCCGACGCCAGCAGCAGCAGCGGCCCATCCAGCTCCCGCATGTGGCCCAGCCGCCGGAAGGGAATGCGAGCGAGCAGCTTCTGCCCCGCGTCCTTCCCGAAGAAGGTCCGGTTGAAGTCCGTCTCGATGTAGCCGGGGGCCAGCGCGTTCACGCGGATCCGATGCCGCGCCAATTCGAACGCCATCGCCTTGGTGAGGTGGATCAACCCGGCCTTGGAGGCACAGTAGGGCGCCACGCCGCCACCCACCCGCAGGCCCAGGATGGACGCGATGTGGATGATGCTGCCCGGCATCTCGCGCTCCACCAGACGGCGCGCCACGGCCTTCGACACGAGATACGAACCCTTGAGGTTGGTGTCGATGACGGCGTCCCACTGCGCCTCCTCCACCTGGAGGAAGAAGCCGTCGCCGGACACGCCCGCGTTGTTCACCAGCACGTCCAGCACCCCGCCCGCCAGCGCCTCCGCCTCGGCCATGGCCTCCTGCACGGACGCCGCGAGCGTCACGTCCATGGACACCGCATGGGCGCGCAGCCCCAGCTCCCGCAGCCGCTCCACCTCCGCGGCCAACCGGTCCGCACGCCGCGCCGCCAACACCACCTCCGCGCCCGCCCGGGCCAGCACCTCCGCGAAGTGCAAACCCAACCCTCCGGAGGCGCCCGTCACCAGCGCACGGCGGCCCTCCAGACCAAACGCATCCACACTCATGAGCGGGCTCCAGGCAGGCAATCGATGACGCGAAACGTCGAAGACTCCGGGGTGATGGCCAATGACTCTTGTTGTTGACGAGGCGCCAACAAGTCTCCACTATACCCAGCACATGAGCCAGGATTTCCAACCATGAGCTACCAACACATCCGCGTTTCCTACGCGGACCGGGTCGCCAATGTGGAACTGCACCGGCCCGAAGCGCGCAATGGCTTCACCGTGCTCATGGCGGATGAACTGGCCTCCGCGCTCGCCGCCGCGGACGCGGATGAAGCGGTGCGGGTGGTCATCCTCTCTGGCGCGGGCAAGGACTTCTGCGTGGGGGCGGACCTCAGCGGCCAGTCCCTGGAGGTCACGAACACAGACATTCCCGGCGGTGCCTGGGTCGAACCCGCGACGCGCGTGGCCCGCCAGCTGTTCATGTTGAGAAAGCCAGTCATCGCCGCCATCCAGGGCGCGGCGGTGGGCGTGGGCTCCACGATGATCCTCCCCGCGGACTTCCGGCTCGCGGCCAGGAACAGCCGTTTCGGGTTTGTCTTCAGCCGGCGGGGCATCTACCCGGAAGCGGGCTCCTGCTGGTTCCTGCCTCGGCTGGTGGGCATGGGCCGCGCGATGGATTGGATGGTGAGCGGGCGGCTTGTCCCCGCGGAGGAGGCGCTCGGCGCCGGGCTCGTCCAATCCCTCCATGAGCCCGAGGCCCTGGCCACCGCGGCGCAGACGCTCGCTCGGGAGCTGGTGGAATCAACCGCGCCTGTGTCCGTGGCCGTCATCCGTCAGGCGCTCTATCGGATGAGCGCCCTCCCCTCGCCGGAGCCCGCGTTCGCCCTGGACAGTCAGCTCATCGCGAGCCTCGGAGAGAGCCCGGACGCGCTAGAAGGTGTCATGGCCTTCATGCAGAAGCGACCCGCGCGATTCTCCCGGACGGTGACCCAGGACCTGCCCGCGTTCCTCCCCTGGCAGGAGACCCGGCGATGAGCGCGCTGGCCCCCCGCTGGAAGCGGCTGGAACCGGACGAGCGCCGGAAGCAGATCCTCGAGTGCGCCATGCGCCTGTTCGGCGAGCGCCCCTACGCGGACGTCTCCACCACCGACATCGCCAAGGAAGCAGGCGTCGCGCGGGGACTCCTCAATCACTACTTCGGGCAGAAGCGGGACCTCTACCTGAAGGTCGTGAAGCGAATGCTGCTCATGCCCGGCATCGAAAAGAGCGTCCCCATGACCGGAACCCTGCGAGAGCGCGTGGAGCGCAGCGTCGAGTGGTACCTGGACACCGTGGCGACCCACGGCAAGACGTACCTGGCCGTCATCGGGAGCGGCAGCATCGGCGCGGATCCGGACGTGGACCGCATCATCGCCGAGGCGGACGACGTGGCCGCGTCGCGAACGCTCGAGTTCCTGGGGCTCAAGGCCGAGGTCGGCAACGATTCGCGGCAGCGGGCGATGATCCGCTCCTACAGCGGGCTGGTGAAGGCCTCCATCCGCGAGTGGCTCCGCGACGGAACGCTCACCCGCGAGGAGACGCACCTGCTCCTGAGCGAATCGCTCCTGCTCATCGTGCGCGACCTGCTC
This sequence comes from Corallococcus sp. AB038B, assembly GCF_003668955.1. Taxonomy (NCBI): domain Bacteria; kingdom Pseudomonadati; phylum Myxococcota; class Myxococcia; order Myxococcales; family Myxococcaceae; genus Corallococcus; species Corallococcus sp. AB038B. Next base: position 2,602,833 of record NZ_RAWO01000001.1, on the reverse strand, counting down.
CCCCAGCTCGCCCAGACGGCCACGCCCGGACGTGCCACCCCGGCGAAGCCGAAGGCCCAGAAGTGACGCGGCCGATGGCCGGTCCGGGCCCGCTCACCGGACGCACGCTGCTCATGTCCGGCGGAAGCCGTGGCATCGGGCTGGCCATCGGTGTCGCGGCCGGACGGCTGGGCGCCAACGTCGCGCTCCTGGCCAAGACGGGCACGCCGGACCCGCGTCTGCCGGGCACGGTCCACACGGCCGCCGCGGAGATTGAAGCCGCGGGCGGCAAGGCGCTCGCGGTGGTGGGCGACGTGCGGGACGAAGCGGACGTGCAGCGCGCCGTGGACGAAACGGTGGCGCGCTTCGGCGGCATCGACTTCTGCCTCAACAACGCGAGCGCCCTGGCCCCGCTGAAGACCGAAGAGCTCCCGCTCAAGCGCTTCGACCTGATGCAGCAGATTCAACTGCGCGGGACGTTCCTGCTCACGCGCACGGCGCTGCCGCACCTGCGACGCTCGTCCCACGCTCACATCCTTTCATTGTCCCCGCCGGTGAACCTGGCGCCCCACTGGATGGGCCTGCACCCGGCGTACACGATGGCCAAGTACGGCATGACGCTGCTCACGCTCGGCTGGGCGGCGGAGCTGGCGGACGCCGGCATTGGGGCGAACGCGCTCTGGCCTCGCACGCTCATCGCCACCGCCGCCGTGAAGAACCTGCTCGGAGGGGACGCTTCCATGGAGCGGGCCCGAGCGCCGGAAATCATGGCGGACGCGGCCGTGGCCATCCTCCAGCGCCCGCCGCGCGAGTGCACCGGACAGACCTTCATCGACGAGGACGTCCTGCGCGCGGAAGGCATCACTGATTTCAGCCGCTACGGCGGCGGCCCGGATGTGGTGCTCGACCTGTACGTCGACCCCTGAAGAGGAAGCACGACAGACAAGCGGATTGTCCTTTGACCTGGCGGAGGTGTGTCCATGGGTGCGTTTGACGCGAACCTGGAAGCGCAGTGCCTGTCCCTCGCGGCCCAGCTCACGCTGCCGCGCCTCCTTCAGCGCAACGCCACGGAATACGCGGACGCGCCTGCCCTCACCTTCGGGAACAGCACCCTCACCTGGGGCCAGCTGCGCCAGCGCACCGCCGCGATGACCCGCGGGCTCTGCGTGCTGGGGCTGAAGCGGGGCGAGCGGATGATGATCATGATGTCCGGCCGGCCGGAGCATTGGATCATCGACTATGCGGCGGCCCACCTGGGGGCCATCTCCTGTACCGCGTACCAGACCCTGAGCACCGAACAGGTGGGCTACGTCGCCCGGCACAGCGCGGCCACGGTGGTGGTGCTGGAGGGCGCGGACGAGCTGGCCCGGTGGTGGCCGGTGCTCGAATCGCTCCCCGCCCTCAAGCGCATCGTCGTCGTGGATGCCTCCGCCCTTCCACGCGGGGACTCGCGGTTCATCTCCTTCGCGGAGCTCGAAGCCGAAGGCCGCACCCTCCACGAAGCCAACCCCCAGGCCTTCGAAGACGCCTGGAAGGACCTCCGCCCGGAGGATCCGCTGGCGATGATGTACACCTCCGGCACCACCGGCGACCCCAAGGGCGTGGTGCTGAGCCACCTCAACGCCTTCTATGAAGCCGTCGCGGTGGACCAGTGCGTCCCCGTGCCGATGCGGGTCCCCTCCATCGCCTATCTCCCGCTGGCGCACGTGGCGGAGCGCGAGCTGGGGCTGTACCGAGCGCTCTACAAAGCGCTGCACATGCACCTGTGCACGGACCCCACGGGCGTGGTGCCGCTGTTGGCCCGCTCGCGAGCGCCCGCGTTCTTCGGCGTGCCGCGCCTCTGGGAGAAGCTCGCGTCGAGCCTGCGGTTGAAGGTGGACGCGCTCCCCTCCGCCCAGCGTGAGCCCCTGCTCGCCGCCCACGCCGCCGCGCTGGAGTCCTTCCGGCTGCGCGGCTCTGGCAGGGCCGTACCGCCGGAGGTCCAGCAGAAGGCCGCGGACGCCGAAGCGCGCGTGCTCGAACCGCTGCGCAAGTCCATGGGCCTGGATGCGCTGCATTGGACGAGCAGCGGCTCCGCGCCCATACCCGTGGACATCCTCGAATACCTGGGCGGCTTCGGCATCCAGGTGCTGGAGGTCTGGGGCATGAGCGAGACCACCGGCTGCGCCACCATCAACACCCCCACCGACTTCCGAGTCGGCTCCGTGGGGCGGCCCATCCCCGGGCTCCAACTCAAGCTGGCGTTGGACGGCGAAATCTTCGTGCGCGGTCCGGTGGTGTTCATGGGCTACCTCGCGGCGGACGGCCAGATTGCCCGCGCGACGGACGCGGACGGCTGGCTCGCCACCGGCGACATCGGCACGCTCGACGCGGACGGCTTCCTCAGCATCACCGACCGCAAGAAGGAGCTGATCATCACGTCGAGCGGGAAGAACATCGCCCCCTCCAAGCTCGAAGGAATGCTGCGCGCCCACCCGCTGGTGGCCCAGGCCATCGCGATTGGCGACGGCCACCCCTACGTGACGGCGCTCGTCTCCCTGGATCCAGAAGCCGGGCCGCTCTGGGCCAAGGCCAAGGGCCTGTCCTCCGTATCGATTGAGGACCTCGCACGCGAGCCCGCGGTCCAGATCGAGCTGGCGGCGCTCGTCGCCGCGGCCAACATGCGGCTCTCCCGCTCGGAGCAGATCAAACGCTTCCAGGTCGTCCCGGAAGCCTGGTCCCCGGTGACGGGAGAGCTGACGGTCACCCTCAAGCTCAAACGCCGCGTGCTGCTCGCGCAGTACGCCGAACGCATCGCCGCGCTCTACGCGATCGCCTGACGCCCCTTCGGAGAACCGCCATGCATGTGAGAACCCCGGAGCAAGCCTCGTTCGCCGATGCCATCGACGCGTTCTGCCGCGCCAGGACGGGCACACGCGCGCAGCGGGACGCGCTGACCCACGACGGCACGGAAGCCCACGCCCCCGGCCTCTACGCCCACATGGCCGAGCTGGGCTGGCTGGGCGTGGGAATCCCCACGGAGTACGGCGGGTCCGGAGGAGGCATGTCCGAGATGTGCCTCTTCGCGGAGCGGACCGCCTATGGGCTCGCGCCGGTGGGGGGCTACATCACCACCGCGGTGGCGGCCAGCCCCTACGCGAAGTTCGGGACCCCGGTGCAGAAGGAGACCGTCCTCGGCGGCATCGCGCGCGGCCGGGTGGAGGCCATCTCCATCTCAGAGCCCGGAGCCGGCTCTGACGCCGCCGCCATCACCTGCCGCGCGGTCCGGACGCACGGGGGCTTCGTGGTCAACGGCCAGAAGACCTGGTGCTCCAACGCGCACTTCGCGGACCACGTGCTGCTCGTGGCGCGCACGAACACCGTGGGCTCGCGGCATGAAGGCCTCACCATGTTCTGCGTCCCCGCGGGCACGCCCGGCATGGAGATCCGCGGCATCCCCACGATGGGCGGCAAGGAGGTCAACGACGTCTTCTTCACGGACTGCTTCCTGCCGGAGTCCTCCGTCGTCGGCCTCGTGGACCAGGCCTGGCCCCAGCTGATGTCGGGGCTCAACAGCGAGCGGCTCCTGCTCGCCGCGTCCATGCTCGGCCGGGGCCGGCGCGCGTTCGACGACGCCGTCGCCTACGTGAAGGAGCGCAAGCAGTTCGGCCGCGCCGTCGGCTCCTTCCAGGCGCTCAAGCACCGCATCGCGGACCTGGCCACGGAGTTGGACTGCTGCGAGCTGCTCGTCTACCGCGTGGCAGCCATGGCGGACGAACACCCGGACCGGATGCTCCCCCGCGAGGCCTCCATGGCGAAGCTCAAGACGACGGAGACCGCCAAGCGCGTGGCCCTGGAGGGCATGCAGATGATGGGCGGCTACGGCTACGCCACCGAGTTCGACATGGAGTCGCACCTGCGCGCCACGGTCATCTCCACCGTCTACGGCGGCACCAGCGAAATCCAGCGCGACATCATCGGCAAGACCTTCGGACTCTAGGAGACAGACATCATGACGACGGCACGTCCCCGGTGGAGCTCGGATGACGTCGAGCAGGTGCGCACGCTCGCGGCCACCTACTTCACGAAGGAGGTCCTCCCCAACCTGCCCAAGCACGTGGAGCAGGGCTACCCGGACAAGGCGCTCTACCGCCGCGCCGGAGAGCTGGGCCTCTTGTGCATGTCCATCCCGGAGGCCTACGGCGGCGTTGGCGGCACCTTCGCGCACGAGGCGGTCCTCATCGAGGAGCAGATCCGCGCCGGGGACCCGTCCATGGGCTTCCCCGTCCACTGCGCCATCGTCGCGCACTACCTGCTGGCCTACGCATCGGAGGCCCAGAAGGAAAAGTGGCTGCCCCGCCTGGCCAGCGGCGAGTGGGTGGGCGCCATCGCCATGACCGAGCCGGGCACGGGCTCCGACCTCCAGGCCATCTCCACCCGCGCGGTGCGTGAAGGCGACTTCTACCGGGTGAGCGGCGCGAAGACGTTCATCTCCAACGGCCACGTGTGCGACTTCATCATCATCGTCGTGCGCACGGGGCAGCCGGGCCACGCGGGCATCTCCCTGTTGTGCGCGGAGGTCTCCGACTCGACGCCCGGCTTCCAGCGGGGCCGCATCCTGGACAAGCTGGGGGGCAAGGGTCAGGACACCACCGAGCTCTTCTTCGACGACCTGCGCGTCCCCGCCGTCAACCTCCTAGGAGGCGAGGAGGGCCGGGGCTTCGCCCAGCTCATGCAGCAGCTGCCCCAGGAGCGGCTCACCACGGCCATCATCGCGGTGGCGAGCCTGGAGCGCGCCGTCCAGCTCACGGTCGAGTACACGAAGCAGCGCCACGTCTTCGGCAAGCCGCTCTTCGCCCTGCAGAACACGCGCTTCGAGCTGGCGGAGTGCGCCACCCTCCAGCGGGTCTGCCGCACCTTCGTGGATGACTGCGTCGCGTCCCACCTGGAAGGCAGACTCGATGTAACGACGGCGGCCATGGCGAAGTACTGGGTGTCCGACCAGGCCTGCCTGGTAGTGGACCGCTGCCTCCAGCTGTTCGGCGGGTACGGGTATATGAAGGAATACCCCATCGCCCATCTGTTCGCGGACACCCGCGTCCTGCGAATCTTCGCCGGCGCGAACGAGGTCATGAAGGAGCTCGTCGCCCGGTCCCTGTAGCCCCTCCCTTCTCACAAGGAGGCTCCCCGTGAGCCAGGAAGCATTCATCTTCGACGCCGTCCGTACCCCTCGCGGCAAGGGCAAGAAGGGCGCCCTCCACGGCACCAAGCCGGTGTCGCTGCTCGTCGGCCTGGTGGACGCGCTCAAGCAGCGCAACCCGAACCTGGACCCGAAGCACATCGACGACGTGGTGCTGGGCGTCGTATCCCCCGTGGGCGACCAGGGCGCGGACATCGCGCGCACGCTGGTGCTGGCCGCGGGCCTGCCGGACACCACCGGCGGCGTGCAACTCAACCGCTTCTGTGCCTCCGGCCTGACGGCGGTGAACATGGCCGCGCAGCAGGTGCGCTCCGGCTGGGAGCACCTGGTCATCGCGGGCGGCGTGGAGAGCATGTCCCGCGTCGCCATGGGCTCGGACGGCGGCGCGTGGGCCATGGACCCCGCCACCAACTACGACACCTATTTCGTGCCGCAGGGCATCTCCGCGGACCTCATCGCGACCATGGAGGGCTTCACCCGCGAGGACGTGGACCGCTACGCCGTGCGCTCGCAGGAGCGCGCCGCCCACGCGTGGAAGAACGGCTACTTCCAGAAGTCCGTCGTCCCCGTGGTGGACCAGAACGGGCTCGTCATCCTGGACCGCGATGAGCACATGCGCCCGGAGTCCACCGTGGCCTCGCTGGGTCAGCTGAGCGCGTCCTTCACCACCATGGGTGAGATGGGCGGCTTCAACGCGGTGGCGCTCCAGAAGTACCACGCGGTGGAGCGCATCCATCACGTGCACACGCCGGGCAACTCCTCCGGCATCGTGGACGGCGCGGCGCTGGTGCTGGTGGGTTCGGAGAAGGTGGGCAAGACGCTGGGCCTCAAGCCTCGCGCGCGCATCGCCGCCGTGGCCACGTCTGGCGCGGAGCCGACCATCATGCTCACCGGCCCGCTGCCGGCCACCCGCAAGCTGCTGGACATCGCCGGCCTGTCGGTGAAGGACATCGACCTCTTCGAGCTCAACGAGGCCTTCGCCTCCGTGGTCCTCAAGTACCAGAAGGACCTGGACATCCCGGACGAGAAGCTCAACGTCAACGGCGGCGCCATCGCCATGGGGCACCCGCTGGGCGCCACCGGCGCCATGATTCTTGGAACCGTGGTGGATGAACTGGAGCGGCGCAACGCGCGTCGCGCGGTCGTCACCCTGTGCGTCGGCGGCGGCATGGGTGTGGCCACCCTCGTCGAGCGCGTCTGACCCTTCCCTCCCCTTTCAAAGACTTTCGAGCGAACACCATGAGCGAACAGAACACCCTGCGCTGGGAACAGGACGCGGACGGCATCGTCGTCTTGACGATGGACGACCCCTCCCAGTCCGCCAACACCATGAACGCCGCCTACGTGAAGTCCATGCGCGCGGCCGTGGACCGGCTGGTGAAGGAGAAGGACAGCATCACCGGCGTCGTCATCGCCTCCGCGAAGAAGACCTTCTTCGCGGGCGGCGACCTCAACGACCTGCGCAACGTCAAGAAGAGCGAGGCGAAGCAGGTCTTCGACCTGGGCCAGGAGATCAAGGCGCAGCTGCGCACGCTGGAGACCCTGGGCAAGCCCGTGGTCGCGGCCATCAACGGCGCGGCGCTGGGCGGCGGGCTGGAGATCGCCCTCGCGTGTCACCACCGCATCCTCGCGGACGTGAAGGGCGCGGTGGTGGGCCTGCCTGAGGTGACGCTGGGCCTGCTACCCGGCGGCGGCGGCGTGGTGCGCACGGTGCGCATGCTGGGCATCACGGACGCGCTGATGAAGGTGCTGCTCCAGGGCCAGAAACACCGCCCCCAGGAGGCGAAGGAGCTGGGGCTGGTGAATGAGGTGGTGCCGTCCGTGGACGCGCTCCTGCCCGCGGCGAAGGCGTGGGTGAAGGCGAACCCGAAGGCGCAGCAGCCGTGGGACCAGAAGGGATACAAGATTCCCGGTGGCACGCCGTCCCATCCGGCGTTCGCGGCGAACCTGCCCGCCTTCCCCGCCAACCTGCGCAAGCAGCTCAAGGGCACGAACATGCCCGCGCCGCGCGCCATCATGGCGGTGGCGGTGGAGAGCACGCAGGTGGACGTGGACACCGCGTTCACCATCGAGTCGCGCTACTTCACGGAGCTCGTCGTCGGTCAGGTCGCGAAGAACATGATTCAGGCGTTCTTCTTCGACATGCAGCACATCAACTCCGGCGGTGGCCGTCCCAAGGGCTTCCCGCAGCACACCGCGAAGAAGGTGGGCGTGCTGGGCGCGGGCATGATGGGCGCGGGCATCGCCTACGTGTGCGCCAAGGCCGGCATCGACGTGGTGCTCAAGGACGTGACCCTGGCCGCGGCGGAGAAGGGCAAGGGCTACTCCGTCAAGCTGGTGGAGAAGGCCGTCTCCAAGGGCTCCGTCACGAAGGAGAAGGGCGACGCGCTCCTGGCGCGTATCACCCCCGCGGAGGACCCCGCCGCGCTCGCGGGCTGCGACCTGGTCATCGAAGCGGTGTTCGAGGACGTGAAGCTCAAGCACAAGGTCTTCCAGGAGATTCAGGGCGTGGTGGCGCCGGACGCGGTGCTGGGGTCCAACACCTCCACCCTGCCCATCAGCCTGCTCGCGGAGGGCGTGACACGGCCGCCGGACTTCGTCGGCATGCACTTCTTCTCCCCCGTGGACAAGATGCCGCTGCTGGAGCTCATCGCCGGCAAGCAGACGAGTGACGCGACGCTGGCGAAGGCCATCGACATCGCGGTGCAGATTGGCAAGACGCCCATCGTCGTCAATGACAGCCGGGGCTTCTTCACCAGCCGCGTCATCGGCACGTTCCTCAACGAGGCCATCGCCATGGTGGGCGAGGGCATCGCGCCCGCGTCCATCGAGCAGGCGGGACTCCAGGCGGGCTACCCCGCCGCCCCGCTCCAGCTGGTGGACGAATTGACGCTGACGCTGCCCCGGAAGATCCGCCAGGAGACGAAGGCGGCCGTGGTGGCCGCGGGCCAGCCGTGGGTGGACCACGGCAGCTACGCGGTGATGGACGCGCTCATCGATCAGCACGGGCGCAAGGGCCGCTCCACGGGCGGCGGGTTCTACGACTACGCGGATGGCAAGCGGACCAACCTCTGGCCGGGGCTGGCGCAGCACTACACGAAGCCCGGGCACACCATCCCCTTCGAGGACATGAAGGAGCGGATGCTCTTCGCGGAGGCCATCGACACGGTGCGCTGCTTCGACGAGGGCGTGCTGCGCTCGGCCGCGGACGCGAACGTGGGCTCCATCCTGGGCATCGGCTTCCCGCCCTGGACGGGCGGCGTCGTGCAGTACATCAACGGCTACGAAGGCCCGTCCGGCACGGGGCCTCGCGGCTTCGTCACCCGCGCGCGCCAGCTGGCGGAGCGCTACGGGAAGCACTTCCTGCCGCCCGCGTCCCTGGTCGCCAAGGCGGAACGTGGAGAGCTGCTCGAGTAACCCCTTACCCACACAAGAGGTCGCCCCATGAGGAATCAGCGGGAGCATGACGTGAAGGCACTCGTTTCAAGGCAGCGCGCCTGTTTCGAAACCCGCGTCACGCTCCCGCTGAAATGGCGGCAGGAGCAGCTGCGGGCGCTCGAAGCGACGGCCCGCAGGCATGAGGAGGCCATCCTGGCCGCCCTCAAGGCCGACCTCTCGAAGAGCCCGGAGGAGGCCTACCTGACGGAGGTGGGCAGCATCTACGGGGAGCTGAAGACGGCCCTCAAGCACGTGAAGGCCTGGATGGAGCCACGCAAGGGCTCCGCGCCGCTCGTCATCCAACCGGCGCGGGCCTGGCAGTACGCGGAGCCCCTGGGCGTGACGCTCATCATCGCGCCCTGGAACTATCCCTATCAGCTGTCGCTGGCGCCGCTCATCGGGGCGCTCGCCGCGGGCTGCACCGCCGTGCTGAAGCCGAGTGAGCACGCGCCGGCGACCTCGCGCGTGCTCGCGAAGATGCTGGGCGAGGCGTTCCCGCCCGAGGTCGTCTCCGTCGTGGAGGGCGGCGTGGAGGAGAGCCGCGCGCTGCTCGACGAGCGGTGGGACCTCATCTTCTTCACCGGAGGCCCCCAGGTGGGCCGGACCGTCGCCGAAGCGGCGGCCCGTCACCTGACGCCCACCATCCTGGAGCTGGGCGGCAAGAGTCCCTGCATCGTCGACCGGAGCGCGGATCTGGAAATCACCGCGCGCCGCATCGCCTGGGGCAAGTACGTCAACGCCGGGCAGACCTGCATCGCGCCGGACTACGTGCTCATTCCTTCCGACCTCCAGGAGCGCTTCACGACGCTGGTCCAGAAGGCCGTGCGGAGCTTCTACGGCGACGACGCGAGCAAGAGCGCCGACTACGGCCGCATCGTCAACGCCCGCCACTTCGAGCGGGTCAGCGCGCTCGCGACCCATGGAGAGATTGCCTTCGGTGGAGAGCGCGACGCAGCCAGCCGCTTCTTCGCCCCCACCGTCATCATCGACGCGCCCCTGACGAGTCCGCTGATGCAGGAGGAGATCTTCGGCCCCCTGCTCCCGCTGGTCGATTGCGAGAACGTCGACGACGCCATCCGCTTCGTGCGCGCCCGCCCGAAACCTCTCGCCCTCTACACCTTCGCGCGGGACGCCGCGGTGAACGAGCGCGTGCTCGCGGAGACGTCCAGCGGCGGCGCCGTCACCAACGACGTGTGCGTCCACTTCGCCGCGGAGGGGATGCCCTTCGGCGGCGTGGGCGAGTCCGGCCTGGGCGGCTACCACGGCCAGTCCAGCTTCGACGCCTTCAGCCACAAGAAGAGCGTGGTGAAGCGGCCGTTCATCCTGGACATGAAGCTGCGCTACCCGCCCTACACGGGGAAGCTGGACCTCTTCCGCCGCTTCCTGTGACGGGCCAGGGGGCGCGGTCACTTTCCGCGCCCCCTTCCCCTCTGACTACAGCGTCTTCATGTATTCGATGAGGGCCCAGCGCTCCGGGTCGGTGAGCGACTGGGTGAAGTCATGTCCCTCGTTGCCCATCCCGTAGAAGTGGGTGTTGAAGATCATGCGGGAGCGGATCTGCTTCTGGGTGATGGGCGGCGGCGACTGGTAGGCGAGCGAGTTGTAGTTGGCGACCAGGTTCGCGATGTTCGCGAAGAGCACGTCGGCCGTCGCCATCTCCTCGCTGCACGGGATGAACGGGTCGTTGGACGGGGAGTTGGCGCAGGGCAGCGACGACACCTTCCAGCCCAGCTTCGCGAAGTCGTAGGACGCGTAGCTCGCGTCGTAGCCCGCGTTGGTCCCCAGGATGTTGGCGGAGGTCTGCAGGCGCTTCCACACCGACGGCCGGTCCGTGGGCTTCAGCACGTCCCAGAGGGTGGGCACGCTGCCGTTGTGGAAGAACGGCGCGGAGGCCCACGCGCCATAGAGCGGCGGCGCGATGTAGCCAAACGGGCTGAGCCACTCGTTGGGCCCCACGGGTGAATAGACGGGGCCCAGGCCGTTGTCATACGCGCTGCGCGGCACCCGCCGCAGGGCGCTGGTGATGATGTCGTCGTAGAAGGGGCCGTGGTTGGGGGCCTCGTCGTTGTAGGCCAGGAAGGACGTGTTCCAGGCCTTGCGCTTGCGGATGTCCGCCATCAGGTCCTTGCGCGCCGGGTCCGTACGGATGACCTCAATGGGCGTAATCACACCCGCCACGCCCTTGAGGCGCGGGTCGGGCAGGTACGCCGGGTCCGCGGCGTGGCGCGGCGAATAGACGCCGTGGCAGGACGCGCAGGAGCCGTTGCCCGGCGCCTTGGGAATGTTGGCGTTGGCGCCGTTGGCCCACAGGTCCCTCTCGTGGAAGAGCACCGCGCCCTGCTCGGCGAGCGCGGTGTTGACCGTCTTGGGGTACGTGGGGGGGGACATCGAGATGAAGAAGTTGTCGTTGTCCTCGAACTCGACGGTCATCGCCCGGCGCTGCGCGGGCGTGCGCCCCAGGTTCGCGATGCTGAAGGCCATCTCCGAGCGGACGTTGTCCGACGTGAGGGCGCCATCCCAGAACTGCCGCGTCTTGAAGGCGCGGTGCCACCAGCTGGGCGCGCGCGACTGGCCGCCCGCGTGGGTGGGGAAGTATTCGAGCAGGCTGGGCGCCAGCGCGAGCGAGTCCATGTCGAAGAGCGCGGGCAGCAGGTCCACGATGCCGATGGCGTCACTGGTGCCGCGCCCCACGCTCCACGGCACGGGCGCCAGCTGCAGCACGGTGCCTACGCCCGTCGAGCGGAAGAAGTCGGATTGGATCAACCCCGCGTCCAGCGCGTCGTTCGAGCGCCCCCACACGAAGCCGGCCTCCTGCTCCGTCCCCAGCCGCGAGTCGTGACACCCGGAGCAGCTGGAGGAGATGGCGCCCGTGAAGCGCCCGTTCGAGTCCCGCTCCTGCACGAGCCCCAGGGGGAGCTGGCCGCTGCCGCCATTGGTGAGGTTGGGGTTTTCCCACGGCAGCGGGTAGGGATTGCGGAACGGCGCCTTCGCCATGCCGTAACGCTTGATGACCTGCTCGTCGAAGTCCGAGGGGCGGATGAGGTAACCCCACAGCATGTACATGTTGTAGTAGGCGAGCGAGGTGGTGAACGGCTGGAAGTAGGCGCGCGTCTCGATGTTGTTGCGCCCCCGGGCCACGCTCGCGCGGAACTCACCGCACGTCGTGGGATTGGGCGGCAGCGTGGAGACGAACGGCGCCGGGGGATTGTGCAGGTCCACCCAGTACGCGTTGAACTGGACCGCCGCCCCTGGCTTGTTGACGCCCGGCACCACCAGCGTGCGCGGGTCCACCGGCAGCGGCGTGGAGTCCGGCTTCCCATTGCAGGCCGCCACGAATGGCGACCGCACCGCCGTGGTCTCCAGCAGCGGCAGGGGATCGGCGGCAGCCCCGGCACTGACCAGGAAGAGGACCAGCGAACTCGGACACGCCCACGTACGGCTCCATCGCAGTCTCATGCACGGCCTCCAGCGCCTATTGGCACTTTGACAACAAGGAACCTTGTAGGCCCCGGATTCCGGGGTCTCAATACGCAGCGCGTTAGCGTGTCTGGGAAAAACAAAGGGCCCGGAACGGTGGGTTCCGGGCCCTCGAGTGTTCACGTGTGTTGACGCTGGAGACTTGGGTCAGAGCACGCCTGGGGACGCCTTGGCCTGCGTCTTGGCGAAGATTTCGCGCAGGCGGGTGGCGACCTTGGGCATCACGTCCTCGAAGGCCATCTCGGTGGACTGCCGCAAGGACTCCTGCCCCGCGGACGCCCCACCCAGCCACGCCGAGGCCGCCTTGCTCTTCTGGGATTCGCCCTCGATCAGGTCACTCACCTGGACGGCGTCCTGGGTCCCCCGGGAGCGAACCGTCAGCTTCAACTTCGACACGAAGCCACCGCCGTTGACGTCGAAGTAATTGATCTCCGGGACGATGAGCACGTCCGCGTCTCCCATGTCCTCGGGGCCGGAAGCCTCCTGGACGGACTGGAAGACGGTGCCCAGCATCTGCGGGAAGCTGCGCGTGAGCCCCTCGCCAATGGTGATGTTCCAGGTGTGCCCGGCGCCCAGGACGAAGTAGCTGTCCGAGTCGATGCGCGCCTTCTGCTCGGGCGAGATGAAGTAGCGCGCGCGAAGCGCCAGCGGCGTCCCCGCGTTGGACATGGGCGCGGGGCTCGGCCGCACCTGGTGGGTACAGCCGACGAACGCGAGCAGCGCGAACAAAGGCAGAACGAGGTTTCTGGGCATGGCGACTTCATAGCCGACACACCAGGTCCTGCCCCATCCCTCCCAGGGGCGAGCCGCCGCGAATGGCCAGGTACGTCCAGACCCAGGAGTCTGGACGCCAGTCACGCCGCGGTCACGCCTGCCATCAGAAGGTGATGGTCAGGTCATGCAAGATCGCCGAACACCCCGTCTTCGTTCCCGCCTCGTCGCCCGACGTGTCACCCACGCAGGTGAGGTTCTGCACGATGCGCGTGTTCCCGGGCACCTGCGGGAACCCGAACGCGTCCTGCGAGTGCCCCGTGTCCTTGTAGTGGAACTCGAACTCCGGACCGCACGCGGGGAAGTTCAGGTCGGGGCATGGGGACGGCGACACGCTCACGATGGGGCTCGCGGTGGTGGCGATGTGGTAGAAGCGCTCCCCGTGGACGCCCGTGGTGCCGGGCACCTCGCTCCCCCAGATGACCATGGCGATCCACAGTTCGTTGGAGTTGCGGATCTGCAGCTCGAAGTTGATGTCCATCTGAGGACCGTGCCCCGCGAAGTCTCCGTCGCCCGACACCTTGGGCGGCACGAAGAAGGCGAGCGGGAAGTCGTTGATGGTGACGCTGCTCAGCCCCTGCTTCGTCGTACCCACCGCCGGCGCGGCGGGAGTCTCCGCCGGCTGCTCCAGGGTTTCGGGACCACCGCAGCCCGCGAGCAACAGCGCGGCCGGAACGACGTACGACATGAATCGACGCATCATGGCTGACTCCAGACAGCGAAAGGGAACTGCCAGGCAACCAGCCCGCGCTCCCCACGGGGCGGCCGCCACTCCGGCGGACCGGAGTGACTGGAGAAGTACCGGCATGGACAGACACGCACCATCACGCTGCCGTGAGCCGCTCCCTGCATGGGACGAAGCGCTCCAGGGCAGGGGTGAGCTGGCATTGAGGGGCTGGGGGAAGACGATGGAGCTTCAAGACGCGTTGTTCGAGTCCGTGCCCATCCGGGTGGGGGTGGTGGAAGGCGCATCCGAAACGCGGCGGCTCGTGCTGCCGCTGCTGGAGGCGGATGCGGACGTGCATGTCGCGGCGGTCCACTCGGAGGGAAGCGCCGCCGTGGAGACCCTGCGGCGCGAGCCCGTGGACATCCTCTTCCTGGACGTGGACCTGGAGGACCTGGACGGCTTCCAGGTATTGCACGCAGCGGGAAGCGCGTGTGCCGGCGCCGTCGTCCTGATGACCGCGAAAGAAGAACACGCGCTGCGCGCCTTCGAGGCCGGCGCGCTGGACTGCCTCCTCAAGTCCCGGGTCCCCGAGCGCTTCGCCCAGGTGCTGGGCCGGGCGAAGGAGCACGTGCGCAGGGGGCGCCTCCAGCAACTCGTGCGTCAGCTGGCGGGCCTCGTGAGGACCCTGCCCGTCCCCTCCCCTGCCCCGCGCTACCTGGACCGGCTGGTCATCCGCGAGGTGGGACGGGTGACGCTGCTCGCCGTGGACGACGTGGACTGGATGGCGGCGGAGGACAACTACGTCCAGGTGCACGTGGGCGAGCGCAGCCACCTCCTGCGCCAGCCCATGCGGGAGCTGGAGGCCCGGTTGGATCCGGAGCGCTTCGTGCGCATCCACCGCTCCACGCTCGTCAACCTCCAGCGGGTCCAGGAGCTGCGCCCGCTGCTCCATGGCGAGTACCAGGTCATCCTGCGCGACCGCACCACGCTGAAGCTCAGCCGCGGCTACCGCGAGCGTCTGGGCCTGTTGTTGGCCCAGGGGTGAGCCTTCTCACCCAATCCCAGGCAGGAATGACCCACCGCGGTGAGTAGGAATGAAGTCCCAACCATTGACCCGAGGCCGGGGAAACCCGTTTGATTCATCAATGCTCAATCAAACCCCGGAGTACCAGTCCTGTATCCAGAGTTCCGAACGGGTGTCCTGGCGTCTGGATGAGCTGTTGCCCAAGGACACCGTGCTCGACTTCAGCCACCGGTTCCTTTCGGATGCGCTGACCGGGACGGAAGACATCCCCTTCCTGAGCGCGGAGGAGCGGCTGATGTTGAATCACATCCGCTCCAACAGCTACGCGCACCTGTTCCTGTTCCTGGAGGAGTACGCCGTCGCCCTGGCCGCCCAGCGCGCCGGTCTGGAGCTTCACGGGAACGCGACGCACATGCGGGCGCTGCTGCGCTTCACCGAGGAGGAGCTGAAGCACCAGCAGCTCTTCGCGCGCTTCACCGGCGTGTTCGCGAAGGGCTTCAAGGTCGCCCCTGCCCTGCTCGACAACCAGGTGGAGGTGGCCCGGGCCATCATGGCGAAGTCGAACCTGGGCGTGCTGATCTTCAACCTGCACATGGAGCTGATGACGCAGCAGCACTACCAGGAAACGGTTCGCGGAAACAAAGACGAGACGCTGGATCCGCTGTTCTGCAACCTGCTCAAGCACCACTGGCTGGAAGAGGCGCAGCACACCCGGCTGGACTTCCTGGAGGCCCAGAAGATCCTCGCCCAGGCGCCCGAAGCCCTGGACGCGGCCCTGACCGAATACTCGGAGCTGCTCCAGGCGCTGCGCGGCACCCTGAACGCGCAGCTCGCGCTGGACCTCCAGACGCTGGAGAAGGCGGTGGGGCGCACGTTCACGCCCAACGAACGCCAGCAGTTGTCCGAGTCCCAGGAGCGTTCATATGTCTGGGGATTCATCGGGATGGGCATGAAGGCCCCCCTCTTCCTCTCCCGCCTGCGCGCGCTCTCCCCTCTCGCGGAGCAGCGCGTGCTGGAGTTGGCCCCGACGTACTACTGCGCCTGAGCCGGCTTTGAAGCTCAGCCGCGGCGACCGCGAGCGCCTGGGCCTGCTGGTGGCCCAGGAGTGAGGACTCCCGTCGAAGTGGCCTGGAGCCGGCAGCGCGCCTCGGCGGCCCGCGCCTGCACTGCGTCCTCGTGCTGTCCCAGCGACAGCATGAGGGACGCGGCCCGCGCGTAGTGCTCCGCCGCCAGTTCGGGAGGCAGGACCTGTTCGTCGGAGCGAGCGGACGCCAGCAGGTGGGGCAGTGCCCGCTCCGTCCGTCCAGCTCCGAGCCAGTGGTGTGCCAGGAGGATGGGAGGGGCGCCATCCTCCTCGAACACCGAGGCGAGCCGGGCGTGCAGCACGCGCTCCTCTCCGGGCCCCATCCCGGCCAGGACCGCCTCCATCACCAGGTCGTGGCTGAAGCGCTCGCCCATCAGCACCTGGGCCGCCTCCAGCTCCGCGAGCGCCTCATGCGCCTCCGCCTGCATCACCTGGAGTCCCCCGGCCACGAGCGAGGTCCGGAAGAAGGCCCCCGCCAGCGCCGCGAGCCGCGCGCACTGGAGCGCCAGCGGAGACAGCCCTTCCAGGCGCCGCTGGATGAGGGGGCCCACGCGCCCTGGAGGCGGCAGCCGTTGGGGCCATTCACGGTGCAGCGAGTCCGTCTCCAGCAGGTGCTTCAGCGTCTCCACCACGTACAGGGGATTGCCGCCCGTGTAGCGGGCCAGGGCCTCCAGGTGCGCCTCCGCGCCCGGCAGTCCCATGCCCGCCACCATGCGCTTCACGTCCTCGTCCGTCAGCGCGTCCACCTCCACGACGCGCGCCAATCCCGCCTCGACGAGCCCCGCCACGTGCACTCGCGTCTCGGGCGACAATTCTCCCCGGCGATAGCAGTCGATGAAGCGCAGGCTGCGTGCGCCTGGAGGGGCCGTGTCGGCCAGCCGGGAGAGCGCGAAGGTGAAGGCCCTGGCGCTGGCCGCGTCCCAGTACTGCACGTCATCCGCGACGCTGATGTCCTCGTGCTCGTGAAGCAGCTGGAGCGCCGCCACGATGGCGTCGTAGAAGCGCAGCGTGCCGGCCTCGGAGGCCAGGGGCGGCAGCAGCCGCGCATCTCCCAGCTCCGGGAGGATGCGCGACAGCTCGGTGCGCACCCAGTCCGGCAGCTTCACGTCCGGCCAGCGCCGCAGCTGCGTGCGGAAGGCGCGCGCCTGGGAGGCGAACGGCACGTCCCGGTCTCCCGCTCGCGCCTCGATGCGTCCCCAGCGGCCCTGCGTGGCCGCGAACTCCTCCGCGAGCCGCGTCTTGCCGCTGCCGGGCTCACCGGAGATGAACAACAACTGGCCCGCCTCCCAGCCGGCTTCCAGCTGCCGCCACGCCGCGTCCCGTCCCACCAACACCGGAGGACGCAGCACTGAAAGAGGCAGCGAAGGCCGAGCACCTGGAACGGAGCGTGAGCGCGGCGGGGCCTGCTCCACCTCCCGCACCAGCGCGAGCGTCTCCGGCATGGGGGTGACGCCCAGCTCCCGGTCCAGCACGTCGCGCAGGTGTTCGAAGGTCGCGAGCGCTGCTCCCCGGTCACCCTGCAGGTAGTGCAGCCGGATGAGGTGGCGGCCGGCCTGCTCGGATTCGGGCTCCTGCCGCGCCCACGCCTGCGCGAGCCCCAGGGCGGCGGTCCAATCGCCCGCGGCGGTGAGCTGGGCGATGCGGGCCTCGCGCGCCTCGCGAACCCATCCCTCGATGCCCGCGCGAGCGCCGTCCAGCCAGCGCGCGAGCTCCGGACAGTCATCGAAGTCGAAGCCAGCCAGCAGCGTGTTGCCTTCGGAGTCCATACACGCCAGGGCCTCCGCATGGGCACGGGCCTCCGTGGCGGCCTTGAGGCACGCGGCGTCCACGGACGCGGGCGAGACCAATGCCAGCCGTTCGGCGTCGCCCTCCACCAGGGGCGCATCCTCCGTGGCGACTCGCAGTCGGCGCAGCAACTGCCGCAGGTTGCTTCGCACGGTCGTGGGCGGCGAATCCGGCCACAGGAGGGACGCGAGCGCGAACTTGGGCGAGGGGCCCTGCAATGCCAGCCACGCCAGCAGCGCCGCGGTGCGCCGCTCCAACCTCACGCGTTGACCGTCGGGGCCGCACAGCTGCGCCAGCCCCAGGACCCGCACCCGCCATTCCCTGCCATCCACCGGAAGTCTCCCCAGGCCTCGCGCCGTCATGCGAAGCGCGCACCTTACCCGACCAGACGTGGAAGCAAGCCGTCGATGGCCGCTCGTGTCTGCCCATGGCGCCGACCTCCGGCATCCGAGCCTGGGAGCGCTGGTGGGCCCGGGTGACGGAACAGCCGGGAGGCTGGAGCCGCACACGGCCCGTGCGCATCCATTCCCCATGCTGGCACTTCGACAGTGTGGACTCGGCTGGCTGGCGTTGTCCGCGGCCTGGCCGGTGTTCGCGGCCGAGCCCGCGGTGTGGGGCGAAGGGATGATGGTGAAGGTCCGTCCCGACAACACCGCGCCAGGAAGCAGCACCGAGGTACGACTCACCGCCGCGCGCAATGAGTTCGTCTCCTTCCAGGTGGCGTTGCACGGCGGTGACCGGGGCCTGAGGGGCGTGCGAGCCCGCCTGCCCGCGCTGGAGGGGCCCGCGACGCTGACGGGACCGGACGTGACGCTGTACCGGCAGGCGTACATCACCACTCGGCAGGGCTCCGAGCCCGGGCAGCCGGTGGGGCGCTGGCCGGACGGGCTGGTGCCAGACACGGACGAAATCGCCAGGGAGCAACGCAATGCCTTCCCCTTCGACGTGCCCGCGCGCGAGGCGCGAGCCGTCTGGGTGGACGTGCACGTGCCCCAGGACGCGCCGCCCGGCGACTACACGGGCACGGTGACGGTGGAGGCGGAAGGGGGCTTCCAGCGGCAGGTGACCGCGAGGCTGACGGTGGTGGAAGCGGTGATGCCAGGCACGTCCTCGCTGGCCTCGGCGTTTTCGCTGTCGCCGGCCCAGGTGTGCCTCGCGCACCTGGGCCGCGCTGACTGCTCGCACGAGGAGCTGCAACCGTTCCTCGTGCGCTACCAGCAGATGGCGCTGGAGCACCGCATCACGCAGCCCCGGCTCTACCTGCGCGGGTCCGGGCCCAAGGCCTGGAGTGATTTCGACGCGACGTGGGGGCCCAGCCTGGATGGCACCGCGCCCACGCGGCTGTCCGGCGCGAGGATGACGAGCCTGGAATACACAGGGCCCCTCACCGCTGGCGGCCTGTCGGCCTTCACCGGGCACATGCGCGAGCGAGGCTGGCTGGACCGGGCCTTCGCGCTGATCGGCGACGAGCCGCCCATCTGGATCAGCTACGAGCAGGTGCAGGCCGCCGGAACGCTGGTGCGGCAGGCCGCGCCCGGACTTCGCACCCTGCTGACGACGAACGCCAGCCAACTGAAGCCCACCGGCCTGGTGCCCCTGGTGGACATCATGGTTCCGATGGTGAACCACCTGGAGGGCACGGATCCGGGCTTCGTGGGGAACCAGACCGCGACGTACGTGGAGTTCCTCTCGCGGCCTGGAACGGAGTTGTGGATGTATCAAAGCTGCGCGGTCCACGGCTGCGCGCCCAGCGTCTCCGTGCCGCAGAACCAGCCGGGGGCGGGTTGGCCGTCGTACATGGTGGACCGCCCCTCGACGAAGGCCCGCGCGATGGAGTGGCTGTCCTTCCTCTTCGGCTGCAAGGGCGAGCTGTACTACGAGACCGCGGGCATGCTCCCCACGGCGTGGACGGACCAGTACCACTTCGATGGCAACGGGGACGGGACGCTGTTCTACCCGGGCACGCCCGCGATCATCGGCGGACGGACGGACGTGCCGGTGGCCTCCCTGCGCCTGAAGCTCATCCGTCAGGGCATGCAGGACTATGAATGGCTCAAGGCGGTGAGCGACGCGGGCGACCCGGCCTTCGCGCACCAGGTGGCGCGAGAGCTCATTCCCAACGCATGGCAGGTACCGGATGACGGCGCCGCGTTCGATGGCGCGCGGCTGCGGCTCATCCAGCGCTACGGGGAGCTGACCTTGGGCAACCCGACCGCCCCGCGCATGGGCGGGGCGCCGGTCTCCATGCCCTTGGAGCCGCAGGTTCCAGGCGGTCCAGGGGAGCCGGGCGGGCAAGGCAACGCGGGCGGCTGCGGCGCGGCCCCTGGCGTCTCCGTGGCGGGAGTCCTGCTGTGGGCGGCCTGGGCGCTGGGCAGGATTCGCAGGACACGCGTCGCGAGGTAGTCCGAGGGCATGTCCCTTTTCTCCCGGATGCGGACTCCACCCGCGAGCGCAGGCCCTGGGCATACCGACTAGACTCCGGGCATGAACCTCGTCCGTGGCATCACCCTCTTCGCGGCCGCCCTGTCCCTGCTGACCAGCTGCGCGACGCTCGACACGTCGAACATGACGCCGTCCTGCCGCTCCCAGTACGAAGCGTGTCTCAACAGCTGTCAGCCGCGCGGCCGGCCCGCATCGAGGCAGCCGCCGGACTCCGTGCAGGGCAACGCGGAGCGGCTCACCCTCGACACGCAGACGCCGGCCTGCACCGACTCCTGCAAGCAGCAGGCGAAGACCTGCTCCTGAGCCCATGGCCCCGGAGCGCTACGAGACCCTGGACGGCTCCACGCCGGACGTCACCCCGCTGGCGGCGGAGGTCGGACTCAAGCAACCGTTGAGCGCCTTCACCCTGCTGGAGGGAGGCGATGTCTTCGAGTCACGCGGAGGCCGTCCCCCCGCGGAAGGCCCCGCACGGGCCCGCGCCTATGTGAGCGCGAAGCTGGAGCTCAAGCCGTACGGCGCCCCAGCGGCGCAGGTGAAACGGGTGCAGGAGGAGATCATCCGGCAGCTCGCCGGGAACCTCCAGCTCATCGCCCGCCTGGAGGCCGCGAGACCCCTGACGCTGGAGCTGATTCCCCCCGGACACGCGCTGACGAAGTACGGCTATCCCCGGGCCGTGTCCCCCCAGACCGCGGGCCTGTTCTGGGATCATCCGGACTGGCCCCGGGCACGAATCGCGCTGAAGCAGGACCGGCTGGAGTCGGAGCAGTACCTGGTCTTCCATGAGATGGCGCACGCCATCCAGGGGCTGGCCTTCACCCAGAAGGAGAGCGAGCTCATCTACCGCACGATGCTCCGCACCTACCGAAGCCGCGCGGCGGTGGACGAGGTCTTCGCCATCTACAGCGAGCGCGAGTTCGTCACCGGCGTCTCCGCGCACGACCTGCGAGCCCCCGGCGTGTACGGCATGGCCCGCCAGCGGTGGAACGAGGAGCACGTGTTCACCCGCTTCGTGCGAAACCTCTATTTCCCCTACAAACCCCTCGCGGGTGGCACTGCGGGAATGACTCCGTCCAGCTTCGGTTGAAGCGTTTTTCCGGGTGCACGGCGCCGCCCGGCTCGCGAGGCATGCGCGGATTGAAGCCTGATTCCGTCGCATGGTAGGAGGAGGCGAGCCGGTCGCCTCGACGGAACATCATGGACTCCCCCGGTGCTGAACGGCCTCGTCGGCGGTTGACGCGAATCATCGCGGGCGCGGGCCTGATCCTCCTCGCGACAATCGTCCTCCTGCTCATCGCGGTCGTGACCGCGCTTCACAACCTCGACCACCCCTGGCTGAAGCCGCACGTCGTCTCGCAGGTGGAAGAAGCCTCGGGCGTGCGGCTGGACTACCAGACCGCGCGGATCGACGTGCTCTCCGGCCTGCGCCTGGAAGGACTGGTGGTGCGGACCCCGCCGCCGTTCCAGGACGTCGCGCCCGAGTTCCTGCGCGTCGGCACGCTGGAGGCGGCGTGGTCGTTCGGAGCCCTGCTGAAGGGACCGGTCCGGGTGGAGCGGGTGGCGGTACGCGACGCGAACGTCGTCCTGGTGGCGGATGAAAAAGGGACCACGTCGCTCACGAACCTGACCGGACCACCGGGGCCGGAACCGGTGGATGAAGCGTCCCCCGGAACCTCCCAGCAGGTCGCGGACCTCTTCGCCTCCCCGTTCCCCGTCTCGAACATCGAGCTGTCGAACGTGTCGCTGACCTATGTCCGCGTCCAGAACAGCGCGGTGGTGGACCGCTGGTCGCTGCGCGGGCTCGAAGCCGGAATCGAAGCGAAGCCCCAGGACAAGAGCTGGAAGCTGCTCGTGGACCTCGGCAAGGCCGGGAAGCCGCTGGCCCTCACGCTGAACCGTGAAGCGCCCGCCGCGGAGGCCTTGCTGGAGCTGGCCCTCTCAGTGGAAGCGAGCACGGACGCCGCGCACGTGAAGGTGGACCTGGACATCGCGAAGCAGACCTTCGATCCGCGCTTCACGCTCCGCTCGCTGCTGCACGGCGTGGTGACGGCGAAGTTCGACGCCAGCAAGCAACACACCACCATCGAGCTTGAGCGAACGAAGCTGACCGACAGCGCCGAGGTGCAGGCCCAGTTGGTGCTTCCGGATGCGTCGGAAGTCCCGCCCGTGCTGACACAGGCCCTGGCGGACGTGGACCTCGGACGGCTGCTGCGATGGATCCCCGAGGACCTGCGTCCCTTCTCCCTGGAGCGCGGCAAGGTGCACCTGGAGGCCCGCGAGGTCACGCTCAGCGACATGCCCCAGCTGGGAGCTCAGGGCCGGCTCGGGCTGGACGTCGACGTGGCGAAGCTTCTCCTCGTGCAGGAGGCGCTCAAGGTGGAGCTGGGCGATGGACGCATCTCGCTGACGGCGACCCCAGATGCCCCCCAGGGACTGGCCGCCAAACTCGCGTTCGCGCTCCAGGGGCTCGACGTCGGGGGCGCCACACCGCTCCGCGTTCCGAAGGCCTCCGGCGAGCTGACGGGGCATCAGCTGCGGCCCGACCTCTCCTCGCCCTTCAGGGTCGCGGGAGACGCGGCCCTGTCCGCCAAGGTGGAGGCACTGGATGTCCGTGCCTCCGGATACCGAGCGATGGCGGAGCGCCTGGGCATCAACCTCCAGGTACCCCTCACAGCGAAGCCCCCCTTCTCGGTGAAGGCGGACGTACCCGTGGAAGCGCTGCGAGTCACCACCGAAGGCCGCGAGGTGCTGAAGGGTCCCGCGCGAGTGCAGCTCCATGTGACGGACGCATTCCCCACGATGGAGGAGCCACGGCTGAGCAAGGCCCGCGCACGGCTGGAGCTGGACGTGGGCACGCTGCACGCATCGTTGGACGCCACGAAGGGCACCGACGACGTGGCGTACTCGCTGGACGCCCAGCTGCCGGACCTCGTCATGGCACGGCCCTTCATCCCGGATGACGTCGCCGCACGCTTCCCCTGGAAGCACCTGGCCGTGACGCTGGCCTCCAAGGGCAGACTGACGGCCCTCTTCGCGCCCTCGCCTCGAGTGGACCACCAGACGGAGCTGAGCCTGAAGAAGCCGGGCTGGGACGACATCTCGGCCGCCAGCACCACGCTCGCGCTGCGCTCCCAGGGAGACGAGTGGAAGCACAAGGGAGACCTGGCCCTGAAGGTCGAAGGGCTGCGCATCGGAGAGACCGACGCGGGCACCCAACACCAGACGCTGACGTTCGACGTCGACCGCCGCAAGCTCTCACTCAAGCTGGGGCTCACCGGCCATGAGGGACTGAAGGTCGCCGCCGACGCGGCACTGGCGTTCAACCCGAAGGCCCGCGCGCTCCGCATGGACGTGAAGGGCGACTTCCCGCCGCTGGGCCCCCTGTCGCCGCTCCTGGCGAAGGCGCGGGTGCCTCCGGAGGTGGATCCGTCCAAGCTCGCGATGAGCGGCGAACTGCACGGCACCCTGACCGGCCTCATCACGCACCTGGGCTCCGACGGAAGCTTCCGCCTGGCCCCCATGCCTCCGCGCGCCGCCAGCTTCGAGGGCAAGGCCCACATGGACCTGCGCGGCGTGCGCTGGAAGCAGGCGGACCAGACCATCAACGTCCCCGCCCTGCGCTGGGAGGGCGAGTCCCACGCCGACGGCGCCCAGCGAAACGTCCGCACGACCCTGGCGGTGGAGAAGCTCACCGTCAGCATGAACGACCGCCGGTTCACCTTCGCGGACCTGTCGAGTAACAGCACCGCCACCTTCACCGACCAATGGGAGAAGGGGGACATCGAGCTGAAGCAGCTCGTGAAGGTCCGCTCGATGGAACAGAAGCCGGCGCTGCCCTACCCCGTCCAGGACGTGGAGGCGTCGTTCTCCGTCGTGCGCAAGCCCACCGGCGTCATCCGCATCCCGGACCTGCGGCTGTCCAACGGAGGCACGCAGACGCTGCTGAAGGTCCGGGGGCGGCTCGACCTGAGCAATGATCAGCAGCGCATGGGGCTCCGGGGCTCGCTGGAGCAGGACCTGGCCCACCTCGCGCGGCCCGGCCAGGTCGAAGGCAGCGGCAAGGTCACGGTGGACTTCCGCGTGGCGTCACCGGACCTGGTGGTCTTCCGCACCACGTCCAGCCTCAAGCTCCAGGACGTGAACGTGCGGATGCCCGAGTCCGGCATCGTCGTGGAGGCACTCAACGGCGACGTGCCGCTGACGGAGAACGTGGAAGTTTCCCAGGACGGCGTGCGGCTCTTGAACGACCTGGACGTCAATCCGTACTCGATGCTGCGCTTCGCGGATCAACACCCGCTGCTCACGCGCAGCGGCTTCATGTCCGCGGACCGCATCACCACGCCGTGGGTGACCATCGCGCCGCTGGCGGGCAACCTGGCCATCAACCAGAACGTGTTCTCCATGAGCCAGCTGGAGATGGGCGTCCGCGGAGGACGCATCACCGGCCAGTGCATGCTGAACTGGCAGGGCAAGCACTCCACGATGGAGGCCCACGTGCGGGCCACGGGCGTGAAGTCCTCCCGGGGCGAGCCCTTCGACGGCAACGCCGCCATGGTCATCTCCGCCAGGGACCGCAGCATCAACGGGCGCGCGGAGATTTTGCGCATCGGCAACCGCCACCTGTTGGACCTGCTGGACGTGGAGGATCCGCACCACACCGACCCCGCCACCAACCGCGTCCGCTACGCGCTGGGCCTGGGGTATCCGGAGCACGTGCGAGTGAGCTTCAAGCAGGGATTCGGCAGCCTGCTCATCACCATGGGCGGCCTGGCCAAGCTGGTCAGCATCGATGAAATCCGGGGCATCCCCCTGGGCCCCATCGTCGACCGCCTCATCACCACCATGTTCCCTCCGGAGGCTCTGCCATGACACATCGTGGGTTGCTGCTCGTGGCCGCCCTCGCGGCTTCCGGGTGCATCAGCGCGCCGGAGATCGTCATGGTGGACCGGGCGACGGCGCTCGAGGAGCAGGCCGCGGGCTCGTACAAGGACGTGGAGCAGCGGCTGGCGCGCGCGGGCATGAACCCCACGCCGGTGCCGCTGACGCCCAACCAGCTGGAGGACCTGGGCATCCAGCCCCCGCCGCTGGTGGAGAACCTGGGCAAGACGCAGGCGGACCGCGTGGATGACCTGGTGCGGCGCCACTGCGTGGGCGAGGGCAAGGACGGGCTGCTGGTGCTCACCCGGAAGCAGTGCACGGCCGGGCGCGTGTCCGCGGATGACGCCGCCCTGGTGGAGCGGGTGAACCGCGCCCGGCGCCAGCTGTGGCAGTGGATGAAGACCGTGCGCCCCGGTGTGCCTGAGGCGACGCTGCGCCAGAACTGGCGTCTGGCACACGCGGAGGGCGTCGTCTGCGGCGGCTGGGTGGAGGCCGAGGACGGCACCTGGGGAGAGAAGAAGTGCTGACACGCCAAGGCCCCTGGTTCCTGGCCCTGGCCGTCCTCCTCGCGAGCGGCGCCTGGGCCCAGGACGACGAGAACGACGGAGGCATGGTCCTGCCCGAGCGGCTCACCGTGGGCATGGGCGACCAGTTCCTGGGGCAGCTGGGGCCCGACGAGAACTCGCTGCTGTTCGTGTCCAACCGGGACATCGCCACGGAGATCTTCGTCCAGGACCTGGAGAAGGGTCGCGAGCGCCGACTCTTCGACGAAGGCGCGGACGTGACGTGGCCGCGCATCAGCCCCAATGGCAAGCAGCTGCTCTACGTCTCGTTCCGCACCCAGGCCGGCGGCCAGCTCTGCGTGAGGGACCTGCCAGAGGCGAAGGAGCGCCGCTGTCTGGAAGAGGAGCTCAGCGCGCTGCAAGCGGAGTGGATCGACGACACGCACATCGCGCTGGTGAGCCGCGCGACCATCCAGGGAGACCTGCGACTGTCGAAGGTGGCGCTGGGGGCCGGATGGCAGGTGACGCCGCTGCTCGACCGCAACCTGACCAGCCCCACCATCTCTCCGGATGGACGCTGGCTGGTGTACGTCCCGGTCCAACGCTCCGTGCAGGAGGTGGGGCCGGGCTTCGCCGCGCGAGCGGCGCCGCACCTGGAGGCCATCCGGTTGGATGTCCCCGGCGCGGCCCCCGTCCCGCTGACGCTCGACATCCCGGGGAAGACGGGCCAGCCGGTGTTCGCGCGCGACGGACGCTCGCTGTACGTGGTGCAGTTCTTCACCGACTCCAACGGGGACGGAGTGATTGACGCGAGCGACAGCGGGGTGCTGTTCCGCGTGCCCTTTGCCTCCGACCGCGACGACGCGCCCGCCCAGGCCGCCGCCGCCAGCCCGGACCAGCTCACCAGCGAGGCTTGGAACTGCGAGTACCCGTCCCCCACCGCCGCGTCGCTCATCACGACCTGTTCCCGGGGCCAGTCGCTGGACGTGTATCAGCTGCCGCTGGGTGGCCAGGTGCCCGGTGAATGGGACGTGAAGCGCCTCAGCGAGGAGCTGGGCATGGTGGGCCGGCGCGCGGATCAGCTCATTCTCTACCGCCAGCGGCTGCTGCTCGAGACCCGGCCCAAGCTCCGCCGGTTGTTGATGATGCGCCTGAGCCAGCTCCACCTGGCCTATGGCGACTTCGACGCCGCGGACTTCTACGCCCGACAGATGACGAAGGTGGACGACCCCGTCACCGCCGGATTGTCGGAGCCGTTGCGCATCCTCATCGCCCACCGGAAGGCCCTGAAGGAGCGCGACCGGGGCCGCATGGTGGATGAGCTGCAGGAGGGCGAACGCCAACGCATGGCGGCCCTGGACCCCGCCGCCGCGCCCAGCCCGCCCTCCGCCGTCTACCGTCACGTCGTGCGCAGCGAGCTGGCGCAGTCATCCGGTGACTTCACGCTCGCCCGGCAGGAGCTGGAGGCGGCCGAGCTGACGGACACCACGCCGCGCGCGGTGCTGGAGGGCTGGTACGAACAGGCGGACGCGCTGTACCGCGAGCTGGACGACCGGAACGCATTGGTCGCCGCCGGCCGCAAGCTCTCGCAGAACAAGGTCTTCAAACAGGACGACCAGCTGGACTTCGCGCGCGGCGCCGTCCGCGCCCTGTACCGGGGACGCCCCTACGTGGAGGCGGACGCCACCATGGCCCAGGCACTCGCGGCGGAGCCCCCCGGGACACCGTATGCGTTCGCCCTGGAGCTGGGCCGCCACGTCAATGCGTTGAACGAGGAGCGCCCTCCCCGCCCCGTCCGTGATGCCCTGGTCGCGTTCTACAAACAGCAGACGGATCCGCTCCGCCGCCGCATGGTGGTGCAGGACGCCGCCGAGCGCGCGGCGAGCCTGGGCGCCGACGGCGTGATGGAGGCCCTGGCGACGCTCTACGTCGACGACGCACCGGCCGGCACCGAGGAGCGGCGACGGGCGGAGCGGCTGTTCCGCCGGGCGCTGATGGGCCGCGCATACCGCCGCATGGGGCGGGACCGGATGGACGAGGCGCGCGCGGACTTCGACCTCGTGACGCGGCGGACGGGCTCGCTGGAGAGCGCCGTCGAGTCCATGAGCCTGCGCCTGCGCGCGGGCGTCGCCCCCGAGGTGGTGATCAAGGAGGTCACCACGGAGGTGCCGAGCAAGGCCGTGTCGCTCTCGCACTTCGTGAAGGCCTACGTGACGACGCGCCGGCTGTCCAAGCTGGATGACGACGCCCACGCCCAGGCGGTGAAGACCGGCCTCGCGGAGCTGCGCGCAGCGTGGCAGGAGCTCAAGAACCAGCGCGAGGTGCAGGCCCTCATGGGGGCCATCCACCACGAGGACTTCCTCCGCGGCCGCAACCCCGCCGCCGCCGAGCGCGCCAACCGGCACTACCTGGTCGCCCTGGACCTGGTGCGCAACAACGCTCGCTACAAGGCCATGATCCTCGGCGCGCTGGGCCTGCTGCACACGCAGGTGGGCAACTACCACATCGCCCTGGGCTACCTGGACGAGCGCGACAAGCTGCCCTACGCGGACAGCGGAGCGGGGCTGTCGGTGGCCCTCGCCCGGGCCCGGGCGCTCCTGCACGTCAACCGCGAGGCGGAGGCCGCGCAGGCGGCGGACAAGGCCCTGGCCACGGTGGAGTCCGTGCCGAAGATGGCCCGGTTCATCCCGTTGGTGATGGACCGCGCGGCGCTCTACAACCTGGCCGCAGGCCGGTTCGAACGGGCCCTGACGCTCTACGACCGCGCACTGCCCGGCATCGAAGCCGGCCCCCGTGACGAAGAGGGCCTGCGCAACCGGCTGGTGCTGCGGCTGGCCCGCTGCGGCGCGGCACTGGGCGCGGATCAGCCCCAGCGCGCGCTGGAGGACCTGGACCAGGTGGACCGGGACCTGGCGACGCCCGCCGTGCGGGCCACGCTGAAGCAGGCGCACGCCACGCCGAAGTTCGTCCAACGCGCGTATCGCATCATCGCCGCGGGGCTGCGCGCCAACGCGGAGACGCGGCTCGGGCGCATGGACGCCGCCGCCCGAGCGCTGGAGCAGCGACGCGCGCTGTTCCTGGAGCAGTTCGACGAACTGGATCGCGACGAGGACATCCGCGCGGTGACGTTGGCGGAGCTGCGGCTGGCGGAGAACGCCGTGGACCGCCGCGACCCGGCGCAGGCGGCGCAATGGCTGGGCAAGGCGTTGGAGCACTCCGACTCGCTGATGGCTCGCACGCACGCGCCGGTCGATGCGGGCCAGCTGGACGTGCTCTGGTTCGCGGCGCAGCTGCAATCCGAGGACAAGACGCGGATGCCTTTCGACGTGCCCCAGCGGATGGAGCAGGCACGGCGGACGCTCATCGAGCAGCGCGACCCGGCGTGGCGCACGTACCTGGCGTGGTTCAACATCTACCTCGCGCTTGACGGCAAGGTCGCTGCCTCGGCGGACAAGCCAGCCCAGACGCAGGAAATCCAGACCGCGGCCGAGTAGCGGCTGCAAACACATTCGGAAACGCGCGGGACATTTTCGCGGCACATGGCGGGAGCACCTTGCACCGTGTCAGCCCGGAAGCCCCGGGCCTGAACGGCACGGGACGCCGTGGGGGGCAAACCCCTCCCAGTCGGTCCCTCACGGTGTCCACCGTGCCATCAGGCCAATGGCTTCCGGGTGCGGTCTCACGCGCAATCTGGAGGCACCCATCACCATGAAGCGCCATCTGTTCATGCTGGGCCTGCTGTTCGCCGTTCCCACCTTCGCCGGATCCACCACCACCACGCAGGACGCGTCCCAGGGCGCGCGCCGGCCGCCCCCCTTCGAGCGCAAATCGCCCGTCCAGGTGCTCATCGACCACAGCCAGGACCTGGGCCTCACCGACGCCCAGGCCGCGAGCCTGACGAAGATCCAAACGGCGCTCGACGCGAAGAACGCACCCGTGAAGCAGTCCCTGGAGGCCCTGCGCCCGCCCGCGCCGCCGGACCGAGGCACACAACAGGGCACGCCGTCCGCACAGGACCAGGCCGCCCATGAGCAGGCGCGAGGCCTGTTCGAGCAGCTGCGCACCAACGACATGGCGGCCTACCAGGAGGCCGAGCAGGTCCTGACGGACGCCCAGAAGACCCAGGCCCGCACGCTCCTGGAATCGGAGCGCCGCTCGCATGGCCCTGGCCACGGCGGCCGGGGCGGTCCTCCCCCAGGCGAATAGCTCCTCACCGCCAGTCCGGCCCCCTGCTCGTCAGGGCGGCCGGAAACCCGGCGGCTTGGAATGTCGTTTCCTGAAAGTCACGAACTCCCCGTCAGGATGTCAGACGGCCTCCGTATGTTGTCGGGCATGGAGGCGATGATGCAGACGATGTTGGTGTTCGTGCCGGTGGCCCTGTTGGTGGGCGCCGTGGTGATGATTCCCCGTTCCCGCCGCCGCGTGCGTCGGTGGAAGGTACGGGCCTAGCAGGCGGATCCGCGCCCGTCGGATCCGCCCCCTTCCGAGGGAGCGGAGCGTGATTCAGGGGGCCCGAAAACAGATGCTTGACGGGGCCGAACGAGGACGGTACAAGCCGCCTCACTGAATCACGGCGGGGCCGCGCAGGGCGGATAGCTCAGCGGTAGAGCGGCGCCCTTACAAGGCGATGGTCACAGGTTCAATCCCTGTTCCGCCCATATAGATTTTTGTGGGGAGTTAGTTCAGTTGGTTAGAACGCCGGCCTGTCACGCCGGAGGCCACGGGTTCAAGTCCCGTACTCCTCGCCACTAGAGAGGCCCGGAACCGAAAGGTTCCGGGCCTTTCGCTTTTCTGGGGAGTCACGCCTTGCCCTCCCGGTCCCAGCGTCTGTTGTCGACTGTCGTTGGCGCGCTCCTCCTGTGCTGCGCTTCCCTGCCGTCCTGGGGCCAGACGCCCTCCCCCTCGGAATCCCCGCGCATCGCCCTCCGGGCCGCCAGGCTCTTCGACGGGAAGAGTGAGCGGCTCCTTCCGGATGCGGTCGTGCTCATTGAAGGCTCGTCCATCCAGGCCGTGGGCACCGGCCTCCCCATCCCCTCGGGGACACGGGTCATCGACCTGGGCGACGTCACCCTGCTGCCCGGGCTGATCGACGCGCACTCGCACCTGCTGCTGGAGGTCGACCCGGAGAACGGAGTCGACGGCCTCCTCACCCCCGTCGCCCAGAACGGCACCACCGAGCGCGCGCTCATGGGCGCGAAGCTGGGCCGCGAGATGCTCGAGGCGGGCGTCACCACGGTGCGCGACGTGGGCAACTCAGGGGTCAACGGCGACGTGGCACTGCGCAACGCCATCCAGCGTGGCTGGGTGCAGGGCCCGCGCATCTCCGCCTGCACCCGCGCGCTCGCTCCCCAGGGCGGTCAGTTCCCCACGCTCCAACCTCCGGCGCAGTCCCTCATCGAGCAGGAGTACGTCACCGTCTCCGGCGTGGAGGAGGCCCGGCGCGCCGTGCGGCAAGCGCTCATGGACGGCGCGGACTGCATCAAGGTCATCGTCGACAACGGACACAACCTCCTCTCCTTGGAGGAGCTGAAGGTCATCGTCGAGGAGGCCCACCGCATGAAGCGCCCGGTGGCGACGCACACCACCACCGACGACAGCATCCGCATCGCGGTCCAGGCGGGCGTCGACTCCATCGAGCATGGGTACTCGCTCCCCGATGACGTGCTGGCGCCCATGGTCCGCAATCGCATCTTCCTGGTCCCGACGGATGGCCCGATGGACGTGTGCGACTCCTTCGATACCCAGACCGGCAATGCCGAGCGCCGGCGTCAGATGAAGGAGCGCTGCAAGAAAAACATGGCCAAGGCCCAGGAGCGCCTCCGCCGCGCGGTGGCCGCGGGTGTGCGGATCGCCGCCGGCTCGGACATGTACATCGTGATGCCAGGGTTGACGCGCGGACAGGCCACCGTGAAGTGGTTCATCGCCTATGCCGAGGCGGGGCTCAAACCCGTGGACATCCTGCGTGCCGCGACCGTGAACGCGGCGGAGCTGCTGCGCATGCAGGACCGGGTTGGCTCGCTCGCGCCGAACAAGCTCGCGGACCTGCTCGCGGTGGAGGGAAATCCACTGAAAGACATTCGGGCGTTGAAGCAGGTCCGGTTCGTGATGAAGGACGGGCAGGTGGTCGTGGGCCCGCCTCAGACGGCCGAAAGCCCGCGCAAGGAGCGGTGATACTTCTGGAGGATGCGCTCCACGCGCATCTGGCCGAGCAGCGCCTGGAACGCCTCAGTGGCCACCAGCGCCCCTTCCACCGCGTCCATGGTCAGGGCCGCGTTCCCCGCCTGCTCCACCATCCAGCGGCCGTCCGCGGTGATGGCGAACACGGCGCGCTGGGGCTCCCCGGGCAGCCACACCACCAGGAAGAGGTTCTCGCACTCACACTTGGGGTCCGAGCACAGCTCGATGCGCCAGGCGTAGCGCTGCCCGTCCAACTCCACGCGGCCCAGGATGTCGCGCTCCAGGTCCGCGCCCTCACCCAGCAGCGACTCCGGCAGCTGCACCTCGAAGGCGCCCTCCAGCCGGCCCATCGCTTCCAGCACCTGCGTGCGGCGCTGGGTCACCAGCGTGTCGAAGCCCTCCTGGAAGCCGGGCGCCTGCGACGCCGCGCGCACGACGCCGCCCCAGCGGTCCTCAGCGGGGCGCAGCTCGTCATCCAACAAGGTGCCGTCGGAGGTGAGGGTCAGGGCCTTCTGCTCGCCGCCCGCGGTCACCTTCAGGTTCACGGTGTCGCACAGGCAGCCGTCGTCCGTGCAGGTGGCGCCATGCACGGACACCGCGCCGTACTCCGGCGTCTGACAATCCGCGAGCTGGCGAAGCGATTGCGTCTCGGAAGAGGTCATCATCGAAAGCGGATCCTGGAGGAAAGGAGCGCGAGGCTCACTTCACGTTGGCGAGCGGCGTCTCGATGAACTTGCCCTTGCCGGCGAGGTCCTTGAGGTCGACCTCCCCCGCCTCCAGCGGACGGCGCGGGGTCTGGGGATTCTGCCGCACACCGTTCGTCTTCTCGTGGGCGGAGATGATGGGCAACAGGCGCACGCCGTCCTTCGGCACCTGGAAGCCCTGCGCCTGCAACTCCGCGCTCAGGTCCTTGCGGAACAGGCCCGGGTTCTTCGCCAGGTGGCCCGTCGTGTACTCGCAGTTGGCGCAGGTGAAGCGCGTGGTGTGGCCGCTGTACGTCACCGCGTGGATCTTCGAACCCGGCGGCAGCGTGCCCTTGAAGGACGCGGCGATGTCCTTCGCCGCGCCCGGCGCCATCAGCCTCGCGGCGTCGGACTGCTCGCTGTGCGCGAAGGTCGTGTTGAAGTCCGCGCTGGGCGGATTGGGCTTCGAGTACCGGGCCTCCGCGGGCGCTCCGGATTGCAGCGCGTTGCGCTTGGGCGTGCGGCCGAAGTCGTCCGAGCCCGCGACCTTGGAGCCGCTGAACTCGTAACCGGGCGTCTTCGTCGACGAGTCCTTCATCCCGCTGACGGACACGCGCTTGCCGTCATTCGTCAGGTCATGCACGTTGGGGTGGTACATGCGCTTCATCGCCTCCGGAGGAGGCACGGTGGAGCCCGCCGACTTCGTGTAGGCCCCCTGCGTGTGGACCGCGCCGAAGGACGTGGCGAAGAAGTTGGTGTTCTTGCTCAGGCCCGCGCCGCCCTCCTTCCGCCCCTTCACCCCCTCGGTGCGCGCATTCGCCTCCAGGCCCGCCAGCCGCTGGTGCTCGTTCGTCAGGGCCTTGCCGTCGTCCAGCTTCAGCGTCTTGTCCGGGTTCTTGGAGCCGTACACCGCGCCGCCAAAGCCGTCCGTGAAGACCTTGTGCTCCGGGGGCGGCTTGAGGGCCGGCTCCTTCTTCGGCTTGGCCTGCGCCTGCGTCTGCGCGGCCTGCACCTGGGCTTTGGAGGCAATCGGGTTGTTCTGCACCGAGTGCCTGGCCTGATTGATGGAGGAGGTCGTCTTCATCTTGCCCATGGTGTCTCCCGGGGAATGCGTAAGGCTCGCCTGCTTTTCCCTGGTTTTGCAATGCCAACGCCAGGGCACTGTGGGTATGGCGTGAGGACCCGCCCTAGGGTGTTCCCTTGAAGTCAGCGGCGGACAGGCCGTGCCGCTTGAGCAGGTCGTAGAAGTCGCTCCGGTTGCGCCCGGCCATTCGAGCCGCGGCGCTGACACTGCCGCTGCTGCGGCGCATGGCCTCCGCGAGGTAGGCGCGCTCGAAGGCATCGCGGGCCTCGCGCAGCGAGGGCAAGGCCTCATCCCCGACGGGAACACCCGGCAGCTGCGCGCTCTCGGTGGGGGGCCGCTCCAGCGCCTGCCCCAGGCGGGGCACATGTCGCGGTTGCAGCTCGTCCGTGCCGGCCAGGAGCACCGCGGCCTCCATCTCGTGGATGAGCTCCCGGACGTTGCCAGGCCAGCCATAGCGCTGCATCAACTCCACCGTCGCGGGCGCCAGGCGCGGCGGACGCAGGCCATAGCGGTTCGCGGTGCGCTCCAGGAAGAGCTGCGCGAGCAAGGGGATGTCCTCGAGCCGCTCGCGCAGGGGCGGCAGCTCGATGGGCACCACGTGCAACCGGAAGTAGAGGTCCTGACGAAAGCGCTTCGCGGCCACCTCTTCCGCGAGGTCCCGGTTGGTGGCGGCGACCACCCGCACGTCCACGGACTCCTCCACGTCCGCGCCCACGCGCGTGAGCCGCTGCTCCTGCAGCACGCGCAGGAGCTTCACCTGCACGGACGGGGACGCCTCGCCAATCTCA
The DNA here is from genome assembly GCF_003668955.1 of Corallococcus sp. AB038B. Classification (NCBI taxonomy): domain Bacteria; kingdom Pseudomonadati; phylum Myxococcota; class Myxococcia; order Myxococcales; family Myxococcaceae; genus Corallococcus; species Corallococcus sp. AB038B. The sequence goes on along the minus strand of NZ_RAWO01000001.1, from coordinate 2,568,877 downwards.
TCCAGGAACAGCGTGCCGCCGTTGGCCGCGCCAAACAGGCCCTCGCGCTCGCGCACGGCGCCGGAGAACGCGCCCTTCACGTGTCCAAACAGCTCGCTCTCCAGCAGCTCTGGCGGAAGGGCGCCACAGTTGACGGCGACGAAGCGCCCCGCGTTGCGGCGCGAGAGCACGTGGAGCATCCGCGCCGCCAGCTCCTTGCCGGTGCCACTCTCGCCGGTGAGCAGGACGGTGGCGTCGGTGGGGGCAATGCGGGCAATCACCTCGCGCACGCGCGAAATGGCCTCGCTGATGCCCAGGAGCAGGGGCTCGCCCTCTTCCCCCATGCGCCGCCGCAGCTCGGCCACCTCCCGGCGCAGCAGCGAGCGCTCGAGCGCATGCGTGAGCTTCTGCATGAGTTCATGGTCGTGGAACGGCTTGGTGAGAAAGCCGTAGGCGCCCTCCTGCATGGCCTGCACCGCGGTCTCGATGGAGCCGTGCGCGGTGAGCATGATGACGGAAAGCTCGGGGGCCCGCTGTCGCGCGGCCCGGAGCACGTCCATGCCATCCATGTCCTCCAGGCGCAGGTCGAGCACCATCGCGTCCACGCGCTCCTGCGAGAGCCTGCGCAGGGCGCTCTTGCCCTCGCCCTCCACGGTCACGCGGTAGCCGCGTGACGTCATCCGCATGGACATGAGCTCCGCGAGCTGGAGGTCATCGTCCACCAGGAGCACGTGGGGCTGCTGGACGGGGGACTCAGGCGTCAAGACGGCCTCCAGGGGACGCAGGGTCTTCAAGGGGAATCCAGAAGGTGAAGGTGGCGCCGGGCCCGGACGTGTCCGCGAGTGACAGCTCACCGCCGTGCGCGGTGATCATCTCGCGCGCGATGGTCAGGCCCAGCCCCGTGCTGCGGCGCCCGCCCACTTCAAGGCTCGCGAAGGGCCGGAAGATCCAATCACGCGCGTGCGCGGGCACGCCCGGGCCCTGGTCCGCGACGGACAGCTGGACCGCGGGCACGGAGCTGGCGGCGCCAGGGCGCTTGCGGGTCACCAGCTCACACGTGATGCGCACCGTCTTGCCCGCGCTGGAGACAGCGATGGCGTTGCTCACCAGGTTGGACAGGGCACGCTCGACCAAGGGGTCATCGATGGGCGCACGCACGGGCTTCGCGGCTGGCTCGTACACCAGCTGGACCTTGCGCTCATCCGCTTCGAAGGTGAGGTCCCGGAGGACGTTCTGGACAATCAGGTCCACCGAAGCCCCGGCATTGCGCTGCAGCGGCTGGCCGGACTGCACGCGAGACAGGTCCAACACGGAGGTCACCATGCGAATCTCACGCTCGCACGCGGCCTGTGCGAGCTTCACCACGCGGGCCTGCTGCGGCGTCAGGGGGCCCGTGCTGCCATCGCCCAGGAGCGAGAGGGCCTCGCGCACCCGGGCCAGCGGCGTGCGCAGGTCGTGGGACACCGAGGCCACGAACGCGCTCTTGAGCTGATCCAACTCCGCCAGGCGCCCCCGCATGCGATCCAGGTCCAGCGACAGCGCGCGCAGCTCCTCGGGGCCGCGCAAGGGAGGCAGCGGGCTGAAGTCACCCTGGCCAATGCGGCGCGCATGCGTGGAGAGCAGCGCCACCGAGTTCGACACCGCGCGCGCCTGCGACAAGGCGAGCACTCCCGCGGCGAGGATGCCCAGGAGGCCGAAGAGCCCGCCTGAGCTCAGCGCCGCCGACCCGATGGAGCGCGCCTGGTCCTCCTTCGCCTGGATGGCCAGGCGCATGTCCCGCGTGCGCTCGGACCACACCGTGGTGAGGACCTCATCCAGGTGCAGCCGCCGCTCACGCAGGGGAAACGACAGCATCGATTCACAGGTGCCGGCCTGCTCCAATTGCAGGGCGTACTGCACATAGTCCTGGGCGCTCGCGCGGATGCCCGCATCCAGATGCACCGTGCCGGTGCCGAGCGCGGTCTGCAGCACGTGGCGCGCGCTGGCGACAGCGCGGTGCACGGAGGCCGCGCTGCTGTCGTGCTGCTCACAGGCCACCACTCCGCGCCGCACCGCCAGCTCGAGCGCCCAGGCCGCGACGTACACGCGCTGCTCTCGCTCGAAGGAGGCGAGCTCCTCGTGGCCCACGCTCGCCACCACCTCGTGGGTGCGCATGAGGCCCACGGCCATCTGGGAGAAGGCGGCCACCAGCAGCGCGGTAACCACCGCGTAGGACAACAGGAGCCGAGCACGCAGTCGAAGCACCAACATGGCGCGCAATCTAACCCGCGTCCGCGCGCACGGCCCGTCACTTCGCACGGCCGTCTGTCGGTCCCAACAGTGTTGGTCCGAGCCGACAGGGGCTCTGAGGGGATGGACCGACAGCGGGGCACGCTCCCCTCTGAGAAGGCCCTTGGCACGGCACCTGAAAGGCGTGTCGTCCATGCGTTCGACGACCGCTCTCTCCAAGCCATCCTTCTCGACCCGGCGTGCGGGCGAGCTCATCCACAGCTGGCGCGAGATGGTACAGCCCAGCAGCCTGCCAGCCGACGCAGCCGCCGGCCTGAGCGTGGCGTGCGTGGCACTTCCTCTCAATGTCGCGCTCGCGACCGCCGCGGGACTGCCCGCGAGCGTGGGGCTCGTCTCCGGCGTGGTGGCAGGCGTCGTGGGCGGGCTGCTCAGCGGCAGCCGCTTCCAGGTCACGGGCCCGGAGGCGGCGCTGCTGCCCCTGGCCGCGGCCATCGTGGCGGCGCACGGGGCCGCGGGCCTCGCCATCGCCACGGTGCTCGCGGGCGCCATGCAGGTGGCGTTGGGGCTCATGCGCGCCGGCCGGTTCGCGCGGCTCATCCCACGGCCTGTGGTGATGGGCTTCACGGTGGGCATTGGTCTGCTGCTGCTCAACACGCAGCTGCCGCGGCTGTTCGCGGTGGAGGACACGCATGCGGACGCCGTGGCGCTCGCGCTGCAGCACAACTGGGGCGAGCGCGTGGGCTGGCTCGGGGTTGCCGCCGGAGCCCTCACGGCGCTGGCCATGGTGGCCCTGCCCAAGGTGCACAAGCGCATCCCCGCGGTGCTCGTGGGGCTGACGATTGGCACCGTGCTCATGGTCTGGCTCGGGGCGGGCTACGACGCGGTGGGCGCCCTGCCGCGCTCGCTGCCCATGCCGACGCTGCCGTCCTTCGAGGGCGTGCACCTCGCGAGCCTCCTGCCGGCGGCCTTCGGCCTCGCGCTGCTTGCGTCGCTCGGCTCGCTGCTCGCGACGAGTTCGCTCGATACGCTCACGGGTGCGAGCACCCACAGTGACCTGGACCAGGACCTGATGGCGCAAGGCCTGGCCAACATCACCGCCGGACTTATTGGCGGCTTCCCGGTGATGGGCGCCATCGTGCGCGCCAGCGCTTCCATTCAAGCGGGCGCGCGCACCCGCGCCGCTTCCGTCATGCATGCACTGTGGCTCTTCGTGGCCATGGCGCTGCTCGCGCCGCTGGTGGCGCGCATCCCCATTGCCGCACTTACCGCCATCCTGCTGGTCGTGGGGGTGCGCCTGCTCAATCTGGAGGGCCTTGTTGCCATGTGGAATCAATCCAAGTCGACGTTGAGCGTGGTGCTCGTCACCGCGCTGGGAATCGCAATGTTCAACGTGTTTGTCGGCATCGGGGCCGGGCTCGCGCTGGCGAGCCTCCTCTACGTGCGTCGCCATGGCGCCCTGCGGCTGGAGGTGCAGCGGGTGACGGATGCGTCGCAGCTGCAGCGCGGCCTGCACATGCAGGCGCCGGAAGCGCCCAACGCCCCCGAGGCGCTGGACCTCATGGTGGCGCGCGTGGACGGGCCCATCCTGTTCATCAACCACCTCAAGCTCTACGACCTCGTGGACGGTCCGCCCTGGGCGAAGCTGGTGGTCATCGACCTGTCGCGGGTGTCGCTGGTGGACGCCGCCGGTGTGGCGACGCTCCAGTACCTGGCGGAGTTCCTCGCCGTGCGCAGCGCGCACCTGGCGCTGGTGAAGGTGCCGCCCCACCTGGAGGCCGCGCTCGAGCCGCTGTCGAAGCACCTGCTCGAAGGGCGGATGCACGGCTCGCTCGAGGGTGCGCTCCTGGGGGCGGGCCTCATGCAGCCCGCGCCCGTGGAGGAGCCTGTCGCCCACCCCGCGCACGCGTATACCGCCGCGCACAGCAGCGGGCTGGCGCTCGAGGGGCGGGGCGGATAGCCCGCCGCGCTCAACGGCAGCAGCGAGCCGGAGCCTCAATGGTTCCGGCTCGCGGAGCACCCGGTTTCACCGCGGGACAATGGCGCGATGTCGGGTCAGCCCCCTAGGGTGCCCCACACCATGCTCACCACCACGCTGCTGTTGCTCGCCCTCTCCTCCACTCCTGCCGCGCCAGGCGCGCAGGCAACGAAGGCCGCGGCCCCGGCCGAGGAGAAGGTCGAGTTCGACAAGCACTACCTCGTCCTGCTCAAGCGCGCGCCCAACGCGCCCAAGATGGAGCCCGACGCCCTCCAGAAGCTGCAGGGCGAGCACCTCGCGCACCTCAATCGCATGGGGGAGAGCGGGAAGATGGTGCTCGCGGGCCCCTTCGACGAGCAGGACGACGTGGGCATGCGCGGCGCATGCATCTACCGCACGGCCACGAAGCAGGAGGCGCGGCAGCTCGCCGAGCAGGACCCAATGGTCAAGGCGGGCCGGATGCAGGTGGAGGTACTCGCCTGGTACACCGAGAAGGGCTACCTCGCCTTCCCCAAGGCACCGCCCGCGGAAGCGCCGAAGCCCCCGCGGAAGTAGCGGCCCAGGGCAGCGGCGACAACTCGTCGTCGCGAAGACTTCGGGTGAGTCGGTCGACCCACTTCTGTAGCGCGAGCAATGCATTGGCAGAACGGAGATGGGCCCGTGCGGCTCGACTTCAAAGGGTGACGCATGGTGCAATGACGCACATGCCCAGAGTGTTTCTCTATAACCCCTTCAAGAGCGACTGCATCGAAGACCTCATCGACAGGTGGATCAATGCAGAGGTGGCGCGGGGTTGGACCAAGGAACTGGTGCGGGTGCGACACGGTCCGGACAAACCGCTCGAGGACCTGAAGAGCGGTGACACGCTCTACATCATTGGCCACGGCGACGTGACGCCGAACCGCATGGTCGACCGGGGCCCCAGGGAGCCTGGCACCCAGGAAATCCTCCAGCCGCATCAACTGGCCGCACGATTGCTCGCGGACGGGCTGACCGACAAGGCCATCACCATCAAGATCTACAGTTGTCTGGCGGCCCGGGGCATCCTGGACAGCTTCGCCACGAACGCCGCGCACCAGATCAAGCAAAAATGTGGAAGCATGGGAGGGCTGTCGTGCAAGTTCGACATCTACGGCTACGACGAGATCGTCTCCATCCTGGTCTTGAATCCCAAGACAGGGGAGTACGGCAAGTTCGTCGGTGAGCTGAAGGAGGACGTCACTGGCGTGAGCGAAGACACCATCGAGCTCACCACAGTGAAGGCGAGCTCCTCCAAAAGGCTTCTCGTCAAGAAGGGCTTCGGCCTCATGTAGCAGCCGAAGCCTCCGCCCTCCCCTGCGCGCCGCGCAGGTCCACGCTCCGGACGAATCCAGGCTTGCGCCGCGCGTGCGAGGCCTGCGCGTAGGCGAGCTTGAGCAACACGGGCTCGCTCCAGGCTCGGCCAATGAAGGCCCTCGGCCCAGCTGTAGCCGGGGGGCTGAGTCGGACTGAAGCCGCACTCGTCCAAGAAGTAGAGGTCTCACTTCCCCTCTCGGGCTCTTCTTTAAACGCAGCAGGCGCGCTCTGGCATGGAAGACGGCATCCGGCTTTTGCTTGTGCACCAAGCTCATCTTCGTGCCTGGCACCCAGGCCCTCTGCACGCGGTCCCGCTCGTCCGTCTCCACATCCGCTGAGCGGCCAATTTCCCGCAGTCGCTCACGCACCGCATCGTCCACCCTCAGCGGTCCCATGCCGGGGGTGGGCAATGTCCGGGTGCTTAGAGATTGAACGTCCCCGAGGCGGTCCCTTCGGCATGGCCCACGATACGGAGGGTATCGGGGAGTACCTGGAGCTCCACCAGCCGCAGGGTTTCGGTCTGGACCTTCACCTCGTAACCCTCCCCCCGGAACGAGGCCTGACGAAGCTCCTGCATCGACTTGCGCCAGATCGGATCGAGAGGAAAGCGGACCCACTCACCGACCGTCTTCAGCACGAGGGCCTGGGTGCCAGGCACGAAGAGTTCCTTGAGCGCATCGTTCGCCTCCACCGTGACAACCGGGTTCACGATCTCGATCTCTTGTCGCTCCGGGTCGAAGCGAGGTGTCGCACGGATGCGGATCCGGTCCACGAGCTCGTCCTTGAGGTGAAGCGTCACATCGAGCGCCCCCTGGGTGTCTCCCCGGAGTGCCACCCGGTCGACTTGCACCGGCAGCCTCAGCTCCGACAAAGCATTCAAGAGAAGCGGCCCCAGGCGCGTCTCCGCCATCTTCAGGTCCACCGTGCAGGGAACAGTCAGTTTGAAGCCCCGCGAGGCGGGTGGCACCAGGTCGAGCGCGGGAAGGGGCAGGACGGAGGCCGAAGGTTGATCGCCGTAGGTGACCGTCGGACGCGCCTTCAGTGAGGCCACCGTGCTCACCGTCTTCCCATGGCCCTCCAGCGGCCCCACCGCCAGGGCCACGGGATGGAACTGGAGCCAGGCCCCCTCATGCAGGCTCACGGGGCGGCCCAACGTCTCCCATGCCTTCGCCAGCGTGGGTTGGAGCGAATAGGACGCCGGCAGCCGGGAGAGCGCCGATTCGATGTTCCTCCGGACGAGGTCCCGGACGACCGGCAGGTCGAGCAGATCCTCCGCCTTGATGTCGAGCGCCGTGAGCTGGCAGGGACGCTCCCAATCCAGCTTCCAGCCTGTCTGGGTGAACGCCAGCGCTCCCGCCTCGCTCCACCGGACCGGCCCCGTCAGGGTCAACCGGATCCGCGGCTTCGGCTCACCGACCCCGCAGCTCAGGGCTCCCACCTTGACGATGGACGCGTCGAGCCCCGCCTTGACAAAGGCTTCGATGGTCACGCTCGCGCTCAGCACCTCGCCCTGGAGGTCGAAGTCCACGTCCGTCGCGACGGCCCCGTATTCGACCTCCACGTCGAAGGGGTTCAGCGAGTTCACGGGCTTCATCAAGGTCTGCTCGACCTTTTCGATGACCGTGACCCACTTCTCGACCACCTTGTCGACCATGATGGTTGAAAGGCAGGATGAGGGGTTCATCAGACACAGTCCGATCTTGACCTTCGTCGGAACTTTCTCGACGACCTTGATGAGCTTCTGCCGGGGAACATCCACGATGACCTTGGTGGGCACCAGGGTGGTGATGTGCACCGGGATCTTCTGTCGCTTCTTCCCCGCGACCAGCGGGTTGGGGAGCTGCTGGAGCAGCAACGCACGGCCCGCTCCCAGGTCAAGCGATACAGGCACCGTGACCGTGGAGTCCTCGACGGGGCGCGGCGCGTCCTGCGCCAGCGCTCTCGCGCCCCACCCCATCGTGCCCAGCATCAGGATCGTCGCCAAGAGGGTCCGGAAGAGATGCCCCATGTGGAGTTCCTCGTGCATTGCGTCGGGCAAACCCACACCCGACTGACTTGTTGAGGGATGCATCCGCCGGAAACATCTACGTCTCCGGCGCCGGGTGCAGGAGCAATCTCCGCGCCAGCCATGCCTCCCACAGGGGCCCCTGCACTCTGTCCACGCGGTTGGAATGACTGTCCAATCCACCTGACACACGCCGGGTCATGGCCTTGCGCCCGCGCATTGGTTAGATTGGACCAATGCAAGACGTCTCCCAGGACGTGCTGAGCCTGCGGCAAGAACGCGACCTCTACCGAAATTTGCTGGAATTAGGAGGAAAGGACGAAATCGAGCCCTTTCTCGAAGAAGCCCTCGCCCTCATCGTCGAGAGCTCCTCGGCACGACAAGGCTATCTGGAAATCCTTGAAACCCATGGCAACGCGAACACCCCGCGTCTGTGGATGGCGCACGGGTGCTACGACGCCGACGTCGAGGCCATCCGAGACCGGGTGTCGCGCGGTGTGCTGGGGGCGGCGGTGGCGTCCGGGCAGACGGTGGTCTCCGCGTCCGCGCTGGAGGATCCGCGCTTCGCGGACCGGCGCAGCGTGCAGCGCAATCGGACTGGGGCGGTGCTCTGCTCGCCCATCGGGCACCCACCGCTGGGCGTCGTCTATCTCCAGGACCGGATCGGGCCCGGCCCCTTCTCCGAGGAGGACCGCTCCCGGGTGGAGCGCTTCACCCACTACCTGGCCACCTTCGCGGACCGGCTCCTGCTGCGCCGGCAGCAGCTGGGGCCGGACCCCACGTTGGACGTGCGCCAACGGCTGCGAACAGAGTCTGTGATTGGCCGTAGCCCCGCCATCGCGCGGGTGCTGGAACAAGTGGCCGTCGCCGCATCGTGCGACATCTCCGTGCTCATCACCGGGCCGTCCGGCACCGGCAAGACCCAGGTCGCCCGGCTCATCCACGACAACAGCACCCGCGCCCGCCGGCCCTTCGTGGAGCTCAACTGCGCGAACCTCCAGGAGACACTCGCGGAACGCGAGCTGTTCGGCGCGGTGCGCGGGGCCTTCAGCGGCGCTGACAAGCTGATGAAGGGTAAGATCGACGCGGCCGAGGGTGGTACGCTATTCCTGGATGAGATTGGCGAGCTGCCACTGGGTGTCCAGGCCAAGCTGCTCCAATTCCTCCAGTCCCGACAGTATTTCCGGGTGGGCGGCACGGAGCCGCTCGTCGCAGACGTGCGGGTGGTGGCGGCGACGAACAACGATCTGAAGGCGGCCGTCGCGCGCCGGACCTTCCGGGACGACCTGCGCTACCGCCTGGAGGTCCTCCCCATCGTCATGCCCTCGCTCGAGGAGCGCCGGGAGGACATCCCCACGCTGGCGGAGCACTTCTGCGCCAAGGCCTGCGAGTCCCAGAAACGGGCCCGGCTGCGGTTGTCCCCTGGCGCGCTCCTGGCCCTTCAGGTGGTGGCGTGGGAAGGGAATGTCCGGGAGCTCGCCAACAAAATCGAAGCCGCCGTGGCCCGCGCGGGCGTGGAGGGTGCGCCCCAGGTGGACCGTCGCCACATCTTCCCCGAGTCCTCCTCCGAACCCGACAAGCCCCGGTCGCTCAGTTACCACGAGGCCACGCGGCAGTTCCAAAAGCAGCTGCTGGCGCGCACCCTGAAGGAGTCACGCTGGAACATCTCCGAGGCGGCGGATCGGATGGAGTTGTCGCGCGCCCACGTCTACAACCTCATCGCGGGGTTCGGCCTGGAGCGTGACGAGGAGGAGGAATGAGCCCTCCGCCGAGCTGGCAGCCCCCGCCGCTCATCGAGGAGTACCGGCTGCTCCAGCTCATCGGCCGGGGTGGCATGGGACACGTCTACCTGGCCGAGGACACCCTGCTTGAGCGCTCCGTGGCCGTGAAGTTCGTGGCGATGGTGCGGCCGGACTCGCGCGCCCGGCGGCGCTTTCTGGTGGAGGCGCGCGCCATCGCCCGGCTGTCCCACCCCAACGTGGTCGCCATCCACCGCGTGGGCGACCTGGAGGGCCACCCCTACCTGGTCACTGAGTTCGTCCGTGGCCAGAGCCTGGAAGCCCTGCCCCGTCCCCTCCCCTGGAGACAGGTGGCGCGTATTGGCGTCAGCCTGGCTCGCGGGCTCGCCGCCGCACACCGCGCCGGAGTGCTCCACCGCGATATCAAGCCTGCCAACGTCATGCTGACCGAGGAAGACCAGGTCAAGCTGCTGGACTTCGGGCTGGCCAAGCTGCTCGCGGAGTCCGCGCAGGCCCTGGACGATGCCCCTTCGGGCGCGCCCCCTCCCCCCCTGACGAGCCCGCTGACGGGCGCGGGGGGACTGGTCGGGACGCCGCTCTACATGGCCCCCGAGACGCTCCAGGGCGCCGCGGCCACTCGCGCCAGCGACCTCTATTCAGCAGGGGCCGTGTTGTACGAACTGTGCGCGGGCGTGGCGCCCCGGCACGCGCTGGATCCGTCCACCTCGCTCGAGGACTGGGAGGCCATGGAGCCTCCGTCCCTGCGTCAGCGGGCAGAGGCGGTGGATCTCCGGCTGGAGGCAATCATCAACCGCTGCCTACAGCGCGACCCGGCAGAGCGCTACGGCTCCGCGGATGAGCTGTGCGGGGCGCTCGCCGCGCTGGAGGAGCCCCACATCCTCGCGGAGATCCCGGAGGGAAATCCCTATCGGGGTCTCCAGCCCTTCGACGCGCGGCACCGCAGCCTCTTCTTCGGCCGGGAGACGGAGCGCCTGGAGGTCGTGGAGCGGCTGCGCGGCAACCCGCTCGTCGTCGTCACCGGCCCCTCAGGCGTGGGCAAGTCGTCGCTATGTCGCGCGGCCGTGCTGACGTCCCTCGCCGAGGGGGCACTCGAGGATGGCCGTACCTACCGCACCGTCACCTTCGTGCCGGGATATGATCCGCTGGCCGCCCTGGCGGCGGCGCTCTCCGGGGCCATGGGCCGGGATGAAGGCGCCCTGACCGAACAACTGCGTGGCGATCCCCAGGGACTCGGCCGGGAGTTGCAACGGGTGCTCGGGCGCACCGCGGGGCTCTCGATACTGCTGGACCAGGCGGAGGAGCTCTTCACCCAGGCACCCGCCGCGGAGGCGACGGCCTGCGGCGAGGCACTGGGCTGGCTGCTGCGCGAGACCCGTGGACTGCGCGTCCTGGTGACGGTGCGAGGGGACTTCCTCACCCAGTTGGCGGGCCTGCCCGTCCTGGGGGACGACGTGCCGCGCGGCCTCTATCTATTGCGCGGCCTGTCCCCTCCAGCGGCGCGGTCGGCCATCGTGGAGCCGGCCCGTCGTAAGGGGGTGACGTTCGAGTCCGACGCTGTCGTCGAGACCCTGGTGGCCTCCTCGGACACCGCAGCGGGAGGATTGCCGCTGCTCCAGTTCGCCATGGCAGAACTCTGGGATGCACGCGACGCGATCCTCCAACGCATCCCCGCCTCCGCGCTCGCCGCGATTGGAGGCGTGACGGGCGCGCTGTCGCGCCACGCGGATGGCGTGGTGGCGAGCCTGCCCCCCGCGCGAGTCGCGACCACGCGGAGCATCTTCCTGCGGCTGTCGACGCCGGAGGGAACCCGGCTGCGCCTGTCCCAGACGGAGTTCGAGTCCACGGTGCCCCATGCGGCGCCGGTGCTGGAAGCACTCGTCCAGGGCCGGATGCTGGTCGCGAGGGAGGAGCGCGGCGAGACCGTCTACGAAGTCGCGCACGAGGCCCTTCTGCACGGCTGGGCCCAACTGCGCGGCTGGTTGGAGGCGGATGCCGGCAAGCGTCCGGTGTGCGAGCGGGTGGAGGCCGCCGCCAGGGAGTGGGAGCGCCTGGGGCGGGCCTCGGAGCTGCTGTGGAGCGGGCGCCAGCTCACTGAAGCGCTGCCCCTGACCCCGGAGGACACCTCCAGCCTGGGCACCCGGTTCCTGGCTGCGTCGCGCGCAGCCGCGCGACTCAAGCGCACCCGGCGGTGGGGCCTGATGGCAGCAGCCCCTCTGACGCTCCTGCTGGGCCTCGGGTCCCTTCGCCTGCGGGATGACTGGGAGCTGCGGCGCAAGGTGGAGGAGCGCCTGGAGGCCGCGAGCGTAGAGCTCGACCGGGGACACCAGACCCGGGACGAAGCGGTCCGGCTGCGCGCGGAGGCCCTGGCGGGGTTCAAGGTCCAGACGGCCGCCACGTCCCAGGAGGCTGCGGCGCGCGGCAAGGAGGCGGAACGCCTGTGGACGCAGGCCACGCAGGCCGCGGAGCGCGCGGAGGCCCTGTTGTCGCGGGCCGCGCAAATCCTGGAGGGGGCCCTGGCGTTCGGCACGGGGGATGCGCGCGTGCGGTCGCTGCTGGGAGACGTCCTGATGGACCGGCTCCAACTCGCGGACGCGTTCCATCACCCGGAGCGACAGCACGAATTGCTGGAGCGCCTGCGCACCTACGACCCGGACGGCTCGCGTGAGGCGGCTCTCAGGCGTCCCCCGGTGCTGTCGCTCACTACCGACCCTCCGGACGCCCAGGTGGAGTTGGAGCGCTACGAAGGCGACGGGGCGCGCCGGCAGCTCGTCCCCACGGGCCTGTCGCTGCGGGCGCCCTGGTCCCGCGTCACGTTGGGCGACGGCCCCGGCTCCTACCTGCTCACCCTGCGGGCGCCAGGCCGGGTCGTGGTGCGCCACCCCCTCCTGCTCGCCCCCGGCGAGTCCATTTCGCTCTCGCAGTGGTTGCCCTTCGAGCGCGACGTGCCGGAGGGGTTCATCTACGTGCCGCCAGGGACCTTCCTCTACGGCAGTACCGTGCCCGACGTCCCGCGCCGGGGCCTCTTGCGCGCCACGCCCCTGCACGAGGAGCGGACCGGGGCGTTCCTCGTCCAGCGTACAGAGGTGTCGTTCGGAGAGTGGATCCGGTTCCTGGAGGACCAGGCCTCCGAGGCCGACCGCGCGAGACACTTGCCCAAGTCCAAGGGCGCCCCCATGCCCCTCCAGCTCCAGCGCGGCCGGGACGGTCGGTGGACGCTCACCCTGGGCACCGGAGAAGCCCAGGTCTCCGCGCAGCAGGGCAAGTCCCTGCGCATCCCCGGGCGGGACAAGGCACAGGACTGGGAGCGCTTTCCCATCATGGCCATCGACCAGCACGATGCGGATGCGTACACCGACTGGCTGTCCCGGACGGGTCAGGTGCCCGGTGCCCGGCGCTGCGACGAACTGGAGTGGGAGCGGGCGGCGAGGGGCGCTGACGGCAGGCTCTATTCTCACGGAGACCAACTGGCCCCGACGGAGGCGACCATCGATGAGACCTACCAGCGCCGGGCCTATGGCCCCGACGAGGTGGACGGCCACGCGGACACGGCCAGCCCCTTCGGGTTGCTGAATACCGCGGGCAATGTCTACGAATGGGTGCGCTCCGTCGCGTCCCGGGAGGAGGCGCTGATCCGCGGCGGAGCCTGGTACTACGATGCGTGGATTGCCTTCGCCGCGAACCGCACGGTCGTCGAGCCGGGGACCCTGGACCCCACCATCGGGCTCAGGGTCTGCGCGGACGCCCCCCCATCCCCTTCACCGTGAGAAGGCGGCGGGCATGGGACAGGCATCGAAGGCCGCGGGGCACGCGCCATCCTGCAGGTGATGAGGATCCGAGGACACCCCGATGAGTCCCCGGACGCCGGTCCAAGGCTGCCCCGTTCCGGGCACGGGGTCCGCGCAGTCCGGCACGGCGGTCAGATTCGAGCAATCCGGGTAGCGGGCCCGGTTCAGACACACCAGCCCGTTCGCGTCCCAGAGCGATTCAAACCCATACCCGGAAATCTCCTTCTGATTGACCCCCCATTTGTCATACATGTCAATCTTCGTATTGGCGCACGTATACGAAACACCGTCCCCAAAGTAGTCGGCCCTGGCCGCTCGGACACATGCCTGGAAAGCATCTCCCAGGGGCTTCCGGGAATCCCCGCCGAGCAGGGCCCCGGGCTTGTAACCCCATTTGATGCACTTGGCGATCGCGCCCGTGATGCAGGAGACCGTCTGCTCATTGCCGCTGACGCTCCAGCGGTTGTTCCGCCAGGAGCCGGGGATGAGCATGGCCCGGCCCTTCAGCTCCTCGAAATAAGCGCAGGACGTCTGGCCCGGGGGACAGTGTTTCTGGATCTCCTCGGGCAGCGGCGCGTAGCCCTCGTTCGGACAGTAGCTCCTCCCGTCCTTCGTGGTGACTGTGTACAGCGGAAGGGTGTCCCCTCCATTGAGGCGCGTCACGACTGACGCCTGGGTGATCTTCAAGTCGATGACCTCGGCGTCCGTCGCGGTGTGCGCGCGGAAGTCATCCGAGTCCCCCACCCGCTCCACCCAGAGGGCGCGTTCCAGGCAGAGCCCCCGAAGCAGTTCTCCCTGGGGGAGGTGGTCCCTCCAGTTCAGGAAGGCAAGGCTCTCATCGGGGCAGGGACCCGATTCCCTCACCTGGGAGTCCTGCTCCCGCTCCTGCGCGATCTTCTGCCGGGCACAGCCTCCCACGAGAACCAGCGACACAAGCACGACGCTTCCAGGGACTCTCCACATGGACGACCTCTCATTCCAGGATGACCGCCTCCCCGAGGCGGGCGGCACGGCATCCGAAACCTGAGCAAGTCTCATGCCCCGCCGCTCCCAGGGGCGGGCTGGCTCCTCTGTCCAGGAGGGCTGACATGTCTGTCCAACCGGGTTGACACCCGGCCCATACGCCTGGGGCGGGCCGCCACGGCCCACGTCTTGCTTTGGAGCCCTGTTCGGAAAGGGAGCCCGTGGAGCTCAAGGACTCGCATGATCACGACGATGATCCTCGGGATGTCTCTGCGCCTGATGCCTGCGGGAGGGCATGACGCCATGAGCTCCGCGTCGCGCCTCGCCTCTTTGGCCCTCCCTCCGACGTCCTGGCTCAGCGTGCCGCTTTCGGTGGACCTGGCGGTGCTCTCCCAGTCCCTGGAGGACGCCATGCCCAGGGTCCTCGAGTCGGGTCCCGACTGGACCCTGGTCGACGAGGGCCGGGTCGGCATCCGCTACCGGGCTTGGCGCACCCCCTTCGCGCTGTCCTTCCAGGACGGCACGCTGCGGCTGAGCACACGGGTGGACTACGAAGCCGAGGGATGCGTCGTTCGGCGGCGCGCGCTGTTCGGGGGAACGTCGTGCGCCCCGGAAGCGGACAGCAGCCGGGGCGCCCCCCGGAAGCAGGTCCACGTCGCGGGGACGACCCGGCTGGACTGGACGCCGGACTGGCACCTGACAGCGCGGACCTCCTTTCAATTCGGGCACCCCGAGCGCAGTCGAGTGACGTTCCTGGCGCACGATGCGACGACCCACGTCGACGCGGCGCTGGCACTGGCGCTGGACCGGGCGGCGGCGGCGCTGGACGAGCGACTGCGCGAAGTCCTGGGCGCGCGTCGCGTGGCGGAGCAACTGTGGAGGGCAGCCTCGGAGCCCATCCCGCTGGGGGCGTCGCTGTGGCTGCGGCTCACGCCCACGGAACTCCGGGTGACAGCGCCGCGCGAGGACGGTCCGGCCGTGCGCACATCGCTGGAGTTGCGGCTGCGGCCATCGCTCGCGTCAGGTCCCGAGCCGTGGGTCGCCCCGCAGAAGATGCCCTCCCTCCAAGTGGGTTCCCCCAACGAGGGCTTCCACCTCACCCTGGAGAAACACCTGTCCTTCGCGGAGGCGTCACGGCTGGTGGAGGCCCGGCTCCCCTCCCGGTTCGTGCTCCCGAACCTGGAGGTGGAGGTCCATGGCGCGGAGCTCTCAGGGGACCCAAGCGGTGCCCGCCTCAAGCTCCAGGTGCGGCTGCTCTCCGGCCTCCCCAACCCCATCGACGTGACGTTGTGGCTCAAGGGGCGGCCCCGGTACGACCCGGACACCCGCCTGCTCGCACTGGAGGATCTCGACTACACCGTGGAGACCTCCTCCACCGCGGTGAAGCGGTTGGACCAGGGCCGCCATGCCGGGATGCTTGTCCACTTGCGCCAGCGACTCCGCTGGCCGGTGGGTGAGCAGGTCGACGGCCTCCGCGCCCGGTTGGAGACCGCACTCGGCGCGTCCCTCTTCGCGAAGGAGCCCCTGCTGACTGGCACCCTCCAGATCCTCCAGCCGCGGGATGTCTCCCTCACCCGGACCGGCTTCCGCGTGGTGCTGGAAGCCACCGGCGCGGTCGTCGAGAAGCCAAACCGTCTTTCCCACCCAAAGGAGTGAACCTCATGCCCCCGGTCGTCCCACGTCCTCGCCTCCTCGGACTCCTCCTGCTTTTGCCCCCCCTGACGACATGGGCGGCGGAGGACGGCTCCGAGTTCATCCTCCGCATGACCAGACCGCCCCCTGAGAACCGCCAGGAGCAGGATCGCGACTGGCTGGAGCGAAGCGCGCGCAAACTCTTCTCCCAGGACATCACCTCCGTCTGGCCCGGAACGGAAGGGGACATCGTGCTGGCCCTGCCACCTCAGATGCCACGGATCACCTCGACATCTCCAACGGAGGTCCACGTGAGGATTCCAGGAGGCATGGTGGCTCGCGTGGGAGACGTGACGCCCCGGTGTCCTCCCCTCGGAGCCTGGAGCGGCCCCTCGGATGGAGGTCTGCGGGTTCACGGGTGCATGGACCCCAAGGCACTGTCGAAGGTCCTGGCCAGATTCCTGGCGCAAACCTCCTTCGTTGCCGCCAGCGGGCCAACGCTCATCCAGTCAGTGGACCTCGGCGTCCTGGGCACGCGCCTGGTCCTCACCCTCTGCACGAATGGAAGCGGCGCCGCCAGCGGGTTCCGGATCCAGGGGATACCCCGCTTCGAACTCCAGGGGGGTGAGCTCGTCTTCGCGCTCCCCGACGCGGAGGTGTTCGACTCGCGCGGGCAGCACTTCGCGGCATTGGAAAAGAGGCTCCGGAAGCCACCTCGGCCACTCTGGAGGATGGACTTCGAACTGGACCAGGTCGCGCGAAAGGCCGCGGGCTTCTTCCAGACCCGGTTTGACCCGGCGCCCTCACGGGTGGAGGTGAAACCCCACCAGGACCTGCGACTCGAGGTGGCCGACGATCTCATCCACTTTTCCTTCAGCCTGGATACCACGCTCATCTACGAGGCTCCCACCCCATGAGTTCCTTCCTGTGGCCCGCCCGGGCGCGGCTGCTCCTCCTGGTCGCCGCGTCCCTCCTCGCCTGTGCGAGCGCCCCGAAGGGCGTGAAGGCTCCCCCGGAACCGCCGGCCGACTGGACCGTGCTGGTCTTCATGAACGGGGACAACAATCTGGAGCCGCAAGCGCTGTCGGACTTCATCGAGATGAACAGCGTGGGCAGCTCCGAGAAGCTCAAGGTCGTCGTTCAGTTCGACCGCAATGGCCGGTACGACTCGCGTTACGACGGATGGAAGGACACCCGCCGGTTCATCGTCAGGCGAAACATCGACCCGAACGCGAACGCAGCAACCCAGGTGCTGGGCGAGGCAAACATGGGCGACCCCAAGGTCCTGGAGGAGTTCGTGCGCTGGGGCATGCGGACCTACCCCGCCCGGCATTACGCCTTGATCATCTGGGACCACGGGCAGGGCTACCGCGACCTCACGGGCGCGCCCCGAGAAGATGTCTCCCGCAGCGTGTCGGGCGCGGCCTTCCGCTCCGTGTCCCACGACGAAACCAACCGGGATCAGCTCTACAACAGCGAGGTGCAGCAGGCGCTGCGCAATGCCCTTGAGGGCAGGAAGCTGGACCTGCTCGGCTTCGACGCCTGTCTGATGGCCATGGTCGAGACGGCATATGCGATGCGCGAGTTCGCCGACGTCATGGTGGCGAGCGAGGACCTGGAGCCCGGTGACGGCTGGGCCTATCACCTGTGGCTCAAGCAGTTGAAAGACCATCCCGACTTCAGCGCGGAGCAACTGGCGCGGAGCATCGTGGAGACCTATCCCCTCGACTACAGACCGTCCCCGAATGAGAGCACCGATCGCCTGACGCTCTCCGTAGTCCGGCTGGAGGCCCTTGCGCCCCTCGCGGACGCCGTCTCCAACCTCGCCGATACGCTGGTGCGAACTCTCGACGCGGAGGCGCGGCTCATCCAACAGGCCCGACTGGCTTCCCCGTTGCTGGCCCGGGACCACCCCAACCCGGGGGACCAGCGCTTCCACCACGTGGACCTGACAAAGTTCGTCCGGGAGTACCTGGAACGCACACAGAACCCCGACGTCCGGAGGGCGCTGGAGCAGGTGCGCTCGCTTCACCAGCAGGCCGTGCTGCATTCATTCGCGGGCCCCATTCGCGCGGACGAGGGGGCCAGCGGGCTCGCCATCTACTTTCCGGCTGGACGGCGGGCCTACGCCTCGGACTTCTACGAGGAGCAGGGGTACCAGAAGGACAACACCCGATATCCCGTCGCCTTTGTCCGGGAACATAAGTGGGCGGACTTCCTTCACGCGTATTTCGAGAGGGTGCCATGAGCAGCGTCCAGCGCAGGCATGCCGGCGGATGGGCCTTGGGCTGGTTGCTGTTGCTTGGAACCGTGACGGGAAGGGCTGCCCAGGCTGTGCCACCGGAGCCTTCCGTGGCGGGGCCCAGGCTCCCCCCGGTGACGCGCCGACCGGCCGGCATGGGACGGGCGCTGCTGGTCGCCAACCGGACCATACCGGGCACGAAGGTGGAGCTGAACGGCACCGTCATGGGCGCCCGGCTGGTAGAGGCAGCGTTGAAGCAGGCGAAGCTGGAGTCGGTGGTCGTGAAGACGGAGCTGACAGCCGACGAACTCAAGACCCTGCTGAAAGAGCGCTCGCGCGACACCGCCGAGGAGCGCTGGTCCTTCTTCCACTACGGTGGCCATGCGCTCCAATGGATGGGGAAGAACTACCTGCTCATGGCGGACTTCCCGTTCCACGCGCCTCCCAGCGACGCGGCTGGCATCGCGCGTGCCCTCAAGAAGCATGCCGTCCTGGTAGACGACATCGTCGCTTTCGCGCCACCCCAGGCCCATCCCAATGTCGTCATCATCGATGCATGTCGGACCAATCCCTTTCCCAAGGAGGGAGCGCTCGGCAAGAGTTGGAACAACGGCCTCCAGGAGGAGGAGAACACGAAGGGGCGGCGCAACACGTTGGTCGCCCACTCGGTGGGCCCCTCGGGCCCTGCGCCGGATCCCTTACGGGAACCTTCCGAGTACACCTATTCGCTCGCGATCCTGTTGAACATGCCGGGCGCCACCCTGCTGGGGGTGCTCCCGGAGCTGCACAGGAAGCTGCGCTTCTCGGCGCAGGCCCCCGGCTACACATCCAACGTCAACTCCGAGGATGACGTGCAGTTCCGCGAGCTTGCTTCCGTCCTGGTCAGCATGGCCGCGGACGACGAGGCCCTCCTCCTGCTCAACGACCGGATCGTGGGCAACTCGCGTCTGACCCAGCCGTTCCCCGTGACGTTGGAGCCAGGAGAGAATGTCTTCACCGTGCGCGTCTACAACCAACGAACCTTCACCGGGGGCTTCGAGCCCTGGGGGGGCCACCAACGTGAGGGTTGGAGCATGGCGCTCACCCTGACCGGGCCCGAACAGCCGGAGCCCTGGCTCCGACTCTCGGAGCAGGAGCCGACGCCCGCGGCCCAGGCCCGACACGGAACCCAGTTCGACGTCGCTACCTTCCGGGTCGACCTGGATCCGGACACGGGGCAGACCGTGCCTCCGAAGCCTCCCCGCATCCTCTGGCGCGACAACGAGGTCCCCGTGCCGACGGCGGGGATCAGCCAGGGAGGGTAAACAGCCCGCTCGGATTCCGGGCGTGCGCTGTCCCCAGTGCCGCGGGAGCGCCTCCGCGCAGCACCTGCTGGACGTGAGCGTCGAAATCGCAGCGCAGCCTGCACAGGCAGGCCCCGGAAGCGCCCTCGCCCCCGAGTCGCTAGACCTCATGGTCACGCGCATGGACGGGACCCTCCTGCTCATCATCCGCCTCAAGCTCTACGACCTCGTGAACGGTCCGATCTGGGCGAAGCGCGTGGTCATCGACCTGTCGCGGGTGTCTCTGGTGGACGCCACCCGTGTGGCGACGCTCCAGTACCTGGCGGAGTTCCTCGCCGTGCGCAGCGCGCACCTGGCCCTGGTGAAGGTGCCGCTCAACCCTCTGCCTTCGCCCACCCTACGCGCCGCGCAGGTCCACGCTCCGGAGGAACCCAGGCTTGCGCCGCGCGTGCGAGACCTGCTCGTAGGCGTAGGCGAGCTTGAGCAACACGGGCTCGCTCCAGGCGCGGCCGATGAAGGACACCCCCACCGGCAGCCCATACACGTCACCCGCGGGCACCGTCAGGGTCGGGTAGCCGGACACGGCGGCGGGCGTGGAGCTGCTGCCCAGCCAGTGGTCTCCCAGCACCAGGTCGATAGGCCCCGCCGGTGCCTGCGTCGGAGCCACGAGCGCATCCAGCTTGTGCTTGTTCATCACCGCGTCCAGGCCCTCGGCGCGCGAATACCGGCGGCACGCCGCGAGCGCCTTCTTGTAGGCGGTGTCCGTGAGAGGGCCCTTCTTCTGCGCCTGGAGCAACAGTTCCTGGCCGAAGTAGGGCATCTCGCGTTCGCGGTTCTTCTCGTTGAAGGCGATGAGGTCCGCGAGCGTCCGCACGGGGGCGCCCTCCCCCAACTGTGCGAGCCAGGCCTCCAGGCCCGCCTTGAACTCATACAGCATCACATCCAACTCGGGCTCGTCGAGCTTCGCCAGGTTGGGCAGCACCACCGGGTCCACCAGCACGGCCCCCTGCGCCTTCATCACTTCGAGCGCGCGCTCCACGACCGCGTCCGTAGCCGGGTGGTAGCCGAAGAACCGCTCACGAGGCACACCGATGCGCGCACCCTTGAGCCCCTGGGGGTCGAGGAACTTCGTGTAGTCCGGGTGGGCACGGCCCTTGCCCGCGGCGGTGGCCGCGTCGCGTGAATCCTCACCCGCGAGCACGCTCAGCAGCGCCGCGGCGTCCGCCACGGTGCGCGTCATGGGACCCGCGGTGTCCTGGGTCGAGGAGATGGGGATGATGCCCGCGCGGCTCACGAGCCCCACCGTGGGCTTCAATCCCACCAGCGCACACGCGGACGCGGGCGAGACGATGGATCCGTCCGTCTCCGTGCCCACCGACACGGCGCAGAAGCTGGCCGCGGTGGCCGCGCCCGAGCCACTGCTTGAACCGGAAGGAGTCCGGTCGAGCGCATAGGGATTGCGGCACAGGCCGCCGCGTCCGCTCCAGCCGCTCATCGAGTGCGTGGAGCGGAAGTTGGCCCACTCACTGAGGTTCGTCTTGCCCAGGAGGACGGCGCCAGCGGCGCGCAGCCGCTCCACGATGAACGCGTCACGCGGGGGAACGGCGCCCACCAGCGCGAGCGAGCCCGCGGTGGTCTGCATCTTGTCCGCCGTGGCGATGTTGTCCTTGATGAGCACGGGGATGCCGTGCAGCGGCCCGCGCGCGCCCTTCACCATGCGCTCGGCGTCCAGCGCGTCGGCCAGCGTGAGCGCGTCGGGGTTCAGTTCGATGACCGAACACAGCGGCAGGTCCCCGGTGCGGTCGAGCGCACGGATGCGCTCAAGGTAGGCCTCCGTCAGCCCGCGCGCGGTGTGCTTGCCGGACTCCAGGCCCGCGCGCAGCTCAGCGACCGTCGCCTCCTCGAGCGAGAAGGCCCCGGGCGCGGCGGCGGTCGGCGTGGCGGCGCGCGCATCACGGGCGGCCAGCGCCCCCGTCACGGCCGCCGCGGCCCCGAGGAGTGTGCGGCGGGAGAGACCCGTCGGGTTCACATCGGAAGCAGCCGTCTTCTTCGTCATGGAGCAGGCACCCGTTCGTGGAGGGGCGCCAAGTGGACCCCATTCCCCCACCGGGAGGAAGAGCCGTGACGAGTGTCTTGTGACAAGGCTGGCACAATCCCAGTCAGGGGCGGTGTCAGGGGCGTGTGATACAGATAATGCTTCACCTGGAGATCCCCCCATGCATCTACGTGCCCTTGCATTGACCTGCCTCACCGCGCTCGCGGCCTGTGACAACACCCCCATCGAAGCCGAGTCCCAGGAGGAGCTGGGTGTCAGCACCGCCGCGGAGACGGCGACCCGCCTCTACGCCACGGTGGGCAACAACGAGCTGAGCTTCGAGACGCTCGGCACCTTCGAGCAGCGTGACGGCGTCCGCGCGCTCGTCATCCGCGCCACCGCGAACCGCTACCTCGCGGACGTCCTCAGCTTCGTTCCGGACGACGCCTTCGGCGACGCGAACGTCATCAGCGAGCGCCGGTTCGAGATCGTCCTCCACGAGGGGCACGAGCTCAACACGATGCTCTCGGGCCTGCCGCTCTTCGTCAAGGTCACCACCAACACGGGCACGCCGCGCTCGTATACCGCGCGCATCGTGGTGGCCCCGCGCTTCTACGACTTCCGCGGCGACTCGGGCATCTGGATCGACGAGGCCGTCACCCCCCGCTACGTCGTCCAGGGCAACGAAAACCTCATCTACCGGGGCCACGCCGCGGTCGGCGGCTACACCGACTGGCTCTCCGTCACGGCGCCGGACGGCATCCCGTCCGTCTACGGCCGGCCCAACTACAAGCTCGACTGGACGTACACGAAGCTGCACGAGGCCATCGACCCGCACACGGTCCCGCTCGCCTTCAGCGCTGGCGGCGACAACGGCGCGACGATGCAGAAGACCGCCCGGCTGGTGGCGCGCGTGACGGAGTTCGCGCTCACCGACGGCGACGCCTACGACGTCTGGCCCAGCGCGCCCTGCGACCCCGCCGTCTCCGCCTGCTACCACTCGAAGCCCGCGGGCACGACGGACTTCAGCCAGTGCGGCACCTACCGCCAGGTCCTGCGATGCACGTACTGAGCGACCCGCGACAGGTGTAATCCAGCGGTCGTCGTGAACGGGCCTGTTCCCCCGTGAGGTGTCCTGGGGGAGCAGGCCTGTCGTGTCAGTGCTTCAGCCGTGCACGGGCGAGGACGTTCACGGAGCCCTGCGCGGCTGCAGCTCCTCCGCGGTCGCGCTCGTGGCCAGTCTCCGGGCGACCAGGGCGCCGAAGACTCCGGCGGTGAAGAACATGATGACGCTGTAGATGGCCGCGGGAATGGCCATCACGCCGTCATTGAGCAACCGGGGGCTGGAGGCAATGGCGATGGCGAGCGTGCCGTTGTGGATGCCCACCTCCATCGCGATCGCCACCGCCTGCTTGCGCTCGACACGCAGCAGGATGGGCACCACGAAACCCACCGCCATGCTGGCCAGGTTGAAGGCAAGCGCCGCGAGCCCCACGCTCTGGAAGTACGTGCCCAGCTGATCCCGCTCCTTGAGCGTCGCCGCGAGCACCACCAGCACCAGGAACAGCGCCGAGATGATGCGCACGGGCCGGTCCAGGCCATTCGCGAGCGCCGGCCGCTTCGCGCGCACGAGCATTCCCATCGAGATGGGCACCAGGACGATGCCGAACACCTGGACGATCTTGGCGAACTGCAACGGAATGGCGCGCTCCTCCCCCATGAAGTGCGCCAGGGAGAAGTTCACGATGAGCGGCAGCGTGAGCAACGACAGCACGCTGTTGACCGCCGTCAGGCTGACGTTCAGCGCGACATCGCCCTTGGCCAGGTGGCTGAAGAGGTTCGCGGTCGCACCGCCCGGCGTGGCGGAGAGCAGCATCAACCCCACGGCGAGCTGGGGAGGCAACCCGAAGCCGGTCGCGATGGCGTAACAGACCGCGGGCATGAGCAGCGTCTGACAGCCCAGGCCCACCAGCGCCGCGCGCGGATACACCGCCACGCGGCGGAAGTCCGCGAGGGTGAGGCTCAGCCCGAGGCCGAGCATGATCACCCCCAGGGCAATCGGCAGGAACACTTCCGTGATGACACTGCTCTGCATGGCGGGCCCCCAGCGAAAGCGCACACTCTGCCAGAAAGACCCGCTCCACAGGAGCCCGAGCCCGACCCGACACACCGCACCGCGACGCTGGCTGGGCTACGAGCACCTGGCCCTGGGCTTCAAGGACGACCCCGCGAAGACCTCCGGGTTCGACGACGAGGGCCAGCGACAGCTCCTATTCGTACTTCAACCCGGGCTGGAGTTCAGCACGCGCATCACGCCCGGACCGCTCAGCGAGCTGTACGATTGACGTCCCAGCGGAAGCGCGTCCTTCCCGGTCAGCGCTGCGTCATCCTCGGACGCAGCGCTCCCGGTGTGAGCCCATCCTCCACGAGCCGGCCCGCGCTGGCACATGGATTGCTGCCTTCCCTCCAGCCCCCCATCCCATCCCCGAGGACGAAATGCCAACGACGCTCAACAGGAAGCCCGCGCCGCCTGAAGAGACTCACATCCAGGTGACTCCCGGGCTGTCCATCAGTGGCGCGACCATCGCGGACAAAGGGACCCTGGGTGCGTTCGTCCAGATTGGAGGCGTCAATTGCCTTCTGACGAACCACCACGTCGCGTTTTCGGATGAGGCCGAGCAACAGAAGGAGCTCCAGCAGCGGATGCCCATGCGAGCAACCTTGTACGAAAGGCCGCTGCCGGCCTGGTGGACCAAGGCCACGACCCACAAGTTGCTCCCCATCTTCCACCCCAAGTACGGCGGGGGTGGAAATCGCCTGGCGCGTGTCATCGCCTATGCGACGCCGGTGCTTGCCAACAAGGCGCTGGATGTCGCCATCTGCCCCTTGGAAGACAACGTCAACTTCAGCTTCTACGCCCGTGGGAATCCGCCGTATCTCATTGGACCAGCAGTGGCCCCACGCCTCGGCATGATCGTGAAGAAGTCAGGGGCGGTGACCGGAGTCACCTACGGGCGGGTTCATCATCTCGACGACAGAATGCTGATCATCCAGGCAGTCCAGTCCCCTGTCACCAATGACAAGGGCGTGCAGTTCGTCATCATGCCCTTCGCAAGCGGCGCCGTCGCCGACCATGGCGACTCGGGGTCCGTCTGGGTCGATGCCGAGACGAATGAGGCGGTCGGGCTGCTTTACGCCGGAAAGTACGACCTGGAGGCCCGGGACAACTACTCGCTCGCCACACGAATGGACGTTCTTGAGAGGGAATTCAAATTCACGTTCACGAGGAACTGACCCTTATCACTAGCACTGAGACGTAAACGCAGACGCGCCCCAACTGACCGGCAAACCTGGGCCCCTGGCATGTCAGACGGGAGGAGTAATGTCTTCAACTCCTGACGCCCCCTGACAGGAGAAAAAACGCGAATGCGAACTGCCTTGTTGTTCCTGACGACGACCCTCATCGGTGTCGGTACGCTCGGGTGTGGAGCGGAGCCTTCCTCCGCCGTGACAGTCCAGAAGCAAGCCATTGCAGCCCCCTCGGGAGTCACCGCGGTCGCGGGCATCCGGGAGATGACCGTCTCCTGGAGCTACACGCCGGATGGCACCGGCAGCCCCCTCACCTCTTTTGAAGTCGTGGCCACGCCTGGAAGTGCCAGGGTCGTCACGGGCCCCACGGCCCGGAGCACCCTGGTGACGGGGCTGGCGAACGGGACGAACTACAAGTTCACCGTGACACCCATCCTCGCGGATGGCACCCGCCAGACCTCGAGCGCATCCGCCTACGTGCGCACCTCCGATGTCCCCACCAGTCCCAGCTGGGGCACATACAAGTCGGGCGACCAGCAGGTGGAGTTGAACTGGTACGCCCCGGCGAATGGGGGACAGCCCATCCAGGGCTACACCGTCACCGCCTCCCCCGGAGGACAGACGTACGTCACCCCTGGGACGTCCTTCGTCGTCACCGGGCTCACCAATGGGCAGCCGTACACGTTCACGGTGCTGGCCACCAACGCCGTGGGCAATTCACAGCCTTCCGGTTCGACAGGCACCCTGAGGCCCGCGGCCCTTCCGAGCGCGCCCCAGAACGTGACGGCGACGGCGGGCATCCGTTACGCGACGGTGCGGTGGACGGCCCCCACCAGCAATGGCGGTGGCGCCATCTCCGGATATGTCATCACCACGCAGCCGGGAGGCCTCACCCAGTACGCGAGTTCCACCGTGACCTCCGCGACCATCGGCGGCCTGGCCAATGGCGTGACCTATACCTTCAACGTGGCCGCCCAGAACTCGACGGGGACGGGAACCGCGGCGACGTCCAGCGCGGTCACCACCCCCTCCCTCCCTTCCGCGCCCATCAACCTCACGGGCGTCTTCCACCAGGGAAACCTCGAACTGGATTGGCGTCCGCCTGCCTCTGACGGAGGCGCTCCCGTCACCTATTACAGGCTGACGTCCACGCCCGCGGGCGCGGAACGCACGGTTCCCGCCAACCTCCTGGTCGCCTCCATCTCCGGGCTCACGCTGGAGACGCCGTATACCTTCACCGTGAGCGCCCTGAGCGGGGTGGGTGAAGGCCCGCCGGCCTCGTTTGGCCCCGTCCTCACGCGCCCGCAGCCCCGGGCGCCCACGGATGTCCGCGTCACCTCCACCGTCCAGGGCGCCGTCGTGGTCTGGAACCCGGCGACCGCACCCGCGGGAGATGCCGTCACGGAATACCAGGTCACCGCGTCGCCCGGTGGGAGCTCCGTCACCGTCCCGGCGGGCACGCACATCGCGACCGTGCCGGGCCTCGTGTCCGGCAACACCTACCGCTTCCACGTGAAGGCGCTCAACTCCGCGGGACCAGGCCGGCCGTCAGCCCCCGTGCTCCACCGCCACGTCGCCCCGCTGGCCTGCGAGGTCCCCTCCTTCGCGCCGGCCTCCGGACACCTCTTCAACGAGGTGAGCAGCTTCGTGGGGGCCGGTGACTTCACGGGGGATGGGCTCGCGGACGCGGTCGTGGGCAACGTCTACCGCCTCGTCGTGCTCGCCAGCGGGCCCCGCCGTTCCATGACAAAGCTTGCGCCCTCGGTCTCCGCAGGCACGAGCTTCAAGGAACTGCGGCCCGCCGTGGCGGACTTCAATGGGGATGGGAAGCTGGACGTCGCGGCCATCCTGAAAGAAGACAGCACGACCGCGGGAGGCTTTGTCGTCTTCCCGGGCACGGGCGCGGGGACCTTCCAGACGCCCATTCCCACGCGGCTGGCCGTGAATGTCGGGATGGACTGCCTCCTGACCGGAGACTTCACCTCTGACGGGACGCTGGATGTGCTCGCGCACACCACCGACAAGCGGATCCTCCTCTACCGTGGCGCGGGCAATGGGAGCTTCTCCGCGCCCACGACCGTCGCCTCTTCGGCGCCCTACTGCCCGGCCGTCGCGGACTTCAACGGCGACGGGTTCCTGGACTACGCCCGGGTCGACAACGCCAACAACCGCGTCGTCCAGGCCAACGGCACCGGGACCGGATCCTTCAAGGTCCCCGTGTATGCCCCCTGCTCCTATTGCTACGGAGACATGGCGGTCGGTGACTTCGACCACGATGGCACGCGGAACGACCTGGCCATCGTGTCGTCGGATCAGGTGCGCATCTACAATTCCCCCTCGGGCACGCTGGGCCTGATGACGCAGTACTCGATCCCCGCACCCACGGGCGGCGTGTATTCCTACCCCGTGGCAGTGGACCTGGATGCGGACGGGCTGGATGACCTCTTCTGGACGAACGTCTCGGGTGGAAGGCTGAACCTGCTGCGGGGCAGCACGTCCACCCCGCCCTTCGCGCCCCTGATGACCTATGGCTTCAGTGGAGAGGGCGCCGCGCCCGCCGTGGGCGATTTCGACGGGGATGGCCGGAGGGATGTCGTCCTCGCGGACAGCTACCCGGACGTCCGGATTCTCTGGGGAGGCCCCCTGACGCCTGAAAGCCTGCGGCTGGAAGGCAAGCCCGCGGGGATTGCGAGCGCGGACTTCAACGGGGACGGGGCCGCGGATCTGGCCGTGGGCGTCCATGAGAAGAATGCCATTGCCTTGTCGTTGTCTGGCATTGGAGCGCGCGGCGCCGGCCTGCTGACACCGGTCTTCGTGCCGCCCACGGGGAGCACGCTCACGGGCGGCGTGCAGGACATCGTCGCGGGGGACCTGGATGAGGATGGCCAGGAGGACCTGGCGGCCATCACCACGGTGTCGGGCACGACGGTGGCCCCCCAGTTGGTCATCTTCAAGCGCGCGGCGGGCGGGGACTTCAGCCCGGCCGAGCGCTACAGCGAGGGGGCGGATACGCAGGAACTGATCAAGGTGGACCTCAACGAGGACGGCCGGTTCGACCTCGTGACCCTGCGCTCGCTTTCGTACAGCCAGATTCAGCTGAGCGTGTGGCTCAACGTGGGCGGTGGGCGCTTCGCTCCCCGGGTGGATTTCAAGGTCGCCGCCACGGGCCCGTTCTCGCGGCTCCTCGCCGCGGACCTGGACCGGGATGGACACATGGACCTCGCGGTGATGCGCCAGGGAACGCCCAGCATCACGGTGGGCCTGGTCCACGTGCTCTGGGGCAGGGGCGACGGCACGCTCACCGGCCCCACGACGTTCACCGCCGAGGTGAACTTCTGGGCCATGGGCCGCGCGGACCTGGAGGGCCAGGGGCGCGTCGGAATCACGCTGGAGCAGCGCGCGCTGGGGTTCCTCACCTTCGATACCGCCCGCCAACCCACCCTGACGCCGCTGACCCCGCTGGGGGCCCGGGGTGCAATCCGCGTCCTCACCGACGACTTCAACGGTGACGGACAGGTGGACCTCTTCTCGTTCAGCAACCACGAGGCCGCCATCGTGCTCCAGCAGCCCGCCGGAGCCTACGCGGCTGGACCCAGGACCGTCTGGGGGAGGGCCGTCCAGGACGCGTTGAGCGCGGACTGGAACGGGGACGGACTGCCGGACCTGGCGCTCGCGGATGATGACGCCCAGAGCGCGACCCTGGTGATGAACGTCTGTCTGCCCTGACCGGGTACGCAGGGACGGCTGCATCCGCGGCCCGGTTCCGGCTCAGCCCGGAACCGGGCCCGGCTCGAGGAAATGGGATGCCCTTTCTGATTCAATGACAGGCCTCGCATTTCCCCGAACAGCCCCCCAAGGACCCTTGCCATGACAATGCATTCCGCGCTTCATCCTCGCTCAAGAGGATGGGCTGCTTTTTTGACGCTGACGCCCCTGCTCGCGTTCGGGTCCACGGGCCAGCAAACCCGGGCGGTGGATCCGTATCCCACGGACCGCATCATCGTCCGCTACCGCGACCATGCCGCGGCCCGGAAGAGCGCCAACGGCGCGCGGTTGGCAAGCCGCCAGGTCATGGACGTGGCCCTACAGCGCGGACTCGGCGCCCGGCAACTGCGCACCGACGGGAGGGGAGCGCAGGTGTGGGCCATGGACCGGAAGATGGCGTATGAGGAAGCCCTGGCATTGGCCCGGCGGATATCCGGCGCCAACCCGGAGGTGGAGTACGCCGAGCCAGACCTCATCATGCGGCCCACGCTGGTGCCGAATGATCCGCTCTACGCCTTCCAGCCCAATCTCTCCCCTTCCCTTCCGGGCATCAACGCCCCCGCCGCGTGGGACCGAACCCGGGGCGCCGGCGTGGTCGTCGCAGTGGTGGACACCGGGTATCGCCCGCATGTCGACCTGGCCGCCAACCTCCTGGGGGGATACGACTTCGTCACGCTTCCCTTCTGGGGTGGTGCCGTCAATCCCAATGACGGCGATGGACGCGACGGCGACGCGCGGGATCCGGGCGACTGGTGCGTCAGCGATCCCAATCGGCAGACCAGCTCATGGCACGGCACCCACGTGGCCGGCACCGTCGGCGCTCTGACGAACAATGGACTGGGCGTCGCGGGCGTGGCCCATGGCGCCAGAATCCTGCCGGTGCGCGTGCTTGGCATGTGCGGCGGTTACACGTCGGACATCGCGGACGGCATCCAGTGGGCCGCGGGCGCTCCGGTCGCCGGAGTGCCCGACAACACGACTCCCGCGCGCGTGATCAATCTGTCGCTGGGGGGCCCCGGCGCCTGCAACTACACCTACGCCAATGCCATCGACAGCGCTCGGCTCCGGGGGGCGGTCGTGGTCGTCGCCGCGGGCAACAGCGGCACTGACGCCGCCAATTCCGCGCCGGCCAATTGCCCGGGGGTGGTCGCCGTGGCCTCGCTGGATGCATCAGGCGCCCGGTCGTGGTTCTCGAATCACGGTCCGACGGTGGCGCTCGCGGCGCCCGGGGAGAATGTCCTCTCGACGTACAACTCAGGCACCACCGTCCCGGGGAGCGACACGTATGACTACAGCTCCGGCACCTCCATGGCCGCGCCGCACGTGGCGGGCGTGGCGGCGCTGATGTTGTCGGCCAACCCATCCTTGCGAGTCGACGCGGTGACCTCGTTGTTGCGCTCCACGTCCAGGCCCTTCCCGGCGAACTGTATGGGCTGCGGCATTGGAATCGTCGACGCGACCGCCGCCGTGAATGCCGCGGTCAGCTACGGAGCGGCCAACCCCATCGCCCAGTCGAGCTTCTTCGTGCAGCAGCTCTACTACGACGTGCTCAAGCGCAAGCCAGACACCTCCGGGTGGAACTACCACCTGGGTCTGCTGAACGCGTGCAATGGCGACCCGACGTGCGTGGCCTCCACCCGGGCCACCATCGCGCTCGACATGCTCCGGTCGCCGGAGAGCCAGTCGATGTACCCCGAGCTCAACCCGTCATCGCCCAACTACGACGACGCCTTCCTCAACCACGTCTATTGGAAGTTCCTCCAACGCACCCGCGACCCCGACGGCGTCCTCTTCTGGTACCGGTACCTGCTCGATACGGGGGATTACAGGGGCGTCGTCAACGGACTCATCACGTCCCCTGAGTACCGGCAGCGCTTCGGCCCGTAGGGAGGAACCCGGCACGCGCCGGGTGGCAACAGGGAGAGGCAGGCGGTCCGCGTCGGGAGGTGCACGCGGACCGCCGCTTCCTTCACCGCGCGCTCGGCGGATTGCTGGCCACGTTCACCGTGGCCGTGGCGCTGGCCGCGATGCCGAACTCATCTTGATTGATGATCAGGTCCACGGTGTGCGTGCCGCGCGCGCCTGGAGGCACGGTCTTGGTCATCGTGAAGGTGTAGTCGCCGCCCGGAGGCAGGTTGACGCCCCAGTCGGACCAGGACGTGTCCCAGCCATCCGGCAGGGTGCTCCAGAAGTCGTACCAGACCCAATTGCACGAGGCGGAGTCGTTGTTGGTGACGCTCACCGTCCACGTGACGTCCGAGCCCGGGGCCGCCGTCACGGTCGCGGGCGAGAGCGACAGCGTGGGCGGCGTCGCGATGCAACGCTCGACGACCTCCACCGTGGCCGTGCCCTGCACGCTCTGACTGCCCCTCGTGACGGTGACGCCCGCCGTGTAGAGCCCGGGCGGCATGCTGTAGGGCACATATGTCTGGAGACCCAGGGTGTCGGTGCTTGAGGCTGCGACCGTGCGCTGCGCGGGCAGCGGGTCAAAGCCCCAGCCCGGCGGGACGATGGCGGAGAGCTGGAAGGTGCTCGGACCGCAGCCGGCCGAGTCCCGGTTGATCAACTCCAGCGCGAACTCCGGCCGCGCTCCGGGCCAGAAGGTCGGCTCCAGGGGCGTCACCCGCACTTCGGGCACGGCCTGCACACAGCTCGTCGTGCGGTACTGGATGCTCACCGTCAGCCCCGCGGCCGTCGCCGCATCCACCGTGAGGGAGAGGTCGCTGTACGGGTCATTCCACGTCGTGCCCGGCAACAGGGCCGGGTCGCCCCAGGAGGACGTCCCCGGCGTGAAGTCGAGCAGGTGGGTGCCGTCCCGCGTGTCCGCGTCCTCCAGGTGGATGAGCGCGCCGCCGAACACCTGGGACGCCAACGTCGACTCGAAGAGCCCCACGGGCCGGCGGTACTCCACCCAAAGCCAGTCGTTGGCACCAGCGCGCCGGCGCACCTTGAGCGCCTTGAGTCCACCGGACGCCACCACCGGCGCGAGCGTGAAGGTGCCGCCGGTGCCCTCCACCTGGGCCACCGCGGATGAATCCAACCAGCCGATGCGTGCCTTGTGCGGCGCCGCGTAGTGGCCCAGGTTCCAATCGCCCATCGACGAGAAGAGGTCCCCGTACTCGTCGATGGTCCCCAGGGTGCCCGGCATGCCCAGCGGCTGCGCGCCGAAGTCGCGCGAACTCGCGTGGTTCAGCGAGAGGTTGTGACCTGCCTCATGTGTCACCAGCTTCACGGCGGTGTCGTGGCTCGTCATCCAGTCCGCGACGAGCCAGGCCATGGAGGCCGTCACGGTGCCATCCGCCGTCGCGACCTGTCCGCAAGACAAGGTGGCCTGCCCCGCGTAGGCGCAACCCTGCGTGGGATTGGGGTGGACGATGAAGATGCGGTCGTACTGCCGGAAGTCCACGTCCGCGTCCGCCGCCCGCACGGCCGCGTCACGCATGGCGTCCGTCTCCGAGCAGGAATAGGCGCGGTCCAGCGTGTACCAGCCCCGCACGTTGCCCGTGGTCGTGGTGCGGCCCTCGGACACCTCGCTCCAGTAGGTCGCCAGTGAGCGCTGCGTGGTGGAGAAGAACGCATCATGGATTCCTTGCGGGGTGGCTGCCGGCTGGGGCATGCCCGGGAAGGCCGCGAGGATGACGAGGCTGCGCTGCACCCCGGTGCCGCCACACGCGCCCGAAGTGGACTGCACGGCCGAGGCGTGGCGGTCCACCTCCACGCTCCGGGCCATGAAGCGGTGCTCCCCCTGGGTCCCGCGCAGCGTCACCCGCTGACCGCTGCGCAACCCCTCCGGTGTTCCACCGGTGAAGACCAGCGGCAGATGCTTGTCTCCGACGACGAGGAAGAACTCCTCACGTGACGCCTTGAACGACGGCGCATCCACGACCCGGACTTCGAGCTCGCCCTGAACCACCTGTTCATGGGCCGCGTGCTCCTCAGGGTTGGAAACCTGCGTGTTACAGGCCGCGAGCCATACGAGCGCGGCGATGAGGCACATGCGGGACATTTCCCCTCCAGCGAACGGTGGCCCGGCGCGGGAGTGCGACGGGCGACCGCCGCGCGCCTTGTGCCCCCGGCCGCGCGCGTGCGCAATGCATCATCCGGAGATGTCACGCGGATTTTAGAGAGGCTCCGTCCTAGACGGCGCGCATCGCGCGGTGCGCGAGGTGGATGTCCCGGAAGGACGGGATGCGCGCGGGGTCGAGGACGTGCATCAACGCCATCCGCATCTGCACGGCGCAGCGCCGGACATCCATCCCGCCAATGCCGGTGCCGAGCCCCGGGCAGACCAGGGTGCGAATGGCCTGAGCGCCCGCGGCCTGGTTGTGTCGCTTCACGGCGAGCAGGACGGCACGGAACGCGAGATAGGCGTGGACCGTCTGCGCGATGCTCTCCGGGATGCGCATGGTCGGCGCTGCCACGAGAAATGGCCAGCGCGTGTCGCCGGAGGGGACGAGCACCGCGGCGCCGACGGGAAGCTCGCCGTGGTGCTCCGCCAGGATGGCGCGCTGCACGGCCTCCTGGACCTGGAGGCCCAGGGTGTCGCGGATCGCCAGGTCCAGTCCTCCGTCCATGATGCCGAAGCTGTTGGCTGGACTGACCATGGCGTCCGTCGGAATGGCGAAGAAGTCCTCCTCCCGCACGGCGACGAAGTCGAACGGATCAAAAGCTTCCGTCCAGGCCCGCACCAACTGCGGTGAGCGGTCGATGAGGTAGATCTTCTCGGGGAGCATATCCTGGGGTCTAGCACTTCGCGGCAAGTGCCCTCGCCACAAAGGAGTCTGCCCATGAGTCTCCACACGTCGCGCTTCATCCTCGCCCGGGCCCCCGTGCTGGGCATCCATCAGGGGTCGAGGCAGGAAGCGCTCCGCCGGGGCGTGGTCCTCTTCTTCCACGGACTGGGCGGGGGCAAGGAGGTCCACGAGCGCGAGCTGCGACTCTTCGCGGACCAGGGGCTCTTCGCGGTGGGGGTGGACGCCGTGGGACATGGCGAGCGCCGCTTCCCGGACTTCGACGCGCGCTTCGCCGAGGGGAATCCCCGCGGGCTGGAGGAGTTCCTCGACGTGGTCGAGTCCACCGCGAACGAGGTGCCCGCCCTGCTCGATGCGCTGGTGGAGGAGCACGGCGCCGACCCGGCTCGCCTGGGAATCGGCGGTGTCTCCCTGGGCGGTTACATCACCTACGCGGCGCTCGTGCGGGAGCAGCGGCTGCGCGCCGCCGTGCCCTTCCTCGGCTCACCGGAGTGGGGCCTGCCCAGACCGGCCAGCCCGCACCACCACCCGCAGCGCTTCTTCCCCACGGCCCTCTTCAGCCAGACCGCAGGGAAGGACGACGTGGTGCCTCCTGGTCCCGCGAAGGCGCTCCACGTGCAACTGAAGCCCCTCTACGCCGAGGCCCCGGAACGGCTGCGCCACCGCGAGTTCCCGGAGTCCGGCCACATGATGCGAGAAGCGGACTGGCAGGAGGCGACCCGCGATGCGGCGGACTGGCTGTCACGCTTCATCTTGCGCTGACGGCCGGGACCGCACCGCACGTGGCTTCGTACTCCTGGAGCCTGTGCTTGAAGCGCTCACGTTCAGGGGTGGGCCACTCGATGGGCAGTTCGTCCACGGCCTGCCGTTGCGCGGCCAGTGCCTCCGCACACCGATGAAGCCCGAAGTGCGCGGCGGCGGCGGTTTCCAGCACGTAGGGATTGGGGTGTTCCCGCTGCTCGGAGTCATGCAGCGCGGGGCGGAGGGCCGAAAGGGCAGCGGCGAACTGCCCCGCCTGGACCTGCCGCCATGAATGTTCCGTGGCGACCCACCGGGCCCGGGGCGCCAGCGCGTACGCCCGTTCGATGACCGCTGGATACTCCGGAGCCTGGGGTTCGTGCAGGGCGAGTTGCATGGCCAGGTTGATCCAGGCCGCCGAGCTCTCCGGGAAGCGGGACACCCTCAGCCGGGCCCATCCCAGCTTCTGCTCCAGGGGCAGCTTGTATTTGTAATTCCCTCCCCTGCTGCACGTGACGGCGAACAGGTACTCCGAGGCGAACCGGTGGCCGGCGAGCGTCGCGGGCCGGAAGGGATGCGCGCCCAGTTGCTCGATGAAGCTCCGTGAAAACTCCCCCGCCCCGTCCTCGATGACATCGCAGCCCCGCATCCGCCCGTCCGCGGAGATATGGCATTGGACGATGACCACCGCGAACTCGACGCCCCCCGGGAGCTTCTTGACATCCGGGTACCTCAACGGGTGCTCGCCGCGCTTGGGCTCCTGGAACTCCTTCTCCAGGTACGTGCATGCCGGCTCATGGCCCGCGTCACACGCGGCCCGCAGGTCCCCCAGGGCCCGGAGGACCTCGCCCTCCGTGGGCTTGCCCTTCAAGGTCCGGACGACCTCTTCGTGAACGAGGGCCGCCTGTGCGGCATCCAGCTCCAGGGCGGGAGCATCGGTCTGCGCCATGCGGAGGACGGGCACCCCGAAGTTCTCCGCATCCAGGAGATACGGATAGGAGGCCTTGTGCCTCAGGTAGGCGTCCATCGCCATGGTCAGGTGACCATGGTTCGCGTTGGGAGGAGGAAGGCCGTAGTGGCTGCATCCGGACAACAGCCCCAGCACTGAAAGAATGAGCAAGCACCCGCGCATGGGCGCGCACTCTAGGCGTGCCTTCATCCTGACGGGAATCGCCGCCCGGTGTGGGGACTCGCACCGGGAGAATAAGCCCAAGAGCAATGCCCTGCACGAATGCATGGCGGTCATCCGCTGAGGGCAGCCCGAGCGCGCTCAACCGGCCTGATGGATGGACATCAATGCCTTTGATGTCTCCTGATGTTGCACATATCGGTTCCCAATGTGCATGCATTGGATGAAACCGGAAGGGATATGCCATGGTCATCTGCTTCGAATGCTCGCATGAAACACGGCGAGCGCTCGACGCTCTGTTGGGACAGGGTGTCTACGCCAGCTATCAAGACGCGATCCAGTCGGCCATCCAGAACCTCTTCGTCCTCATCACGGAGGTCCGGACCCGGGGCGTCGCCATTCTCCACCCTCCCGGCATGCCGGTCCCCGAAGGCCCGACACCGGAACAGGAAGGCGTCCGGCGGGCACCTCCCAGCAAGTCCCCATCTCGCCGCGAAGAGCCCGCGCTTGCGAGTGCTCCGCCGTCCAAGGGACTGGTGGAGCCCTGGGGGCGCATTCCCTCTCTCTTTTCACACGAAGGCCTGTCCACTCCTCCCGCGACCTTCGCACAGGTGGGCCAGACAGCCCCTGGGATGAGCGAGTGCCCGGATCTGGAGGGGTGGCTCTGGGGCCAACTCAACAGGCTTCTTCCGGGCAAGGCGAGCTGCCGTGCGCTCGCCCATCTGCATCAGACACATCCCGACGGCATCCGGCTCGATGAGGCCGCGGACCACATCGCCCGAAGCGCTATGTCACTCGGTGGGCAATTGGCGGAATGGGACAGGCGTGCACAACGCGCACGCGATGACTGGCTCGCCACGGCCTTCCCCGTTCTGACTGGCGATCAGTGGAAGGGCCTGCGGCGGTACGCCAACCAGTTCGTTGGAGCGCTGTCCCAGGCCGGTGAGATGACGGGATTGCTCGCGGGGCTCAAGCTGGCCGGTCCTGTCGGGGCGGACCGGATCTCACTGACGGAACCGGGTTGGCGTTTCGCGCTCCTCTCCAGTCCGGTCCTGGATGGAGGAGAACCGGGCTCGAGCGTGCGATTGGGCCCTGAAGAAAAAGCCTTGCTCCTGAAACACATCGTCCGCTGGGTGCCCATTGAAGCGTGGGCCTATCGGGCTGTGCTGCGGGCAATCCGGGACGGAGCCACCACGCCGGAGGCCCTGGACAGGGAACTGGCGCAACGACACTCGCGGCGCGCACTGAAGTCGACCTTCATCGCCACCCAGCGCTCCGGGGTGATCTCCAGGATGGCGGACCTGGGCCTCGCGAACCGGGTCCGTGAGGGGACCCATGTCTCCTATGAGGCCACCCCACAAGGATGGAACTTCCTGCACGAAAGGGAGGGATGAGCCATGGCGAGCGAGAAGGGCAAACGGGAGCTGACGAATGTCGAACTGGTCGTCTACGCGCTCGGCCTGCTCAACGGGGCCAGGCACCCCATCCACAGTGAGGAGATCGCCGCGAAGGCCTTCGACCTGGCCCCGGACCGATTCTGCTGGAGGCTGCCGAAGTACCAACACTTCCCGGACAAATACATCGCGAAGACCGCCTTGGAGGACGCGAAGAAGCGCGCACTGGGACACCTCGTGGCTGGCAGATATGCCGTGGACCCCAGGAAGGATGGCTGGCGGCTCACCACCGAGGGGGTCCGTTGGCTGCAAGCCAACGCGGAGTGGCTACAGGACGAGCTGCGAGAGCATGAGAGCGCGGAGCAAGCGCCTCGGCACATCCTCCCCAAGCAGGATCTGGAGCGCTTCCGGCGGCAGATCTACCCGCACCCGCTCTTCGGCTCCTTCCGCGGAACCGCCCACGTGTCGGTGGAGGATTGGTACCAACTCGCCGATCTCCTACACATCCGGCCGGATGCCTCACAGGAAGTGGTCAGGACCCGCTTCGACAAGCTCCGGTCCCTCGCGGAGCTCACGAACGACGCGGACATCATCCAATTCCTGGATGCCTGCGCCCGGACCTTCCCCCAGCTCACCGAGGTGAGCCCCCATCTGTCTCCCGCCTGGGAGGAAACGTCATGACCCTCGCCATCGGAAAAGCCGTCGATATCCAGGTTGACCGCCGATACCTCCTCTTCAACCGTGGCTACGCGATAGGCGATGTCTACGACGCACTGGCCGAACTCCTGACCAACGCCGACGACTCATACGACCGCCTCTTCCAGACCCACCACCTGGAACGGGATGGCGGCCCCATCCTCATCGAACATCACGAGAGGCGCGGCGGCCTGCCCTCCTCGCTGATCATCCGAGATCATGCCGAGGGCATGGACGCCAGAGACATGGAGCAGAAGCTTGGCCACCTTGGAGGACGCCAGAGCGCGGAGGGCAATCGCGGCGTCATGGGGCGTGGCGCCAAGGACTGCACGGCGCTCGGAGATCTCACCTACGAGTCCATCAAGAACGGCCACCACTACAAGTGCAAGCTCGGCAGGGACCTCAAGCTAACGCTCCTGGTGGATAGGGCCAGGGCCACGCAGAGATTGCGCGAAAGCATGGGGGGAATCAGGAGGAATGGAACCTCGGTCACCCTGGTGCTGGACGAGAACGTGACGTTGCCGAGGCTCGACAGCCTTTTCGAGAACCTTCCCCTGCACTTCGCATTGCGTGACCTGTTGGCCGAAGGCTCGCCCACGGTCGTCACCCTCCGGGAGCGAGGCAAGCCCAGCACCGGGCGGCGGCTCATCTCCAGGCCGCCAGAGGGACGGCGCGTATACCAGGAGACGTACGCGGTCGAAGGCTACGCCGGGGTGAAGGCCAGCGTGTCCATCTTCAGGGCGCCCGCGCCATTGACTGACGAACGGCCCCGGTTCCATCAGATGGGGCTCCTGGTGAAGAGCACCCGCGCCATCCATCAGAACATCATCTTCGAGGAGCTGAAGAAGGAGCCACGGGTTGCGTACTTCTTCGGCCGCATCGAGTGCCCCGACATCGACCGGATGCTCCGCGAATACGACGAGCGACTCCGTAAGCGAACAGTTCACCCGCTGAACAATCCGACCACCATCATCGATCCGAGCCGGCGCTACGGGCTCCAGCTCAGCCACCCCTTCGTTGAAGCCCTCTTCCGCAAGCCGCGCGAGGTGCTGCGGGAACTGCTGGCCAAGGAGCTCGAGTCCGAGCGTGCCCGAAGCGAGGACATCAGCAGCGAGGACACCCGGAGGAGACTCGACAAGTTGGGGGAGATGGCCAGCCGCTTCCTGTTCTCTCGGACGGAGGAGCGCACCGGGCCCCTCACTGGTGAAAAGGGGCCGGCTCCAGGCCCCACCAGTGAGTTGACCATCTCGCCGCTCGTCTCGGCGCTACGGGTAGGCGATGAGCGGGAGTTCCTGCTCTTCGCCCGGACGTCGCGTTTCAAGCCGGGCGAGGTGGTGACGGTCAGCTGTAGCGCCCCTGAAGCGCTCCAGCTCGACACGGAGCTGATTCATCTGGTCGCGGATCAAAGGGATGGGGCGCGGCTCGTGGGTGTCTTCCACGCTCGGGGGATTCGGCCCGCGGTGGGAATCGTTCTCACCGCGATGGCTGGCGGGCTGACGGCCCGGGCTTCCGTCAAGGTGATTGGGGCCACGTCGCTTGACCATCTCTTCGGGATGCCGCTGGAGTTTGAACGCAAGACGTACTCAGTCCGAGTGGGCCAACAGCGACGCTTGAAGCTCCTTGCCCGCTGCCCCCAACTCGTCCCCACGGACACCCAGGCCGTCATCCGTTCCCATGATGAAGACGGGGTGGTGGTGCTGGGGGACTGCTGGCTGCGCCCCGTCACGGGGACCAACTACGCGGAAGGGCGCGTGGTCGTCGAAGGAAGAAGGCCCGGTTCGACGGTCGAGCTCGAAGCGAAGGTGAATGGGCAACGGGCCACCACCCAGGTCCACGTCTCCAAGGACGGCATGCCGCGCATCGAAATCAAGATCGTCCCCGAGGACTACGTGCACTACCGCGCCAGGTGGGCCAGCAACGAGAACAAGCCCTGGCTGCTGAAGATCGCCGGACGGCACCCCTCCATCGCGCGCTACCTGGGCTCGGAG
Source organism: Corallococcus sp. AB038B (assembly GCF_003668955.1). Taxonomy (NCBI): domain Bacteria; kingdom Pseudomonadati; phylum Myxococcota; class Myxococcia; order Myxococcales; family Myxococcaceae; genus Corallococcus; species Corallococcus sp. AB038B. The sequence continues at coordinate 2,529,884 of NZ_RAWO01000001.1, read as the reverse complement.
GAGGACGGCTACCCGGGCCAGGGTTCACTCCACTTCCGTGCGCTCCTGGCGGAGATTGTGGCCTACAGCGTCTGCCACCGCTCGCTCACGGAAGATGCGCAGGCGCAACCGGCTGACTTCGAATGGGAGGGAACCGCGGCCGCCATCGCGGAAGGCGTGCTCTACGAACTCAATAAACGATTGAGCAGCTTCCTGGAACCCGCCCACTCCATCATGCTGAGCGAGGCGGACCTCCGGAAGGACGACCCGCGGATTGCTTCACCTTCGGGGACACGGGGACAGGCTTCTGGAGTACCGCACTGACAGGCGGGCGGCGGCGCGAACGGACGAGATGCACCAGACGGGTAGACACTCATGCGGAACCACCTGCGCGACATCCTCAAGCACATGGAAGTCCCCACGCTGAGAGGCGTCTTCCTGCTGGGGTGCTTCGAGCGACGCGTCACCCTGTACTCCCAGCAGGTCCGGGCGCTGAACCTCGTCCACGCCCTGTTCGAGCGCAAACGGCTCAAGCCGGGCTCCCGGGTGGTGGTGGTCGGCGCGGGCGCGGGTGGAATGACCTTCGCCGCTGGAGCGGCGCTGCGCGGGTGCAGGGTGGACGTGCTGGAGCAACAGAACGTGCTCCTGCCCCTTCTCGCGGAGAATCGCACCCGCTGGATTCACCCCCATCTCTATGACTGGCCCGCGCCGGGGTCCGAGGAACCTTCCGCTCAGCTTCCCGTGCTCAACTGGACGGCGGGAAGGGTTCATGAGGTCGTGGAGCAACTCCGGAGCGCATGGGACGCAGTGCGGACCACGAAGGGTGTGGAGCTTGCGGTTCACCTGGGCGCTGGAGACATCCATCCCACGCTTCTTCCAGAGGGAGGCCTGAAGAGCGTCGGATGGAATGATTCGACAGGCTACACCCCTCCCACGCCAGTGGACGCGCTGGTCCTCGCGGTGGGTTTCGGTGTCGAGCGGCGTGAGCCGGCGATAGGGCGTCGCTCCTATTGGGAAAACGACGAGCTCGATCAGGAGATAGGATTCGGCCGCCAGCGGAAGACCCGCATCCTCATCTCAGGCACAGGTGATGGCGGCCTGATGGATCTCTGCCGGGCCACGCTCCGCGAGTTCAGCCAGGAGAAGGTGCTCCGGGAGCTCCTGACCCCATCCTGTCCCCAGTCCCTGAAGGATGAGTTGCTCGAGATCGAGGACGAGCTCCAGGACGGCCATGTCCGCGCCGACGCGCTCTCCGAGCGCTATCACGCGCTGCGGGTCCCGAAGGCGCTCGACGACTGGCTTCGGGAGCGGTTGCGGCCCGGCATCGAGGCCGTGCTCAATGGACAGACAGAAGACCCGCTGAGCGGCAATGCCAGCACCTTGAACCGCTTCCTGGTTTCGCGACTGTTCACGCTCGGAGTCCGCTATCGACCCGGAGCCATGAGCGATCCCATTCGGATGGGCGGTGAATACGAAGTGGGATTCGCCTCCGCGTCGCCCAGGCGGTTTGACCACGTCATCCTCCGCCATGGGCCCAAGCCCTCCCTGGAGCAGGACTTCCCGTGGCTTCCCAAGGAAGCCCTCGCGAAGATGCAGGCCCGAAGCGATCTTGATCAAACACGAGACCAACGCTGGCCAGACTCCGCGTTCAGGCTCAAGGGAGCGGAGAGCACTCCGGTCGGAACGCGTCGCCGTGCGATTCCTCCTCCGCGGCTTCCGGCGCGTGAGGGGTCGCCCTTCATCGGGCGCGCGGACGAAATGGAACACGTGGTGGGGGCATTGCTCGCGGCCGACCCGCCAATCCTGTGTGTGTCGGGCAGCGGAGGCATTGGCAAGACCCGGCTCCTCATCGAGGCACTGCATGACCCGCGCGTGGCCGACCGCTATGGCAGCGCCAGGTACTTCGTCCGCGTCAGAGACGGGACCCGAGGGGACTCCCTCTTCGGGGCCATGGCGGAAGTCATGGAAGTTGCGCCGGGTTCCGACTTGCGAGCCCGCATCCTTGCCGCCCTTTCAGAAGGCTCCGCCGTGCTGGTCCTCGATGGCGTCGACGAGGCTTCTGAGGGGTTGCTCCCCCAGGACTTGTTGGAGCTCGCCCAGATGGAGGACTTGACCCTCGTGCTCGTGGGCAGGCACCCGCCCTGTCCGCGCACGGGAAGGCCCCAGCGAGCGATTGAGGTCCTGCCCCTGACTGGGCCCGCGTCGGAGAGCCTGCTCCAACAAATGGTCCCCCAGGTCGACGTCACCGACCCGGCGCTCCTGGCGCTGATTGGCGAGGGTGTCGCGCCGCTCGATATCCAGCTGCTCGCGGGCCTCGCGAGGAGCCAGCTGGCCCTTCATCCCGACGCCAACCTCCTCGGGGAACTCTGGCAAGGGGTCATGCGCAAGACCCAGCCGCCATCAGGTTCCCCCAGGAGGCTGGAGAGCCTCATCGAGCCCGAGAGGATCAGGTCGAGGTTGACGGTGGAGGCCTTCCGGTTGCTGTCGCTCCTCGCCCACCTACCGGAGGGTGCCTCACGGGAAGATCTCTCCCTGTTGTTTCCTGCCATGGAAGAGGCCGCCCTCTCGGAGTTGACGAAGCTTGGGTTTGTCCACGTTGACGCGTCCGGCCGGAGGCGTGTTCAGGCCCTGGTACGCGAAGCCCTTCGGGGAGCCGTTCCCCCAGAGCCCACGGACCTTGAACGAACCCTTCTGCATTACAGCGGGCTTGCCAGTCACTTCGGTCCCCAGGTCGGCGGCTCCCTCGGGGCCCTTGCTATCGAACGACTCCGGCCCGAAGTGGAGAATATCGAAGCCATGTTCCTGGAAGGGATTCAGGGACGCGAGGGGCACCGGTTCATCGACCCGTTGCTGGCACTCAACAACTTCTGGCGGTTCTCGGGGTATGGCTCTCCGGCGATTCTCGGGCGGGCCCGGGAGGTCGCGCGCAAGGAGGGAGATCTCCTTCGCGAGGCGCTCTGCCTCCAAGTGGAAGCCCAGGTCGCACAAGAGCGCTCACGGCACCAGGATGCGGAGCGCCTCTTCACACAGGCATTGCCTCTCTTCGAGCGATTCGATCCCGAGCACATGCACCTGAGAGCGACCCTCGGCTATGCGCGAAGCATCCGAGGACTGGGAGCCCTCGCGTTGGATGGGGGGCGGCTCGATGAGGCGGAGTCCTGCTTCAGCAAAGCGCTTCAATACTTCAACGCGGCGAACTCACCTCTGAGTGCGGCCAACTGCATCCATGGCCTCGGAAAGGTCGCACTGGACCGGGGACAGGTCAGCGAGGCGCGCCTCCAGTTCGAAGAGGCGCAGCGCCTCTTCGGGCACTCCGGAAACCGCCTCGGCAAGGCACACTGCCTGCGCAGCCTGGGTGAGCTCGAGTCCTCGGCCAAACTTCTGGAAGAAGCACGGATGCTCTTTTCCGAAGTGGGGAACCTGCGCGGCAAGGCGCACTGCCTTCGCAGCCTGGGAGACCTCGCGCTCAAACACGCGAACCTGAACGATGCGCAGGCCCTCTATGAACAGGCCCGTCCCCTGCTGAAGCAGGTGGGGTCCCTCCGAGGTGAGGCCAACTGCCTCCTGGGGCTGGGCAGGCTGTCCGTCCAACGTGCACTGCCGGAAATGGCCCGCATCCATTTCGAGGAAGCGGCGCGCCTCTTCGAGCGCGTGCAAGACAAGCAGAGCATCCAACGGTGTCACACCCAGCTCGAAGGACTGGGGCGGCTCTCAGCGCCCACTCCGACCAACACGACACCTCGACGCTGATTGAACGGCCATTCTGAAGCGGAGGGGCCGGGAAGGCCCTCTGCCCGCGTCAGCACGGCCACGTGCTGGGAATCCGTGGCGGCATGACTCGCATGTCAGCACTCCGCTGACCGCGGTGGAGCACCGGCTCCCCGATTCCTGAGCAGGGCCTCCCTGGCATGGTGGTTGCGTATGGGGCCGCCACCACGACGGGGGACCCATGACGCCACATCGCATCTGCCTGCTCATGTTGACGTTGGCCCTCCCTGGCGCCTCCGTCAGCGCCGAGGAGCTGGCTCCGGCAGCGGCCCGGGGTTGGTTCGAGAACCCCACCCGCACGCGCGGACTGCTCGGTTCAACGGCGCTGCCGCTGCATGCGGGAGAGGGCTTCGTCGGACAACAGGCGCTCCTCTTCACCGTCGCGGAGGTGGGCTTGAGCGAACGCGTGTCGGTGAGCGTGGCATCGGCCGGCTTCGTCTATTCGATGGGCCGTGCCTTCGACGACGTCCCCTTCAGCCTCCTGGGAGGCATCAAGGTATCGAGCCCGCTGACAGAGCGGCTGCATCTGGCGTTCGGCGTCCAGGGCGGCAGCTTCGACACCGGCCTCTATCTGTTGGACACGCTCAACGCTGTCTCGGTCTACGGCATCCTCACCTATGGGACCGCGGACGCACACGTGTCGCTCACGGTCCGGCCCTTCTTCGCCTGGGGGACCTACCACTCCGGAAGCCTGATGGTCCTGCCCATGCTGGGCGGCTTCGTCCGGCTGGGAGAGCGATGGGGCCTCGCGGGGGAGGTCGCGCTCTCACCGGTCGCTGGCATCAGCGGCACGTTCGGCTTCGCGACGGCGGGCGCGCGGTACATGGGGCGCCAGTGGTCCCTGGACCTGGGGCTCCTCGCCGAGCAGCAATGGAAGGACACGGACAAACCCTCCGTGCTCCCCGGGGCTTCGTTCCTGTTTCACTGGCGTTGAGCCAAGGGGGAAATCATGGCACCACGATTCATCTGCTTGCTCCTGTTGTCGTTGGCCGTCCCTGGCGCTGCGTCCGCCGAAGGCTGGTTCGAGAACCCCACCCGCACGCGCGGGCTGCTCGGTTCAACAGCGCTGCCGCTGCATGCGGGAGAGGGCTTCGTCGGACAGCAGGCGTTCTTCGTCACCGTCGCGCAGGTGGGCCTGAGCGAGCGCGTGTCCGTGCACCTGGCCACGGCGACCCCGTTCCAGTTGGTGTACGGCGACACGGCCTTCAGCCTCATGGGGGGCATCAAGGTGTCCACGCCGCTGACCGAGAAGCTGCATCTGGCGTTCGGCATGCAGGGCGGCACCTATGACAGCGACTTCCCTGGCTCGCAGGGGCTCCACAACGCCGCCTCCGCCTACGGCACCCTCACCTACGGGACGGCCGACGCGAACCTCTCCCTCACGGTCCAACCCATCTACGTCTGGGCCCGGGATGACAACGGGGGCTTGATGGTGCTGCCCATGGTGGGAGGCTTCCTGCGAGTCAGCGAGCACTGGGGCTTCGCGGGGGAAGTCGCCATCTCACCGGTGCCCGCCATGTCCGACGCGTTCGCCTTCGCGACGGCGGGCGCGCGGTTCATGGGGCCGCGGTGGTCCGTGGACCTGGGGATCCTCGCCGGAACGCAATTGAAGGGACAGGACACTCCCGCCTTCGTTCCCGGAGCGTCCTTCCTGTATCACTGGCGCTGATAAGTAAAGGCAGACGCGTCACGCCGCAGCCTGGCTACCACGCCGCTCTCTTCCAGGCCATGCACGAGGCGCTCTTGATCGTGCGACCACAGGACGCAACTGCATGGTCCGTCTACTGCGGCTACCCGCCTCAACCGCCGTGGCAGTGACACTCTCGGCCAATTGGACACGTCGCGGAACCCCTTGGGGCTCACGCATGCCCAGGCCTCATCCTCAACTACCACTAGTCAAAGTCTAGCATGCGAAAAACCTCTGCAGGAGAAGACGCCGCACGGCGCACATTAAGAACAAAAATACCCTCAGCGGGATAGGCAACCTCCTCACAGTAAAGCTTATACGCAACACTAAACGACCCAGCAGTCTCCGCGAAAAGAAATGCAATAGTGCGATCTCTAAAAGTCCCCTGCAGGATGCTTCCGAAATGGACACTCAGCAACGTGCGACCCCTGTCACGAGACAGCCTAATTTCGCTCGCATCTGCATCCGCCTCGAGAACCCCATCCAATTGACTGCCAGAAGTGAGCTTCACTTGCCACTGGCGACGGATTTCCGTTTCACTGGAGAATGAAGGGATCTTGAATGTCGCTGGGCTCGTGGGGCGTTCGGGGACACCAGGTGGAATTGGGAATGAAGATCTGTTGGGAGACCACGTCAACCCCTCAGGAAGTTCCAACCGAAGAAAGGTCTTAGTCGCCTTTCTCGTGCCATCATTATAAACTCTCAACGGAACAGAAAAGCTCTTCACCACATAATTAACTGCTTTCGAAATCGCCGGAGCCCACTTATCACCTATGGATTTGGCATACTCATCCACCTTCTGATTGTACTGATCTAGTTGCTCTTGCGTAGGCGCCTGCGCACTCGGCAGCGCGACACCTAGTACGCTCGACAGAGCACTTCCGGCCACCGTTGCTACCGTCTTCATATAATCGAGACCCGAAGCACTCAACGGAAGCGGGGGGAGACATGTAACAAGATGATCAAACGCCCCCTTAACAGAGCTTGAATCAGGAAGACTGACATCAAATTTTGTTACTGGTTCGCCTTCAATCAAAATGAAAGCAGAGTTGGATGGGGCTGTATGACCGAATGCCCCAGTCGCAATCATACGAGCCAACGCGCGTATCGGAGGATCCGCATTCACAATGCGCGCAGAATATTTTTCCCATTCGCCGCGATCGGCAAAGAGCGGAAACCAGTCGTTTCCACCGAACTGTCCAAACTTCCAAAACGGTGGCAAGAGGCTCTTGGGCGTTGAGTGCTGAAGCACAGTCAGCTTTTGGAGATTTCCATACCCCAAAAGCCGAGAATTCAGCGTCTCCTGGCTCCATCCTGTCTTATCGGAAAACAACCCTCTCGATATTTTCGACACAAGACCAACAGCTTCTTGCGCCTTTTCTCTACTCGCCCAAAGAACTCCTCCATACTCAAGCCATTTTACAAAATCTTTTCGACCCGAATAAACAACAACGGAAAGCCCCAAATCCCTTGCAGCAGCCTGGACATCAGTTGCTCCTTCTGACAACTCCACTGCAACAACTATGTAAATCGGAGTAATCTTCAGGCGATCTAACGCCTCTTGCGACCAAGGTCGACTCACATGCTCGCGCTCTCCTTCAAATGAAGGATAAAGCTCTCGAAAAAACCTTCTAAGCTGAATGCCGGATGTCAAATTATCATCGAAAAACACAATGGAAGAAACTGGGGATGATTGTTTGAGAAGTTCCTCAATCTCCGTCAACCCCATGAGGCGCCGACTCAATTCTTTTTCAGGGTAGCCGAGCGCTTTCGAGAGAACGTACCCGACATGCGAGGCACTATCGTGAACCTTGCCTGCCGGCACAAAGATCGCCGACTCTCGGTGCGCAACAGGGATTTTGTTAATAGCCGAAAGCAGGAGATGGCCAAGTCGCGACTCGTCTATAAAGTGTATGTTCTCCAAAAGGCGGAGCGCGATCTGAACGGCTGCTGGTTCCCTGAACTGTAGAAGCCAATGAACAATCCCGTCAGGAGTAACTTGGCCCGCATAGTACGTCTTGCATTCATCGGCAATTCGATGAACAACCATCATGTTGCTGGCGATAACCTGCGCCGAGGCGGCGATTGTGTCGGCTGTTGCTGGCAAGGTGTTCTCCTAGTCTGAAGACTTAGATTTGCGCCATGGTGCCCGAGATATTCGCAGTATGTTCAGGAATGTAGCAAGGCGAAGAAGCCCGAGAGATGGAAGGCGAAGGAACAGGCTCCCGAATCTCCTATCATCCAGGGGACGGAGCCGAAGAAAGCCCCGCCACCCACTCCCGAGCCAATCCAAGCTAAGTGCACCAGGGGACTCGCATCGAGCCGACTTGCCGGGACACTCCACCAGAGCCCCGGTAGCTAGTAGTGCAGCGAGAGCATGACATGTGCCCCTCCAGCGTGGTTCCCGGCGGCACACATAGGAACGGTGTGGAACGGGGCGGGATGACGAACCTGAGCGAAATAAAGGCGATAGAGTGTAGCAGCGCGTCCTGCTTGAGGTTTCCTATCGCCCTGCCCACGGGTTCAAGTACCGTACTCCTCGACACTGAGAAGGGCCTATAGCCGAAAGGTTCTGGGCTCTTCGCTTTTTTCGGCCACTCTCCTGGCTGCATCACGCGGTTCGGGCCTGGATTGTCCCCCTTCCCCCGAAGTTCAATCCCGGGCGATGCGGACGAACGCTTTCGATTCCAACCGGGGCGCATGGCCGAGGTGGCTCGCACCCGTGCTGCTCCTGGCCTTCGTGGGCTGTGCCGAGCCACGGCGATTGGAACCACCCGAGGCTCCGCTCGGTGCGTTCAACTTCACGCTGGAGTCGCGGCCAGTCGCCGCGCAGGTGGAGCTGCTCGACTCGCTTGGCTACTCCGGGGTGACGTTCTTCTGGCCGGGCCGCGAGGCCTTTGACAGCTATGCCCGCCAGCCCGCGGTGGAGTCCGGGCGGGTGCATCTTCCCGCCGTCCTCTTCGGCCTGCCCTTCGACACGGCCTGGGACCGTGAAGAGCTGAACGGGATTCTGGCGACGCTCGCGCCCAGGCGGACCGCGCTGTGGCTCATCCTGAACGGTCCTCCTGACGCGAAGGCGGCCATGGTCGCCTCGGTTCGTGACGTGGTGGACCTGGCCACCGCGCACGGCGTGGACGTCGTCCTGTACCCGCACGACGGCGAGGCCATCGAGAACGTCGAGGAGTCACTCGCGCTGATGGCCGCGGTCGACCGTCCCCGCTTGAAGACCTCGCTCCACCTCTGCCACGAGCTCAGGGCGGGAAACCGCGACCGGCTGGCGGAGGTCATCACCACCGCCGCCCCCCAGCTCGCCCTCGTGAGCATCCACGGCGCCGCGCGCGAGTTCGACCCCAACGCCTCCACCTGGCCCGAAGTCATCCAACCGCTGGACCGGGGCAGCCTCGACGTGGGGACCGAATACCTGCTCCCCCTGCACCGGGCCGGCTACGAAGGCCCCGTGATGCTCCACACCTTCGGCATCGAGGACCCACCGGAGGAACACTTCCGCCGCTCGATGCAGAAGTGGCGTGAGCTGTCGCGCCTGGCGGGTCCCGGCTGAGGGTCGCTGCCCCTCAGGGGCAGATCCACCGCTTGTTCGAACAGCTGCAGGTGGCGGTCCTGCAAGTGCTTCCGTCGAACCAGGAGCACGCCGTCGTGCTGCCGTTATTCCCGCACTTCACGAAGTTCAGGGCGTCGCAATCCGGTGCGATACACGTACAGCTCCCGTCGGAGCACACCGCGGCCTCGGAGGTGCCCACGGGCGTGGGGCTTGAGTCGCGGACGTCGCCACAGGCCACCAGCAGCAGCCCGGACAGCAAGGACAGCAGAGCGGACTTCTTCATCTGGGTTCGCATGGCTTTACGCTCCTCTTTCAGAAAGAGCGTACTCGCATTGCCTTGTCATGGGAAACCCACGGTGGCGATGCGTAGGGAGGAATTGAGCCTGGAGCCCGTGCTATCCCTGAGTCATGCCCCCATCCCGCGGCCAGCTCACCGGAGAAACGTCCATGCGCATGTCATTGATTCGGGGTCTCGTCGTGGCGGTGATGTCCTGGGGCGCGTCCGCGTCCGCGCAAACGAGCTTCTCCCTCACCCCACCCTGCGCACCGGGGCTCTGTGGCGCGTCGCGCCTGGGTGCGGCGGCCATGAAGCCGGCGGGCGCGGTGGGAGATTCGCAGTACATCGAAGTGGATGTCGCGGCGACGCAGTTGCTGCAGTCCAGCAGCGAGCACATCGCCATCAGCGGCTTCGCGAACGGCCAACCCTTCATCTCCAGCGGTGCGTTCGGCACCAACGCACCGAACGGTGGCATCGGCATCGCGCTGGGGCGCATCGACACCGCGTCGCACCCGAGCTGCCCCGCGGACCCGTCGGACTCGAAGGTGGAGTTCGCCATCGAGCGGTTCGCATGGAATGACATCTACGGGTCGGACATCCGGCACTGCGTGTCGTTCGACAAAGCGGCGCTGAACGGCGTATGGAAGCTGCGCATTGGCATCTACGTGTCGTGCGTGGGCACGACGTGCAGCGCGTCCGCGTCGCTGGAGGATCCAGTCACCTTCGTGCAGTTCGGCGCGGTGTCCAGCAGCGGCATCGCGCTCGCGAACCCGAACACGGCACGCCGGCCCTGGTACGCGGTCACCCACTTCGCGGCCGAGCCGTTCAACTACAGCGCCACCTTCTGGGTGCGCTCGGAGTCTTACAACTCCTACTAGATCTGGGTCTCACGCTTCACTGGAACAAAAGGAGAAGGTCCATGGACGCAAGAACAGAGAGTGAACCCGTGAAGAACGTCACCACGACGGAACGGAAATCCGAGCGCGAGTTCGTCGTCACGCGAACCGTCAACGGCCCGGCGCGCATCATTTTCGAGGCGTGGACCCAGCCCGAGCTGCTCAAGCGGTGGTGGGCACCGAAGTCGTTTGGGATTTCCTTCATTTCCTGCGAGGCCGATGTCCGTGTCGGGGGCACGTACCGTTTCGTGTTCGGCCACCCTGCCGCGGAGCAGCCGATGGCGTTCTTCGGTAGGTACATCGAAGTGACGCCGCACTCGCGCCTCGCCTGGACGAATGAGGAGAGTGCCGAGGGGGCCGTCACCACGGTGACCTTCGAGGAGAAAGACGGCAAGACACGGGTCGTCGTGCACGACCTCTATCCCTCGAAGGAAGCTCTCGACGGTGCCATCGCCTCCGGGAGCACCTGTGGGATGGTCGAGACGTTCGAGCAGTTGGACGAGCTACTCGTCGCCCTGGGCGTCTAGAGGCCTTCACCGCGGCCACACAGAGCGGGTCGAAATGTGTTGATGATGGGCCCATGTCGCCGCCCCCGGCCCATCCCTCCCTGACCTCTCTCGTGCCCCCACCGGGCGAGCTTCTTCGCACGCAGAGAAAAGCGGGCCAGTCCGCCGTGGTCGGTCTGATGCTCCTCTGGTGCGCCGCCTTCGTCAGTCCCTTCGTGACCTACCAGGCGGACGTGAAGGCAGCGGAGGGCGAGCTCCTCGTTCACCTGTCGGACCGCGCGGGCCTCCAGGCACAGGCACTGGGCGCGCATCTCGGACTGCTGCGCTCGGAGCTGCAACGGCTGGCGGAGCACCCGTCACTCAGACCCGAGGATGGAGCAGGAGGACCCGAGGTGGCGCTGCTCGAGAACGCCTTCGGCCACACGTCCCTCTTCTCGGCGGGAGTCGCGCTGGTGTCAGCGAACGGCCAGCGCATCTGGAGCGACCCGGTGAACATGCCGCTCGGGCGCACACCGCTCACCTCCCGCCCGTGGTTCCGGCGGATGGTGGAGAAGCGGGCCGCGTCGGTCGGACTGCTGGACGAGGAAGGCGGCGGCCTCATCGCGGTCGCGGTCCCCATCGTGCGCGACGACCGCGTCGTGGGACTCCTCGTGGGCGAGCTCGCGACGGCGAGCGAGCTGCTCCCGGTCCATCGCGGGACGAACGAGTCCATGGTCGCGCTGCTCGGCGAGCGCGGCCGGCTCCTCCTCCCGGCAACGCCCCCGCCACTCCTGCGACAGCCGGAGCTCGCCGCACACCTTCGCCCGCTGGTGGAGACTCCCGGGGCCATCACGCTCGGAGGCACGCGGCTGCTCGGCGCGGCGGCGCTCGTTCCCGGCACCGAGATGCTGCTCGCCGTGCTCGAGGACGAGGCGCGGGACCGCGCGCTGCTCAAGCGCCGCTACCTGGGCCAGCTCGGCTTTCACACCGCGCTGCTCGGCGGAGTGCTCCTGCTCTTCACGGTGCTCCTGCGCCGCTCCTACCGTTCGCTGATGGCCGCCGAAGAACAATTGCGGCGCCAGGAGACGATGGCGGCGCTCGGCACCGCCTCCTCGCTCATCGCCCACGAGGTGAAGAACGCGCTCAACAGCATGCAGGCCGCGCTCAGCATGATTCGCGCGAAAGGAGGAGAGACGACGTTGCCAGTCCAGGCGCTGCGTTCCCAGGCGGACCGGCTCGGCCACCTCGCCCGCTCCTTGCTGAGCTTCGCCTCCCCCCAGTCCACGCAGCGGCGCAGCTGTGAGATGCACCTGCTGGTCCAGGACGCGCTTCAAGCCGTGCGGCTCCTGCCGGAAGCAGCGGATGTCACCATCGAGACCACACTGCAGGAGGGACTCTTCGTGAAGGGGGACCCGACGCTGCTGGTCTCCGCTGTCGACAATCTCATCCGCAACGCCGTCGAAGCCGGGGCCGTGGCTCATGACACAGGCCAGCAGCCGACGCCTCGCGTCGAGGTCCGGATCCTTCGCGAAGACGGAGAGGTGGTGCTCGTCGTGGAGGACAACGCGGGAGGAGTGCCCCCGGCCTTCGAGCCCAGGCTCTGGGAGCCATTCGCGGTGGGCCGTTCGAGGGGGATCGGGCTCGGGCTTCCGATGGTGCGCACGGCCATCCGCGCGCATGATGGCGGAAGCGTTTCCTATACACGCGTGCCCGGAGGCAGCCGCTTCACGGTTCGCCTTCCGCTTGAGAAAATGGCCTCATGAGCACCTCCCTGCTGCTCGTCGATGACGACAGGACCTTCTCCTCGCTCGCGGCGTCCATGCTGAGCCAGGAGGGTTTTCGCGTCCGGGTCGCGCGCTCGCTACATGAGACCCGCGCCGCGCTCGCCGCAGAGGCGCCGGACCTCGTGCTGCTGGACCGGAGGCTGCCGGACGGAGATGGGCTCGTCTTCCTGCCCGAGCTGCGGGCCCAGCTTCCGGGGACCGTCGTGCTGATGGTGACCGCGCACGGAGATATCGAGAGCGCCGTCGAAGCCATCCGCGCGGGTGCTCGCGACTACCTGAGCAAGCCGGTCGAGATTGACGACCTGGTGTTGCGCGCACGCCGCGCGGCAAGCGACCTCCAGCTCCAGGAACGGCTGCGCCAGGCGGAAAGCGTCCTTGAAGGACGGCATCGGATGGCGGAGCCCCGCTCGCCAGCGATGCAGCGAACCCTCCAGATGCTGGAGCGGATCGCCACCACTCCGCGAAGCCCCGTCCTGCTGCTCGGGGAGACCGGCACCGGGAAGGCGGTGCTCGCCCGCCACCTCCACGCCCTGCGCCAGAAGCAGGGCGCCTTCGTGCAGATCAACTGCGCCGCGCTCCCGGACACGATGATGGAGAGCGAGCTCTTCGGGCACGAGCGCGGCGCCTTCACGGATGCGAAGACGGCGAGGCGCGGGCTCGTGGAGCTCGCGAGCGATGGGCTCCTCTTTCTCGACGAGGTGGGTGAGCTGCCGCTCGCGCTCCAGGCGAAGCTGCTCACGTTTCTCGACAAGGGGGCCTTCCGGCGACTGGGTGGGACGACGGAGCTCACGAGCACCGCGCGCATCGTGGCGGCCACCAACAAGAACCTCGAAGCAGAGGTCGCCGCCGGGCGCTTTCGCGAGGACCTCCTCTTCCGGCTGAGCGTGTTCCGGGTGGACGTGCCCCCCTTGCGCGAGCGTCGCGAGGACGTGCTGCCGCTCGCACGGACGCTCGTGCAGGAGCTCTCCTCGGAGCTCGGCCGTCGCCCGGTCCCCTTCTCTCCCGCCGCGGAGGAGCGCCTGCTCAGCTATCCGTTCCCCGGCAATGTCCGGGAGCTGCGCAACGTGCTGGAGCGAGCGCTCGTGCTCGAAGGCGGGCCCGCGCTCGAGCTGCAGTCGCTCGCCAAGGGAGGCGGCGCGCCGGCCGCGGTCGACCCCAACGCATTCTCCGTGTCAGGCCCACCCCGGTCGCTCGATGAAGTGGAGCGGCTCTATGTGCGCCACGTGCTCGAGCAGCTCGGAGGCAGGCGCATGGAGGCGGCCCGCGCACTGGGTCTTTCCTATCCGACCTTCCTCCGCCGTCTGGAGGAGAACCCGCCCTCGGAGTGAAGGACTTTAAAATTCGTTCATCGTCCGGGCCGCGGGCTTCAAGTTTCTTTCATCGCCTGCTCTTGAAGCGCCACGCCCCCGACGGGAAGTGCCCGGGACGGGCTGGCACAACGATTGCGTAGCCCCCCCTGTCACGTCGAGCCCGGGCTGAGGCCCGGCGGATGACAGGGGAGCTCAAGCAATGACTTCGGATGTAAAGGCAGCAGAGGCGAAGCCGTCGTTGAAGGCGATCCTCGCTTCGGATTTGCCAGCTTCGCTGGTGGTGTTCCTGGTGGCCCTGCCCCTCTGTATGGGCATCGCGCTCGCCTCGGGAGCGCCCATCATGGCGGGCCTCATTGCCGGCGTCGTGGGAGGCCTGGTGGTGGGCCTCATGGGTGGCGTGCCGCTTCTCGTGAGCGGCCCCGCGGCGGGCCTCGCGGTGATGGTCTTTGGCTTCATCCAGCAGCTGGGCTTCGCCGTGACGTGCGCGGCGGTGGCCGCGGCGGGACTCGTGCAGGTGGCGCTCGGCGGCCTGAAGGTGGCGCGTTCGGCGCTGGCCATCTCGCCGGCCGTGATCCACGGAATGCTCGCGGGCATCGGCATTCTCATCGTGCTGGGGCAGGTCCACATCGTCCTGGGTGGCTCTCCGCAGAGCAATGCCTGGAACAACCTGCGGGAGCTGCCCGGGCAGGTGCTGAACCTTCATGGAGCGGCCACGCTGCTGGGCCTGATGACGCTGGGAGTCCTCATCGCGTGGGGGTTCCTGCCGAACGGGCGGCTGAAGAAGGTCCCGGGGCCGCTGGTGGCGGTCGTGGGCGGGACCGTGGTCGCGGCGGTGATGAACGCGGACGTGGCGCGGGTGCAGCTGGCGGCGGATGCGCTGTCGGCCATCAAGCTGCCGGCCCTTCCGGAAGGCTCCATGTGGGGCGCCTTCTTCGTGGCCGTGCTGTCCCTCGCCGTCGTGGCGAGCGCCGAGTCGCTCCTGAGCGCGGTGGCGACCGACAAGCTCCACACGGGCCCGCGGGCGAACCTGGATCGCGAGCTGCTCGCGCAGGGCGTGGCGAACACCCTCTCCGGTCTGGTCGGCGGTCTGCCCATCACCGGCGTCATCGTGCGCAGCGCGGCGAACATCAACGCCGGCGCGAAGACGCGCTGGTCCGCGGTGCTTCACGCGGTGTGGATGCTCGCCTTCATCACGCTGCTGGGGAGTCTGGCGGCGTACGTGCCCCTGACAGTGCTCGCCGGCCTGCTCGTGCACGTGGGCCTGAAGCTCGTGAACCTCGCCCACATCCGGGAGCTGCGGCACCGCGGTGAGCTGCCCGTGTACCTCATCACCGTGGCCGGCGTCGTGGGCATCAACCTGCTCGCGGGCATCGGTCTGGGACTCGGCGCGGCCATCCTCCGGCTCCTGTGGCAGCTCGGCCAGGTGCGCGTGGAGATCCGCGCCGCCAATGGCGTTCACCAGGTCTGCATCAGCGGAGCGCTGACGTTCGTCGGCGTGCCGAAGCTGTCGACGGCGCTCGCGAAGGTTCCCGCGGGCTCCCGGGTGGAGGTGGACGTGGCGGTGAACACGCTCGACCACTCCGGCTTCGAGGCGCTCGAGAGCTGGGCGGACACGTATCGCAAGACGGGCGGCACCGTGAGCATGGAGCCGCTCGAGGATGTCTGGACTCGACGCAGCGCGCGTGCGGCCCCCACTTCAGGGGCTGCCGCTCCATCCCATTCCTCCCCCGTTCATCACGTTTCGACTCTCTCCCCCGGAGGTGTGCAGTGAAGAAGCTCATCAGAGGCCTGCTCGATTTCCAGCGCCACACCTTGCCCTCGTACCGGGCGACCTTCGCGCGGCTCGCGAAGGGGCAATCCCCCGACTGCCTCTTCATCAGCTGCTCGGACAGCCGCGTGGTGCCCAACCTGCTGGTCTCCACGGATCCCGGTGACCTCTTCACCGTGCGCAACGTGGGCAACCTCGTTCCGCCGGCCAGGCCCGGTGGCCAGCCCTCGGCGGACCGCGGGGAGGCGGCGGCCATCGAATTCTCCCTGGGCTTCCTGCCCATCGAGGACGTCGTGGTCTGCGGACACTCGAGCTGCGGCGCGATGAAGGCCATCCTTGCCGGAGGCGCCGTGGACGGCGCACCGAACCTCGAGCAGTGGCTCGCGCACGGAAGGCCCTCGCTCAAGGCGCTGCGGGAGAAGAACACCCAGGTGGGCGAGGGGCTGCCCGACGCGGATCGCCTCTCCCAGCTGAACGTCCTGGAGCAGCTGGAGCACCTGAAGACCTACCCCATCGTGCGCGACCGGCTCGCGGCGGGAACGCTGCGGCTGCACGGCTGGTGGTTCGACATCGGGGCGGCCCAGGTTCACGCCTACCGGGACGACCTCGGCCGCTTCGTGCCCATCGACGAGACCGAGGGCGACCGCATCCTGACGTCGCTGACGGACGAGCCGCCCGCGCTCCGCGCCGTCCAGTAAGGACAGCATCGAGCCTCGGCGCACGCCGGAGGCCACGGGTTCAAGTCCCGTACTCCTCGCCACTGAAAGCCCAGCAAGCCTACGGGGTTGCTGGGCTTTTGTTTTTTCTCAGGCAGCAAATATGGCCTGAGCGCCAGGTGTCACCCCTCTTAGGGAGGAGCGCCATGGCTCGGACGACGGCGCGCCCCGTAGCCACCCGGGAGGTGAAGGTCGACAGTGGGAGGCGGCGCTGTGAAGCGTGCGGCACACGGACGCGAGCGGCCAATCCCATGCGCTCAAGACTCGCGATCCGTTTGGCCGACCCGCTTGCGGTCCATGACCCCGGTCCCTGACACTTTGCTCTCCTCGGAGGTGTCTCTCCCAGGGGGCGTGGATGCGAATGACGCGAAGTGGGGGTGTCTGGCTGTGGCTGCTGTTGCCGGTCGCCGCATGGGCCGAGGACGGCCCGGAAGTGCCGCCCGTGGAGGAGGAACGGCGCCCACGGGACGAGGCCTGGCGCAACCTGCTGCGCGTGGAGGCGACGACGCTGGCCTTCCTGCCGCACGCGGGCGTCGGCGCGGACGAGGGCTTCCTCCAGGTGGAGCCGACCCTCATTCTCGACGGAGGCGAGGACTTCGGCCTCAACCTGGGCACGCCCGTGCGGTTGCGCCTCTGGGGTGGTGGAGGGGCCGCGGGCTTCGTGCGACGCGAGGACTGGGACAGCCTCTCGGACTTCGGGCAGGTGGTGCGCGGCCTCAAGCTGGGCTCGAACGACGCGCCCGTCGGCGTCTGGTTTGGCGCACTGGAGTCCTACAGCCTGCTGTCCGCGCACCTCGTGCGGCGCTACTCCAACCGAAGCAATCCCGACTACCACCCAGCGGGCGGATTCCTCACGGGCACGCTGGGGCCCCTCTATACGCAGGCGTTCGCTTCGGACGTGCTGGGCGCGCGCCTCATGGGGGCGGAAATCGCGCTGGACCTGGAGCACGTCCTCTTCGGCCAGCCCCGCGCGCAGGGCCGCTACACGCTGGCCTTCTCCGCCGTGCATGACTGGGGGAAGGCCGGAGGTCGCGCGCCTCCGGTGACGCTGGCGCACCTGGACGCAACCGCCGTGGTGGTGGTGCGGCCGGGCTTCGAGGCGCACCTGCTTGCCGGTTGGGGAGGACGGCCCGGTGCGGGCGGCGCATGGGGGGCGGTGGTAGGCGCGGGCGCGGATGCGGTGACACCCACGCTGGACATGCGGCTGCGGTTGGAGGTGCGCAGGCAGCATGGCGGCTTCCGACAGGGCTTCTTTGGCCCGGACTACGAGCTGGCGCGCTTCAACGCGGCGGGGCTGGAGGGAGTGCCACTGGAGGAGGCCCACTTCCCGGACGGGTACTCGACCTATGGCGAGGCGGAGGTGGGCTGGGACGCGGTCCGCTACGGCGGCCTCTCCAAGCACCTGAAACTATCGCTGGGCGCGGAAGTCTTCTCGTGGGGCCGCTTCGACATGGACGGGCGCGTGGCGGTGCAGCTCTTCGCGCGCAGCGTGGAAGTGGCATTGAAGGGGCTGGGCGTGGGCATGGGGCAGCCCGGTGCGCGCTACCTTGGGGCCGCCGAAGTCCGCTGGCGATTTCTGGGTGGGAAGTTCTACGCGATGGGGACGGGCGGCACGCTGCTCTTCCCCACGCCGGAGGGGATGCTGCGGCCGGGGGCGTTCGCCTCGGTGGGCCTGGGGGTGGACAATGCGCGCTGATGCCCTGGTGCTGGCCCTGGTTCTGATGGCCACGGGATGCGCCTCCGTGTCGCAAGCGCCTGGGCGTGGCCGAAACTTGAGCTACGCACCGCGCGAAGCGTCGTCGCCCACCTGGGGGCAACCCCCGAGCGATGAGTCCCCGCGCGCACAGAACTTCCCCCCGCGCGCTCTTGCTGAGCCCGAGCAACGGCTCCTGCGCCGCCAGCAGCCGCGTGACGACGTGACCGCCGTGGGAGACAGCGCTGTCGGGGGCGGGGGCCGGAGCAATGCATTGACTCGGCAGGCAGTCTTCGACGCGACGAAAGACGTGAAGGGCTCCTTGCGTAGCGTCGAGGCCGCGTTCACCAAGTTGGCGGCCCGCCCTCCAGACCTCTGGGGCTTCAGCCTCACCGGTGTCTTCACGCGCTACCTAGACCAAGGAACCAAGCAGGTGACGTGGCTTCATGGCGCGCTTGGGAGCGCCACGGTGTTGACGGAGGCGGCCTCGGAAGTTGGCGACACGGACATGGAGTTGGGTCTGCTTCGCATGACAGGGCCGAAGCTCCAGGCAGCTCAATTCGGAACGCTCCTGCTGACCATCTGGGTGGACTTCCTGCACCTCGCTGACGCCATTCTCAGAAACTGTCCGATGTGCAGCGTTGAGAAGCTCTTCACGGACCTTCATCGCGTGCAGGGGTTGATGGAGCCCACGTTGACGGACCTCGCCTCACTGGATCCGGAGCGGGTGGAGGCGGCGACCACCGCGATGCCCGAGCTGATGGGGAAGCTGACGCGTGAATTCGACACGCTCCAACGGGAGACCCGCGAGACCCTGAAGCTTGGCGGGCAGGTCATCGCGGCGATGCAGGCGGTGGAGATGGTCACGATGATCTCCACGATGAAGATGGCCATGCCACGCGTGCCGCCTTCGGCCCCGATGACGCTTGGCGTGGGCCTGGCAATGAGCTCAGGCGGCGTCATGGTGGGCTCGCGGATTGTCGTCTCCGCCGAGTGGGTGGAGATGATGCGAAGGCTCGTTCAGGCGGGCGTCATCTCCGTGCCTGCCGTCGGCGCGGCCGTCCTCATTCAGGGCGGACAGGTCACGATGGCCCAGGCGCACCAGGACCTACCCAAGGGCGTGCGCGAAGCGCTGGGGGACAGTCCCGAGGTGCGCGGCATGCACGTCACGGGAAAGGCGGGGGCGGGCATGTCCGAGGCCCCCAAGCACCACGTCCTGCCGAAGGAGCACCGCGAGTGGTTCGAGCAGCGCGGCTTCAAGGGCGACATGGACATCGACCAGTTCTGTGTCCGCCTGGAGCAGGCCCACCACGAGGCGATTCACGGAGGGGGAAACTGGAAGCTGGGGCGCATGTGGCCCGACGAGTGGAACAGCAGGATTATGCGCGCGCTCCAAGATGCTGAGGTCAGCGCCGGGAGGCCGTTGACGCGAGATGCGATCCTCAAGATCGTCGGTAGGAATATGAAGGCCTACGATATTCCAATGAACTTCACTCCCGGGAGAAGCCGATGACCGATGGACGCTCGTGGCAGGGGAATTGGATCGCCCGCCTGTATGAGCGCATCCGTGAGCGGGGGTACGACTCGGTCACCGCCTTTGCTGAAGATCGCCCTACGGCATCACTCGTCGCTCTTGCAGAAGAGCTTGGCCCGGACGACGTTGCTGGCGTCCAGGTGTTCAAAGGGTTGGTCGCTGAGGCTGAGCGCAGCAAGAAGCTCACTCGATTGGCTCGCGGACAGCTTGTTCGCGAACTGTCGGATGTCCTCCCCAACGGCTGGCCAGCTGTGCTGGATGATGATGCCCGCCTGGAGGTCGCGATAGCACTCGGCCAATGGTCGGCATACACCCCGGAACCCCTCGTGGAGCGTGTAAGGAGTGCTAGCGGCGCGCTCCTCGCCAATCCGCCCCCAGCCGGCTGGCGTCCGCTCAGTCCTGACGACGAACTGCTTCGGATGCTCCTTCCCGACGAGGAAGCTTGACCGGAAGCGGCGACCGGTCATCCAGTGAGGACCAGCCGGCTGCAGGCATACGCCGGTGGGACAGCGCCCTCGCGCAGCGCACGGCACATCCCCAGGGCCGTGAGCGCCACCCGGGGGCGGCCTTCACGCTGTTGTAGACGCGTTCCAGGTCCTTGCCGGATGCGCCAGCGGCGGCCTTTCAGAGCGTCCCGGCCACCACGGCGAAATGGGGCTCGGCCGCCAGGAGCGCCCCCGTGAAGCCTGGAGGCGGCGGCGCGCATCCGACGCAAAGCAGCCCCAGGAAAGGCGTGTGGCGATGCCGGAGCGCCCCTGGGCCCGCCCCGACCCGGTGGGCCTCCGTTTCTCTCAGACAATGAGTCTGGGTCCGCTCCGCCGAACCATGTGTTTCATGTGAATAAATGCACGAACGGTGCGTGGAGAGGGCACGGCGGCGAGAGCGCACAGCGCACCGGCCGCACCGAACCCGTTTCCCACCAGGACTTCACATGAATCGCATCGTCCGTGCCGCGCTCGTTTCGTCCCTGTTCGTTTCGTCCGCCAGCTTCGCGCAGGACGCGGAGTTCAACATGCAGGTGGACATCAATGATCAGGACATGCCCTCCGCGCGCATCAAGATGAAGACGACGACGAACGTCGATGGCGAGGAGACGACCACCGTGAAGGTGCGCGGCGGCGGCGCCCGGATGGACGTGCAGATGACGGGTGGAACGACGGAGTCGGAGAGCTACTCGGAGACGCGGACGACGGAGACGCGGCGGGAGCCCCGGATGCACTCGCGCCCGGAGATGCCGGTGGCCGCCGAGGCCGCTCCCTCGCACCGCGACTGTGGCACGCGTTCGGACGAAGGCTGCATGATGCGGCGGGATGGGCAGTACCCGATGGACGCCTCCACCTGGAGCGGCTTCTACCAGTCGCTCAAGAGCGAGAACAACGAGATCGTCCGCCAGGAGAAGGCGGACAAGATGCTCAAGCGCGTCTACCTGACCGCGATGCAGTTCGGCATGGTGCTGGACCTGTTCAAGAATGAGATTGTCCGCCTGGACGTCGCGCGCATCGCCGCGCCGCACGTGGTGGATCCGCAGCACGCGCTGGGCTTCTCCTCCAAGTGGCGCAACTCCATCAGCGGCAGCGAGTACACGGACATCATCACCCAGTAGTCCCAAGCAGCCCCGAGCGTCTCGGGCGCATCACCGCCCGAGACGCTCCGGTGGAAGGACAGACATTTTGGGCCAAGGGTTCGGGACTTCACGTTGACCCCTCCCCGGCGTCTGGGGCGGTCCTCACGTTAGGCTTGTCCCCATGACAAACAGGCACCGCGTCTATCTGGTCCCCGGCTTCTTTGGCTTTACGCAGATGGGTGACAAGGAAACGGAGCGCATCGCCTACTTCCAGAACGTCCCCCGTCTGCTCGAGCAGCGGTTCCAGGAGCGCGGCATCGATGCGCGGGTGCATGCCATCGCCTCCGCCCCCACCGCCGGGCTGGAGGCGCGGGCCCGCGGCGTGTTCCGGGAGATGGCACGGACCGCGAACGAGGACGACGCGCAGCTCCACCTCGTCGGGCACTCCACGGGCGGGCTGGATGCACGCAGCGTCGTCTCACCGCGCATGGCGCGGGAGGCTCCGGACTTCGTGAAGCGCGTGCGCTCGGTCGTGACCATCGCCACCCCGCATCACGGCACCCCGCTGGCCAGCTTTTCCAACCAGGGCGGCGTGGGGAAGACGCTGCTGCGCTACCTGTGGCTCTTCACCTTCCTCACCCTGCACC
The DNA here is from genome assembly GCF_003668955.1 of Corallococcus sp. AB038B. NCBI lineage: Bacteria > Pseudomonadati > Myxococcota > Myxococcia > Myxococcales > Myxococcaceae > Corallococcus > Corallococcus sp. AB038B. The sequence goes on along the minus strand of NZ_RAWO01000001.1, from coordinate 2,508,217 downwards.
GCAAGGCCATGCCCTTGCGGACCGCCGCGCTCCAGGCGTGCTACTGGCTCGTCCTGAGGAGCGAAGAGGCGAAGCTCCCGCCCAACCTCTTCAATCAAATCGTCCGGCTGACGGCGGACCTCTCCGAGAACGAGCGCGAGGAGCTCATCCAGTTCTTCAGCCAGGTGGGAGAGAACCAGGCGCTCATCCAGGACCTCATGCCCATCAGCATGCGGGCCTTCAACGCGAGCACGGCGGACCGGGAGGACGTGCGCTACGGCTGCGTCGTCACCGGCGCGCCGCCGCCGAGCCTGTCCTTGCACCTGCTGCTCACCCAGGACGCGCTCCTCCACGGACTCTTCGCCTTCCTGTATGCGAAGAGCGCGCCCCAGTCCCGGGAGCTCCAGATTCCCGTGCGCACGCCGGCCCAGACCCAGGCCCTCCAGGATGTCCTGGGCCGGAGGTTCGAGGCCCGGAGCGACGGCATCGTCCCGAGCCGCTCCCAGGTCTGGGGACAGGTCCTCCACGTCGCGACCGCGGACCACATGGACGTCATGGGTCACTTCGACCAGCCCCCGGAGTACATCAGCTGGCTGAAGTCGGGCTCCCACTTCCAGGAGCCGCAATTCCAGGCGATGTGGGAACGGGTGATTGACTTCACGGTGGGTGACGCCTCCACCAAAGTGGCCCGCGTCGGGTAGAGTCCACGCCGACGACGGGGGGACAATCCAATGGGCATGAAGCCTCCCCCCGGGAACACCTTTCATGCGCCATCTGCTCCTCCTGCTCACCGTCACGTTCATCGCCTGCTCCTCGGACCCCTCGTCCGGACCTGATGCTGGCGAGCCAGACTCCGGCGTGATCTGCGGCCCTGGAAACTGCGCGGGCTGCTGCGACGCCGCCGGTCAGTGCCGCGACGGGATGGAGCACACCGCCTGCGGCATGGCGGGAGCAGCGTGCAATGACTGCCTCACCGCCGCTTGCGTCACCGGTGGGTGTGAGACCCCCGTGGAGTCCGTGGGTGATACCTGCGCCACGCCCTACACGCTCGCGCTGGACGAGGGGAACGCCACGCTCCAGGGCGACCTGCGCCGCTACGCGCCCAACAGGCTCGGCTGCGTCGCGGGCTCGCGCGACGCGGTGTACGCCTTCACGCTCGCGGCCCCCGCGGAGGTGGACCTCTCCGTCGTCTCGCGCACCCCGGGGTTCGAGCCCGTGCTCAGGGTGGGCAACACCTGCGCGCGCCCGGACTGCAATGCCTCCGGATTGGAGCGCTCCCGCTTCGAAGGCGTGCTGGCCCCGGGGACGTACTTCGTCGTCGTATCCACCCGGACCCTCACCGCCGGCGAGTTCGACCTCGCGCTCGGCACCCGGCCGCCGCCCAGCGGGGAGCGCTGCTCGGAGGCCGCCCTGCTTCCGTTTGATTCCCACCGCCAGGCCACCTTCCAGGTGCCGACCGAGGGCCGCGCGGACGACTTCACACTGGACTGCATGGCCTGGTCTCCCGGTCCCGACTCCGTCTACCGCTTCCGGGTGGACCAGCCGAGCGACTTCACCGCGACACTCAGCGACGGCGTCATCTGGGGAGGAAGCATGCTCGCCCTGCGCTCCGCGTGTGACGGAGTGGACCTGGGCTGCGGCCCTGCCCTCTCCGTCGCCGACCTCGCGCCGGGCGAATACCTGCTCTTCGCCGATTCAGCCTTCGACGGGACGAGCAGTCCCCTCACGGTGACGGCACAGCTCACCGGGGCACGCCCCCAGGGCGAGACGTGTGGGCGTGCCGTCCCCATCACGCTTTCAGGCGGCACCGCCCACCTCACCGACACCCTCCGCGGCGCGACGAACGACGTTCCCGAGCGCTGCAGCGACTCCATCAACGCTCCCGACCGCATCTATTCGTTCACCCTGGACCAGCCCATGCTCGTCAACGCCACCGCCACGCGGCTGGGAACGAGCGGCGCGCTCTCCGTGCGCGTACAAGAGGCCCGCTACTGCGGGACGTCCTTTTCGACGGGCTGCCAGTGGGGAGCGACGTCCGCCACCGTCCAGGAGCTGCTCCCCGCGGGCACGTACGTCCTCGTCGTCGAGTCCGCCACCGGCATCGACTACACGCTCGACGTGAGCGCGGTGCCCCCACCCGAGGGGGAGTCGTGCGCCAACCCTGTCGGCTTCGACCTTCCCGCGGGGGGCGGCACGCTCACGCATCAGGCCAGCACGCGGGGCAGCTCGCAGGAGAACTACGTCTATGAATGCCTGGGCGCCAACCTGCTCGACCTGCCCGACCGCGTCTACAGCCTCACGCTCACCGATCCGCATTCGAACCTGGTGGTGACGGCCACCGCGACAGGCGCGAACAACGAGGCCCCGGCCCTGCTCCTCGTGACGGATTGCCTGGGCACCACGCCCGTGGTCCAGAACTGCGAGTCGACGGTCCAGGCCTCGCGCGTCCTGCGGAAGACGGCCCTCCCCGCGGGCACCTACTTCCTCTGGGTGAAGAGCCCGAATGAGGCCGGCACCGACTACCGCCTGGACGTCTCCGCGACGCCGACCCCGGAGGGCGACACCTGCGCGGTCGCGACCCCGGTGACGCTTTCCGGAGGGCCCGCGGGCGGCTTCGCCACGCTCACGGGGACGACCGTGGGAATGTCGGACGACCTCCGCGACTGCGACCCGGCCAGCACCGCCTCCTTCCCAGAGCATGTCTATTCGCTCACGCTCGACCGCGAGCTGGACGTGAAGGTGAAGATGACGCCCGCGCAGGCCTCGGCCCGGGGCATGGTGTCGCTCGCCGACGCCGCGTGCCAGGTGTCCCAGAACGTGTGCGGGCAGCCAGGGGCGGACGGGGTGACGACCCTGCGAGCGGGAAGCCTCAAGGCCGGCACCCACTTCTTCTCGGTCGACCATCCCTCTGGAGGCCCGGACGCCTATTCGCTCGAGTTCTCCGCGACCCCACATCAGCCGGGAGAGACCTGCGCGAATCCGCGCCCGCTGGTGTTCTCCGAGGGCGGCGCGGGAGGCACCGCGGTCCTCGCGTTCGACGCGCGTGACTTCTTCGATGAGCCGTTCTCCGACTGCTCCGTCGACGGGGCGGACGCGTACTTCACGTTCACCACCGACCGCGTGCTGGACCTGTACGTGGACGTGTCGCACGACGAGTCCAAGGGTGCGCCGCTGCTGTCGCTCATCCGGACCTGCGGCGAGAGGCTCTCCTGCCAGCCGGTCTCCCTGACCACGGGTCCATTCGGACGGGGCAGCCTGCAGCCGGGCACGTACATCCTCGCCGTGGACTTCATGTTCGCGCAGTCGGAGAGGCCCGTGACGATTCAGGCCTTGCTGACACCGCCCACCCCCGGTGACACCTGCGCGCTCGCCCTCCCGCTCGGTCTTCCCCCGGAGGGAGGCACCACCGTGCTCTCCGGAACCTTCACGGGCGCCTTCGACAACCACCAGGGTGAATGCACGTATTCGGGCCTCTCCGGCGCGGACCGCGTCTACACCTTCACCACCTCCGTGCCGATGAGCTTCATCGCCGAGGCCACCGCGGGCACGAGGGCCCCGACCCTCACCCTGCGCCGAGGCACCTGTGACGGCCCGGAGGCCAGCTGCGCCGTGGGCGGTCTGGCGCGCGCGTCCATCCGCGACGCGAACCTGGCCGCGGGGACCTACTACCTGTTCGTGGACAGGGCCTACGAAGAGACCACGGACTACTCGCTGAAGGTGTCCCTGGGCTCGATACCGGCGGGTGACGTCTGCGCCAACGCGCTCCCCCTGGGCCTGCCGACGAGCGGCCCCGGCCAGGTCACCGTCCAGGGCGACACGGGGCGCTTCTTCCACGACCTGACGCCCTCCTGCGGGGAACCGTACGAGAGGCGCGCCGCGCCGGACACCGTCTATACCTTCACCACCACGGAGCCGATGAACCTGCGCCTTTCCACGAAGGCCCTCACCCCGGGTTTCCGGCCCACCGTGGCGCTGCGCCGGGCGTGTGGCGGCACCGAAACCGACCTGCGGTGCGCGGCGACTCCCTACAATTCGCCCGACACCTGGACGAGCTACCGCGACCTGCCCGCGGGCACGTACTACGTCGTCGTCGACGGCTTCAGCACCGCGTACGTGGGTGACTTCGAGTTGGTGGCGCGCCTGTCCCGGCTGGACCATGCGGAGCCAGGCGAGAGCTGCGCGAATCCGGAGCCGTTGACGCTCTCCCAGGGCGGTTACGGGCGCGCGACACTCACCCGTGTGTTCGGTGACTTTCCTGACCACGAGGGGTGCGGAAGGAGCGATGGCAGCGATGCCGTCTTCGCGGTCACCACCGACCGTCCACGGCGCCTCCATGCCCGCGTCTCGGGCTCGCAGGCGGAGACGCAGCCGGCGCTGTCAGTCCGGCGCGGTCCCTGTGACGACACCGCGTCGCAGCTCGCCTGCATGCTCGCCCAGAACGGCCACTCCCGCGTCTCCACGGACCTGCCCGCGGGCACGTCGTACCTCCTCGTCAAGTCGGGACTGCTCACCCCGGCGGGCACGTTCCAGCTCGACGTGGAGGTCGACGACTTCGGGCCGGGCGACCTCTGCGCGGGCGCCCTCCCCCTGGCCTTCTCGAATGGCGCGGCGGGCGGCACGGCGACCGCCACCTTCAACCCGGCCACGCACGGCTCGGACGCGACGCTGACGTGTGACTCCGGCAGCCGGCCAGACACCTTCTTCACCTTCACCACGGACCGGGTGCTCAACCTGTCGGCCACGCTCCTGCGTCCGAGTTATTACACGGGCGAGCCGTTCTCCATGGGGCTTCTCGCAGGCTGCGGAGGTCCAGAGTTGGCGTGCCGCGGCCCCGACTCTTCCTTGGGCCCGCTGGTGCTCACGCGAAGCGCACTGCCCGCGGGCACCCACGTCCTCGTCGTCCGGGGTGCACTGGGCGCCACCTTGAACCTGACGCTCAATCCCTGAGCGGCGCCGGGACTGTTCACCCAGGCAACGGAGGCGGCGATGCGGGACGGGCGACGGGTGACGTCCCGCCCGTCCCGGCGGAGAGTCACTCCATGCGCCATGGACTCGTGACCTCGTTCCTCTCCGCCCTCCTGCTGAGCGCCGTCTCCGCAGCCCAGGCCCAGACGGCCCAGCCGGTGGAGACCGCGCCCCCGAACGTCCCGGAGTTCAAGCCCGCGTTCCCGCAACAGACGCGCGCCCCGGAGGTGAAGACGCGCACGCCCATCGTGGTGACGGAGATCGCCTCGGGCTTCAACAAGCCGTGGGCCATCGCGTTCCTGCCGGATGGGCGCTTCCTCGTCACGGAGAAGCCCACGGGCTCGCTCTACATCGTCACCGCCACGGGCAAGAAGTCGCCCCCGGTGGCGGGCCTCCCCAAGGTCGACGGCCGGGGACAGGGCGGGCTGCTCGACGTGGAGGTGGGGCCCGACTACGCGAAGAGCGGGCTCATCTACTGGACCTATTACGAGCCGCGCGAGGGCGGCAACGGACTCGCCGTGGCGCGCGCGAAACTGGTGGCCGGCCCGAAGCCGCGCATCAAGGGCCTCCAGGTCATCTTCCGCATGCAGCCCACGCTCGAGTCCACGCTGCACGCGGGCGGGCGGCTCGTCTTCACGCCGGACGGCAAGCTCTTCGTCACGCTCGGCGAGCGCTCCATCCTCCCGGGCCGCGTCCAGGCGCAGGACCTCAAGAGCGACTTCGGGAAGGTGGTCCGCATCAACCCGGATGGCTCCATCCCCCAGGACAATCCCTTCGTGGGCAGGAAGGACGCCCGGCCGGAGATCTGGTCCTCCGGACACCGCAACATCCTCTCCGCGGCCCTGGATGCCCAGCAGCGGCTCTGGATCGTGGAGATGGGACCGCGCGGAGGCGATGAGCTCAACCGCCCGGAGGCCGGCAAGGACTACGGCTGGCCCACGATTGGCTATGGCGAGGAATACTCGGGCGAGCCCATCCACAAGACGACGCAGGCCGCGGGCATGGAGCAGCCTGTCTATTATTGGGATCCGGTCATCTCGCCCTCGGGGCTCACCATCTACTCGGGGGCGCTCTTTCCGGAGTGGAAGGGGAACTTCTTCATCGGCGGCCTGTCCAGCCAGGCGCTGGTGCGGCTCGTCTTGAAGGACGACCTCGTGGTCGGAGAGGAGCGCCTGCTCACGGAGCGCAAGGCGCGGATCCGCGAGGTGGTCCAGGGGCCCGACGGTGCGCTCTACCTGCTCACGGACGCTTCGAACGGCCGCCTGTGGAAGCTCACTCCCGGGACTCCATGAATTCCATGAATGAGGTATGCTTCAAGCCGAAACATCCTCACCGGGAGACACACATGATGACGTCGTTGAAGAAGGCGGGCCGGGTGCTGTTCGCGATGGGCGCGGGTGCGTTCGTTTCATTTGGCGCCACGCTGGCGCTGTCCACGCCCGCGACCGCGGAAGCATCTCAGGTGGAGTGCTACGCCGAGGAGTGCAACGCCAGCTGTGTGGCGAAGGGGTTCCGCCTGGGCAAGTGTTACAAGGCGGCCTGTACCTGCTTCTAGTACGACCTGGTCACTCCCATGAGAGCTGCTCAGGCGGGGCGCTGGGGCTGATGGCCCTGTCGCAGAAGGGGCTGCTCGATGGGCATCCCTGGCTCATGGGAGAGGCCGCGCCTGGGTATATCGAGCCGACGCCGACGAATGTCTGGCGACTGAACCTCTCCCACGAAGGTCGTCGATGACAGTCCCGGCTCGCATCCTGGTTGTCGAGGACGACGCCCCCATCGCCGCGGGCCTCGTCCGTGGCCTGAAGCAGGCGGGGTTCCAGGTGATGCTCGCCACCGACGGGGAGCTCGCACTCGAGGCGTCCGAGCGCGAGCGGCCTGACTTGGTGGTTCTGGACCTGAATCTCCCCGGGAAGGACGGCTTCGAACTGTTGGACGCGTGGAAGGGCCGGCTGCGCGTGCCTGTCATCGTGCTCACCGCGCGTCAGGAACTGGAGGCCCGGCTGCGCTCGTTTGGGCTGGGGGCGGTGGACTATCTCGCCAAGCCCTTTTGGATGGAGGAGCTGGTCGCGCGCATCCGCGCCAGGCTGCTGCTCCTGGAGGAGCGACCGCGCCGCGTCCTGCGTTGGGACGATGTACGCCTGGACCTCGATGCGCGCGAGGTGAGCATCGAGAGCACAGGCCCCGTGTCGCTGACCCGCCATGAGTTCGACGTGCTGGCGTATCTCGTGGAGCGCCCCGGCAGGGCCATGACGCGGGCCCAGATTGCCCAGCACGCCCTCCCGCCCAATGAGGAGCGCGATGACCGGACGGTGGACTCCCATGTCGCGCGCCTCCGGAAGAAGCTCGGGCCGGCGGGAGCGCGTATCCGGACGTCCTGGGGCATCGGCTACCAGTTCGCCCCGCCAGAGGAGTCTTCGTGAGGCTGTACAACCGTCTGGCACCGCGCATCCTCGCGGCCTCCTCGCTCCTGGGCCTCCTGGGGACGCTCGGGACCTCCTATCTGGCGACCTTCATGGGAGTGGATACCGCGCTGCTGCGGAGCACGCGCTTCGCCACCGCGCTCATCCTGTCCACCCATCGCGAGGAATGTCAGGCGGCGCCGGGCTGGCGCTTTCAGGGTCCCGAGGGCATCGAGGTGGAGGCGTTCGATGCAGCCCTGCTCGGAGCAGGTGTCCCGGGAGGGCGCCCCGAGCCGAAGCTCGTCGCCCGGGTGCTGGAGGGGGAGGAGGAGGCGACCCTCATCTATCTTCCGTTCCTTCATCCTGACCCACGGTGGGGAGGCGCTTCGGTAAGACGGCTCGCGCCCTCCGGGCCGTGCAGTCTGCTGGAGTTTCGCTGGCCCCCCATGCATGAGCGCGTGACGGTGGGGCGGTGGCTTCTGGGGCTCGCCCTTCTGGTCACGACTGTCGCGGCGGCGCTGTCCACCTTCGCCGTCGTCCAGCCGCTCCTCAAGCGGCTGCGCCGCCTGCACCGCGCCGCGCGGGCGCTCGGGGCTCCAGACTACCCGTCCGCCACGGATGGCCTGGGGGACGAGTTGGCAGAGGTGTCCCAGGCACTCGACGCCACCCATGCTCGCGTCCAGCGGGATGCCGCGCGCATCGAATCCCAGAAGCATGCGCTGGAGCGGCACCTGGCGGACGTCGCGCACGACCTGAAGACGCCCATCGCCTCGCTCCAACTGTCGCTGGAGCTGGCCTCGGCGGAGCCCGCTCAAGGCAACCCGGAGCTGCTGCGGCAGGGGCTCGAGGACACCGTCTACCTCACGTCGCTGGTGGACAACCTCCACCTCGCCTGTCAGATGGGGGAGGGGGTGGATCCGCTGGCGGAGGATGCCCGGGTGGAATTGGGGCAGACCGTGGAGCGGGTCGTTCGCAGGTTCAGGCAGCTCGCACGGAGGCGGCAGCTCACCGTGGAGTGCTCACGCCCCGACGAGGAGCTCTGGGCGCGCTGCAATCCCACGATGATGGAGCAGGCCATTGGCAACCTGCTGCACAATGCCATCACGCACGGTGAGGAAGGCGGCCACGTCGTGGCGGTGCTGGAGGCCGTCGGGCCGCGACGCTTCCGGCTCACCGTGCTGGATGACGGCCCGGGGCTTCCCTCCGAGGAGTTGGAGTGCCTGGGGAAGCGGGGGTTCCGCTCCCGTCAGTCGAGGCGCCGGGCCCCGCGAGGCAGCGGGCTGGGGGTCTCCATTGTTCGCGAGCTGTGCCGATGTGTCGGTTTCTCGTTGGAGTTCTCCAGCAACATGCCGCGAGGGTTGAGGGTGATCATCGAGGGCCCCCAGTCGTGAGGCCGGGGGACGAGGGTGGCGCGGGCGTCAGCGAGACTTGCGGATGCAGATCTTCTTCAGGGTCGCCGCGTAGGCGTCTTCCAGGGCCTTGTCGCTCTTCTTGTCACCGACCAGGACCGTGTACTTCAGCTCGTACTCCTCATTCATCATGTTGAAGCGGACGCTGCCCGTGTACGTCTTTCCCTGAGGGTCCGAGGTGGACTCGCCGGTGGGCATGTCCACGCCGTTGGCCCAGGCCCACTTGCCCGCATCACAGCCGGGATGTCTGGAGAGACTCTTGTTGGTGTCTCCGTAGGGCGTGTAGTCCACGTAGCAGCCCCCATTCCGGGGGCGGAAGTGGATCCGGCAGTCGAGCGTGATTCCGTGGCCCGTTCCCAGGGCGTTGTTGTTCCGGATGACGACGCAGTCCGTGGCAGCGTGCTCGCTCTCGGCCTTTATCTTCATGTACTTCTTCTCGAGGCTTGCCTGTCCCTTGGCGGGAAGGTCTTCGCAATCCGAGGCGAAGGCCGGGCTGACTGCGAGGCACATGGCCGCGGTGGCCACCAGAAAGGCTTTCATGATTTCGCGTTCCCCTCGGGTCGATTCCCCATGCGTTCACAGCGCCCCCATGGGCGACCGCGTCGACCTGCCCTCCACCATCGCGTCGAGATGTTGAGGAAGTGTGGAGATGCGGCTCAAGCCGGGGAGGCATCGGAGCGGCCCGGCCCTCAGGCGCCGCCGGGTGTCAGGCCGTGCCGCTCCAGCAGGCGCCGCAGCTGTGTCCGGTGCATCCCGAGCGCCCGTGCGGTAGCGGCCACGTTGCCGCCGTGGTGACGCAGGGCCTGCTCGACGCGGCTCCGCTCGTCCTCGTCCAGGGGGCGGTGACGGGCGGGCGCGGCGGCACCGGGCGGAGCAGGTGGGGCATCCGCGGGCGGGGAGGCGGTGCCGAACGCCGTCCCCGCGCCGGGGCCCAGGTGGCCCGCCTCGACGCGGGGCGCGCCCTGGAGCAGGGCCTGCTGCGCGGCGGCTCGCGCTTCGACGCGCAGCTCGCGGACGTTGCCCGGCCAGGGCCTCAGCAGACAGGCCTCGTAGAGGCTGACATGCGGTGGCAGGCCCGGCGCCAGCGCCTCCACGGCGCGCGCCACCAGGAAGGGAAGCTCCTCCGGACGCCGCCGCAGTGGGGGCAGTGAGGCCTCGGGCCTGCCAATGCGGAAGTACAGGTCCTCGCGCAGCCGCCCCTGGGCGACCTGCGCGCGCAGGTCGCGGTTGCCCGCGGAGCAGACCTGGACGTCGACCTTCCGGGGCTTCGAGCCGCCCAGCGGGAGCACCTCGCGCGTCTCCAGCGCCCGCAGGAGCTTCGCCTGGACGCCCGGGTCCAGCTCCGCCACCTCGTCCAGGAACAGCGTGCCCCCGTCGGCCGCTTGCAGGTAGCCCTCCGCGTCGTCGGCGCCGGAGAAGGCACCGCGCCGCGCGCCGAAGAGCAGCCGCTCCGCGAGCGCGGCGGGAATGGCCGCGCAGTTGACCGCCACGAAGGGCCCCCGGCTCCGGGGACCGCGGTCATGGAAGGTGCGGGCCACCTGCTCCTTGCCGGTGCCGCTCTCGCCGTGGATGTGCAGCGTGAAGCCGTGCTGCGCGGAGCGCGCCACCTCCTCCAACAGCCGCTGGAAGGCAGGGCCACGCACGAAGCCCTCCACCTCCCGCACGCCGTGGCGGGCCAGGGGGCCCACGTCCGGACTGGGAACGAAGAGCGAGTCCCCCAGCCGGATGAGCCGCTGGGCCTCGCGCGGCACGTGGGGCGGCACCGGCTCGCCATCCACGGAGGTCCCGTTCTGGCTGCCCAGGTCCGTCACCCAGAAGCGACGCCCGTCGTGGTGCACGCGGGCATGGCTGCGCGACATCCGGGGGTCCTGCGGCGTGCCCAGCACGGGGCTGGCGCGTCCCAGCGTCAGCTCGCCCTGGAGGGGCACCGCCACCGCCATCGGCGTCCCCGCGCACGTCAGGCGCAGGAGCCCCGGCACTGGCGCGTCGTCCTCGGAGGCGCCCTGCCGGACGGGGCCGCTCGGCCGAAGGGTCGACGGGTCGTGTTCCATGCCGCGCCATCATACCCGTGCCACCGTGGCACGGAGCCTTGTGTCAGCGCGTGTGCCAACCGGCGGCTCCTGCGCGGGCGCCTCGGGGCGCGGCCGTTTCGCCGCGCCCCTCGCCGTGATGGCATGCTGCTCGCATATTGGGGCCGCGAAGGGCTCCCCGTCGGAAGCCCTCTCCCGAGGAGACACCTGGTGAAGCTTCTGCGCGCGTGGCTCGGATGTCTGGCATTGATGATGGGCGGTGGCGGCTGCCAGCTGACCGCGCCCGTGCGGGTTCCTCCCAGCGAGGCGAAGGCGGAGCCCTCCGGCGGAGGCGGCTGCCCCACCGGCCAGTGCGACCCGGATCCGAACGGCCTGGGCATCTACATCGCGGAAGGCCAGAGCCACTGCTTCGTGTACGAGCGGTCCGCTCCGCTGTGTCCGGAGGGCTTCGTCAACACGCCCGAGGGCGTGGTCATGAAGGTCCGGCCCCGGGATGGGCGCCGCGCGGTGCTCGACATCCCGGTGGAGCTGGCCGGAAAGCCGGACGACGCGCCGCGCCTGCACGGCATCCACGCCACGCCCACGGACCTCTACCTCGCGGTGGCCGGTCCGGACGGCGCCGTCCGCAAGCTGCGGGGCACGGACCTGGCGAAGCTGACCTTCACGTTCCTGCTGCCGGTGACGCCCGCGGATGGCGACCCCCGGCACCCGCGCTACGAGATGACCTGGACGCCGCTCGGCGCCAACCGCTTCCAGGTGCTCTACCGTCAGGTGGGGATGTCCGCCTGGCGGCCGCAATGCGCGGCGCCTGGAAAGGAGACCGTCGCCTCGCTGCTGCTCCCGGGGCGGCACGTGGACGGGCTGACCGCGGCGCTCCGGACGGAGGCAAGCGCGGTCACGCTGGCTTGCGTGACGGGAGCCATTGGCGTGTGTCTGGATTGGGGTTACCAGCCGTGGGATCCGGCGTCGCTGGGGGACACCCCGGAGCGGACGGCCGGCTACGGAGCGTGTCTCCAGGCCAAGCGCGCCGCGTACTTCGTGGGGCTCGGCGACGCCCGGACCTTCACGGTGAGCGGCACGGACTTCCTGCGGCGGGATGCCCATGGCTTCGGCCTGCGCTCCAGCGACCGGCTGGACGAGCTCGACCACGTCGAGGCGCTCTGGAGCCCCCAGGGCGCCGTCTGCCTCAACCCCCAGAACCGCAGGACCGCCCTGCCGCTGCCCGCGAGCCTCCAGCTGCCGTCCTGTGGCGTCGCGCCCCAATGGAGCGCGACGGCGGTGATGGCGACGGGCGTGCCCCGCCCCTTGAAACAATAGGCAGCGCCTGGGACGTGGAGCTACGAGCCGCCAGGCCCCGGGGCCGCCTCGCGGATCCACGCGGCGTATTCCTCTCGCAACCCGGGGGCGAGCTCCACGGCTCGCGCGAGCGCGGAGCGCGCCTCCCCACGCTCCGCCGCCGCGTCCCGCCCGCGAGCACCCGCGAGCAGCAGCACGCCCCGCTGGGCATGGGCCTCCGCGCGCGCCGGGTCGAGCCGCAGCGCCTCCGCCACCTGTTCGAGCCCCTCGCGCACCACCGTCCGCGCCGCGCGGGGAGCCAGCGCCCACGCGAGCTCTCCACACACCCGTGCGCGCTCCAGCCGGGCGTCCGCGTAGGGATGGGCCCGCGTCGCCCGCCGTGCCTCGTCGAGCGCCCGGCGCAAATGGGGCACGGCGTCCCGGCCCTGGCGCCGCGCGTGCTCCGCCGCCAGGCGCTCCACCGTCGCGCCCTGGATGCGGCAGTCGGCGCAGGCCGGAGCGCGCGTGGAGGCTTCCGCCAGCGCCTGGCGCGCCCTGGCGAGCGCCGGCTCCGGGGTCCCGCCCTCCCGCAGCGCCAGCCGGGCCTCCAGGACGTGCGCGCGGGCCCGGTGCAGCAGCGCGCGGTCCGACGCCGGGTTGAGCTCCAGCGCACGCGCCACGTGCTGGAGCACGGCCGCGACTTCGGAGCGCGCGTCCCCCCCGGTGTCGAAGCGGAAGTGCCCCTGCGCCAGCTCCGCCACGGCCAGGTGGTTCAGCACGGCGGCGAAGCGGCCGTCCAGCGCGAGCGCCTTCGCTCCCGCGTCCCTCGCCCGCTGGACGTGCGCCGCCGGGTCCTCGCCCCTCGATTGACGCCAGGCGGCCTGCTCCGCGTGCAGCTCCGCCAGGTTGGCGTGGGCGAAGAGGTAGGAGGGGTCCGCCTCGGCCGCCCGCTGGAAGCACCCCTCCGCTTCCGCGTAGGCCCCGGAAGGGTCCACGCCGTGCTCCCGCTGGTGGTTGCCGCGCCAGCGGTGCACGAGCCCCAGGTCGTTGAGCGCCCAGGGGTAGCGCGGCTGCTTCGCGATGGCGCGCGACAGCCACGTGATGGCCTCCGCGAAGGACGCGTCCGGCGACTCGCCGTCCCGGGCCTGCCGCAGGCCCCGCATGAAGTGTCCGTAGCCCAGCGAGTCGTGCGCGAGCACGTCGTCCGGCGCCAGCTCCACGGCCCTGCGCGCGGCCTCCAGCCACGCGTCCAGCAGCGCGGGCGCGCCGCGGGGATCCGCCTCGCCCTGGAACGTCACCCGCCGGTACTGGTTCATCAACACCTGGGCCTTCCGGGTGTGGCCCGAGGCCCGCTCCGGATCCGCCTGGAGGCTCCGGTCCGCGGCGGCCTCGGCCCGCTCCAGCGCCCCCAGCCGGGAGCGGCCCTCGCGCCGGTCCAGCTCCGACACCTGCATCCAGACGTCCGAGAGCGCCTCGTGGGCCGCCGCGTCGCTGCGCGCCACCTCCAGGAGTTCGCCGTAGCGCAGGGCCGCGTCCTCGAAGCCGGCCCGCGCCCCCGCGTAGTCGCCCCGCTCCAGCAGCGCCAGGGCCCGCGCGGAGGTGACGTCCGCCAGCAGCTTCCGGGGCTCGGGGAGCCACGGCGCCTGCGTCACCGCCTCCCGCGCCGCCCGCGCCGCGGCCGCGAGGTCCTGGCGGTGGAAGGCGATGAGCCCCTCCAGGTAGCGCGGTGACTCCAGCGCCGCGCCCCGCGCCTGCTCGAGCGACCGCAGCGCGGGCGCGAGGTAGCGCGCCTCCAGCTCCCCGCGCCGCTGCGTCACCCACGCCGCGCCGCCGCTGCGCCGCGCGTCCTCCAGGGCCCGCCGGTAGCGCTCGCCCAGCACCTGTCCCAGCGCGGAGTGCAGTTGCGGCGAGTCGACGCCCAGCTCGCGCGCGCGTTCCAGGGCCTGGTGTGCCTGCTCGAACTCGCCCAGCGCCAGGTGCCCGCGTCCGAGCGCCAGCTGCACGAGCCCGTCCCCCCGTGCCCCCAGCCCGTGCCGCAGGGAGGCGATGGCCGCCAGCCGCTCACGGACGCGGCGCTGCTCGGGCCGCGTGTCGTGCAGGGGCAAGGCCTGGGACGCGCGCACGAACCACTCCGACTCCCGCACCTGCTGGCCCAGGTGCTCCGCCAGCCGCACGCGCGCCGCGCTCTCCACCTGGAGCTCCCGCTCCGACAGCCACGAGCGCACCGCGAGCCCGCCGAGCAGCAACATGCCCGCCAGCGACACGCCCGACACGGCCACCAGCGCCCGGTGCCTGCGCGCCAGCCGCCGCAGCCGGTGGCCGGGGCCCGGCCGACGTCCCAGGATGGGCTCCCCGTCCAGGTAGCGCCCGAGGTCCTCGGCGAGCGCGCGGGCGGAGCCGTAGCGCTGCGCCGGGTCCTTCTGCAGGCACTTGAGGCAGAGCGTCTCCAGCTCCGCGTCCAGGTGCGGCAGGCTCGCGCGCAGGGCGGGAGGCTCGTCGTGCAGCACCGCGTTCAGCGTCTCCAGCGGGGTGGCGCCGGTGAATGGCGGGACGCCCGCGAGCAGCTCGTACAGCGTGGCGCCCAGGCCGTAGACGTCGCAGCGCCGGTCGATGGCGCGCAGGTCTCCCCGCGCCTGCTCCGGCGCCATGTACGCGGGCGTGCCCATGACCTCGCCCGTGGCGGTGAGGCCGTGGCCCAGGCCCGCGTCGTACGCCAGCCCGAAGTCCACGATGACGGGCACGGGGCGGCCCGCCCCGTCCCGGGTGAGCAGCACATTGGAGGGCTTGAGGTCGCGGTGGATGACGCCCAGCCTGTGGGCCTCGTGCACGGCCTCCGCCGCGGCCCTCATCACGCGGACCTTCTCCGGCACGGAGAGGGACGCGGCGGCGCGGTCCAGCGGCTCGCCCTCCACGAGCTGCATGGCGATGTAGGGCCGGCCGCCCAGCTCCCCGGCTTCGAGCACCCGGCAGATGTTCGGATGGTCGAGCCGCGCCTGGGCGCGGGCCTCCTGGAGCAGCCGCATGGCGCGCTCGGGGGACGCGCCCCGCAGGAACTTGAGCGCCACCTCGCGATCCAGGCGCAGGTCGCGGGCCCGGTGGACCTCGCCCATGCCGCCCCGGCCCAGCAGCGACAGCAGCGCGTAGCGCTCGCGGTGGGAGGCAGGCGGGGACTCCACGGGCAGGAGCCGCTCCGCGTCCAGCGTGGGCAGGTCCACCGGCGCGGGGACTGGCGTCGTCGGCTCGCTGGCCGGAGGGCTCGCGGGCGCGTCGCCGACGGAGGGTGCCATGGCCGCGAGGCTATCAAACGCGCTGGCACGCTGGCACGGCGCCCCCGTGCCAGTGGCACACCGCGGCCCGTGCCTCCGGTGCGCGCGGAAGCCCGGTCCTCCCGAGTGAGGCGGCCTTCGGAGTCCACACGGCACGGGCATTGCTCAGGGCACGGGCATGGCGCGGCGGCGCACCCAGGCCCGGAGCCAGGGGCGCCCCACGTCATCCATCCATCCCATCACCGAGGACATCCCCATCATGTCGAAGCTCCGTCACGCACTGGTCGCCCTGTCGCTCCCCGCCCTGCTGTGGGGCTGCGGTCCCGAGGACCTGCCGTCCGGCACCGCGAATCCGGCCGCCCCCGGGACGCCGCTGCTGGCCACGCAGGAAGAGGAGCTCGCGGCGACCGGCGAGTACACCTGGGCGCAGGGCGAGGCCCTCACGCCGCTGGGCGCCAGCGCCGGCCGGGCGTGCTTCCTCACCCGCGTGGGCGGAGACTTCGAGGGCTCCGGTGAGCGCATCGACATCACGGAGAGCGGCGGCTCCTGGTACCTCGGAGGGGCCTCCAACCAGTCCGGCATCCGGGGCGCCGCGCGCTGCGTGGACGCGACCGCCTCCCAGCAATACGAGTGGACCCAGTCGATGGCGTACCCGGTCTCCATGGGCACGGCGACGGGCCGCGTGTGCTTCCTCACCGGCGTCGCCGGCAAGTTCCACGGCAGCGGCGAGTGGGTGCGCGCCTATGTCGAAAACGGCTACTGGTACCTGAACGGCAACTCCAGCCAGAGCGGCGTGCGGGCGCGCGCGCGCTGCGTGACGACGACGAGCTACACCGACGAGTTCGGCTGGGGGCAGGGCGGGGCCGCGAAGCTGATGGACCCCGTGGCGGGCCGCGCCTGCGCCCTGACGTACATGCGGGGCAAGTTCGAGGGTGGCGGTGAGTACGTCCGCACCTTCCAGAGCAACGGCTACTGGTACCTGGGCGGCGCCTCCGGGCAGGTCGAGGTGTCCGGCCGGGCGCGCTGCTTCTAGACCACGCGTCCCGCCTCCGCGGCATGGATGTGTTACGTGTCACATCCATGCCCAGACACCTCGCGCTCGCGCTCCTCCCCGTCCTCTCCGCGTTGGCTTGTGTTTCGCCGGCCACCGAACCGGAGAGCGAGCTCGGGGAGTCCGGACAGGCGGCCACGACGCCGCTCCGGCAGAAGGCGCTGGGCCGCATGCGGAACGCGGCGAAGTACTTCCATGACAACGTCGCGCGCCACGGTGGCTATGCGTGGCACCACAACGCCACCAACCTGAGCGAACGCTGGGGCGACATCCAGCTCGACGAGGATCAGATCATGATCCAGTCGCCCGGGACGTCGGACGTGACGATTGCCTTCGTCGAAGCCGCCCTCGCGGACCCGGCGACTCCGGCGCTCAAGACCTACGCGCTGGACGCGGCGATGGCGCTGCGCCACGGACAGGTGAAGTCGGGCGGATGGCGCCTCTACGCGGACTTCAAGCCGACGCCGACCATCAAGGCCTGCTACCTCAACACCACGGCCAGCTGTAGCTGTGGCGGCTGCACCACGACGGCCTACGACGACCAGGTCACCCAGAACGCGCTCATCGCCATCATGCGCACCGACCAGCTCCTCGGGTTCGCGAACACCGCCATCTCCGGTTCCTCGTCGTACGCCCGCGCGCGGGTGGAGACCTCGCAGTTCCCCACGAACGGCGGCTTCCCCCAGGGGTTCACCGGCCCCGTCGCCGCGCGGCCCGCACTCTTGGCGAGCTATCCGCCGTCGATTGGCACTTCGTGTGGCCTCGCCCATTGCCATGCCAATTCCTACACGAACGAGTACTGGGACGACCCGACGCTGAATGACAACCTGGCGACGGCCTTCGTGGAGATGCTGTCCTGGGCGAAGGAGATCTACCCCTCGCAGGCCGCGACGTATCAGTCCATGCGCACCGCGTTCGGTGACTTCCTCCGCCGCGCGCAGATGCCGCAGCCGCAGCCTGCCTGGGCGCAGCAATATGACATCCAGATGCAGCCGCGCTGGGCTCGCAGCTGGGAGACGCCAGCGATTGCCGGACAGGAGAGCCAGGACGTCATGTGGGCGCTGCTTCGCCTCTACCAGCTCGACCCGGGCGTCCCGGCGAACCGCGCCGCGGTCGGCACCGCGCTCGCGTACCTGGAGACCGTCGACTACGCCAATGACACACTTCTCTCCCGCTACATCGAACTCGACGACACCTCACCGTCGAACATCGGCTTCTACACGGTGAAGCCTGGCGGCTATCCGGTCCGGTTCTCGACCGCGCCGCCGACCTACCAGAACTACGGCTGGGAGGGTCCGTCGCAGCTCGCCGCCATCCGCGCGGAGTACGACCGGCTGGCCACCGACACGACCGTGATGAAGCGCTCGTGCCAGCAGCTGCGCGCGGACACGGCCCAGGCGGTGGACGCGGCCGTGAACAACGAGCGGTGGATCACCACGTACAGCCCGGGCGGCCCGCGCAGTGGTGCCACGCCGGGGGACTACCTGGACACGAGCACGTTCGCTCGGAACATGCGCACGCTGGCGGAGTTCGTCACGCGCACGACGACCGACTGCACCGCCTGGAACTATTGAGGCGGTCCACGCCGCTTGACGCCCTGCCCGAATCAGGCGACGACCGGGCCCATGCCCTACACCCCCATCGTCGCCACGCTGGGCTACGTGATGTCGCCGGACGGCCAGCAGGTGCTGCTCATCCACCGGAACGCGCGCCCGGAGGATGCCCATTACGGCAAGTACAACGGCCTGGGCGGCAAGATGGACCGCGACGAGGACATCGCCGCGTGCATGCGCCGCGAGATTCGCGAGGAGGCCGGCATCGAGTGCACGCGCATGGTCCTGCGCGGCACCCTGTCCTGGCCCGGCTTCGGCAAGCACGGCGAGGACTGGCTGGGCTTCATCTTCCGCATCGACGCCTTCGAGGGCACGCCCCTGGAGAAGAACCCCGAGGGCTCCCTGTCCTGGGTCCCCGTGTCCTCCATCCTGTCCCTGTCGCTGTGGGATGGGGACCGGCACTTCCTGCCGCTCGTGTTCGACGCGGACCCGCGCCCCTTCCACGGGGTCATGCCCTACGAGGGCGGTCGCGCGTTGAGCTGGTCCTTCACCCGACTGTAGGGCGTCCTCCGGGCGTCCTCCGACCAACGCTCACGGCCGTTTTCCAACCAGCGCTCCGGCCCGGACCGCTACAACCGCCGCTCACACTTGAGACTCACGTGAAGGAGCGCGGCGCATGGACCTCATCGGACAGCTCTCGCAGCAGCTTGGAGTGAATGGCACGCAGGCACAGGGGCTCGCGGGTTCGCTCCTGAAGCTGGTGCAGGGCACGGTGCAGGAGAAGGTCGGCCCGGACGCGGCCCGGCAGATGGACCAGGCCATCCCGGAGATGCAGGGCTGGCAGCAGCAGGCGGAGGCCCCGGCGGCTGACGGCGGCGGCCTCATGGGCGCGCTGGGCGGCATGCTCGGCGGCGGTGGTGGCGGTGGTGGTGGTGGCGGCCTCATGGGCGCCCTGGGTGGCGCGGCGGCCCACGCGGGGGAGATCGCCGGCGTGGTGGCCATCCTCCAGCGCTTCAACCTGGACACGAGCAAGGCCACCCTGGTCGCGCCCCTGCTCCTCAACTTCCTCAAGTCCCGCCTGGACCCGGGACTGGTGGGGAAGATCCTCGCCGTGATGCCCCTGCTCGCGGGCGGCGCCGGTGGCGGCAGCGGCCCCCAGGGGGGCGGCGGACTGGGCGGAATGCTCGGCGGCATCCTGGGGAAATAGGAACGCCGGAGCCCTGTCATTCCAGGGGCTTGAGGGAAAAGTCGGGCGGGAATGCAAAACAATTCCGCTCGCGGTGACTTGAAGGGGAACGGCGGGCTCCCACCCGCCAGGAGCCCCGGTCATGACATTCTTGTCCCGCATGCAGCCCTCCCCCGCTCCCATCGCCCCCCGCCGGCTTCCGGAGGCCCCGTCGCAGGGCCCCGCGAACCGTCCGGCGCAGCGGCCCGCAGTCGGGCGTCCGGGAGACGGGTTCGAGGTGCGCGGTGGGCGCGCGGGTCCGGCCGGGGTGGGTGGATGCGCGGCTCCGGCCGGAGCTGGAGGCCATGCGGCTCCGGCCGGAGCTCCGGGAGGCATCGCGGCGGGCGGCGTCAGCGGCGGCACGCAGGCGGGCCCCGTGGCCGGCGGGGCTGGGAGTGATGGGCCTGGAGCCCTGGGGCTCGAGGGCGGCGGCGCGGGACAGGTACAGCCCGACGTCCAGGCCTCGGGCGGCGTGGGCGGCACCGTGCAGCCGCAGGGCGCGATGGAGCAACTGCTGCAGAGCGCTCGCGACAACGTGCCCGGCTTCACCTGGCTGGAGTCCAAGGTGGACGGGGCCCTCAAGGTGCTCGGAGCCGGCACCGACGTGACGGGCTCGCAGGCGGACATCGAGTCCATGAAGCCGGGGGACAAGTTCTCCACGTCCGGCGGCTTCGACGGCGGCTACAAGATTGGCCGCCTCCAGACGCGCGCGCAGATTGAGGTCAGCTGCGAAGAGGGCATGCGCACCCACCCGACCACGGGCGCGCGCGAGCCGGGGCCCAACTACCGGCTGAGCATCGACTCGGAGGTCCTGGGCGGCGTGGGCTTCGAGAACAGCAAGCTCGACGCGAAGCTGCTCGCGGGGGGTGGCGGCAAGGTGGAGTTCAAGTTCGAGACGCCCGCCGAGGTGGCCCGGGCCAACCGCATCATGGACCGCATGAAGACAGGCATGCAGGCCAACATCGCGGGCGCGGCCGACATGCCTCCCAAGGAGGACATCGAGTGGCTGCAGAGCAAGATGGCCGCCGTGGAGCTGCGTGGCACGGGCGCCGCGCAGTTCGCCGCGGACATCCCCGTCCCGGGCGGCCCGCTGGTGAACAACCTGGACGTGGGCGGCAAGGCCCGCTCGGACCGCACGGTCCGCATCGAGTTCCCGGAGGGCAAGCCGCCCGAGGTCGTCATCAAGGACGCCGTCCAGGTGGAGGTGGGCGGCGGCCCGAACCGGAACCTGGAGGTGGACAAGTCCATTGTCGGGCCGGACCGGATGAAGCTCCCCATCAAGGGCGGCGTGAAGGTGGGCGCATCGCTCAAGGGCAGCGGCAAGCTGGAGGTGGAGACGCGCATCCCGCTGCCCACCGGGGCAAAGACAGACGAAATCCTCAAGGACCCGAAGGCCGCGCTCGGCCCCGCGCTGAAGGACCTGGCGGCGAACTCGCGCAGCAAGGTCACGCTGACGGTGGAGGGCGCCGGCCTGGTC
The DNA here is from genome assembly GCF_003668955.1 of Corallococcus sp. AB038B. NCBI lineage: Bacteria > Pseudomonadati > Myxococcota > Myxococcia > Myxococcales > Myxococcaceae > Corallococcus > Corallococcus sp. AB038B. Next base: position 2,487,588 of record NZ_RAWO01000001.1, on the reverse strand, counting down.
CAGGGCAACGGCAAGGGCACGTCCTACGAGGTCAGCATCGAAGGCAACCCCGGCACGCTCGTGAAGAACGGCGCGTTCGGCAAGCTCCTGGAGGGGGACGTGCCGGGGGCGTTCAAGACGGCCGGCGAGGACACGAAGGTGGAATACAAGGAGACGTCCTACACGCAGCGCGGCGTCTCCATGGCGCCTGGCTTCAAGGTCGGCCCCGTGAAGGTGGGCTGGGAGCTGGAGGTGGCCCGGCGCACCGTGGACGGCACGCCGACGGTGTGGACGGGCAACGGAGCGGATGCGGCCCGGTGGCTGGAGGGCAACCCGGAGAAGCAGGCCGCCTGAGGCTACAGCGCCATCGTCCCGGCGATGATCTCCTTCATCACCTCGGACGTGCCGCCGCCAATGGTGAGCATGCGCACGTCGCGCCACGCCCGCGCGACGTGTGACTCCTCCACGTAGCCCATGCCGCCGTAGAACTGCTGGCAGTCATAGGCCACGCGCTGGGCCAGCTCCGTGGTGAGGAGCTTGGCCATCGCAATCTCCTTCACCGGCTTCTGTTTGCGTTTGCGATTGAAGAGCTGCACCGCCTGATAGGTGAGCTGCCTCGCCGCCTCCACGCGGGTGGCGTGGTCCACGAAGGTGTGGCGCCACACCTGGAAGTCCAAGAGGCGCTTTCCAAACGCCTGCCGCTCACGGCCGTAGCGGATGGCTTCACGCAGCAGGTCGTCCATCACCGCCACCGTGTAGAGCGCCGTCACCAGGCGCTCCGCGTGGAAGCTGTTCATGATGTGGAAGAAGCCGTCGTTCTCCCGGCCCAGCACGTAGCGGGCGGGGATGCGGCAGTCCTCGAAGTAGAGGATGGCCATGTCCGACGAGCGGTGCCCCACCTTCTGGAGCTTCTTCGACACGGAGAAGCCCTTCACGTCCGTGGGCAGCGTCACCAGCGAGATGCCCGGCGCGCCCTCCCCGCCCGTGCGCACCGCCAGCACCAGGAAGTCCGCGCGGGCGCCGTTGGAGATCCACGTCTTCGCGCCCTGGATGACGTAGTCGTCGCCGTCCCTTCGCGCGGTGGTGCGCAGACGGGCCAGGTCCGAGCCCGCGTCCGGTTCGCTCATCGCCAGCGCCGCGATGCGCTCCCCGGTGAGCGCGGGAGCCAGGAACTCGCGCTTCTGCTCGTCGGTGCCCAGCTCGTTGATGACCGGCGTGGCCATCTGCCCCTGCACCAGGAGCGACATCGCCACGCCCCCGTTGCGCGCCCGCGCCAGCTCCTCCGCGAAGGCGGCCACGTACCAATAGTCCAGCCCGCTCCCGCCATATGCAGGGTCGTGGCTGATGCCGAAGAAGCCCAGCTCGCCGCAGCGGCGGAACACGTCGCGAGGGAACTCGCCGGCCTGGTCCCACTCCAGCGCGTGCGGGGCCAGCTCCTTCTCGGCGAATTGACGCACGGTGCGGCGGAACGCCTCGTGCTCCGGGGTGAAGCGCTCATCCATGGACTGGGATGCTGTCAGGGCCCGCCCCGCGCTTTCAAGCCGTGCCTCCTTCAGCGTGCGCGGATGAACGTGAAGGACAACGACTGGCCGCCCCGCAGGAGCGCGAGCACCGCGGGGCTGCCCGGAACGCCCCATTCGCGCCGCCGCGCCTCGGCCGTGTCCAACACCACCGCCCCGTCGATGGAGCGCACCACGTCCCCCACCTGGAGCCCCGCGACGTTCGCGCCTTCGGCGATGTCACTGATGACGACATCCCGTCCCGTCATGCCGAAGCTCAGGCCCAGCCTCCCTGGCTCCACGCGCCGGATGCCCAGGCGCCAATCCCCCAGGTCCTGCGTCTTCCCCGCGGCGAGCGACACCCGCCGGTCCACCAGCTCCCGCCCCCGGCCCCACGCGGTGAGCCGGTACGCGCCCGGAGCCAGGTCCTTCAATTCAAAGCGTCCGTCCGCGCCCGTCGTGGGGGACATGATGCCGTCCGCGTCCACGTAGGCGCCTGAGAGTGGCTCGTTCGTGATCGCACTCACCAGCCGCCCGGACACGCCGCCACCCGCGTCCACAACCACTTCCACGGCGGCCTCCGCGCCCGACGCGAGCGTCACGTCCACCTTGCCCGCGCGCCCATCCTGCAGCGTGGCCACGACAGTGACATGCGTGGGGAAGAGGTCCTCCACATGGAAGGTATCGCCAGAGAACTGGCGCTCCACGCGGGAGAGGAAGTCGTCGTCGCCGCGCGCCGCGGTCACGGTCAGCGTGAAGCCCCTCACCTCGCGACCTCCGGCGGAGCGCACGGTGCCCCTCAAGCGGGCCGCGGGCTTCAGCTGGAGCGTGAGCGCCGTCTGGGACGCGGACACGCTCGCGGCCTCGCCCTGCCGTCCGCCATTCGTGGACCAGACGCGCCACGCGTCCGAGCCCAGGCCGTCCAAGGCCAGCACCGCCTGGCCGGAGGCGTCCGTCATCTCCTCCGCCTGGATGTCCGTGTGGCCCGCCTCCGTGGCCATCACCGTCGCGTGGACACTGGGCGCGCCGTTGGGCTCCAGCACCGTCACGCGGAGCGGCTTCCTGGGCTCGCCCACCACCAGGTCCACGTGGAGCCGGCCGCCCGACTCCAGCTCCACCACCTGCTGCTGGTCGCCGTTCTGGAAGCGCAGCGCGGACAGCCACGCGCTCAACTGGTAGCGCCCCGCGCCCACGCGCATCGACCACGTTCCATCCGGCTTCGCGGGCACGTCGACGGACTCGGAGGAGGGAGCCCCCACCCGGTGCGCGGTGACCGTCACCGCGCCGGACGGCCGCGCACCGTCCTCCTTGCGCACGGTGCCCTCCAGCACGCCTTCACCCACGAGCGTCAGCAGCGTCATGACCGTCTGTCCCGCCACCACGCGCACGGGCTGGCGCACCTCGTCCTCGCTGTCCGCGCGGCGCGCCGCGACGTACACGGTGCCCTCCGGCACGTCCTCCAGCGTGAAGCTCCCCTGCGCATCCGTCACCGAGGGCAGCGCGTCCGGCAGCGGCCTCCACTTGAGCTGGGCCACCACCGTCACGCCAGAGAGCGGCGCCTCCGCGCCATCCACCACCGTGCCTTCGATGCGCCCCGGAGCCGCGAGCTCCAGCACCAGTTCGAAGCGCTGCCCCGCGAGCACGCCCAACCCCGTGCGCGTGAGCGGCTGGAAGCCCGGAGCGCGCACCTGAAGGTCGTAGGCGCCCGGCGCGAGTCCGCCGACCTCGAAGCGTCCATCCGCCCCCGAACGTGCCTGGAGCAGGTCCGCCCGGTCGCCATGCGCGCGCACGCCCACCGTGGCCCCCGCGATGGCCTCGCCCGAGCCCTTGCGCCGCACCACGCCCACGAGCGACGCCGCGCCACCCAGGCGGATCCGCACGTCCTTCACCGTCATGCCCGGCCCTACGACGACAGCGCCTCCGGCCGCGCCGGTCTCCAATCCATGACGGGCCGTCACCTGGAACGACCCGGGCGGCACGTCCAGCGAGAAGCTCCCCGTGTCTCCGGCCTCCACCTCCACGGCGCCGTCCTCGCCCCAGGCGCTCACGCGCGCTCCCGGCGCGGGAGTTCCATCCGCGCGGGTGACGAAGCCCTCGATGAACGCGGATCCATCCAGTTCCACGCGCACGTCCGTCCCCGGCACGTGCACACGCGCGATGCGGCGGGGTGCGTGGCCCGGGGCTCGCGCCTCCAGTTGATACTCACCGCGCGCCAGCCCGTGGAAACCGAACGCGCCCCGTGCGTCGCTGAGTGCTTCGTGCCGCGCCTCGTCCGGCACCGACGCGCCCGTCTGGAGGAACACGGGAAGCGCGTCCTCGAAGCCGGTGTGCGGCGTCAGCGTCAGCGCCGCCATCGGCACTGGCGCGCCGCCCGCGCGTTCCACCGTCAGGCCCGTCAGCGACACACCGGGTTCCAGCACCAGCCGGACCGTGGACAGCGCTTCTCCCCGGGGACGCGTCACCTCCGCGCGCGCCAGCGCCAGTCCTTCCGCATGCGCGGTGACGAGATAGGGCCCCGGACGTGCGGGCAGCACCAGCGCTCCCGCCGCATCCGTCCGGCCCTGCCCCGCCACGCGCCACGACGACAGCCGTGAGCCCGGGGACGCCGGACCTCGCAGGTACAGCGACACCTCCGCGCCCGCGAGCGGCCCCGAGGCCGTGACGGTCTCCACGCGCAGCGCGCCGTCCGCGTCCCGCATGGGCTGTTCCACGGGCGCGGTCGCACCGCCCCCATTGCGCACCGGGGCCCGCGGCGGGCCGGGCGCGGGCCGCTCGGGGGACATCACCGCTTCATCGCGCACCTCCGCGGCGGGCGCGGAGGCGCGCATCCAGACGAAGACGCCGGCCAGCAGGAGCGCCAGCCCGGCCACCACGACGAACACCTTGCGAGACGACATGCACCCTCCGGGGGAGGTGGGGAGCCGCGCCCCAAGACACCTCACCCGGCCCCCCGGTTCCAAGGGGGCGTCTCGCGTTTTTCCGCCGCCACGCGGTGCTACAGGGGCAGGAACGCGATTCGCAGGCCCAGGGTGAACAGCGCGTGGAAGCCGTCATCCACGGGTGTGAGCCCCTGGTCGCGGGTGCCCACGCCGGTGATGTCCAGCGTCTGCGAACCGGTGCGAACCGTGTACTGGCCCACGGAAGCGGTGATGATGGGCCCCACCGCCAGGGCCCGCGTCACTCGCACGTCACCACCCAGCGTGAGGCGCGCGATGGTGGGCCCCCGGTCCGTGACGTGCGTGTCCACGTGCGTGGGGAGGAACACGCCCGGCGCGACCTGCACCTGCGTGTCTCCCTCCACGTGGCTCTTGAGGATCTCCAGGCCCACGCCCAGGCCAATCCACGGATCAAAGCTCCCGCCCGGCCGGATGTGGTAGCGGACCTCCGGCCCCACGCGCCACTGGTAGGTGCTGCAGTCGAAGCCCTCCGGGCATGACAGCTCGTTCGTCTTCGTCAGCACCGGCTCCCAGCTGCCCCACACGCCCAGGTAGAACCGCGGCGTCACCCGGAAGCCCAGCTCCGCGATGATGGGAAAGGAGATCTTCGCGGACTGGGTGATCTTCAGGTCCTCCAGGCCGCCGCCCGGGGCCTGGCCGTTCGTGTAGACGTAGCCCAGGCCGAAGCCCACGTTGCCGCTCACCGCGAACTGCGGCCCGATGCGCCCCTCGGGGTGGTGTCCGCCCGACTTCTGCGTCTCCTCCGAGCTCATCGTGGGGGTCGTGGTCGTCGTGGTCGTCGTGGACGTCTCCGACTCCGTCTGGGGTTCCGACGGGGGCTCCGGCTCCTGCGCCCCCGCCGACGTGGCGATTCCCAGCGCGGCGGCGAGTGACAGCGTCCAGCGGAACGGCGCATTCATCGAGGTCATCCGGTACATCCTCCGTGTTCGGGATGGATGCGGAAGGAAGCAAGCCGCGCGTGCCGATAGAAGCCACCCGCCTCCAGCGCGCGCCGCCATTCGACAGACAACCCCCATCTGCGATCAGTCGCGGACATCCACCCCACCCCCTGGGGAGGCAACCTGGCGGGGTGGATGGGAAGCGCGTGTGCGGGAGGACCCGGGAGAAGGGACGGGCGCCTCCACCGCGATCCTCAATCTAGCAAGTCGGCCCGAAAATCCAACGGGTTGACCCGGCGGTGGCCAGCGTTCACCTTGCCCGCTCCACGCACGCCCACGGGCGGAAAGGAAAGACATCATGGCCGGCCAGGAGCAGGAGCTGTCGCCCGAGGCGCTCGCGCTCATCGCCGAGGAAGAGGCCCTGCTGTCACGCGTCCAGCAGGCGCTGACGGAAGCGCGCCGTCAGGCCGCGGAACGCACGCTGGACACGCAGGGACTGATGGCCCAGCTGGCGGTGCTGCGCGACGACGCCACCACAGCGCACGCCGCGGACCTGCCGCACGTCTTCACCCAGATGAACGAGGTGCGCTCCATGCTGGAGCGGCAGGAGGCCATCCCACTGCCAGACGCGCACGCTCCGTACTTCGCGCACCTGCGCCTGTCCGGGCCCACGGGCGCGCGCGACTACCTGCTCGGCCGCACCAGCTTCGCCAACCTCTCCGCCGGCGTGCGCGTCATCGACTGGAGGTTCGCCCCCGTCGCCCGCGTCTTCTACAACTACGAGGAGGGCGACGCGTTCGAGGAGTACTTCGGAGACCGGCTCTCAGAAGGAGACGTGGAGGCGCGCCGGCTGGTCATCATCGAGAAGGGCGTCCTCACCCGCATCAGCACCGGCCCCTACCTGCTCCAGCGCGATTCACAGGGCCGCTGGCACTCGCGCGGCCGTGACGCGGCCTCCGTGCTCGCGGGCGGCAGCGGCACCGCCGCGCGTCCGGGCTTCCTGGGCGTGGGCCGGGGCGCAACACACGTGGAGGACGCCTTCGGCGTGACGGCGCTCCTGGACGCGGAGCAGTACGCCGCCGTCAGCACCGGCCCGGAGCAGCCGCTGCTGGTGCTGGGCAGCGCGGGCAGCGGCAAGACGACCGTGGCGCTGCACCGGCTGGCCAAGGTCATCTTCGACGACGCGAAGTCGTACCCGCAGGCGCGCACCAAGGTCGTCGTCCCGGAGGCCGGCCTGGCCCGGCTCACGCGTCGGCTGCTGGCGCCACTGGGCCTGGGCAAGGTGTCCGTGGAGACGCTGGAGGCCTGGTCGCTGGCTACCGCGCGCTCCGCCTTCAGCGTGCCGGGCATCAAGCTGTCACCGGAGACGCCCGCGCTCGTCTCGCGCTTCAAGCGCCACCCCGCCCTGCGCCGCGCGCTGGCCGACCGCGTGCCCGTGTTCAAGGGCAAGGCCCTGCCCCCCACGCTGGACCGGCTGCGCATCAAGCTGGCGGACGCGTACCTGGACCGCGCCTTCGTGGAGGCCGTGGTGGCGGACGCGAAGGGAGAACTGCCGCTCACCGTGGTGGCGGAGGTGCTGGAGCACACCCGGCAGCAGACGGCCACGCCGCTGTCGCGCCAGTACAAGGGCTTCGACGAGGACCGCCTCGTCACCGTGGACGGGCGCGCGATTGAAGCGGACACGCCGGCCGCGCTCGCGGGCACGGTGGACGCGGACGACCTGCCCGTCCTGATGTTCCTCAAGGCGCAGCGGGGCGCGCTGGGCGCGGAGCGGCTGGCGCACGTGGTGCTGGACGAGGCGGAGGACTTCTCCCTCTTCGAGCTCTTCGTCGTCAGCCAGCTGCTCGCGGACAGCCGCAGCTGCACGCTCGCCGGGGACGAGGTGCAACAGACGACGGCGGGCTTCGCCGGCTGGGACGCCGCCCTGGACGAGCTGGGCATCCGCGACGCCGCCACCTGCCGGCTCCAGGTGTCCTACCGCTGCCCGCGCCCGGTGGTGGAATTGGCGCAGCACGTGCTGGGCAAGCAGTCCCCGGCCACCGCCGCGAAGGCCGGCCGCGAGGGCGCGCCCGTGGGCTTCCACCACTTCCCCGACGAGGCCCAGGCCTGGCTGTTCCTGGGAGACGCCCTGCGCGACCTGGTGCTGCGCGAGCCGCACGCGTCGGTGGGCGTCATCGCCAGCAGCCGCGAGGCCGCCCAGTCCTTCCACCGCGTCATCCGGGAGATGCCCTGGGCGCGGCTGGTGCTGGAGGGCGACTTCTCCTTCGAGCCCGGCGTGGACGTGACGGACGTGGACAACGTGAAGGGTCTGGAGTTCGACTACGTCGTCCTGCCGGACGTCACCGCGCGCGCCTACCCCGCGGACGACGAGGCCCGCCGCAGGCTGCACGTCGCCGTCACCCGCTCCTCCCACCAGCTGTGGGTGGCCTCCTCCACCGTGCGCTCCCCGCTCATCCGCACCTTCCCCGGCGCGGACGAGTCGAATCAGGGCTGACGGCCGCCGCCCGCGCGCCACTCCTTCTGCCGCTGGGCGTGGGCCTCACGGCGCGACAGCGCCTCCGCCTCCTGGCGCGGAAGCTCCGCCAGGCGCGTGCGGTGCATGTTCACGCTCAGCTCCAACAGGCCCCGGTGCTCCGAGGGCAGCTTGTCGCCGTAGTCCTGCAGCATCGTGGTGGCGAAGGCGATGGCGTCCTCGGACACCTGGCGGCGGTGCTCGTAGTACTGGTGCACCTCCTCCTCCGAGGCCTCGTTGGACTGCACCTTGCCGAAGAGGCCGTTCCACTTCGCCTTCACGCCCTCGCGGCGGCGCAGCTCCTCCGGGTCCTTCGTGGGCGCGTCCAGTTCCCAGTACAGGTTGCCCGGCAGCTTCGCGCGCATCGCCTCCAGGTCCACCGGATAAGGGCCGGACTCCGCGTCCGGCGCCGCCTGCACCTGGGCCGTCGCCGCGCCCACCAGGTCCAGCCCGCCGTCCTTCGCGCGAGGCACCGCCGGCGTGGACGCGAACACGGGCGGCGGCGCGGGGGCCTGCGTCACGGGCGCGGGCGCCGCTACCGGCGCGGCGTCCTCCGGAGCCTGCCCGCCAAAGACAAGCCACGCCCCCACCGCCAGGGCCAGGACTCCCGCCGTGCCCAGAGGCAGCTTCCATCGCGCGTGCGTGCTCATGCCCAAGGCCATACCCCGCCCCCCGCAGCCGCCGCAACCCGTGTCATGACCTGCCAGCAACGCACCGCGCAATTGATACAATTAAGACATGACCCCATGCGTCAATTCTCAAATCCTGACTGACGCGCAACGACAATCCCAATCGTTTCGGATGGAATGCTGCACCCAACATGGAATTCACTATTTTCACCGCAAGCGAAGTTTCCCCGCTTACGACTGATAAACAAAGACGTATCATCCCCGGCCGCAACCCTATTCACTCCCCCTTTGGAGGAAGCCGCATGAGAAGTTTTCTCTGGATGAGCCTTCTGGCCCTCTCCGCCCCCGTGGGCGCCGCGCATGCCGAAGTGCTGGTCGAAGGCATCGTCGACGTGCTGGTGGACGGCGGCAACAACTACGCCTGGCAGAAGGTCACGCTGCCCGGCACCAAGTGTGGCAACGGCTCGCAGTACAAGTTCTTCGTGCACAAGACGAACTCGCCCAACCTGCTGTTCATGATGGAGGGTGGCGGCGCGTGCTGGGACTACGATTCCTGTAGCGGCCGTACGGGCATCCTGGGCGCGGCGAACCCCAACGGCATCTCCGACGACTACATGACGCAGTTCACGGCCAAGTACGTGTCCCCCATCGTCAACGGGGCGGACCCGGGCCTGCCCTTCCGTGACCGCAAGGACATCGTCACGAAGGACTGGAACATCGTCTACATGCCGTACTGCACGGGCGACGTGCACATCGGCAACAACACCAAGGTCTACACGGACACGACGGGCGGACAGGCGCCGCTGACCTGGTCGCACTCCGGCTACACCAACACGATGGCGGCGGCGAACTACGCCAAGCAGAACTTCCCCAACGTGCAGAAGCTGCTGGTGACGGGCTACAGCGCGGGTGGCACGTCCACCTCCGCCGGCTACTACTTCATCCGCAAGGCCATCAACCCGGCCAAGGGGTACATGATCAACGACTCCGGCCCCATCTTCATGGCGCCGAACGCGAACTCCCTGTCGCGCCCGCTGCACGACAAGATCCGCTCGTCGTGGAACCTGGACTCGGTGTTCAGCCAGCTGCCGGCCAGCTTCAGCATCAGCGACATGGGCTCCATCAACAAGATGGTCGCCACCGAGTTCCCGAACGATCAGCTCGCGTACACGGGCTACACGATGGACTACAACTACTCGCGCTATTCGTATGAGCGCTTCAAGACGCCCAACGACGAGGCGTCTGTCCACGCGTACTGGAAGACGGACCAGGATGCGTTCGTGAACGAGCTGAACAAGTACAACAACTTCAGCTATTTCATCCCGCACCACCGCGCCATCAACGCCAGCCACTGCAGCACCATCATCACCTTCGTGGGCGCGCACGCCTGCCAGCGCATGGAGAAGAAGTACTGGTACGAGTACGTCAACAGCCCCTGGCAGTCCTGGGCCTGCCACAGCGAGATGGTCCCCATGGACGTCTTCCTGTCGCGCTTCATCAACAGCAACCAGCGCGTCCGCATCTACGAGCCGGCCAACAACTACAACAACGAGGACGCGGGCATGAGCATCCTCGCGCCCCTCATCAACGGCGCGCTCGGCGGGTAGTCCCCACCGTCACTCGCTGAAATGAAAACGGGAGCGGGCCCCAAAGGTCCGCTCCCGTTGTCTTTTCCGGGGCCGTGCAGGCCGCCCGGAGGCGTCAGGTGAGGTTGAGCGTGCCCACGTAGTCCTCGTGGCCGAAGCGGTCCACGTTCACGCCGAAGGCCTGGGCAATGGTGGTGAGCAGCTTGTTGTGCTCCACCGCGCCCACCAGCGGCTTGCCCGGGCCAGCCCAGTCGCCCAGCGGGTCCTTCCCGGGGCGAAGGGACAGCATGCGGCCCATGCGGAACTTCCCGCCCGCGCCGCCCGCCAGCACCGTGGGGATGGACACGTTCATGTGGCCGGCCGCGTCGCCCAGCTCGTTCCCCCACAGGATGACGGTGTTGTCGAGCACCGTGCCGCTGCCCTCCGGGATGGACTTGAGCGTGTCCATCAACCGCGCCACCTGTTCGGCGTACCACCGCTGCACCGCCACCATGCGCAGGCGGATTTCGGTGCGCGCCGGCTCGGACTGGGTGTCCGTGCGGTGGGCGATGTCGTTGTGGATGTCCTCGTCGATGCCAATCCACGGCATGGACGGCCCGGGGATGGTCATGGTCACCACGCGCGTCAAATCACACGCGAACGCACGGGCAATGAGGTCCATGTGCAGCTCGGTGAGGGCGGGCATGTTGTTGATTTCGCCCAGGTCGTTCACCGCGCCGGAAGGCGCCGCCGGCTTCGAGCAGCTGAGCGCGCCGGAGCTGGTGAGCCGCCGCTCGATGTCGCGCAGCGCCGCCAGGTGCGTGTCCAGCTTGGTGCCTTCCGCGGTCGCCAGCCGCGACTTCAGCCGGGTGGCGTCCTTGATGAGGTAGTCCAGCAGGCTCTTGCGCTTGGTCAGCATGGCCTGCGCCTCCGCCTCGGAGCCGCCCATGCTGGCGAAGAGTCGCTTGTAGACGTTGGCGGGGTTCAGCTCGAACGGCACGCGCGAGCCGTTCTCCGTGAAGGAGATGCTGTTGTAGACGTGCTGGGCGCCGAACTGCTCGAAGGCGTGCAGCTGCAGCGAGCGGAACTGCGTGGAGCCGCCCACCGCGTTGCCAATCACCTGGTCCAGGGACGCGTTGTTGGGCAGCTCGTCACCGCTGGACACCTCCACCTGGCTGCCGGTGAGGAAGGTGACGGGGCCGCCCTCGTGGCCGGTGCGGCCGTGCTCGTAGAGGACGCGGTAGTCCAGGCCGTCCAGCACCAGGAGCTTGTCCCGGTGGCGCTGGAGCGGCTGGAGGACGGAGTTCTCGAAGTCGATGTTGAAGCTGGTGTCATTGCCCTTGGGCACCCAGTACTCCGGCAGGAGGCCGTGGGGGGTGAACAGGGCGATGAAGCGCAGGGGGGCGGCGTCCGCCGCTTCGGCCACGGAGCTGGTGAGCAGGTGCGCGAAGGGCGCCGCCATGGCCGTGCCGGACAGGAGCTTCAGGATGCTGCGTCGGGAGAAGTCGCGGGGCATGGAAGTCAAAGCTCAACGGGTGGGCAGACGCCGCTGGGTGAAGGAAGACGAACGCACCAGGCTGACCAGCACTTCGGTGATTTTCAGGCGGTCCGTGCGGTAGGGGCCCGTGCGCATGGCGGCGAGCAGCTCCGTGTCCGAGGCGTGCTCGTCACGCCCCATGGCGTAGCGCACGAACTGCAGTGGCACGCAGTTGGCCAGCTCCTCGCTCGTCGTCAGGTAGCGCGCCAGCTGCGCGCCACCGGTGAAGTCGCCCAGGTTGGTGGTGCCGTCCCTGGCGATCACGGCGCCGCTGGCGTCCACCTTGCGGCCGTTCTCCTCCGTGCGGTGCTGGCCCAGGCCGTCGAAGTCCTCCATGCCGAAGCCCATGGGGTCGATGGTCTTGTGGCAGCTGGCGCACGCGGGGTTGTTGGTGTGCGCCGCGAAGCGCTCGCGGGTGGTGGCGTCCTCCGACAGGGCCGGGGGAATGGTGGACACGTTGGCCGGCGGCGCGGGCACCGTGCGGCACAACATGCGCGTGAGCACGAACTTGCCGCGCTTGATGGGCGAGGACGAGTCGAAGTGGGCGTACGTGGACATCACGCCCGCCTGCGTGAGGATGCCCAGGCGCTCCGGCGGCAGCGTCACGCGGCCCAGGCCCGTGTCGCCATCCACGTTGGTGCGCTCCAGCTCGCCGTAGAAGTTCGCCAGCGTCTCGTCCACGAACGAGTAGTTGGCGCTCAGCAGCTCCTCCACGGAGCCCGAGTGCTCCTTCACGATGAAGTCGATGAACGCGTCGCGCTCGCGGACCATGGAGTCGCGGAAGTCCACGCTGTAGTCCGGGTACACGAGGTTGTTCTTGTTGACCTTGGCCAGGCCGCCCAGCCCCAGCCACTCCACGAAGAACTGGCGCAGCTTCACCTGCGCGGCCTCCGTCTTGAGCAGGCGGCGCGCCTGGGTCTCGCGCTCGTCCGCCGAGGACAGCGTGCCGGCCTTGGCGGAGGCGAGCAGCGTGGCGTCCGGCGGTCCACCGGTCACCATGAAGGACAGCTCGGAGGCGACCTCGTAGGCGGTCAGCTCCACCACCTGGCCCTTGCGGGCGGTCTCCGGCCCCAGCTCCGTGCGGTACAGGAACGACGAGGAGGAGAAGAGCGCCTGGAGCACCAGCTCCGCGCCCGTCGCCATGGTGCCGCCCTTCTTGCCCTCGTTGAAGAGGGCCAGCAGGTCCGTCTCCTCGTCCGCCGTCACCGGCCGACGGAAGGCGCGCTCACCCACGCGCTGGATGAAGGAGCGCGCGCACTCGTCCTGCGTCTTGCCCTTGGGGCACGCGTAGAGGTCACTCAGTTGTGACTTGCCCTGCTCCGCCAGCGTCACCGCGGCGGTGTCGAGCTGATCCGCCAGGAGCGACGTCACCTGGAGACGCTCGTGGGTGGAGAAGCCGAGGATGGTGTCCTCGGCCGCGAAGCCCTGGGCGATGTCGACTTCGGTGCCCAGCACCACGGAGGCGGACTTGTTGTACTCGTCGCGCGTCAGCCGGCGCACCCGAGCGGGCGCCGCCGCGCTTTCAGGCTCCGCGTCCTGCCCACCGATGTTGCCGGTGCAGGCGGAGGCGGACAGCACGAGAGCGGAGGATAGGTAGAAACGACGCAATGGCATGATGTCTGGCATTCCTCGCATCCGCGCGGCCTGAGGCACCGGCGCACAGGCGACCCGCATTGTACTGGTTGCTCCCCACGCGGACACGGGGGAATTCATTTCCGAGCGTTTCCAAGCTTCCCCGAGGAAGAAGCCACCCTCACGGAGCAGGAAGTGCGAACGCACCTGTCAGGTGCGCACACGGTGCGTGCACGACTCAGGGAGGAACTTCCTCACCTCGCGCCTTCCACCAGGTCTCCCCGTAGCTGATGAAGATCTGCTCACCAGGGTGGATGTCCCGCAGTGCGTGATAACGGAACACATCGCGATCTTCCCCGCGGCTATAGGACGCGTTGGGTTCGCTCGCGTGATTGTAGATCATCCCGTAGCCCATCACGAGCGCGACCCAGTCACCCTCGCGGGGCTCTTCGTTGCGGTGCCAGCGAATCTCGAAAACATAGTCGTCGAGCGGTTCACCCCGGAACTGCTGCTGCGGGACCTTGAGGTAGTGGCACTCCTCGATGAGTTCTCCCGCGGCGATGAAGGTGTCCGTGAAGACGCCCATGCCCCACTCACACGGCCGCACCTTCACGCCGGGGTAGAGGAACAGCGCAGGGCCCAGGTTCATGAGTGCATCGCTCTCGCTTCCGGTGGCGTCCACGCGGAAGCGAACCATCGCGCAAGACGGGCGGCCACGGGAAGCGGCGGCGAGGGCGTGAGGCCTTCCGTGACTTCCGGTGAAGTCAGCCTGCCTGCCCCCCGGGCACGGGGCGGCGGCGGAAGGTGTGGCGCAACAGATACAGGCCAGGAAGCAGGGGCAGCCAGAGCGTGAAGCCGCGCAGGAGCAGGGTGCCCGCGAGCGCCGCCTCCACCGGGACGCCGAAGAGGTTGAGCATGCCCACGGACGCGGCCTCGTAGGTGCCCACGCCGCCGGGGATGATGGACACCGTCTCCGCCATGGAGGCCACCATGAAGCTGACGAACACGGTGCTCAGGGGGACCTCCTGCCCCAGTGCGCGGAGCATGGCGCCCAGAGTGGCCGCGTCCAGCACGTAGACGCCCAGTTGCAGGAGGACGCCGCGCGCGAGCAGGCCGGGGTTGAGCAGCATGCCGGGCGGCACCTCCGCGATGGCCTTGAGCAGGGTGCCCAGGGACGGGATGCGCCGGGCGAAGCGGCCCGGCGTCCACTCGCGGTGCCGCGTGGCCCAGAGGATGCCCAGCGGGATGATCAACGCCACCACGCCGAAGCCGGTGACGAGCCATTGGATCCAGTCGTTCAGCTCGGATTTGCGCCAGAGGAAGTAGAGGCTCACGCCCACGCCCAGCGCCTGCGCGATGTAGAAGCACAGCACCGTGAGCAGCACCGCGCCCGCGGCGATGCCGGGGTTCGCGCCTTCACGGCGCAGCCCGCGGCCCACGAGCAGCGACCCGCCCACGCCGCCGGTGGGAATCACCTGGTCGAACGCGAGCTTCATCAGCGACAGCCGCGCCAGCGACCAGAGCGAGGTCTTGATGCGCGCGCGGTGCAGGACCATCCACCAGATGCCCGCCACGCACAGGTACGTGCCCACCTGGCACGCGGCGGCCACCAGCAGCCACGCGGGCCGGGCCTGCCGCAGAAGCTCCAGGAACTGCCTCTCCTCGTTGTGCCGCGAGAGGATGAACGCCAGGAGCCCCGCGAGCACCAACACCCCTGGAATCCACCAACCGCGCCGGCGCTTCGCTGGCACCTCCAGCGGCTCTTCCAGGGTGGGAATGGGTTCGGCGCGAGTGCCCTGCATGCGTCTCCTTCCTGGGAATGGGATGGCTTCGGAAAGGATGCGCTTCCCGGCCCCATGGGGCAGGTCCTGAAGCATGGCGGCCCGCCTGCCCTCCGTGCGAGGAGACAGGCGCCGTGCTGCCTGTTCGCGAGGGCGGTCTGGTAGAAGCCCGCGCATGTCCGACGACATCCTCGTGCTGGCGTACGCCGGCTGTGACACCTGCAGGAAGGCGCTGAAGTGGTTGGAGGCGCGGGGCGTGCCCCACCGCACGCGCGCCATCGTGGACCAGCCGCCCACCGTGGCGGAGCTGCGCCAGTGGATTCCCAGGAGCGGCGTGTCCGTGCGCAAGTGGCTCAACACCAGCGGCCAGAGCTACCGCGCGCTCGGCAAGGAGAAGGTGGACGCGGCCTCCGACGCGGAGCTGGTGGAGTGGCTGGCGAAGGACGGGAAGCTGGTGAAGCGGCCCGTGCTCGTCACGAAGGAGTCCGTCACGGTGGGCTTCAAGCCGGAGACCTACGAGGCGCTCTTCCCCCTTCACGCGTCTTGAGGGCGGGCGGGCGGACGAGCCCCCGTCCGACCGTCGTCGCGTGCGGAGGCGGTTGCCACGTTGAGTGGGCATGGAAATCGGATCCAGACGCCCGTTGGGGGAGATCCTCCTGGAGCTGGGAGTGGTCGACAAAGGCCAGCTCCGGTTAGGGCTGGTGCACCACCACGAGGTCCATGTCCCCCTGGGCCGCGCCCTGGTGAGCGAGGGCGTGTGCTCGGAGGCGGACGTGCTGCGTGGGCTGGCCCTCCAGTTCGACGTGGAGGCCGTGGACCTGGACCGGCATCCGCTCGACCGTTCCCTGACGAACCTGGTGCCCTCGCGCATCGCCCGGCAGTACGGCGTCGTGCCGCTGTGGCTGGAGACGCGCGAGGACAAGGAGGTCCTGCACCTGGCCGTGCCCGCGCCGCTGTCGCTGGACGCGGTGGATGACGTGCGGGCCGTGTCCGGCAAGGCGCGCGTGGAGCCGCACCTGGCCTCCGACAGCGCCCTGTCCCGCGCGCTCAGCGCCCTGTATGGCATCCGGGAGACGGCGGGGGCCGCGCAGGAGCCGCCCCGTCCCGCCGTGCCCAGCCCGCCGCTGATGCTCTACGGCTGGCCGCCCGTCACCGCGGTGCTCATCTCCCGCACGCTGGCGCGCAACGGCATCCCGTCGCGCGTCGCCACGCCGCTGGAGGTGCTGCACACGCGCGACAACGACGTGGTGCTCGCTCCCCTCCAGGCCATGGAGGGGCTGCTCGCGGGCGAGGTCCACATCGAGGGCTCGCTCATCGTCCACGGAACGTCGGACGACGAGGGCTTCGAGCGGGCGCGGAAGCTGGAGGCGCGCGGCTTCCTGGCCAACCCGCGCGACGAGGAGTTGCTCCTGCGCGCCGTGCGCAGGCTGCGTCCCGACGCGGGCAGCGAGAGTTCCTGGCCGCGCCACTCCTGAAGCGGGGAAGCCGCTACGGCGTCGTCGGAGCTTCCTGAGCCGTCGGGGCCAGGGCCTGCATCGCGGGCTTCGCCGAAGCGCCAGCGGGGCGCGTGGTGTGCTTCTCTTCGGGCTCCAGGTGCTCCAGGCCCAGCACGCCCAGCACCTCCGGGTACACCTTGTTCGCGAAGTAGCGCCCGCCGGCCACGGTGAAGTGCACGCCGTCCGTCATGCGCAGGCGCATGGGCTTGCGGAAGCCATCCACTCGGGCCTGCTTCAACGCCTTGCCGCGCGCGTCGGTGAAGTAGGGCCGCGTGTCCAGGTGCACGGCGTCCCCGCGCGCGGCGATGACCTCCCGCTGCAGGTCGCGGATCACCGTGAGCTTCTGCTCGAAGCGCTGGCGGCTCGTGGCGGGCAGCTCCAGCCACACAATCTTGCGGTTCGGCGCGGAGATGGCCGTGACGAAGTCCGTCAGCCGCTGGCGGTATTCGCCCTGCCAGTCCGGCTTGCCCCAGGCCACGGTGGCGCGCCCCTGCCGCGTGTGCAGGGCCTGCCCGTCATTGCCGCCCAGGATGACCACCACGACGTCCGGCTGGTGCTGCTGCACCTCCTGCTGGCCGACCTCCAGCCAGTCAAAGAAGTCCGGGCGCGCCAGGCCCGTGGACGACTTCGCGCGGCGCTCGCAGCGGATGCGAGGGTGCGCGGCGAGCTGGTTCTGGAGGTACTCCCCGAAGCCCGTGGCGATGAGGCTGTCACCCAACAGCAACACGGTGCGGCGGGGCACGGGCGCCGGAGCGGCGGCCTGGGCCGGAGCGGTGGGCAGCACGGGCGAGGCGGTCAGCCCGGGGGCGGATTCCGCGGAGGCCTGCGCCGCCGTGGACAGGAACGCCAGGAAGAGGAGCGCGCGAAGAGGACGGGTCGACATCGGCGGAGGCGAAACTACTTCCCGCGACCGCATCCGTACACCCCCCCGCCAGGCGGGTGGATCCGTCGAACCGCGTGTGGGTTGTCAAGGCCGCGCGCGGCGTCAGGCCACGGAGCCTGCGTCCGCCCCGAGCCCCCGGGCCGTCAGCACCGCGAGCCCCGCGGGCGCGAGCGCCTGGAGCCATGGCGTGAGCAGCCGCGCGCACTCCTCCGGGTGTGAGAAATAGGGAACGTGTCCCGCGCCGCGCAGCAAGTGCCGGGGTGTGCCCTCCGGCAGCGACGCGGCCAGCCGCTCCAACGAAGACGGCGGCACCAGCACGTCGCGGTCCCCCTGGATGCACAGACACGACACGTTCAGCGGGCGCAGGTCCGGCGGCGGAGGCTCCGTATGGATGGAGAACGCGCGCCGCAGCGTCGTCAGCTGCTCCAGCAGCGTGGTGGGCACCACGTCCGCCACCTGATGGGAGGCCACCGGGCGCCACGCCGCCAGCGACGCAGCGACGCGCCCGGGACGTCCCAGCACCGCGATGGGTCCCATCATCGAGATGAGCCTTCCGCGAGGCCCCACGTGCGAGGTGCGTGTGAACGCACCCAGAAAGGCAACGCCGCGAGTCGCGCCACCCGCGGCCAGGTGCGCCGCCACCATGCCGCCAAAGGAGCTGGCCACCACCGCGTCCACCTTGCCCGTGACGCGCAGCACCTGCTCCGCCAGGGCCCTCGCGCCACACGCCGCATGCTCGCCTTCCGGGTACTCGACCATGACGGGACGCGCCACGTCCGTCAGCCGCAGGGCGAGCTCACGAAAGCCTGATCCACGCGCGCCCAGCCCGGGCAACAAGAGGACGCGAGGACCCTCGTCATTCCCTGCCATGTCCGTCAGTTCCACCGTGCGACGCATGTCTCTCGCTTTCCTTGAAACGCGCCGGAGCAAACAACGCAGGCCCCCTGGGTCTGCCCCATCCCACCGGGTGGCCCGCACGACCCACGACCTGGGGGAAATGCTCCCGGTCCCTCGCTTGCCAGGACGGAGAGTGATACATGATTCATCCCACCACCCTTTTCCACCGACACGATTCACGGTGTCCGGAAGCCAAGGATTTTCGCGGTCGGCGTTCTGACAGCGTGGGGGCGAAGGGTTAAGAATGGTCACTGTGAATCTGCATGCCTTCGGGGAGTTTGTTCGCAAGCATCGTCCGGCCCTGGAGGTTCGGGCCACGAGGCTTTGCGCTGGGAGTGTGGTCGACTCCACGGAGCTGGTCGGCGAGACGTTGGAGCGCGCCCTGTCCGTGTTCGAGCGGCTTCAGGACCAGGACACCGCCGCCGTGGCGCAGTGGCTGGATGGCGCCATGAGCCGCTGCTTCTCGCGGATGGGCGGACAGCTGCCGGACGCGCGCGCCGCGGCGCCGGACCTTCAGCAGACGTTCGACCTGCTGCGTGCGCGCTTCCGTGAGGTTTACGCGCAGCCGGCGTTCGGCAAGAGCGCGGGCGTGCCCGGCGGCTGGCGGATGTAACAAGTCCCGCGCCCTGTGTTTCAGGGCGCCGGGCGGTGGCCGGACAGCGTCTCCACGTAGGACGCGGCCACCCGGAGGAAGCGGCCCCCACGCACGCCGGTGAGGTACTGGCGCTTCATCGCGCGGGTGGCACCCACGTAGAACATCGCGCGGCGGATGCGTTCGTTCTCGCGCTCGTTGCGCTGGCGGGAGCCCGCCATCCACGCCTCGATGGAGTCCAGGGCCTCCAGTCCCGCGAAGAAGACGACGGGGCACTCGTGGCCCTTGCATGAGAACACCGTGGTGGCGCGCACGTGGTCCACGCCGCTCACCCGGAAGTCCGTCACGTCCCGCCCGCCCTTGCCGCCGTAGGCCTCCGCGGGCACGCCCGCCTTGCGCAGCGCGTCCGTGAACGACGCGGGCATCACCGGCGCCACCACCAGGATGTCGCTGGGGTGGACGCCCTCCTCGCGCACCAGCCGGGCAACCTCCTTGGCCACCCAGCGCGCCTCGCTGGTGCTGGAGGCGAAGTCCTTCACCTGCGGCAGCACGCCGCCGCGCTCGGTGGACTGCACGCGGTAGAGGCCTTCCAGCGTCTCCTCCGGCAGCCACAGGAGCCGCTCGCGGGCCAGCTCTCCGGCCTTCATGTACTCGCGCATGCCGGGGTCGGTGACGCGGTGCTGGCGCAACGGGTCCAGCACCACGTTGAAGGCCACGTCGAGGATGTCGCGCGTGGCGCGGAAGGTCTCCTTGAGCACGCGGGTGCGGCCGCGGAAGGACAGCCCTTCGGGGAGCTGATCCTTCAAGCTGTCGATGGGCGCCTGGCCGTAGACGTTCTGCGAGTCGTCCATGAACAGCTGGAAGCAGCGGGACTCGCGGCCGTCCTCGCCCACGCGGGGGCGCACCAGCGCGTGCAGGGCCGCCAGGCCCTTGGCGTCCATGTCCTGCGCCTCGTCCACGAAGACGGCGTCGAAGGCGTGGGGTTCCAGGCGCCGCAGCGCGCCCACGTGCTTCACCGTCACCTGCGCCCTGAGCGCACGCAACTGCTCCGGTCCCGCGCGCACGGTGAGCGCCTCCATGAGCAGCTTGTCCACGAGCGGCGTGAGCGAGCGGTTGTAGAAGGACACCAGCACCCGGGCGCGCGGGTTCTCCAACAGGTAGCGCGCGGCCCAGTGCGCCAGCACGTACGTCTTGCCGCTGCCGGCCACGCCGCGCACCAGGTGGTGGCCGTCGTCGAAGCGGCGCTCGAAGAGGGACACCTGCTCCTGCGTGAAGAGCGGTCCGGTGTCCTTGCCGCCCGCGATTTCTCCGCCCAGGCCCACGGGCACCAGTGGCGGCGGCGGTGGCGGCGGAGGACGCGGCTGGGTGGCGAGCAGCTCCAGCTTCGGCGGCGTGCCGGCGTGGACGCGCACGCGAGGGAGCAGCGACAGGAAGCGCGCGGGCACGGGCGAGGCGCGGGCCTCCGCGCGCGAGGCGAGCACCAGCAGGTATTCCTTCGCGCGGCTGGCGGCGACGTTGAGGATGGGCACCAGCGTGTGCGGAGGGAAGGGCCGTCCGCCGGCCACCGTGTCCACCATCACCACGTCGTACTGGGTGCCCTGCTGGCGGTGGATGGTGGAGGCGCTGAACATGTCGTGGCGCAGCCCCGCCGCGTTGCCCAGCTTGCGCAGGAGCGCCGCCTGCGCGCGGTAGGGCGTCACGCACAACACGGTGAGGCCTAGACGCACGGACTGGCGGGCCAGCGTCACGGCGAGCTCCGCGGACAGCTCGCGCTGGTAGCCGGAGCCCGTCTCGCCTCGGCCGTGCGTGAGGCGGCGGGTGTCGCGGCTCAGTCCGTCCAGCACCAGCCACATCGCGCGGGATGGGAAGGCGGGCACGGGCGCGGGCCTCTGGGCCCGGTCCTTCACGATGTCGCCGTCCTCCAGCGCGCCGCCGTAGCAGAAGTGGCTCACCACCTTCGCGATGTCCGGGTGCATGCGGTGCTGGGTGCGCAGGAGCAGCACGTCCGGGCGCTCCGCGTCCTTCACCGCGTCCTCCAGGTGGGACAGGGCGCTGGCGCGCAGCCACGTCTGGGTGCCCTTCCCCGCCCCTTCCGCCGCGCGGCTCACGGGGCCAATCTGCTTGGGGTCGCCCGCGAGCGTCACCTGCCGGGCCAGCGGGGCCAGCAGCGCCGTCGCCGCGCGCGTCACCATGCCGGCCTCGTCCACCACGAGCCGCTGGAAGGTCTCCTCGCCTTCCAGCTCCGACACCAGCCGCAGGGCGCGGTGCACGGTGAGCACCATGAGGGGGCTTTCGCCCTTCTCCGCCTCCTTGAGCGTGGGGTCCTTGACGCGGCCACGCAAGCTGCGCAGCTCCGCCTGCATGCGGGCGAGCTCCGGCGCGGGGCCGCCCCGGGAGCGCTCCAGCGTGAGTTCGCGCTCGCGCTGCTCGATGGTGTTGAGCAGCTTGCTCGTCTTGTTCTCCTCCATCGCCACGGTGGGCAACTTGTGGAGGGACTCGCTGGCGCCATTTCCGCCCCGGAAGATGCTGCGGGCCAGGGGGCGCAGGGGGATGGGGTCGCGCTCCAGCAGGGCGCTGACGCGCATCACCAGTTCGTCCGCGGCGCGGTTGGTGGGGGCCACCGCGAGGATGCGCTCGTTCGGATAGGCGCGCAGGGCTCGGGCGATGAGGTCCGCGACGGCGGTGGTCTTACCGGTGCCGGGAGGGCCCCAGATGCTGCCCCACGGCTGGCGCCACAGCCGGTCCACGGGGATGAGCTCCGCGTCGCGCGGGGACGGCGTGGACGGGAGGAGTTCTCCCTTCGCGCGCGCCAGGGCGTTGGTGAGGTCGGAGGTGCGGTCCTCGTAGGCCGCCGCCGCCGCGCACAGGGCCTCCGCGAAGTCATAGGGCCGGTAGCACCACCGCTCACAGGAGAGGACGCGGCGGTCCAGGTCCTCACCGGAGTCGGAGGAGGCGAAGACGCGGCCGGACTCGAAGTCCAGGTGGACGATGTTCCCGGCGAAGACCAGCTCCTCGCCCAGGAAGCCGAGCAGCGAGCCGCCGGACCAGTCCGGATCCGCGGCGGGAACGGGCACCAGCCCCAGCACGCCGGGACCGGCCAGACCCACCTCGCGTGCCTCCTGGATGCGCTGCGCGCGGTACTGGCTGCGCTCGGCCACCAGCGCGTCGCGCAGGTCCTCCGGAAGATAGACGGGGGCGACCCACTGTTCCCGGCGGCGCCCGGAGGACACGGCGGCCTGCATGGCCTCGCGCTCCGCCGGGGTGACGTCGCCGGATGCTGACACGTCGCGGGCCGGGGCCTCTTCCGGGGGACGCGTTTCGGCCGCGTCGTCTACGCGGATGAGGTTTGGCGCAGGCGGCTTCGGCGCGCTGCCCTTCGACGCTCCCGAAGCGACGTTCGCGTCGAAAGGGCCCATGCCGGGCGTCAGCTGCGCCTCGTCGTCCGGCGCAAGGGCCTTGGCGGATTGCACCGGGGAAGTGCCGGCGTCGGCCGGGCGCGGAGCACCCTCCGCGGACGCACCAGTGGCGACGGCCTCCGACTCGGCGGTGCCAGCTCCGGCCGGGCGAGGAGCATCCACCTCGGCGGCTTCACCCATTGATGCGGCATCAGCGACGGGCTCCGACTCGAAGGTGCCAGCTTTGGCCGGTCGCGAGGGCTCGCGGTTCCGCGCAGGCGCGGAGGCATCGGCCACGCCCGCGTCACCCTGTGCGGCGGGACGCGCGGGCACCGCGCGGTTAACGCGGTGGGAGGCCGGCATGGACGCCAGCGCCGCGGAGTCCAGCTCCCGGAAGGTCAGCGTCCTCGCCTTCGCGGACGCCCTGCCCTTCACCTCCGTCACCTTCGGCGCGGGCTCGGCGTCCTCCGACTCCTGCGGCGGCCACGACGCGCGGACCCGGAGCACGGGCGCGGCGTGTCCCTCCTGGACGTCGGTGTCGTACTCCACGCGGAGCACGGGCATGAGGTCATCCGGAGCACGCTCGTCCCGCGGCGCCTCCCCCTGACCCGACTCCTCGTCCGTCCTGCGCATCATACGGGGTGCTCGCGGCGAGGCCCTTCCTCACTTCGGAAGCGGCGGCGCCGGGAAGCCGGCCAAGCTAGGGGAGGCGTCGATCTGCGTCAACGCGCGCGCGGGCTCCCTCGCACGCCTGCACCACCGGTGAAGCCCTCCCCTTCACGCACGACAGCCCGGGCCGCGCACACTCGCGGACCCGGGCCGTCATTCACCGCCTTGGACCTCCGCGGGGACTACAGCAGCGGGCAGAGCAGCCCGTTGCCGGTGCCCGCCGGGCAACCCTCGCCCTGGCAGTAGTTGGGCCCCAGGCCCACGGAGAGGATGCCCAGGGGGCTGGGCACCTTCACCTTGCAGGTGCCGATGGTCGCGTTACCGGACGCGTCCGCCACCGAGTACACCATCGTGTAGACGCGGCCGTTGCCCAGCAGGCTGGACTCCGCGCGCAGCTGCGCCGACTTGCGGTCCGCGCTCAGCTTGATGTCCTGGCACTTGAAGAGGGCCAGGCTGAACAGCGCGTCCTCGGACTCATCCGACTCCACGCGGATGATGGAGGCCGACTGCTGCAGGTCCAGCGTCCCGCCGCACGTGTCCGCCGCCGGCTGCGCGCAGTCCGCCAGCGTCACCGTCTTGTAGTCCGCGCCCAGGGTGCGGGCCAGCACCAGGTTCTTGCTCGCCCCGGCCACCGGCGCCGTCGCGTCCACCACCGTCACCGTCGCGCTGCACGTGGCCGAGTCCATCCCGTCCGACACCGTGAGCGTCACCGGCGTCGTCCCCACCGGGTACTGGCCCGCCGGGCTGGCCGTGATGCTCAGCGGCTGCGGGAAGCCATCCGGATCATACGAGCCGTCGTCGATGGACGCGGACGCCCCACACGACGCGTCCGCCGCCACCGTCACGTTCTTGCAGAGCGCCACCGGCGCCTGGTTCACCAGACAGCCGCCGCCAGCCGCCAGCGTCAGCGACGCCGTGTTGTTCTCCTCGCTGTCCTCCGGGAAGAAGTCGAACGCGTCCGCGACCACGAACAGCTTCTGCGTGCCCTCCGGGATCTGCACCGCCGTCTCGAACGCGTAGCGCTCCTTGCCCACCAGCCAGGGCACGTTCACCGTCGCCAGGAGCGTGCCGCCCTCGGCCGGGTTCCCCGCGTAGATGCCCGCCACCGACGGGTCGATGCCCGTCGGCGCCTCGTTGACGATGGAGCCCGTCACCGTCGCCACCTGGCCGTCGTCACACGTCACACCGAGCCCGGACACCGCCAGGTCGATGCCCGTGTGCAGCGCGGCCCTGGACTGGCCCGGTGCCGCGCCCTCCTCCAGGGTTTCGGTACCACAGCCACTCAGCATCAGCAGGGAGGCGAAGAACGACAGAGGGCGGCGCAAGGACATGACTCTCTCCAATGAGAAGGGCGGTGCAGGGATGGGGGGAGCGGGCCTGACGCCAGACAATGACAGCCAGGCCCGTGGACAATTCTCTGCCACAAACGGATTTTTCTAGCAATACGGGCAACCTTGTACCCGGGTCCAGGTATACATAGACACCCTATTGGAGCCCCAATGACCCCGCTGTCTGTCTTTGCGAGGAGTCGAGAAACGGCGCACTCCCTGTCTGGGTTTGGACGACCTGACGGGTTGCCGGTCCCTCGGGGCACAGGAGGGCAGGCGGCCGTCGCAGTGGACAGCGCCCGCCCTGATGGGGTTGGTTGGGCCCTCCCCCGCTGTTGAGGGGAACCAAGCCCATGGCCTCCATCACTCCGCGTTACGCCCACCCGTTCCTCCCCGTCACCCGCGCCGACATGCAGGCCCGGGGGTGGGAGCAGTGCGACATCATCATCGTGAGCGGCGACGCCTACGTGGACCACCCGGCCTTCGGGCCGGTGCTCATCGCGCGCTTCCTGGAGGGGCGGGGGTTCAAGGTGGGCATCATCCCCCAGCCGGACTGGCACTCGGCGGAGCCCTTCAAGGCGCTGGGGGCGCCCCGGCTCTTCTTCGGGGTGGCGGCGGGCAACCTGGACTCGATGCTCAACCGGCTGACGGCCCAGAAGAAGAACCGCTCGGAGGACCAGTACAGCCCGGGCGGGCGCACCAACTGCCGGCCGGACCGGGCCTCCATCGTCTACGCGCAGCGCTGCCGGGAGGCCTTCCCGGACGTGCCCGTCGTGCTGGGCGGCATCGAGGCCAGCCTGCGGCGCATCGCGCACTTCGACTACTGGAGCGAGAAGGTGCGCCGCTCCATCCTCTTCGACGCCAAGGCGGACCTGCTGGTGTTCGGCATGGGCGAGCGGCCCATCTGGGAGATCGCCGACCGGCTCAACCGGGGCGAGCGCATCGAGGACCTGAAGGACATCCGGGGCACCGCGCACCTCATCAACGACGCGGCGATGAAGGCCCTGGAGGCGGACCCGGCGAAGCGCGCGGCGGACCACGACAAGGTGGTGGTGCTGCCCTCGTACGAAGAAGTGGTGGCGGACACGCGCGCCTTCGCGGTGATGAGCCGGGACTTCCAGATGGAGACCAACCCCGGCAACGCGCGCGCCATCGCGCAGCGCCACGGCAACCGCGCCATCTACATGAACCCGCCCGCCCGGCCGCTGGAGGACGGCGCCGGACAGAAGCCCGGGGACACGGCCACGGTGGCCATGGACGAGCTGTATGACCTGAAGCTCAACCGCGTGCCGCACCCCATGTACAAGGAGCCCATCCCCGCCTACGAGACGGTGAAGCACTCGGTGGTGCTGATGCGCGGGTGCTTTGGCGGCTGCACCTTCTGCTCCATCACGGAGCACGAGGGGCGCGTCATCCAGAGCCGCTCCGCGCAGAGCGTGCTGCGCGAGGTGCGCGAGGTGCGGCGCATGGGGGACTTCCGGGGGACGATTACGGACCTGGGTGGGCCCACGGCGAACATGTACAAGCTCAAGTGCAAGAGCGAGGACATCGAGAGCCGCTGCCGCAAGCTGTCCTGCGTGCACCCGGGCGTGTGCGAGAACCTCCAGACGGACCACGGGCCGCTCATCTCGCTGATGAAGCAGGTGCGTGAGGAGCCGGGCATCAAGCACGTCTTCATCGCGAGCGGCGTGCGGTACGACCTGGCGGAGCGCTCGCCGGAGTACGTGAAGGAGCTGGCGGCGCACCACGTGGGCGGCCAGCTGTCCGTGGCGCCGGAGCACGTGTCGCCGCGCGTGCTGGAGAAGATGAAGAAGCCCGGCATCGAGAGCTTCGAGCGCTTCCAGAACATGTTCGCGTGCGCCAGCGAGGACGCGGGCAAGGAGCAGTACGACATCGCCTACTTCATCAGCGGCCACCCCGGCTCCACGCTGGAGGACATGGTGATGCTGGCGCAGTGGCTGAAGGAGAAGGGCAAGCGGCCCCGCCAGGTGCAGGACTTCATCCCCACGCCCATGTCGGTGGCGACGGCCATGTATTACACGGGCCTGGACCCGCTGAAGATGGAGCCCGTGTACACGGCGAAGGGCCTGCGGGAGAAGCGGCTGCAGAAGGCGCTGCTGCTCTACTGGAACCCGGAGCACTGGCCGCTGGCGCGGGAAGCGCTGAAGCTGGCCGGGCGCGAGGACCTGATTGGACGAGGGCCGAAGGCGCTGGTGCCGCCGGAGTCCGCAGCGGAGGCCTCGCGCCTGCGCCGTGCCTCGGAGAACGCGGAAGCCGGGGAGGGCCTGGCGACGAACGCGTGGCCCCGCCCGGTGCAGCCGCGTCCGTCCGGGCCTCGGGGTGGTGGCCGCACGCCGCGTCCGGGCCCGCGCGGGCGGTAGGAGCCCCCTGGCTTTCGTTCCGGGGGGAGGCTCGGGTATAGGTGCGCCGCCTTTTACGAGCGGCCACACCGCCGGAGCCCGACACCATGCCCAGGACTTCCCAGGAGCAGTCGCAGGAGCGTCATGCGTTCCTGCTCGACCTCTTCCGCAACCAGCCCGACCTGAGCCGCCAGGACGCCCTGGAGAGCTTCAAGGACCGCTTCGGCGCCACCATCAACCTGCGCACGTTCAACGAGCTGCGCGAACAGGCGAAGAAGGAGCTGTCCTCGCAGCCCGCCGCTCCGGTCGCCGCCCCCAAGGAGGAGCAGGACGTGGAAGTGCAGGACGAGCGGGCCGAGGTGACGGCGGAGGACGCGGGGACGCTGCTGAAGGCCGCGGCGACGCCGGAGCTGCACGCGGGTGCGGTGCCGGCGAAGAAGCCGAAGGCGAAGGGCCCGGGCGCGCGCAACGTGTTCGTGGACGCGTCCGCGGAGCAGCTCCAGTTCCTGGAGCGCATCGTGCAGCAGCTCCAGGAGGCCGGTGCCGCCAACCTGCGCATCGACCACGCCACCGACCGGTGGATGGTGCTGGTGGTGGATTCCAAGTAGTGGGTTGCACCTAGACGGACAGTCAAAGCCAGACATAGGGCCCGCCTCTCCTCCACGGAGAGTGTGGGCCTTGCTGCTTCAGGGGCGGCACAAAGATATACCTAAAGCAGTAATTCAGGACTAGTTTGACATAGCCCTGAAAGACAATTATCCCTTTTGTCTGTGGATGCGCTCCCGCATTCACAGACTCAGGGGAAACCGATGACCCGTTCGATTCCTGCGCTGGCGTTGATGGTGAGTGGGTTGCTGTTCGGCTGTGGTGGGATGCCCGAAGAGGGCGAAACCCAGGAGACGCAGGCCGGCTCGGAGGGCAATGTCTCCCAGAGCACGGTGACGACCATCACCGGCACTGGCGTGAGAGTGGTGTACAACTCCGTCAGCGACTCCTTCACGGTCCATGACACCCTGGCGGATGGCCACTCTGCAGTGGCGCGCATCTACAACGGCAATACCGGGTCCACGACGTACTGCTGGAATTCCAATGGTGCGGGGACCTCCGCAGTCTGCAACCGAGACTACCCGAACAACCCCCTGCTCAGGATCTCGGCATGTACGGGCGAAGCTGGGCCCGGCACGCTCGTCGCGTGCACCGGCGCCGTACCGGTCGACGCGTTCGCTCCCGAAGCGAAGTAACGCTCCGTCAGGCCTGCGGTCCCGCCAGGGGCAGTGACACCGTGAAGGTGGCGCCGCCCCCTGGCGTCTCGGACAGGCCGACGGTGCCTCCGTGGGCCTCCACCACCTGGCGGGCAATCCACAGGCCCAGGCCCAGGCCTCCGAAGTTGCGCACGGACACCGCGCGCTCGAAGCGCTGCCAGATGCGCTCCCGGTCCTCGGGGCGCACGCCCATGCCGTGGTCCACCACCGTCAGGCGCGCGCTCGGGCCCACCTGCTCCACATGCACTTCCACCGGCTTGCCCGGCCCATACTTCAACGCATTGGACAGCAGGCCCTGCACCACCTGCTCCAGGCGCGCCCGGTCGAACCGTCCCCGCACCGGCCCCCCGACTCGCAAGGTCACCTCGCAGCCCTCGCGGCACAGCTCCTCCCGCGCCTGGGCCACCTCCTCCTTCACCAACGCGGCGAGGTCCATGTCTTCCACCTTCAGGTGCACCGGCCCCGAGGACAGCAAAGACATATCGAGCAGCGTCTCCACCACCGTCGCCAGGCGGTGCACCTGCCTCCGCGTGAACAGGAGCCGCTCTCCCAACCGGGCGTGCGCGTCCGGCCCCAGGCCCCTCTCGATGAGATCCAACTGGAGCCGGAAGCCCGCCAGCGGCGTCTTCAATTCGTGGCTCACCACCGACAGGAATTCATCCCGCGCGCGGACCGCGTCCTGCAACACCGCCTCTCGCGACGACAGCTCCGCCACCTCCCTGCGCACCCGCGCCATCTCCAACTGGGTGCGCACCCGCGCCGCCAGCTCGCGAGCGGAGAAGGGCTTCACCAGGTAGTCATCCGCGCCCGCCTCCAGGCCCTCCACCGAGGCCTCCTCGCCCGCGCGCGCTGACAAGAGGACGAAGGGGATGGCCCGCAGCCGGGGATCCGCGCGCAGCTCGCGCAGCAGGCCGAAGCCGCCCAGGCGCGGCATCATCACGTCGCTCAACACCAGGTCGGGCGGGCGCGCGCGGATGGCCTGGAGCGCGGCGTAGCCGTCCTCCGCTGTCTCCACCGTCACCGACGCGTCCAAAAGCCCCGTGATGTACTTGCGCAGGTCCGCGTTGTCGTCCACCACCAGCACCCTCGCGGACATGGGTGGCAGCAGCGGAGTGGCCCTCACGCCTTCTGACGTTCGCGACCCATCCTCCGGGCCCGTCGGCGCCAGCCATCCGCGGATCTCCTCGACATAGGCGGACGCGCTCCGCTCGACGGAGTGCGCGGGACCTCTTTCCTCGGGAACGAGCTGCTCGCGCGGCAGGTGGCCGTTGCCCAGGGGCAGCGCGACACAGAAGGTCGTGCCCTGCCCCAGCACGCTCGTCACGCCCACGGTGCCGCCGTGCAGCTTCGTCAGCTCCTGCACCAGGCTCAGGCCAATGCCGCTGCCCTCATGGCTGCGCGAGCGGGCGTTCTCCACGCGGTGGAAGCGCTCGAAGACATGCGGCAGCTCCGCCTCCGGGATGCCGCTGCCGGTGTCCCGGACCGTCAGCCGCGCCTCGCCGTCCTCGGTGTGCAGCCGGACGTGGACGCCTCCCTCGAAGGTGAACTTCATCGCGTTGGAGAGCAGGTTGAAGACAATCTTCTCCCACATCTCGCGGTCCACCCAGACGGGCTCTGTCAGCGGCGGCAGGTCGAGCGTGAGGGTGAGCTGGGCGCGCTTCGCGATGGACTCGAACTGGCTCACCAGCTCCGCGGTGAAGGCGGACAGGTCCGTGGGCTGGAAGGCCGCGCGCACGCGTCCGGCCTCCGCTCGGGTGAAGTCGAGCAGCGTGTTGACCAGCTTGAGCAGCCGGGTGGCATTGCGCTGCACCAGGGACAGCCGCTCCGCCAGACGCGGGGCCAGCGGCTCCGTCGGATCCGACAGCGCGTCCTCCACGGGCCCGAGCATCAGCGTCAGGGGCGTGCGGAACTCGTGGCTCACGTTGCTGAAGAAGGCCGTCTTGGCCCGGTCCAGCGCCGCGAGCCGCTCCATCCGCTCCACGGCCTCCTGCCGCGAACGCGCGCTGGAGGCGGCCGTGGCCAGCGACCCCGCCACCAGCTCGAGGAAGCCCCGGTACTCCCCCTCGGGGTTCAGGAAGGGGCTCAGGCCCACCACCAGAAAGCCCAGGTCGCGGTCCCCTTCCGCATGCGGCAGCGGCAGCACCAGGGCGGGCCGGGGCGGCTCCGCGACCTCCGACGGCAGCGGTGCGCCAAGCCACCCATTCACGTCGCCCACCCGCCAGGCCTGGCGCGTGCCCGCCACCGGAGCCAGGAGCCCTCCGGCGGGCCCTCCAGCCTCCGGCGCGCGCAGGTCGAAGTGCGCGGGCACCGCCGCGCTCCGGGCACCCATGCCGGTGGAGCCCACGAGCGAGGCCCGTGCCCCGTCCGCGTCCGTGACGTAGAGCCACGTGAAGGGCAGGTCGGCGGGGTTCTCCTCCAGGGCGTCCAGGCCGGCCCGGCACGCCTCCTCCACGGAGCTCGCGCCGCCTGTGCGCTGGGTGAGGAGGTGCAGCGTGCGCAAACGCCGCTGCCCCAGGACCTGCCCCGTCGTCTCCAGGGCCGGCGTGTAGAAGCCCACCACCTTGCCGTCGTCATCCAGCACCGGGGTATAGGACCAGGTGAAGTAGGCCTCCTCGGCGGAGCCACCCCGCTGGATGGGCAGCGACTGGCTCTCCGCCCAGTTCGCCTGCTTCGTGCGCTCCAGCTCGTCGAACATGCTGCCAAGCGGGTGCCACAGCTCCGGGAAGACGTCGCGCAGCGGCCCCAGGGCATGGTCTGGATGCTTGGCGCCCATGATGGGAATGCCCGCGTCGTTATAGAGCTGCACGCGCTCCGGTCCCCAGTAGATGAACATGGGGAAACGCGTCGTCAGGCACATGCTCACCAGGGTGCGCAGCGTCGGCGGCCATGACGCGATGGGCCCCAGCGGCGTCCCGGACCAGTCCCGCTCCAGGATGAGCCGCCCCATCACGCTGCCGCCACGCAACGACTCCAGCCAGCCCTCGGGACGCGGCGCGGCCCCCGCGGCTCCGGCCGGCTGCGGCGCGCTCTGTTCGTTCTTCGGACGGCTCAGGGGGAGGCTCGAAGGGTGCGGGACGCGTGGACGAGGGGACCTGATGTGGACGTAGCCAGCCGGTCTCCCCACTTCAACGCCGGAGTCCGCCAGACGGCCCTTTCCGTCGCCTACCAAGCAGGGCCTCTCAGCCGAGGGGCCTCGAACCTGCCCACCCCTTCTCCATGGGGGCAGGCGGGCCGCCGCTGGTGGACTCCCCGGACGCAGTGTCCGGGAGCAGGGGCCCCGCCGTTTTCAGACGGGCAATCCCCGCGCGGTCTGGGTGAGATGGCGGGATGACGCGAATTCCCTTCGGCCTCGTCCTCGCGCTGTCCCTGGGTTGCGCCAGCAGGCAGCAGCCGTCCCCTCCTCCCGCGCGGGAGTGGGCCACGACGCTGTACCGGGACCACCCGCTGGTGGGGCGCATCTGGGACGTGGCGGGAGGCCGCTTCGTGGACGAGAGCGCCCTGCGCGCGGCCGTGGTGCCCGCGCGCTTCGTGCTCCTGGGCGAACGGCACGACCACCCGGATCATCACCGGCTCCAGGCGGAGCTGGTGCGCGCGAGGACGGACGCCGGTCAGCGTCCCGCGCTCGCCTTCGAGATGCTGGACGTCACCCAGCAGCCCGCCGTGGACGCGGCGCTGAAGGCCTGGCCGGAGGACGCGGAGGGCCTGGCGAAGGCGGTGGACTGGGCCAAGAGCGGCTGGCCCGCCTTCAGCCTCTACGCGCCAGTGTTCGCCGCGGGCCTCCAGGCGCACCTGCCCATCGTCGCAGCCAACCTGCCCCGCGCGCAGGTGCGGGAGCTGGTGATGAAGGGACCGGAGGCTCTTCCTTCCGACCTGCGCTCGCGTCTGGGGCTGGAGGCGCCTGTGCCCGAAGCGGAGGCGAAGGCGGTGCGTGAGGAGTTGGACCGCTCGCACTGCGGACAGCTTCCTCAGGAGATGCTGGAGCCCATGGCGCTGGCGCAGCGGGCGCGCGACGCGATGATGGCGGACCGGCTGCTGGAGACCGTGCCCGCGGACGGCGCGGTCCTCGTCACCGGCAACGGCCACGTCCGGAACGACCGGGGCGTCCCCGCGCACCTGGAGCGCCGCGTGAAGGACGTCACCGTGCTGAGCGTGGCGCTGCTGGAGGTGTCACCGGAGGCGCTGAATCCCCAGGACTACGCGGCTGTCGTTGGCGCCACCACCCTGCCCTACGACTACGTGTGGTTCACGCCGGCCATGCCGGAGGACGACCCGTGCAAGGCCTTGAGGGAACGAAACAAGAAGCAATAAGTCGCACGCATCTCAGGTTCTCATGTCCTGGGATTGCCACACGGGATGCGTAGCAATGTCAGCCCCCATTGCTATGGAAATGTGCAGCACCGGCCGGTGCGCGGCGTCGCCGCGTCTCATGGCCTGCCACAACATCCTGGAGACACATCATGTTCAAGAAGAAGACTGCCATTGCCCTGGGTCTGGCCATGCTCGCGGGAAGCAGCACCGCGTGGGCCGGGAAGACGGGCTCGTATTATCCCGTCGTCATCAACTCCACGGCCAACGTCATCGCGGGGAGCTTCGGGAGCGTCCGCAACAGTCCGGACACCGTCCAATCCCTCGACATCGGCTTCCAGGTCGGCAACGGGTTCTACTACGCCTATATCTATGCGTATGACGCCACCGGGACGATGGCGTCCTGCACGACCTACAACCGGGACATGATCGAGGTCATCAAGTCCGCTTCGCCGGACTCCTACATCATGGCGTACCACGACGGCGCGGGCACCTGTACCAACATCGAGATGCGGACCGCCTCCTACCTGGACCCCAAGTAGCCCCAGGGAGAACGGACCATGACGATGGCATCCAGGGGTTTGTTCCTGGCGGCGCTCGTGGCGTCCGCGGGCGCCGGCTTCGGCATGGCCCGTTGGACCGAGCCCGCCGGGGCCGCCACGGACGCGGAGCTCCCGCGACGGTTGGAGGGAGTGGAGCGGGAGCTGCGCGCATTGAGACAAGGACTGGAGGGCCTCTCCCGCCCGGCGCCGGTGGCCGTCGCGGGGCTGGACGCGAGGGCCCTCCAGGAGGACCTGCGCCGGGTGGTGCGCGAGGAGCTCCAGACCGCGACGGCCGAGGCCCGGGCGGAGTCTCCTCCGGACAGGCCAGAGCCCGCGCCGCCCATCCCTTCCGGAAATCTGGAGGCCTATGCGAAGGCCCGCCGCGTCCTGGAGGGCAGCATCGCCTCGGGACATTGGGGCGACCCGGAGCGTGGTGAATTCATGGCCCAGCGCGAGAAGCTGACCCCACCCCAGCTTCGTGAGCTGCTCACGAAGCTGTCGGTGGCCATCAACCGTCAGCAACTGCGCATCACCACCAGCGGCCCCCCGTTCTGAATCCATCCCGAACGCAATGGATGCGACGGCAATAACAGTCCCGTCGCAATGTCGAATTGAACTGTCAATTCCAGACATCCTCACGTAATCAGTAGCGCATCCGGGTTCCCCGGATCGGCTGTCTTCCCCCCCCTGACAGCCTGAACCACCATCCAAGAGAATGACAATGACGACTCGAAGCCTCGGGTTTCGTGCGTGGCGTTGGAGCGCGGTGCTTTCTTTGGCGCTGACGGGCTGTGCCGTGGAGCCTCAGCCTCAGGAGCAAGCCCCCAATCAGGAAGAGGAGGCAAAGGTCCTGGAAGCGCAGGCGCATGAGCTCACCCCACCCGCGGGGTGTAGTGAGATCACCATGGGTGCGCTGTCGAACGGCGTTCAGCTGACGCCGGTGATGTACGGCGCTCAGCCGACCTATCAGGGCACGTTCAACGGCCTGGGAGATCCGACGCTGAAGGACACCGCGTTCGTCCGGCTGGACGTGAACACGGCGACGGGCGTGCATGACCTGGCGGCCGGCGGCGCCAACACCTTCACCTGCGAGCAGTGCGTCTGGGGCTACCAGGACGCGGGCACGACGGGCCAGAAGCTGTTCGTGGCGGACACCGGCGCCCTGCTGCTGGCGCTCAAGGTGTCGCCGCAGCAGTCGGTGGGCGTGCTCTACAACGTGACGCTGCGTGAGTCGGTGAACGCGGCGCCGCTCAGCGCGCCCTACAAGGGCAGCGCGGTGGTCCCGGGTGGCGAGTGCAAGTGGATCCGCTTCGCGACCTGGAACACCCTGCGTCCCATGGGCTGCGACCCGCGCGAGGGCTCGTGGACGGCGAACGTGCCGGGTCACACCTGCGTGGCGGACAACTACTTCGCGGATGACGGCACGCTGGAGAAGTCGCAGGGCACGGGCACTCAGGGAGCGGCCTGCACGCGCACGCCCGCGGCGGATGCCAACCACCCGGCGACGACGGACTGCGCGCAGGGCTTCGCGTGCTCCGACCTGTTCACGGATGACCGGCAGTGCCTGAAGACGTGCGACCCGATGGCGGCGGTCCCCGGCTGCCCCACGGGTACGGTCTGCGGCGTCTATGGCACGTGCATCGAGCAGTCGGTCCTGGAGCCGCTCGGCTTCGACTTCGACCCCGCCCTGATTGGTGAGACGTGCACCAAGACCTACGCCGAGTTCTGCGGCACGGAAGGGGCGCGGGGCGCGTGCGTCAGCCTGAACGGGACGACGAAGTGCCAGCCGTACACCCGCGCCCGGTCGGAGTGCGGTCCGGGCGAGGAGCTGGGCTTCATCAACTACCCGCTTTCCGGTGGCGGCTACGACCGCACCACCGGCTGGTGCTACCACGACGGTCTGTAGGCCCGGCGTGGGGGCAGCCCGGCCGTGGAGGCCATGGCCGGGCTCCCTGAAGTGACAGTGTCTCCAGGGACGGCACTCCGAGTGGAGGCGGTCCGGTATGCTGACGCACATGCTCTGTCCTGCCTGTACGGAACCGCGTGCGCCAGACTCCGGGCCCCTGTGCCCGGAGTGCGGTGCCGCCCTCGTGCCCGCCGCCGGGCGGCACCTGGATGACTTCGTGCTGGCGCGGATGCGACGGCGCATCGAGCACTGGCGCTTCGACGGCTTGGTGGATCCAGCCACGGCGGACCGGCTGGAGTCCTCGCTCGCGGCGCCTGCTGAAGCGGTCGCGAGCGTTCCGGAGGTGCCCGCGCTGGAGGCCGTGGAGGTTTCGGTGGAACCGGCGCTCGACTCCGCGGCGCGCGTGGAGGCCTGGGCGGATGACGTGGCCGGTTCGCTGCGTCGCGCGGGCGGGTGGCGTCCGGGGTGGTTGGCCGCGATCGCGAACTCGCTGGATGAGACGGCGCGGGCGGAGCGGGAACAGGCGGCGCGGCGGCGGGTGGTGGTGCAGGACGTCGGAGAGTCCTCCCGCGTGGAGGACCTGGGTGAGGATGCTGCCCGGGCCGAGCGCGAACGGGCGGCACGGCGGGTGGTGGCGCTGGATGACGGCGAGTCCTCCAGCGAGGAGGACATGGGTTCGGCGTTGGGGTCGGGTCAGGCGTTGTTCGGCCGGGGGCACCTGGACTCACTGGGAGGCAGTGGGCTGGAGGCGGTCATCGCGCTCGATGAGGGCGACAACCCTCCCCGCCTCAACGAGTACATCTGGTGGTTCCTCGGCGCGGTGCTCGTGCTGGGCGGCTCGCTCATGGGCGTCCGCGAGGCGTGGCGGGCGCTGGGTGGGGTGCCCCGGCAGCTCATCGTCACGGGCGCGCTGCTGGGCTACCACGCGGCCTTCATCGGGCTGGGCACGTTCCTGGCGCGGCGCTCCCGGTCCGCGGGGCGAGTGCTCGCGGGCATCGGGCTTGCCTTGCTGCCGGTGGTGTTCATCGCGCTGTCGGCCCTGGTGGCGCTGAATCCCACGGTGGGCGTTCCCGCCGCGTTCGGTGTCGCCGCCATCGCGCTCCTGCCGCTGCGGGCCGCGGGACGGCTGTGGCGCGGGGCTTCCGCCACGTCCTTCGCGGTGGCGCTGTTCCCGTCGCTTCTGGCGGGGCTCCCGCTGATGGGTTGGGGCGACGCTCCCTGGCTGCGTACGCTGTGCGCGTTCGCGGGCGTGGTGGCGCTGGGGGCTTCGGTGTGGCGGGCGCGGGCGGGCACGGTTTCGTTCGCAGGGGTCGGCGCCGCGCTGTACGGCGCGCTCTGGCTGGCGGTCTTCTCCGTGGCGAGCGGCCCCTCCGGATTCGATGCGCTGGAGCCGGGAGCGCCCCTGTTCGCCGGGCTCGTGCTGTGGGCGGTGGCGATGGGCGCGGTGGTGGCGGCGGGAGCGTCCTCGGAGACCGTCCGGGCGGCGCATCCCCGCGCGGCTCCGGTGTTCGAGACGCTGGCGCACGCGGTGGTCGCCAGCGGCGCGCTCGCGGGGGCGCTCGGCGCCTTCTCGGTCTTCCCGGGCGAGGACACCTGGGTGGATACGGCATCCGTCTGCGCGCCCGTGCTGGCCGCGCTCATCTTCTTCCTGTTGGAGTTCCGCCGGCGGGCCCTGGTGCATCCGGCCGTCATGGCGGCGCTGCTCGCGGGGGCGTTGGTCGCGCGCGTGCAGGCGCCTGATGTTCCGGCGTGGTGGTGCTTCGGCGTCGCGGCGGTGGCGGCCGGGTTGATTCTCCTGGCGCGCGTGACGTTCTCCGCCGTCGTGCGCAACCGGATGCTCGCGTGGGGTGTCTTCGTCTCGCTGGCGACGATGCCCGCGTTCTCCGTGCTGACATGGATGCAGGGGACAAGCGCGCCCTGGCCGCAGGCGTACACGGGAGCGGTCATCGCGTTCGCGGCCCACTTCGCGGGGCGGTGGCGGTGGCGGGGTCTCCACTACCTGGGCGGTGTCGCGTTGCTCTTCGGGGCGCGCTCGGCCGTGGACGGGACTCCGTGGCTCGCGTCCAGCGCGGCGGACCTGGGCGTCTTCGCGCTCGCGGCGGTGCTCTATGGCCTGGCTGGGCTCGCGCAGTCCGCGTGGCTGGATCGTCAGAGTCTGCGTGACGCGTTCCGGCCCCTGGAGGACCTGTCGCTGGTCATCGCCGCGCTCGGGGTGGCTCGGGCGTTGGGGGTCGCGCCCGTGTTGCCGGACGTGCTCGCGGGTGTCGCGGGGCCTTTCTCGACGGTGCTTGCCTGCGTGCCCACGGCGGTGGCCACGGTGGTACTGCTGCTTCGCGTCCGGCGCGATGGCAGCCGGCTCGTCAGCTTCCTGGCGGCCATGGGGCTCGCTCTCACGGTGTCGCAGGGACTGGGCACGGTCTCCGACTTCACTTCGGCACGGGCCGCGCTCGTGGCGGCGGGCCTGGGCTTCGGCTTCGCGCTGTTCGCGATGCTTCGCGGCCAGGGTCTCGACAAGGTGAAGGGCCGGCGGCTGCTGGACGTCTTCCCCCTGCCTTTCGGTGCGCGGGGACAGCCACTGTTCACGGATGGCTTCGCGGGCGCGGCGCTCGTGCAGGCCGTGCTCGCGGTCATCACGCTCGTCAACTGGGTCGCCCTGCCGGACAGCGCCGAGCGTCCAGTGGCCCTGCTCGCAGGCGTACTGCTCACGGCGGGCGCGCTCCTGGCGTTCGTGTCGCGTGGCTTCGTGGCGTTCCAGCTGCGGGGTTCGGTGGTGACGCTCGCCTTGAGCGGTGGGTTCATCGCGCTCACCGGGGCGGTCAATCGCGCGGGCCGGCCGCTTCCGCCCGACGTGTCCGCCTGGAGATTGCCTCTCATCGGCATCGCGCTGTGGTTCCTGGCGCTGGGCCTGCGGCGCGTGGGGCCGTGGGTGGCCCAGCGTCTGGAGAGACCCAGGCACGGGCCGCTGTACCACGCGGTGCCGCACCTGGGCGTGGCCGTGCTGGCCGTGCTGCTCTTGAAGTCCTCGCTCGTCGTGGGCCTGTCGGCTCCGTCACGCGCGCTGGGCCTGGTGCCGCCGCTCCTGGTGCTGGGGCCGGCGCTGCTCACGGTCCTGCTCGCGGCCTCGTTCCGCTCGCAGCTCCTGGCGCATTGTGGACTCCTGCTGGGGATTTCCGGCGCCGCGCTCTGGGCCGCGCAACTGTCGCTGCTTGGAAGTCCGCTGGTGGCTCTGCTGCCTCCCGACGGGCAGTGGATCCGCGCCACGGCGGTGGACAGCATCAGCCCGTCACTGGACTGGCTGCACCCTGCGGCCTGGATGCCTCCGGGCAGCAGCGAGTTCCTCCTGTGGCAGCAGGCGTTCGCCGGCATCGCCGCGGCGGGGCTCGTCTACGCGGTGTTCGCGGTCGCGGTGGCCCGGATGGACGCGGCCCGTGCGTTCTTCCGCCGGCTGATGTCCCTGCGCACCGATGACACCTCGGGGCCCTTCCTCCCGGCCCTGCGCCGGGAGACCCTCTCGGCCGTGGGGCTCGTGGTGGCGGCGGCCTTCTTCCAGCCCGGCCTGGTCTCGGCGCAGCTCGTCCTCGCCATCGGGGCCGTGCTCTTCGTGGGCGGTGCGCGCGGGCCGGGGCGCAGCGTGCTGGGGGTGGGCCTGCTGCTGCTCGTGCATGCCCGTGCCCATCTGGCGCCGAACATCGAAACGTGGCCGGGGCCGACGCTCGCGATGCTGGGGCTCGCGGTGGTGGTCGTGGCTCCGTGGCTCGCGAAGCGGCGGGGGTACGACGTGGGCCGCACGCGGCTGCGCGCCCATCTGGCCGTGATGCCCTGCTTCACCGTGGCGATGCTGTACGCGCTGGCCGTGACAGGGGACACGTCCCCGACGATGGCCGTCCCCGTCCTCGTGTGGCGGATGCTCGGTGGGCTGGGCGGAACGTGGATGGTTTCCGCCGCACTCCCCCTGACGCTGGGGCTCCTCGCGGCGACGCTGCTCGTGGCGGGCTTCCAGTGGCGCGGGGCGCTCGCCGGGTTCATCGCGGGGCTCGGGACGATGGTCGCCGGAGGCGCCGTCGTCTCGATGGGGATGGTGCTCCTCGCGTGGAGCCCCGACCCGGAGAGACCGACGTACCTGGAGCTCTTCACCAAGGCCGGCGCCACGCTGGCGCTGGCCGCCGCGGGGAGCGCGCTGGCCCTCCACGTCGCTCGACGCGTGACGGCCCGCCGCCGGAGCGACGTCGCGGGAGGCATGGGCTGGGGCCGCGACCTGTGGCTGCTGGGAAGCGCGGCGCTGCTCGCGGCCGTCGCCGTGGGAGGCCAGGCCTCCGAGGATGTGCTGCCCGTGGCGCTGGCGGCCATCGGGCTGGCCGTGGGCGTGTCCCTACACGCCGCGTGGCGCGAGCACACGGGCCGCCATGTCTACTTCGTGCAGATGGCGGTGGTGGGCGTCTACGCGCTGGTGCGTGGGCTGTACGCGCAGGGCCTCCGCCCCGAACATGACGCCCTCTTCGCGCTGTCGCTGGGCTTCGTCCTCGTCGGTGTGACGGTGTTGGCGCGCAGGGCGGGCGTGCGTCCCGTGGAGCAGGCGACGCGGCGGTTCGCGGCGCTCCTGCCCATCGCGGTGGCGCTCATCCTCCCCAGCGACGCGACGGGCGACGCCGCCCTGCTCGCCGGAGGCTCCGGCCTGCTGTACGCGGCGCTGGGCGCGGTGGAGCGCAGTCGGATGTTCGGCGCGTTCGCCGCGGCGGCCTGCAACCTGGCGCTGCTCATCGCCGCGCTCGCGTTCGGCCTGGAGGGGCTGGAGATCTACCTGGCGCCGCTCGGGCTGCTGCTCCTGATGATGGGACAGCTCTTCACGTCCAGCCTCCCGCACGCGGCGCGCAACGCGGTGCGCATCCTGGGCGGACTGCTGCTCTATGTGCCCGCGGCGGCGAAGCTGACGGCCAGCATGGGCCAGTCCGAGGATGGCACGTATGCGATTGTCTTCGGCGCTGTCTGTCTTCTGGGTGTGGCCGTGGGCATGGCCCTGCGCATCCGCGCCTATCTGGCGCTGGGGACGTTGTTCCTGCTCCTGGACGTGGTGGCCAACCTGCTCGACGCGGGCTTGCGGGACCACCGCATCGGCTTCCTGGTGATGACGCTCACGGGCCTCACCATCGTCACCGGGCGCGTGATGGCAACCTTGAAGCGCCAGGAGTGGGACCTGCTGCTGCGGCGCGTGCGTGTCCAGCTGCGGGGCTGGGACTGACGGCGCCGTGCGGGGGGCGGACGGATTCCGTGCATCGATTTATGACCCGGGGTCTCATCGGAAGCGATGAACGCGCCCTTCCGAACCCTGCCGGTGTGCCTGTTCCTGCTCCTGTCCGCGCAAGGACAGGCCGCGCCGCCCGCCGCCGCCCCGAAGCCCGGGCCCGCCCGGTCCGTGAGCGGCCCGACCGACGCCGAGCGTTACGCGCGCCGGTGCCAATCCCAGACGGCCCAGCGCATCGCCCGGCCCCAGGGCACGATGCTGTGGGGAACCAAGCGCGGCTGGGATCCTGAGAAGACGACGGAGGAGCGCACCAGCGTGCTCGTCTCCGTGGCGCTGGACGCGCCCCGGCAGGCGGAGGACGGGGTGACGGGCCTGCGCTTCGAAAATGGCCGGCTGTGGGCGGTCCCCCCACCGGAGACCCGGGCGACGGTGAGCGATGTGGTGGGCACCGTGCTCCAGGGCACCGCCAGTGACGGCAAGCCCGTGGAGGTGGCCATCTGCGGCGCGGAGCCCGCGGCGGATGACCCGACCCGCGTCTTCTACCGCATCGAGGCTTGGAACCCCGTGGCGCGCGAGTGGGAGAACCCCTGCGTCGCGCTGGACCGCTCTCCCGCGCCTCGGGCGCTGGCGGCGGGTGGCGTGTGGGACGCGAGCGGCGCCCACGCCGACGCGGCGGACCGGGTCACCTTCGCGTGTGAGAACGGCGCCATCTCCAAGTGCATCCTCTGGGGCTACGCGCCCTGGGCCTCCCGGGATGGGAAGTCGCTGGCCGGACTCCATCAGGCGTGCACGCGGCTGGCCCGCGCGGACTACTGCGGCAACGGCCGGAGCCACACGCGCCAGGACACCACCATCGACATCTACGACCGGATGGGCGTGCTGGAGCGCGCGACGGAAGTCACACGGGAGTGGGATCCGGCGAAGGGATCCTTCGAAGCGGCCTGGGCACCCGACGGCGCCACCTGCCTCTCCCGCACCCGCGACGGCCGCGCGCTGGACGTCATCCTCCAGGAGTGCCCCGGCCGCTTCCAGGCGGACACGGCGGACGCACGCGACGACGGAGAGGTGTGCACGGTTCGCCGAGGCGACGTGAAGCCCGGGGCCGCGCTGCTGCGCAACCTCTCCTATGGCCCCCCGAAAGCGGAGCCCGCGCGGGTGCAGTAGTTCAGCCTTCCGACGAGGGCTCGCGCTTCTCGTCGAGGAGCTGGCTGAGGGTCAGGTCCAGCTGGCTGTCCACGAAGGCGATGAAGCTCTGGAAGTCCTCCGTGGAGAGGCCCAGCTGTTCCTGCAGGCGGCGCCGGGTCTCCGTGTAGACCTGCTGCTGCACCCGCTTCAGCCAGCGGGAGATGGTGGACTGGTTGACGCGGAAGAGCGGCGCCATCTCATAGGTGGAGAGCCGGTCGGCGAAGTGGAGGCGGAGCAGATGGCGGTCCTCGGCCGACAGCGTGGCAGCGGCTTCCCGCACGGCCTGACGGAAGGCCGCGTGGTGGCGGCGCTTCATCACGTCCAGCTCCGGGTCCAGGCCCTGCGCGGGCAGCGCCTTGAACAGCTCCTCCGCGTCGTCCCCCGTAGAAGGCTTCTCCTGCCCACGCAGCTTGTTGGTGATGCGGCTGGCGATGACGACCACCCAGCTCAAGAGGCCGCCACGCCCCGTGTAGTCCGCGATGGCGGGCGCGTGGCCCGCGTTGGCCACCAGGAGCTTCACGCCCACGCGCTGGCGGACCTCGTCGATCATCGCGTCGGGTTGGCGGAGGCTCCGCAGCCGCTCCGGCAGCCGGGCCAGGTAGTGGCGTTCGAAGGCCTCCAGCGCCGCGGAGTGGCCCTGGAGGCACGCGCACGCCAGGTACAACTCCGGCAGGGACAGGGCGGAGACGAGCGGCGCGACGGGCGCGGTGGGGCTCGCCGGGGGGATCCGCTCCGCGACGTGGGTCACGAAGCGCGCGGCGGGGAGCGAAACGCCCGGCCAGCGGGCCTGCGCGTCCTCCCAGGCGCGCGACAGCAGGGCGTCGAGTGCCGCGAGCTCTTCCGGCGAGGGGGCCACGAAGCGCGTCTTCGTGTGCGAGAGGAAGGTCGTGGCCAGTGCGGACACCTGGGACATGGCAACGCAATACCATGCCGCGCCCCGACCCGCCGCCCACGCGCGTCTCCCGCACGGTGCGGGATGTCGTGTCCGCGTGTGTCATTGAACCCCGCGCGCCACGTGGCTAGCGTGAAGGTCCCCACTCCGTGAACGCGCCCCCTTCCAGCTGTCTGACCGACGACATCCTGGTCCAGCTCCTGGAGGATCAGCTGACGGACGAGGCGCTGGCGCAGGTGCACCGCCACGCCGCGGGGTGCAACGAGTGCCGGAGCATGCTGGCCACGCTCACGCCCGGCATCCAGCGCTCGTCCGTGGAGGACCTGGAGCCCTCGGACGAGCGGGAGACGGACCGGCTGCCTCCGCCGGAGCCGGAGCCCTGGACGCCGCCGCCGTCGTTCGATGCGTTCCGCCTGGAGCGCCCGCTGGGCCGGGGCGGGATGGGCATCGTCTACCTGGCGCACGACACGTCACTGGACCGGCGCGTGGCGGTGAAGTTCATGGCGGCGACGCAGCCGGATGAACGCTTCCGCGACCTGTTCACCACGGAGGCCCGGGCGCTCGCGCGGTTGCAACACACGAACATCGTCAGCGTGTTCAGCGTGGGCGCGGTGGACGGCCATCCGTACATCGTCTCCGAGTACGTCGTCGGCGAGACGCTCGCGGAGCTGCCCCTGCCGGTGCCGTGGCGCCGGGTGCTGTCCCTGGGCGTGGGCCTGGCGCGGGGGCTCGCGGCGGCGCACCGCCAGGGCGTCCTGCACCGCGACCTCAAGCCCTCCAACGCGCTCGTCACGCGTGAGGGCGAAGTGAAGCTGCTCGACTTCGGCCTCGCCGAGCGCGTCGAGGTGGGCGCGGAGCTGGCGTCCGGCTCGCCGCTGCTCGTGGGCACCCTGCCCTACCTGGCGCCGGAGGTGCTCACCGGAGGCCCGGCGTCCGCCCGCAGCGACCTGTATGCGCTGGGCCTCATCCTCCATGAACTGTGCACGGGCCAGGTGCCCCGCCGCGCCTCGCGAAAGCCCGAGGACACCCCGCCCCGCGCCGCGCTGGGCACGGAGGTGGATCCCGACTTCGCCGCCCTCATCCAGCGCTGCCTCGCGGTGGATCCGCTGGAGCGCTTCGGTTCGGCGGAGGCGCTGAGCGAATCCCTGGAGCAGTTGGAGCGCTCCATCGCGCCCGCGCCGCTGGCGGCCGGCAATCCCTATCGAGGGCTCGCGCCGTTCGCGGCCGAGCACCGGGCGCTCTTCTTCGGACGCGAGGGCGACATCCGCGCCGTGCTGGAGCGCCTGCGCACGCGGCCGCTGGTGCTCGTCGCTGGCGACTCCGGGACGGGCAAGTCCTCGCTGTGCCGCGCGGGAGTGCTGCCCCGGGTGGCGGCAGGAGACCTGGGCGACGGACGCGAGCCGCACGTCGTCACGCTGTGGCCCGGCCATCGCCCGCTCGAAGCGCTGGCGGCGGCGCTCGCGCCGGTGCTCGGGCACAGGGAGGCGGAGCTCGTCACCGCCCTCACGGACACGCCGGCCTGGCTGGGACAGGCGCTGCGCGAGATGCATGGACGCGGGCGGGGGCTGCTGCTCTTCGTCGACCAGTTGGAGGAGCTGCTCACCCTCGCCGACCCCGGCCAGGCGGCGCACTTCGCCCGCCTCCTGGGAGAGCTGGCCCTGCCGTCGCCCGGAGTGCACGTACTGCTCGCGGTGCGGGGCGACTTCCTCACGCGCCTGTGCGCGCTCCCGGGCCTGGGGGAAGAGGCGGAGCGGGCGCTCTACATCCTCCGGCCGCTGTCGCCCCAGGGCGTGCGCGAGGCCATCATCGGCCCGGCCCGTGCGCGAGGCGTGGCCTTCGAGTCGCCGGAGCTGGTGCAGACGCTCGTCGACTCCACGGCGCATGGCGTGGGCAGCCTCCCGCTGCTCCAGTTCGCGCTCGCCGAGTTGTGGGAGCGCCGCGACGCCGCCCGGGGCCGCATCACGCGCTCGGCGCTGGAGGCGATGGGTGGCGTGGCCGGAGCGCTGTCCCGGCATGCGGACGGAGTGCTCGCGCGCATGAGCCCCGCGGAGCATGCGGCGGCGCGGAGGCTGTTGCTCCAGCTGGTGACGGCGGAGGGCACGCGCATCGAGCGTGGCGCGGAGGACCTCGCGGACGCCTCGGATGAAGTGTCCCGCGCGGCGCTGCGCGTGCTCGTCGAAGGCCGGCTGCTGCACACGCGCACGGTGAGCGGCCTGCCGCGCTGGGAGATTGCCCACGAGTCGCTCATCGCGAGCTGGGGCACGCTGCGCGACTGGCTGGACGACGACATCGGG
The DNA here is from genome assembly GCF_003668955.1 of Corallococcus sp. AB038B. Classification (NCBI taxonomy): domain Bacteria; kingdom Pseudomonadati; phylum Myxococcota; class Myxococcia; order Myxococcales; family Myxococcaceae; genus Corallococcus; species Corallococcus sp. AB038B. The sequence continues at coordinate 2,443,434 of NZ_RAWO01000001.1, read as the reverse complement.
CACCGGGTGCTGCGCAAGCGCGTGGAGGCGGCCAGCGCGGAGTGGGACCGCCTGCGCCGCTCCAGCGAAGCCCTCTGGGGTCAGCGCCAATTGGATGAGGTGCGCGTGCTGGAGCCCGCAACCCTGGGCAACCGGGAGCAGGCCTTCCTCCGGGCGTCCCACCGGGCCGTGCGCCGAGCGCGTTGGGGACGGGGCCTCACCGTGCTCGTGCTCGCGCTCGCCGTCCTCGCGTCGTATGGCGGCCTCCGGCTCCAGGCATACCTGGAGGACTCGCGCTTCATCGCCGCGGAGCTGGGCGCCGCGAAGGAAGCGCTGGCCTCGGGCCGCACCCTCGCAGCGAGGGCGCTCGCGAACCGCGAGGAGTCGCTGGCCATGTTCGACGGCCGGACGCCCTCCTCGCTGGGCCCGGAGACCGCGACGGATGCCACGGGCCTGCGCAGCGCCGCGGAGAAGCGCTGGACGGAGACGCTCGCCCTGCGCGACCAGGCGGAGGCCGCCTTCACCCGCGCCAGCCGGAGCCTGGAGCGAGGCCTGGACCGCGACCGCCACCATCTCGACACGCGCCGGCTCATCGCGCAGGTCCTGGCCGAGCGCGTCCTCCTCGCGGAAGCGTTCCACCAGCGCCACGAGCGCGACGCGTGGCTCCAGCGACTGGAGCAGGAGGTGGACTCAGCGAAGGAGGGCGAGGCCTCCCTGCGGCGGTTCCGCGAGCCCGCGGAGCTGACGTTCGAAAGCACGCCACCGGGGGCCCGCGTGTCCATCACGCGCGTCCTCCGGAGCGACGGGCCGTTCCGCCGCGAAGCCGCTCCGGGCACCGGAGGCTCGCGCTTCGTCCTCCCGGAAGGTTCCTACCTGCTCCACGTCACGCAAGCAGGACGGGTGCCCATGGACGTCCCGGTGTTCCTCAGACACGGCGAGCGTGAAGCGTTGCGCCTCACGCTCCCCACCCAGGTGCCCGAAGGCTACGTCTACATCCCGCCGGGCTGCTTCCTCCTGGGCAGCGCCGAGCCAGAGGTGGTGCGCCGCTTCACCTTCAGCCCGCCCATGCATCGCTACTGCCTCACCGGCGGCTATCTGGTGGGCCGCGACGAGGTGACGTTCGGAGACTGGCTGACCTACCTGGAAGACCTGCCGCCGGACGCGCCCGCGAGGCGGATCCTCGAACAGCCGCACTTCGGCGACGGAGGCACCATCACGCTGCGGTGGCGACAGGGCACCGGCTGGGTCTTCACCTTCCACCGCACCCGCGAGGAGTTCCGCACCGCGAAGGAAGGCGAGCCCCTGCTCTACGCGGAGCGCACGCGGCACGCGAGCGTCGACTGGAAGCAGCTGCCGCTGTCCGGCGTCTCCGCGCAGGACCTGGAGGGCTACTTCTACTGGCTCCACCGGACGAAGCGGCTGCCGGGAGCGCGCCTGTGCGGCCAGCACGAATGGGAGTACGCGGCCCGGGGCGCGGACGGCCGCCGCTATCCGCACGGCGACCAGCTCCGGCCCGACGACGCCAACATCGACGCGACGTATGACCGGCGGCCGTTGGCCTTTGGCCCGGACGCGGTGGGAACACATCCCGCGTCGGTGAGCCCGTTCGGCCTGCGGGACATGGCGGGCAACGCCTACGAGCTCACGCGCTCCGTGACGCCGGAGTTCGGCAGCGTCGTGCTCCGGGGAGGCTCCTGGTATTACGACTCGTTCGTCGCGGCGAGCGCCGACCTGTCCCCCGGTGACGCGACCGCGCGGGACGTCCGCATCGGCGTGCGCGTCTGTGCTTCGTTCGACCCGCGCTGAAAGCGCTGCTCAGCCAATCACATACACGCGGTTCGGGATGCCGTCCTCGGTGACATGGCGGTCCAGGCGCATCCCCAGCCGCTCCGCCACGCGGACGGACGCGGTGTTCTCCGGGTGGATGATGGCCACCAGGGGAACCTGCGGCAGGTGACGGGCCGCCAGCGCCAGCGCGACGCGGGACACCTCCGTGGCGTACCCGGAGCCCCAGGTCTCGGGCGTGAAGCGGTAGGCCAGGTTGAGCACGCGCTGGCCCTCCAGCTCCTTGTGGCGCACGCCGCTCAGGCCCACGACGACGCCGGGCGCTTCCAGCCGCTCCACCAGCCAGTACCCCACGCCGTCGCGCGCCCAGTCCTCCAGCCAGATGCCCATGATCCGCCGCGCGTCGTCCAGCGTCTGCATGTAGCCGCGGAGGCTGAACCGGTTCGTCGTCGGATCCGAGTGGAGGGCGAAGACCGCGTCCAGGTCGTCTTCGCGAACAGCGCGGAGCAGCAGCCGGTCGGTGGTCGTGCGTTCGAAGTGCTGAAACATGCCGGACAGCTTACGTGAACCAATCCCAGTCGATGTCGTCCGGAAGCGGGGACGGCGCACCTCGGCGCCGGGCGGAGACCTCCTCGCGCCAGGCAGCCCGCCCTCTCGGGAGCGGCCAGGCGCGCGAGACGGTTCCCCTGGGGTCGGGGGTGAAGTTGAGCAGCAGCATGCGGTTGACGCGGTCGACGGTCTCCGGCGTCGCGCCCGCGCGCAGCTGGAACTCCGCGCTGAACAGGGCGCCCTCCTCGCGGACGGCGCTCGCGGCACGCGGCGGGGTGACGAAGGGCCACAAGCCCAGCAGCTGAGGCTCCACGCCTTCGAGCAGCGCCGCGTGCAGCCGGTCATGGCCATCCAGCACCAGCCACTTCGCCAGGATGTCCACGTAGAGCAGCAGCACGGGAGGCAACGTCCCGTCCCGTGCGCGCTTGCGCCAGCTCTTCACGCGTCCATCCTCGGCTGAAGAGGGCGCGCGCAGTCCGAGCACGACACCCGGCGTGTGTTCGGTCCGCGCGTCCCACCAGTCCTCATTCCAGGCGTGGAGGAACCGCGTCACGGCGGACAGCGAGTGCGGCGGCATCGGCGGCTGACCGAAGCCCCATTCCATGGGGGAGACGGGATGCCGCTCCGACTTCTCCGCGGCGATGGCGCGCACGGGGCGCAGACACCAGGACCCTGAGTGAAGCACCGACAGAGGGGCCTCCACGAGCGCACGCGCCACCCGCCACGCCCATGCCTCCCACCAGGGTTCGGTGCCTGGCGCGGCCTCCACGGCCCGGACCTCGGGCGCGGACAGGGCCGGCAGGACATGGGGGACGGGGGCTGTTCCCCGGAGGAACGCGGCGCGGTCCCAGTAGGAATCGATGCGGGCCCAGAGCAGCGTCTGTCCCGCGCCGCGCAACCGGATGCGGTAGTCGGGAGCCGCCTCCAGGTGCACGGCGGGCCTCCGCGCCCAGCGGCCCGCGGCGGGGACGTGCAGCAGCAGACCGGGGCCAGGGGTTTCCAGTCCCCAGCTCCGGGTGTCATCGGCGACGATGGAGACTCCCGCGTTCATGCGCCGCGCTCCTTCAGATGCCCGGCTCACACGGGCTGCTGGAGCGTAACCGACCGCACGCCAGGCATGCGGCCGTGCACGAACGCCTGCCTCCCCCTGCCGTCCCGCGCGGGCCGCCTCCATCTTGGAGGCAGGAGGTGATTCGCGATGGCGGACAAGATTCTCGAGAAGCAGCACGAGCACGAACGCGAGCAGGAGCGCGAGCGGCTGCGCGAACAGGAGCAGAAGGACCTGGCAGTGGAGTCGCATCGCGGCGCCCGTCCCCTGGAGGGCTACGCGGGAGGCCACACCACGTGGACCGGCGACCAGGACGATGAGGCCGCGGCCCGCGTGCACGCAGGTGACGCCGAGGCCTCCCAGGAGGCCAGTGAGCGGCAGGCCCGCCTGGAGCCGCCCGAGCCCGACGCCGAGGACGACGTCGGCCTCCGCCGCGAATAGCCGCCCTCCGCGGGCTTCCACACCCCAGCGCGCCGCGGACCGCCAGGGTCAGGGCGCGCAGTAACGCACGGACTGGAGGGTATGGGTTTCTGCCGGCGTGTCGGTGGCGGTCATCAGGAGCGCCCCCATCCAGTGTCCGGGGAGTTCCTGCATCAGCACCCATTGCGAGAAGCGGTGCAGGGGCATGGGGCCAGGTCCCGGGCTCCAGTCCGCCGCGATGCCGTTCGGTCCCAGGGCCCAGAACCGGCCTTCCCAGTTGAAGAGAGAATCGTCCGTCTTCTCAGGCGACACAGAGTGCACGGCGAGCCAGGCCATCTGGAGCCCGCGCGAAGTCATGGTGGCACCGAACCACGGCGTGTCTCCCTCGCTCGCGGTGGCGAGCGTTGCCGGAACGCCTCCGGTGAAGAGGGACCGGACCTGCTTGAGCTGATGAGGACGGGCCGACGTCTCACGATAGAGCAGCAGTGGCTCACCGGGGGTGCCGCCTGCCCCCGGAGCCGAGCTCAGCAACGTGGCCGTGGGCGAATTCCCCACGTCGAGCGCTCGCTCCGCGCTCATGGCCGCCAGCTCCGAGTTGTAATGCCAGAGCCGGATGCGTGACTGGGATTCCGGACCGTGGTCCTCCACCACCATCACCAGGAACCCTCCATCCCCGAGCGCCAGCGCGGCCGGAGTGGAGAGAAGGACGTGTTCCTGTGTCCTGAAGAGGATCCAGGGTCCGCTCAACCGCTTTCCGTCCGCATCCACGACCAGCCCCTGCGTCTCCCTGTAATCCTCCGTCACCACGTTCCACACCACCGCGAGCCGCTGCCCGTCCAGGGACGTGGCCACCCCCGCGTGGACCGGGAACTGGGGGTATTCGAGAATGACGACGCCTCCCGGGGGGCCGACGGGATTGCCCTGCTCGTCGAGCTGAACGAGGCGTCCTTGCGAGACGGCGGACGGGCTCATGTACCGGCCCACATAGACAAGCGCCGGTCCGCGCGAGGTCCGAACCAGGCGGACCGACGTGACCGGATCAACGCCGGGCGCCACGGGCACCTGCGTCGTGGCCTGCAGCGCCAGGGATTCATCGAGACGGCGAATCTGGACCGTGTCCTGTCCCGCCACGGACACCACGAGGGAGCCCCCTGCCACGGGCAGGCTGTCCACGAGGCTTCCGGTCGGGGGCGTCCCCAGGGGAGCGACCTCCGCCCAGGTGGCCGGATCCGTCATGCCGTCACAGTCGTTGTCCAGACCGTCGCAGCGCGTCTCCGCCGCCTCGTAGTCCGCGCCATAGGAGCGCGCCGTGCACACGGGCTCATAGGCGCCGTCCACCATGGCCCGCTTCGCCCCCGCGCATACGCCCTGGGTCCGCTCGCAGGGCAGGGCTTCCGCCACGCCGCTGTCGACCGTCCCTGCGTCGTCCGTGACGCCCGCGTCGACCGTGACGCCCGCGTCGACCGTGACGCCGGCATCCACCTGGGTGCCGGCATCCGGTGACGTCGACGAGGAACCGCAGCCCGCGAGCAGCAGGGCCACCACCAACGACACACTGCCCCACGGGCTCATTCGCGAATGCATATTCCCTCGCATCAAGGCGCGCAGTAGCGCAGCGAACGCAGGGTGTAGCTCCGGGGACTGTCCGTGGCGGTCATCGTGAGCGCCCCCAGCTGATGCCCCGCCAGCTCATGCAGCCTCACCCATGACGAGGTGCCGTTCATGGGCATGGACGCAGTGCCGGGAGTCCAATCCTTCACGACGCCGGTCGGGCTCCGCCCCCAGAGCCGCCCTTCGACACCGAAGGCGGCATCCCCGCCGGGGTTGGGAACGAAGAGCATGGAGAGCCACGCCAACTGAAGTCCCCGCGAGGTCATCGTCGCGCCGAACAGGGCGGTCTGGCTCTGCTTCGTCGCGGTCAGGCTCTCCGCCATGCCCTGGTTGAAGAGGGACCGCACCTGGAAGAACTGGGGAGTGAGTCCATTCGGCTCCCGGTAGAGCAGCGTCGGCTCGCCCGCGCCGCCCTCTTCCATGGGAGCCGTCAGCATCAGCCTGGGAGCAGCCGCGTACTTCACGGTGAGGATGCGCTCGTCTCCCACGGACAGGAGCTCGCGGTCGTAACGCTGCAGCCAGACGCGCGTGTCATCGAACGAGCCCGCCTTGTTCTCGTTCGTCTTCACCAGGAACCCGCCATCCCCCAGGGCCAGCACCTCCGCCGCGGAGAGATCCAGCGAGTCCGACTGGTGCAGCACGCGGGGAGCCGCCAGGACCTGGCCGGCGGGGTCCACGGTCATGCCCTGCACCTCGCGGGCACCGGCGAGGTCCCACGTCCAGATCACCGCGAGCCGCTCGCCATCCAGGGAGGGGGCCACGTGTCCATTCGCCCAGGTGTAGGGCCCTTCGAAGAGGACGACGCTCTCTCCGACGGGAGCGCCCAGCTCATCCAGTTGCACGAGGCTCCCCCGGGTGAAGTAGCTCGGCTCTGAGTACACGACGATGGAGAAGAGCGCCGGCCCGCGAGCGGTCCGCAACAACTGCGTCCTGGACACGCGAATGGGCGCGGGCGACAGCGACAGGGTCGCCGAGCCCTTCAAGGTCAGGGATGCATCGAGCCGGAGCATCTCGATGGCCGACAGGCCGTTGGAGGAGACGAACAGGAAGCCTCCTTGCACGGGCAGGCTGTCCGCCCATCGGTCATCAGGAGCCCACTGCAACGGCGCGGCATCCGCCCACGTCGTCGGATCCGTCACGCCGTCGCAGTCGTTGTCCAGGCCGTCGCAGCGCATCTCCGACGCCTCGTAGTCCGCGCCATAGGAGCGCGCCGTGCACACGGGCTCGTAGGCACCGTCCACCCACGCCCGCTTCGCTCCCGCGCACACGCCCTGGGTCTTCTCGCAGGGCGCGCCTTCCGGGACGCCGCTGTCCACCGTTCCCGCGTCCGCGACGCCCGCGTCACCCGAGGTGCCCGCATCCGTCCCGGCATCCACCTGCGTGCCGGCATCCTGCTCGGGGCCCGACGGGCTCGTGGAGGATCCACAGCCCGAAACCAACAGGGCCACCACCAACGACAGGCTTCCCCACAACTTCATCCGCGAATGCATGTTCCCCTCTTCGTGCTGCCCTGATCCGACAGGTCCCAGTGCCGAAACGGTATCACGCACCCCCGCGCAGCACCGTGAGCCCCCGCAGGAAGTCCTCCGGCAGCGGCGACTCCACCTGGATGAGCTGGCCCGTCGCGGAGGACGGCACCTCCAGCCGCCACGCGTGCAGGGCCTGCCGCCCCACCGCGAGCGCCGCCGGATGCTTGCGCGCCTCCTCCGTGCCGTAGAGCGAGTCCCCCAGCACCGGGAACCCGGCCTCCGACAACTGCACGCGGATCTGATGCGTGCGCCCCGTGTCCAGGTCGATGTCCAGGAGCGCTCCCTCCCGGAACCGCTCGCGCACCGTGAATGTCAGTGCCGCCCGGCGAGCGGAGGGCACACGGGTCGTGAAGCGGCGCGGATCCTTCGGGTCCCTCGCGTACGGTCCTTCCAGGTGCCCCGTGTCCGGCGGACGCCCGAGCACCAGCGTCTGGTAGCGCTTGTCCACGCGCTTCTCCTGGAACGCCTTCAGGAGCGCCGCCACCGCGTCATCCGTCCGGGCCAATGCCAGACATCCGCTCGTCTCACGGTCCAACCGGTGCACCACGCCCGGCTGGACCACGCCCTCCACGTCGAATGGCGGGCACCGCGCCGCGAGCAGCCCCACCACCGACGCCGCTCGCCCCTCCGGCTCCACCACCAGCCCCGGCGGTTTGGCCACGATGACGAGCGCCGCGTCGTCGTACAGCACCGGCAGCTCCGGGCCTTCCGATGAGGCATGCGGCGACGGCCGGGGCTCCGGCGTCTCCAGGGTGAGCTCCTCGCCGCCCCACAGCTTGCGCGTGGCCTGCGCCTTCTTGCCCCGGATGCGCACGCGTCCTGCGTCCAGCATCGCCCGGGCCCGCTCCGGCGTAAGGCCCGGGACGTGCTTCGTCAGGAACCGGTCGAGCCGCTCGCCGGCAATCTCCCGGGGAACCACGAGAACCTTGAGCCGCGTCATGTCTTTCCCCGTCTCCCAAGGCAGGCAGGGAGTCAACCACCGTGTAGGCGTGCGCCCACCGAGCATGCGTCAGGGACGCGCAGTAGAAGGAGTGTCTCCGTGGCCACCTCCCTGTTCTCCCGTTCGGGCTCCGCCCGGGCCCTGTCTCATCGCGACTTCACCCTTCTCTGGTTGGGCACGCTCGTGTCCAACATCGGCACGTGGATGGAGTCCGTGGCCCTGGGGGTCTACGTCACGCAGGTGACGGGCCAGGCCGCATGGACAGGCGGAGTCGCCGCGCTGACGCACCTGCCTTCGTTGGTGCTCGCGCCGCTGGGGGGTGCGCTCGCGGACCGCTTCGACCGGCGCACCTTCATGGCCGTGTGCGTGTGCATGCAGGCGCTGTTGGCCGCGCTGCTCACGGTGCTGGCTGGCACGGACAACCTGTCGGTGCCGTGGGTGGCGGTCCTCTCGCTGCTCAACGGCGCGTTCAGCACGCTGGTCATCCCCTGCGCCACGGCGCTCACCGTGGCCGTGGTGCCCAAGGAGGACCTGCACAACGCGCTCAGCCTGGACTCGGCGCAGTTCAACCTGGGTCGCATCATCGGGCCCGTGCTGGCCGCGCTCGTGCTGACGAAGGTGGGCATCGAGGGGGCGCTGTTCGTCAACACGCTGTCCTTCCTCGCCGTGCTGCTGGCGCTCGCGGGGATGCGCGGCGCGGCGAGCACCCTGCCGCCCAAGGTGGAGGCGCTGTGGGACGGCATCATGCGCGGCGTGCGCCTGGCGTGGACGGATCCAGGCATCGCGCTCGCGCTGGGCTCCGGGGCGTTGGTGGGGCTGCTCATCTCGCCCTTCGTGGGCCTGGTGCCGGTGTTCGCGCTGAAGGTGCTGGGTGGGGACGCGACCACCACGTCCATGCTGCTCACGGCGCAGGGAACGGGCGCGGTCATCGCGGCGTTCGGCTCCGGAGCCCTCGTCGCGCGGATGGGGCGGCAGGCCTTCCTGGAGGCGGCGCTGCTGCTCGTGGGGCTGTGCTCCGCCGCGTACTGGCTGTCTCCGTCGCTGCCAGTGGCCCTGGTGACGCTGTTCATCCTGGGCGCGGTGTACCTGGTCGCCTTCACGGGCCTGAAGACGGTGTGCCAGGCGCGCACGCCGCCGGAGCTGCAGGCGCGCGTGAGCAGCCTGTTCCTGCTCCTGGTGAACGCGGGCTACATCCTGGGCGTCTGGGGACAAGGCGCGCTGTCAGACCACGTGGGCGTGCGTCCCATCACCGCGGGCTGTGCCCTGCTCTTCTTCGGCATCGTGGTGGGGATGCGGACCCTGCGCGCCCGGGGCCTGGCCGCGCTGGGCACCTGAGCCTTCAGCCTCCCGCGGTCCCCTTCACCGGAAGGAGCGCCAGCACGCGCGCGAGCACCGCGACGCCCTCCTCGTACTCCGGCAGGTCGATGTGCTCGTTGGGCGTGTGGTCCAACGCCGCGTCGCCGGGGCCGTACGCCACGGTAGGCACGGCCCACGTGGAGGCCACGGTGTTCCAGTCGGACGTGCCCGTCTTCAGGCGCAGCGTGGGCTTCACGCCGCGCTCGCGGATGGCCTGCTTGAAGACGCGGGAGAGCGCGTCGTTGCCATTGGTGGACACAGCGTTCTTCCGAGCCACGGTGCGCACCGTCACGGTGGGCACGGTGGCCAGCGCCGCGAGCAGGGCGTCGGTGTCCGTGGACGGGCCGGTGCGGATGCTCACCGCGGCCGTGGCCCACTCCTCCGTCTCCGTGGCGCCGGTGTGGAAGGCGTTGAGGGAGGGCAGGTTCTGCTCGAAGAGGGACGGGCGCTCGCGGTTCCAGTCGTCACACAGGCGCTTGAGGGCGTTCCACGCGTCGATGACGTGCTCGGCGGCGGCGCGGTAGTCGCGGCTCGCGGTGTGGCGGCGGCTGGCGCGGTGCTCCAGGTCCAGGCGCAGCAGTCCCTTGTAGCCGATGGTCACCGCGTGCGCGCCGCTGGGCTCGCCGTTGATGACGAAGTCCGGAGCGTACTGGTCGCGCACATGCAGGGCGCCGCGAGTGATGGCGACCTCCTCCTCCACGCAGCCCAGGAGCAGGAACTGCTTGCCGGCGCGCTCCGAGTCGTCCAGCAGCTCCACGGCTTCGATGAACGCGCACAGCGGGCCCTTCGCGTCCACAGCGCCTCGGCCGTAGAGCTTCTGGCCCTCCAGCCGCACGGGCACTTCGCCGGGCACGGTGTCGATGTGTCCCAGGAACGCGATGACGGTGTCCCCGTCCCCGTAGCGAGCGACGGCGTTGCCCACGGCGTCGGTGTGCGCCCGCCAGCCGCGTGTGCCCAGCCGCTCCACCAGCGCGCCTGCGAAGGAGGCCTCCTGGTGGCTGGGGCTGTACTGCTCCACCATCCACCGCAACAAGTCGACGCCCGGCTCACGCGCCCGCATCCGCCCTGCCTCCATCGCGAAGGGTGAACTTCGTTCCGCCCGCCTCCTCCAGCGCGGAGAACACCGGCCGTGCCACGCGCGACGCGCTCACGTAAGCGGCAGGGACTCCGCCCTGCAGCGCCCGGCGCACGGCCTCCAGCTTGTAGCGCATGCGTCCGCCCGCCAGCGGCATGCAGCCCTCCACGTCGTCGCTGGAGCGCACCAGCGATGCGGGGTCCTTCGGATCCGCGAGCAGCCCCGGCACGTTGGACAGGATGACCAGGGCCTTCGCGCCCAGCGCCGCCGAGATGGACGACGCCACGTGGTCCGCGTCGACGTTCACGAGCACGCCGTCCTCCGTCACCGCGGGAGGACACACGACGGGCACATAGCCGCCATCCAGCAGCGTGCCCAGGAGCGCCGCGTTCACTGAGGAGACCTCACCGGCCAGGTGCTCGCGGTCGATGCGCATCCGCCCATCGGCGTCCTGCAATTTGAGCGGTGGCCGGCGACGCGCGGCGAGCACGCGGCCGTCCGCGCCACACAAGCCCAGCGCGGTAACGCCCTTCGCGAGCAGCGCCAGCACCACGGCCTTGTTGACCTCGCCCACCCACGCCATGGTGAGCGCGCGCAGGGTGGGCGCGTAGGTGAGGCGCACGACGTTGCCGTTCGCGGTGGTGGCCTCCGGGCGCGCCATGCCCAGCGAGCCCAGGAGCCGCTCACCCGCCTCCGAGCCTCCGTTGACGACGACGACGCGCTCACCCTGGCGGACGAGTTCCACGACGTCCGAGCAGACGTTCTCCAGGTCCACGCCCGCCGCGCCGCCAATCTTCACGACGACGGGACGGCGGGGCGAGGCGTCGGAGGTGGCGCTCATCCGATGACGCTCGCGCCACCGTCCACGAGTTGCACGGTGCCGGTGATGAAGGAAGCGCGCTCGCTGGCGAGGAACACGGCAGCAGCGGCGAACTCCTCCGGGAGCCCCACGCGCTTGAGCGGAATGTGCGCGCCCATGGCACGAAGGCCCGCCTCCACGTCACCTGCGCTACCCGCGGTGCGCTCCACCGGAGGCGTGCGCATGTAGCCCGGCGCCAGCACATTGACGGTGATGCCCGCGTCGCCCAGCTCCTGCACCAGCGCGGCGGAGAAGCCGACAATGCCCATGCGAGCGAAGCCGGACAGCGCGAAGCGGGCCACCGGCCGGTGCACCGTCTCCGAGGTGATGAACAGCAGGCGTCCCCATCCGGCCTTCTTCAGGTGAGGGAGCGCCGCGAGCGCCAGGGAAATGGGCGGAAGCAGCACCGCATCCGAAGCGCTCCGGTACGCATCCACGCCAAAGGTGGAGGCCGGGCCCGGAGGAGGACCGCCGCTGTTGGTGACGACGACGTGCAGCGCGCCCAGCTTCGCCACCACGTCATCCACCCAGCGGCGCACATCTGCGTCGTCCTTCACGTCCACGCGAGTCGCCAGCACCCGGCCGCCCCGGGCCACGGACTTGAGCCGAGCCTCCGCCTGGGCCAGCCGGTCCGAGTCCCGAGCACCGATGGCGACATGCGCGCCCTCCTTCGCCAGCTCCTCCGCGACAGCGAGCCCCAGCCCGCTGGAGCCACCAGCGACGAGCGCGACCTTGTTGGCGAGTCCCAGTTCCATCCGCGTCCCTCCAGAAGTTGGCGCACGGTCGCCGCCAAACGAGCACACCGCACGTCACTGAACCGCACCTGCGCGGGTCGAGTCATTCCAGCCCAGCCCCGCACGACACCCGCTCCACCGACCGCACCACGACCCGCCCCCCACCGAACCCGCCCGGCACACGTCATCTCCGACCAGGCCCAGCGCCGACGAATGGCCCGTCGCGGCATGCCCCAGACGCCATCCCGGCCACGTCGCGCCGGACGGAGCCATGTTGAGGGAGCCCTGTCCCCAACCCTGCCCGGCCGTCCCTCGGGAGCCCACCCGCGCCGAGGCACGGCCCGCAAGCATCCCGGACAGCCCTGCGCTCCTCCGGCCCGGCACGGCCCAAACCTGTCCGACTGTCCGACAGGTTCCGTGCCCCAGATGGACCGATGGCCCCCCGGCTGCGGTGCGCCAGAACCTGTCCGACTGTCCGACAGGTTTTCCGCTGCCCGGATGAACCGGCAGCCTCCAACCACGGTTCTCCAAGACCTGTCCGACAGGTTTCCTGCGGCCCAGTTGGGGCGGCAGCCCTCAAGTACTTGGTTCTCCAAACCTGTCCGACTGTCGGACTGGATTCCTCGGCTCGAGCGGGACGAGGTCCCGGGCCCCGGCTCTCCCAAATCGGTCCGACTGTCCGACAGGTTTTCTCGGCTCGGGCGGGACGAGGTCCCGGGCCTCGGTTCTTCAGAACCTGTCCGACTGTCCGACAGGTTTTCTCGGCTCGGGCGGGACGAGGTCCCGGGCCTCGGTTCTCTAGAACCTGTCCGACTGTCGGACAGGTTTTTTCGGTGCGCCTCCGACGGGGGGCTGGCCGGACTCTCGCCTTCGCATCCGCAAGGACAGGGGTCATGTCCGGAGGCTCAGGAACGGGGCTCCGCGCCCGCACCCGGCGCGGCCCCTCCGACGGGAGCTCGCCGTGATCCTCTGAAGTACCCGTACTTCGCCATCAGCGGCCACGCGAGCGCCACGGTGAGCGCCTTCGCTCCGGAGGCCAGTTCCCCCTTCCACGCGTCGTCCTCGCCGCGCAGGAGCGTGGGTCCACTGCGGAAACGGTCCGGGTTGCCGGTAACCGTGTGGTTCTTCCCCAGCATCACCGTGCGCCCCTTCACCGGGTTCTGCGCGCGCGGCACGCCCGCCAGGTCCAGCACCGTGTCCACGGCGCGGTCCGGCGCGGCGATGAAGTCCTCGTAGCGCAGGAAGAGCGACTGGGCCGGGAACCTCCGCGTCACCTCCTCCGACGCGGCGTTGAAGCCCAGCCAGTACGCAGTGCTGCGCGCGGCGGACATGGGGACGACGTACTGCTTCGTCTTCGTCCACGAGTGCGTCACCGCGCGCGGGTCGCGGACCAGGTGCAGGTACAGCGGCCGGATGCCCTCCACTCGCGGCAGCAGCGCCGCCTCGGACGGGAACTTCCCGCTGTCCACCAGCACCGTGCTCCCCGTCGCCCTCGCGATGGTGCGGTACGTCCGCGCGAGGAAGTCCGCGTGCGATTGGAGCGCGTGCGAATCCCCCGCCTCGTCCAGCACCCGCAGCGTGTGCCGCGTGCGCACGGCGGCCTGCTGCCTGAGCACCACCTCCGCCGCATGCGCGCGCGGCGTCAGACCCGCCGGCACGTCGGAGGTCAGCACCGTGTTCCAGATGCCGCACTCCAACAGTTGCTGGCCGCAGCCACACAACGTGTTGGAGCCGTTCCCGTACGCGTTCTTCCACAAGAAGCTCAGCTCCCCCACATGGAAGAAGCCCGGCACCTCGTTGAGGACGTTGCCCAGGATGGTGCTGCCGCTGCGGCACCAGCCGGTGATGTAGAGGACCGTGAGCTGCGCGGCCTCGCCCTTCGCGCTCGCGGAGGCCATCAGGTCAGCGACGCCACGAAGAAGTGGGTGGGCAGGTGCACCGCGAGCGTCGTGTAGACCTCGCCGTAGGCGGCCAGTCCCTCGCGCGGGAAGATGCCCGGCGGCGGCTCCGCGAAACGGATGACCGAGCGCTGGCTGTCATACAGCGTCGCCGCGGCGGTGAAATCCCCCACGATGATGGTGCCCGGGTTCACCATGCGCGTGCGGCACAGGCGGATGCCCATGGCGGCCAGGTCCGACAGGAGCGACTGCTGGCCCACCAGGTGCTCGTAGAAGTCCAACGAGTTGATGACGATGCCGTCCGCGGATCCGCCCATCTGCTCCACCTGCGCACAGGCGTTGAGCAGCGAGGCCACCGCGTTCTTCTTCGCCGGCAGCCGCACGATACCCGGCGTGTGCAGCAGGCCCCGCACGCCGTCCCCGCCCTTGCCGATGCACAGCGCCTGGTTCTCCGCCGTGTTCAGGCGCACCAGCAGCCGGAAGTCGATGAACTGCGCCAGCGACTGGGAATCCTCCAGCAGGTTGCGCGGCACTTGAATCCACGCGCGCGTGGGCTTGAGCGCCTGCGTGTCCTGGTGGAACTCGAAGCCCGCTTCCGGGCGCAGGTCCACGTCCTGCACCGGCCCGGTGGGCTTCGCCTGGGGGTGCGTCTCGTACCAGAAGGGGACAGGGTCGCGCTCGGCCTTGGCCGTCTTGAACATGCCGCGCACCGCGATGCGCGGACGGCGCTTGAAGCCGGGGAACGCGTCCACGATGGAGTTGTCGTAGTCCACGTGCGCCTGCGTGCCGTGCTTCTGGACCGCCGCCGCGAACGCCGCGCCGGGGGACAGCGTCGCGTCCGCCTTCGATTTCGTGCTCAGGATGCTCATGGGGTGAGGCTCCTCGGAGTCAAAAAGCGGGAGTCAGACAGCGGTCTAGAGCGGATGCAGGCCGCGGAAGCCCAGCCCTTCCGTCTCCGGGCGACCCAGCATCAGGTTCAGCGCATGCACCGCCGTGCCGGCGGCACCTTTCACCAGGTTGTCGATGGCCGCGTTCACCACGATGCGGCCCCGCTCCGCGTCCACGTCCACCGACAAGTCACAGTGGTTCGTGCCCAGGAGCGGCCCGGGCTCCGGGAACGGAGACAGGGATGCGCTGGGGCGCAGCAGCCGCACGAAGGGCTTCTCGCGGTAGCGCGTGGCGATGGCGCGCACCACCTCCGACTCCTCCACCGGTCGCGCCGCGAACGCGTGCACCGTCGCGAGGATGCCCCGCACGCCCGGCACCGCCGTGGCGCTGAAGTGGATGGTGGGCTGCTGTCCGGTGACGCGCGCCACCACGCCCTCCAACTCGCCCGTGTGCCGGTGGCCCACCGGCTTGTAGCAGCGCAGCGCGTTCGCCCGCTCCGGGTGGTGCGAGGAGCGGTCTGGCGTGGAGCCACCTCCAGACGAGCCCGTCTTCGCGTCCACCACCAGCACGTCCGGACGCACCAGCCCCGCGTGCAGGAGCGGCAGCAGCGCCAACAATCCCGCGTGAGCCATGCAGCCGGGCACCGCGACGTGGCGCGCATTCGTCAGCGCTTCGCCCATCCACTCCGGAAGTCCGTAGACGAACGCGGGCACGTCATCCGGGCGCGGGTGCTTGCCGTACCAGCGCGCGTGCCCCGCGGCGTCCAGGCGGAAGTCCGCGCTCAGGTCCACCACCCGCTCCGCCAACCGCGACACCTTCGGCCAGCGCTGGAGCAGCTCGCCTTGAGGCATGCAGCTCACCAGCACGTCGCAGGGCTCCAGCGCGTCGTGCGGCGTGTAGCGCAGCGTCCCCACTCCGCGCAGGTGCGGATGCGGGAAGTCCAGGCGCTTGCCGGCGAACTGGCCGGAGGTGGCCTGCACCACCTCCACGGCCGGGTGCGCGAGCAACAGGCGCAGCACCTCGCCGCCGGTGTAGCCCGCGGCTCCCAGCACCGCCACGCGCACGCTCATCGCCGGGCTCCTCCGGCTCCAGAGGCGACGTACTCCGCGATGAGGTCCGGCAGCGGGACGTTCGTCTCATCGATGCTGCGCGCGAACTCCACGCAGTGGTTGATTTCGTTGACGTAGATGTCGCCGCCGCGCGTCTCCAGCAGGTCCACCGCCACCATGTCCCCGCCCACCGCCTCCGCCGCGGCCTCCGCCAGCTTCGCGTGCACCACCGGCACCTCGTAGCGCTCCGGCACGGCGCCTCGCGCGGTGTTGGTGATCCAATGCTCGGAGCGCCGCCTGAGGCCCCCCACCGCGCGGCCGATGACGTAGACGCGCAGGTCGTAGCCCGGCTTGTCCACGTACTCCTGCACCAGCGCCACGTGGTCCTGCGCGCCGCCGGTGCCGAAGCGCGTGGACAGCACGCCTTCCGCGGCGGAGCGCGAATCCAACCGGGCCACCATCCGGCCCCAGCTGCCCAGCACGGGCTTGGTCACCACCGGGTAGCCCTTCTTCTCAATCGCCTCCAGGCACGCGTCCTCGTCGAAGGCCACGAAGGACCACGGCATGGGCACGCCCTTCGCGGCCAGCGCGGCGCTGGTGAGCGCCTTGTCCCCGCACAGGGAGATGGTCCTCGCGCTGTTGAGCACGCGCAGCCCCTTCATCTCCAGGAACGTGGCCAGGTAGCGCGCACGCGTGAAGGACATGCTGCGCATCAACACGGTGTCGGCCTCGGTGACGCGCTGCCGGTCCATGGACAGCACCATCCCGGAGTCCTGCACCAGGTTGACGGCGCAGTCGCGCCTGCGCAGCGCCTCGAGGAGGAGCTTCTCCTCGGTGCGCACGCGCGTATAGACGAGGTCGACCTTGCGCATGGCGCGGGGCTACTCCCCCCAGTCTTCCTCGACCTCGGGTGCTTCCTCGAGCCGCAGAGGGTTCACGCCCACCACCTCCAGCTCGGCGGAACAGCCGTCACAGGAGAGCACCTCGCCCACCATCCGGTTGCCGCCCGGCACCGGCTGCGCGCACAGCGGGCACTGCTCCGGCGGCACGGACTGCGTCATCGGGTTCGGGTTCTGGACCTGCATGTCAGTCCCTCCTCATTGCGGATTCCACGACAAACACCGGGGTTCTTGGGAGCACTCCCAGGATGCGCTCGGCCACCTGCCCGCCCTCCAGCCCATGGCCCTTGAGCAACGCCTCGTGCGAACCGGCGCGCGAGTCGTACCGGTCCTGCAAGCCCACACGCAGCACGCGCCGCTGCAAATCCAGCGAGCACACGGTCTCGCACACCGCGCTGCCCAGTCCGCCCAGCACGTTGTGCTCCTCCACCGTCACCAGGAGCCGCGTGCGCGCCGCCGTCTCGCGCACCGCCTCCTCGTCCAACGGCTTCAGCGTGTGCACGTTGAGCACGCGCGCGGAGACACCTTGTGCATCCAGGAGCTTCGCCGCATCCAGCGCCACGGACACGCCCACTTCGCCGTGCGCCAGAAGTCCCACGTCGTCGCCCTCGCGCAGGAGCGCGGCGCGGCCCAGCTCGAACGGCGGGCGCGGAACGTCCAGCCGGGTGACGCGGTTGCGGCCCAGCCGCAGGTACACCGGCCCGTCGTGCTGGAGCATCGCGCGCGTGGCGTGCACCGTCTCCAGGCCGTCCGCGGGCGACACCACGGTGAGGTTGGGCATCGCGCGCAGCACGGCCAGGTCTTCGATGGCGTGGTGCGTGGGGCCGAAGAAGGCGCCCGCCACGCCGCCGTAGTCGCACACCAGCTTCACGTTGGCGCGCGCATAGGCCAGGTTCAGCCGCACCTGCTCGCACGCGCGCATCACGCCGAACGCCGCGAAGCTGTGCGCGATGACGGTGTGTCCGCCGTGCGCCAGGCCACACGCCATGTCCAGCATGGTGGCCTCGCAGATGCCCAGGTTGAAGTAGCGCTGGGGGTGGCGCGACTCGAACGGATCACCTCCGCCGCCCAGGTCCGCCTCCAGGAAGACGACGCGCGCGTCCTCCTCCGCGAAGCGCGCCGCCGCGTGCCGGAACACCAGCCGGCTGGACAGCTCCGGGTGCGCGGCGAGCCACGCCTCCGGCGTCCGGGCCAGGTCCACCGTCGACTCGAGCGACGCGCTCACTGGCCGTCCTCCCCCAGCGACGCGAGCGCCCGGCGCAGGTGCTCCGGCGAGAACACCGCGTAGTGCGGCCCCTTGCCCTTGAGCATCGGCACGCCCGCGCCCTTGCGCGTCCGCGCGACGATGGCGCGCGGACGTCCGCCCACGACAGGCGCCTCCAGCGCGGCCACCAATGCGGGCAGGTCGTGCCCGTCCACCTCCAGCGACTGGAAGCCGAACGCGTCCAGCCTCTGCACCAACGCCTCCTGCGACAGGATGGATTCGGTGGGGCCGTCGTTCTGTCCGCCGTTGCGGTCGATGATCAGCGTCAGGCCCGTGAGCTTGCGGTGCGACGCCACCTGGAGCGCTTCCCAGTTGGAGCCCTCGCCCATCTCTCCGTCGCCGCAGACGACGAAGGTGCGGTTGGGCTCCCCGCGCAGCACGTGCCCGAGCGTCAGCCCCACGCCCAGCCCCAGCCCGTGGCCCAGGCTGCCGGTGGCGAACTCCACGCCCGGCACCGCCGCGTTCACGTGGCCGGTGAAGATGCTGCCGTCCGCGTTGTACTCGCGCACCAGCGTCTCCACGTCCACGAAGCCGAACTCCGCCAGCGCCGCGTAGAGCCCCGCCGCCGCGTGCCCCTTGGACAGGATGAGGTGGTCGCGCTCCGGTGACTTCGGCGCGCGCGGATCCACGCGCATCACCCGGCCCAGCAGCGCCACCAGAATCTCCACCATCGACAGCGAGCCGCCCAGGTGACAGCCCGACGGTGTCGCCGCCAGCCGCACGATGGTCCGCCGGATCCGCAGGGCCCTCCGGGGCAGCAACGTCAGCCCCGCATCCGACGCGGCGCCCGCAGCCCCGTCACTGGTGCGGGCAGGCACCACCGGGCCACCGGAGGCCGTGGGTTCATCTGGCGTCCGCGCGTCGCGCGACAGCCCGGGGGTCGTTGGATTCGCCGAGAAAGTCATGCCCGTAGCGTCGCTGTTACAGCCCCGGAATCCGGCTGTTGTGAGACACCCTAGGAAATCGCATCATGCGCCGTCAACGCGGATTTTCTTAAGATATGGACGTACGAGAAAAAACCGCCTTGCCCGGTAATCTCGCGGTGTTACACGCGCGGCAGGCTCGGCATTCCCCGGTTTCGCGTCACTCGGAGGAGACCTTCGCATGGGGCAGCGTTTCCATAACGCAGCGGCATTGGAGAAGGGTTCGGAGTACCGCCGAAAGGGTTGGTGGCGTGACACCACGGTGGTTGACGATCTGCGTCGCTGCGTCCAGGCGCACCCGGACAAGACCGCGATCATCGCCGCACGGTATTTTTCCAAGGACATCACGCGGCTGACGTACGCGGAGCTGGCGCGCTACATGGACCGGTTCGCGCTGGGCCTGCGCGACCTGGGCGTGGGGCGCGAGGACATCGTCGCGGTGCAGCTGCCCAACGGGTGGCACTTCACGGCGCTGGCGCTGGCGTGCGCGAGGTTGGGGGCGGTCATCGCGCCCATTCCGCCTGACTACCGGCGGCGCGAGGTGGAGTTCATCCTCGGGCGCACGGAGGCCTCCGTGTACGTGGGCCCCACGTCATGGACGGGGCACTCACACCGGGACATGGCGCGCGACATCGCGGGGGTGCTGCCGTCCCTGCGCCACCGGGTGCTGCTGGGCAGCAACACCGACCTCCAGGCGGGCGAGCGGGACTTCGAGCGCCACTTCATCGAGCGCGAGTGGGAGAAGGAAGCGTCGCTGGAGGGCGTGGCGCCGGCGGCCGCGGACGACGTGTGCAACATCCTCTACACGTCCGGCACCACGGGCGAGCCGAAGGGCGTGGTGCACTCGCACAACACGAACTACGGCATCACGCGCGCGCTGTGCGACACGCTGGGCATCGACGGGACGGACGTGGTGGCGCTGCCGTCGCTGCTGACGGCGTCCACGGGGTTCACGTACTCGTACCTGATGCCCATGCTCCTGGGGGCCACGGCCATCTACATGGACGTGGGCGACCCGGAGCTGACGCTCAAGCTCTTCGAGGAGCACGGCGTCACGTTCACGTACGGCATTCCCACGTACCTGATGAACCTCATCGCGTTGCAGCGAAAGCGCCAGCGGAACACCTCCTCGCTCCGGCAGCTGGCCACGGGCTCCATCCCGGTGCCGCCGCACCTCATCGCGGCGGTGCGCGAGGTGTTCGGCGTGCGGCTGCACACGCTGTGGGGCATGACGGAGAACGGCGCGGTCACCATCACCCGGCATGAAGATGCGCCGGACTGGCCCAGCCAGAGCGACGGGCGCGCGGTGGCGTGGATGGAGACGAAGATCGTCCCCGCGCTCGCGGAGGACGGCACGCCGTATCCGGATGGGACGGGGCGGCTGATGGTGCGAGGCGCCAGCCAGTGCCTCACCTACTTCAAGCGCGACGACGTGTACGCCGCGGCAACGGACGCGGAGGGCTGGTTCGACACGGGCGACCTGGCGCGCGACGACGGGCGGGGCGGCATCCGCATCGTGGGGCGGCTGAAGGACGTCATCTTCCGGTACGGGTACAAGATCCCCGTGGTGGAGGTGGAATCCGCGCTGTACTCGCACCCGAAGGTGAAGGAGGTCGCGGTCGTCGCGCACTCGGACGACAAGATTGGCGGCGAGCGGGTGTGCGCCGTCGTCGTGGTGCGCGAGGGAGAGGCCCCGCCCACGCTCAACGAACTGCGCGACCACCTCAAGCAGCAGGGCATGTCCAACCAGTACTGGCCGGACCGCCTGGACCTCATCGACGAGATGCCCAAGACGGCCACCGGCAAGGTGCGCAAGTATCTGCTGCGCGACAGGCTGAAGCCCGCGTGAGCGGGCGGGAGGAACGGCCATGAACCCGAGCCATGAAGAAGCCACCAGTCCCACGGACACGGAAGCGAAGCTCGCGTCGTGGTGGAAGGAGCTGCTGGGCGTGGAGGTCGTGCGCCCGGAGGACCACTTCCTGGAGATTGGCGGCAACTCCCTGATGGCCACGGTCCTGTCCAACCGCATCGAGAGCGAATTGGGCGTGGAGGTGTCCATGGCGGAGCTGTTCAACACGCTCCGGGCCGTGGCCACGCTGTGCGACGAGCTGCGCCAGGAACAGTCCGCTTGAGCCGAGCCGCCCCCTGAAGGCGGCCCCTTCCCCGCTTTCCCCCCCGAGCGAGACATGACGACCGAGCACCCCGGCTCCCCTTCCGCCTCCGCGCCGAAGTCCCCGGCGAGGCCCCGGCGTCGAGCACCGCCCGTGGTGCCCGTCCCGCGTGACGCCTTGCTGCCGCTCTCCTTCGGGCAGCAGCGGATGTGGTTCATCGAGCAGCTCACGCCCGGGGGCATCTCCTACAACGTCCCGTACTTCGCGCGGCTCACCGGAGCGTTGGACGTCCCCGCGCTGGAGCGAGCACTGGCCGTGCTGGTCGAGCGGCACGAAGCGCTGCGCACCACCTTCGCCATCGTGGACGGTCAGCCGGTGCAGCGAATCGCGCCATCGCTGTCCCTGCCGCTGCACGTGGAGTCGCTGGAGGCACTGCCCGCGTCCGAACGGGAGCAGGCCCTGCGACAAGCCGCGGAGACGGAAGCGCGAGTGCCCTTCGACCTGGGCGCGGGACCGCTGGTGCGAGTGCGGCTCTTGCGACTGGGGGAAATGGAGCACGTGCTGCTCCTGATGCTGCATCACATCTCCTGCGACGGCTGGTCGCTCACGGTGATGGAGCGGGAGCTTCAAGCGCTCTACGCGGCCTTTCGCGCCGGCACGACGCCCGTGCTGCCCGCGCTGCCCGTGCAGTACGCGGATCATGCGGTGTGGCAGCGGCAGTGGATCCAGGGCGAGCATCTCCAGCAGCAACTGGAATGGTGGCGAGGTGAGTTGTCGGGAGCGCCCGCCGCGTTGGAGCTGCCCACGGACCGGCCCCGTCCCGCCGCGCAGTCCACGCGGGGCGCGGTGTACCGCCACACGCTGCCTCCGGCGCTGGGCAAGGCGCTGGAAGCGCTGTGCCGCAAGCAGGGCGTCACGTTGTTCATGGCGCTATTGGGTGGGATGAATCTGCTGCTCTCGCGGCTGAGCGGCCAGGACGACATCGTCATCGGCTCCCCCATCTCCGGACGCACGCGCCAGGAGGTGGAACCGCTCATCGGCTTCTTCATCAACACCCTGCCCCTGCGCGTGCGAAGTGAAGGTGCGCTCGGCTTCGGAGAACTGCTGCACCGCGTGCGCAAGACGTGCCTGGACGCGTACGCGCATCAGGAAGTGCCCTTCGAGCAGTTGGTGGACGCGCTCCAACCCGAGCGCGACCTGAGCCGCCCGCCCCTGTTCCAGGTGTTCTTCACGCTTCAGCACTCGGCCGTGCCCGCGCTGGAGCTGGAGGGGCTGCGCACCTCCGAGCTGGACTTCGAGCCGGGCGTGTCGCGAATGGACCTCACCGTCTTCCTGCGCGAAACGCCGGAAGGGCTGGTGGGGCTCTGGGAGTACAGCACCGACCTCTTCGACGCCGCGACGGTGGCGCGCTTCGCGGAGCACTACACGCGCCTGCTGGAGGCCGCGGTCGCGGAGCCGGAGCGTCCCGTGGCCACGCTTCCGCTGCTCACCGCACAGGAGCGGAGGCACCTGCTCGACCAGGGTACGGGAGCCGCCGTCCCCTACCCTCGCGATGCGTCCCTGCCCGCGCTCTTCGCGGAGCAGGCCGCGCGGACGCCCGGCGCCGTGGCCGTGGAAGCAGGAGGCCAGCGGCTCACGTATGCGGAAGTGGAAGCACGGGCCAATCAGCTCGCTCACCACCTGCGTGGGCAGGGAGTGCGGCTGGGAACACCGGTGGGCCTGTGCGCGGGCCGGTCGCTGGAGATGGTCGTGGCGACGCTCGCCATCCTCAAGGCGGGAGGCGCGTACGTCCCGCTGGATCCAGGCTATCCCCCCGAGCGCCTGGACTTCATGGCGCGCGACGCCCGCATCACCGTGCTCCTGTTGGAGCAGGGACGCGAGTCCTCGCTGAAGGGGTTGGCCTCACGGATCGTGGTGCTCGACCCGTCCTGGCGGGCCTTCGAGGCTCAACCGAAGGCAGCGCCCGAGGTGCACGTCCCCGCCGATGCGCTCGCGTACGTCATGTACACGTCCGGGAGCACCGGGCAGCCCAAGGGCGTGGGCGTTCCCCACCGGGCCGTGACGCGGCTGGTGAAGGGCGTGTCCTACGTCCGGTTCCACGCCGAAGACGTCGTCCTCCAGCTGGCCACCACGTCGTTCGACGCCGCGACGCTGGAGCTGTGGGGCGCGCTGCTCAGCGGCGCGAAGCTGTTCCTCTATCCGCCGGTGACGCCGTCGCTGGAGGAACTGGAAGCCACGCTGGAGGGCGAACGCATCAGCGTGCTCTTCCTCACCACCGCGTTCTTCGAGCAGATGGCGATGAACCGGCCCGCGGCGCTCGCTCGCGTGGGGCAGGTGCTCGCGGGCGGCGACGTGCTGTCCCCGCTGGCCGCGCGCAAGCTGCTGGACGCGGGCCGAGCGGTCATCAACGGCTACGGCCCCACGGAGAACACCACGTTCTCCGCCACGTATCAGGTGAAGCGGGACCTGGATGCGCGGATGCCCGTGCCCATTGGCCGTCCGCTGGAGAATTCCCAGGCGCTGGTGCTGGACGCGCACCTGGAGCCGGTGCCGCCCGGCGTCGTGGGTGACCTGTACGTGGGAGGCGACGGTCTCGCGTGGGGCTACATGGACCGGCCGGAGCTCACCGCGGACCGCTTCGTGCCCCATCCGTGCAGCGACGTGCCCGGTGCCCGGCTGTACCGCACGGGAGACCGTGCACGGTGGCTGCCTTCTGGCGAGCTGGCCTTCATGGGGCGCGCGGACACACAGGTGAAGCTACGCGGCTTCCGCATCGAGCTGGGAGAGATTGAGACCGCCCTGCGTCACCTGCCCGGCGTGGAGGACGCCGTGGCGGAGGTGCGCGAGTACGCGCCCGGCGACAAGCGCCTGGTGGCCTATGTGACCGGCGCGAGCGTGGACGTGAGCACGCTGCGTTCGCGCCTGTCCGCCCAGTTGCCGGCGCCGCTGGTCCCGTCCGCCTTCGTGAAGCTGGACCAGCTGCCACTGACGCCCGTGGGCAAGGTGGACCGCAGGGCGCTCGCCACGCCCGTGGGCGACACGCTCGCGGAGGACGGCTACGTGGCGCCGGTCACCCCGACGGAGACGGCGGTGGCGGAGGTCTGGGCCGCGCTCCTGGGCCGCACGCGCGTGGGCACGCAGGACTCCTTCTTCGAACTGGGTGGGCACTCGCTGCTCGCGACCCAGGTCACCTCCCGGTTGAGGGAGACGTTCCAGGTGGACCTGTCCGTGCGGGCCCTGTTCGAGGCGCCCACGGTCACCAGCCTCGCGGCGCGCATCGATGCACTGCGGAGGGAGAGCAGCCGGATCCAGTCCCTCCCGCTGGTGCCCGGTCCCCGGGACGGCTGGTTGCCGCAGTCGTTCGCGCAGCAGCGGCTGTGGTTCATCTCGCAGCTCGACACGCTGGGGTACTCCTACAACGTGCCCATGGTCACCCGGCTGCGGGGCGCGCTGGACGCGAACGCACTGGAGCGAAGCCTCGCGGAGATCATCCGGCGGCACGCGGTCCTGCGCACCACGTTCGACGAGGTGGATGGTCTGCCGGTGCAGCGCATCGGGCCGGCATGGAACTTCACGTTGGTGCGGATGGACGTGGAGGCCGCGAAGCTCCCGGAGCAGCTGGCCACGGAGGCCCGGCGCCCGTTCGAGCTGCGGCGAGGCCCGCTGATGCGAGGGCTGCTCCTGCGCGTCGCGGATGACGACCATGTGTTGATGCTCGTCATCCACCACATCGTCTTCGACGGGTGGTCCATCGACGTGCTCCAGCGCGAGTTGAACGCGCTCTACCCCGCGGGCGGCCAGGGCATGTTGCCGCCCTTGTCCCTCCAGTACGTGGACTACGCGCGATGGCAGCGTGAGTCGTTCCAGGGGGAGGAACTGGAGGACCAGCTCGCCTGGTGGAGGGAGGCGCTTGCGGGAGCACCGCCCGTGCTGGACCTACCCACCGACAAGCCACGTCCGCCCGTGCAGACCTTCCAGGGCGCGAACTTCGAGGTTCTGCTGCCACAGCCCCTCCACGGCTCGCTCCAGTTGCTGGGACAGCGCGAAGGCGCCACGCTGTTCATGACGCTGCTGGCGGGGTTCCAGGCCCTGCTCGCGCGCTACAGCGGCCAGGAGGACGTCGTCGTCGGGTCGCCCATCTCCGGCCGCAATCGCCGTGAAGTGGAAGGACTCATCGGCTTCTTCGTCAACACGCTCGCCCTGCGCGCGGATGTCGCTGGCACGCGCTCCTTCCGGCAGCTGCTGCGCGGTGTGCGCGAGAGCTGCCTGGGTGCCTTCGCGCACCAGGACCTGCCGTTCGAACAGCTGGTGGACGCGCTCAAGCCGCCGCGCGACCTGAGCCGGACGCCCCTGGTGCAGACGATGTTCGTCCTGCAGCGGGCCGCGACGCCGTTGTCCCTGCCCGGCCTCGCAGTGGAGGACTTCCCATTCCAGTCGGGCGTCTCTCGCTTCGACCTCATGCTGTTCATGCGGCAGACGCCGCAAGGGCTCGTTGCCTACTGGGAGTACAACACCGCCCTCTTCGAGGAGGCGACCCTCGCCCGGATGGCCGGGCATTACGTGCGGTTGCTCGAAGGCGTCACCGCGAACCCCGAACTGCCCCTGGCGGACCTGTCGCTCCTGTCGCGGGAGGAGCGCGAGCAACTCCTGGTCGCATGGAACAGCCGCGAGGAACGGATTCCCACGCAGGGGCTGATCCACGGCTGGGTGGAGGCGCAGGTCGCACGGACACCGGAAGCAGTCGCGGTGACGAACGGAGAGGAGTCGCTGACCTACGCGCAATTGGATGCGCGCGCCAATCAGCTCGCCCATCACCTCATCCTTCTGGGCGTCAGGCCGGGAAGCTCCGTCGGGTTGTGTCTGGAGCGCTCCAGTCTGGACATGCCCGTCGCCGTCCTCGCCACGCTCAAGGCCGGCGCCGCCTATGTCCCGCTGGATCCGAACTATCCGGCCGAGCGCCTGGCCCTGATGGTGGAGGACACGCGCGCTCCGGTCGTCCTCGCACATGAGGGCTTCGTGCGGGCCCTTCCTCCGGACACCTCCGCGCGCATCGTGATGATGGAGACCGTCTCACTGGCCTCCCGTCCCACGTCGTCTCCGAACGTGAAGCTGTCCCCCGAAGCCGTCTGCTACGTCGTCTTCACTTCAGGCAGCACCGGCAGGCCCAAGGGCATCGCCATGTCCCACCGGGGCATCGGCAACATGCTCGCCTGGCAGACCCAGCGCGCGGTCCGCGCCGAAGCCACCACGCTCCAGTTCGCTTCGCTCAACTTCGACGTCTCCTTCCAGGAGATCTTCGGCACGTGGTGCATCGGCGGCCGTCTGCTGCTCAGCTCCGCTGAACTGCGCCGCGATCCACCCGCACTGCTGCGCTTCCTCACCCAGCACCGCGTGGAGCGCCTCTTCCTCCCCTTCGTCGCACTCCAGTCACTGAGCGAAGCGGCCCGCACCGCGACGGAGCTGCCCCCGCTCAACGAGGTCATCACCGCGGGCGAGCAACTCCAAGTGACGCCTGCTCTCGTCGCCCTCTTGGAACGGCTGCCCGGCTGCGTCCTCGAAAACCAGTACGGTCCTTCGGAGACCCATGCGGTCTCCGCGTGGCGTGCCTCGGGAGCTCCGAGCACCTGGCCCGCCCTGCCTCCGGTCGGAACACCGCTGCCTTCGGTCCAGGCCTACGTGTTGGACCCGCGCCGCGAGCCCTGCCCAGTCGGGGTCCCGGGCGAGCTGTATGTGGGCGGTGAAGGACTCGCGCACGGCTACCACGGCCGACCAGACCTCACCGTGGAGCGCTTCATCCCCTCTCCGTTTGGACCCACGCCGGGCGCACGCCTCTACCGCACGGGCGACAAGGCCCGCTGGCTCGCGGACGGACAACTGGAGTTCCTCGGCCGCCTGGACGGTCAGGTGAAGCTCCGCGGCTTCCGCGTCGAGCTGGGCGAAGTGGAGGCGGCCCTGCGCGTCCTGCCCGACGTGCGGGACGTGGTCGTCGTGGTGCGCGAGGACACACCGGGCCACAAGCGGCTGGTGGCCTACGTGGTCCAACCGGAAGCATCCTTCTCACCGGAGGCGCTGAGGCAGGCGCTGGCGCGACGGCTGCCGGAGCACATGGTGCCCTCGGCCCTGGTGCGAATGGACGCGCTACCGCTGGGCCCGAGCGGCAAGGTGAACCGCAACGGCCTGCCCGCGCCCAAGGAAGAAGCCGCGGACGACTCCGGGTTCCTGGCCCCCATGACGGCGGTGGAGAAGGTGATCGCCGACATCTGGGCGTCCCTGCTCGTGGTGCCGCGCGTGGGCCTGCAGGACCACTTCTTCGAACTGGGTGGGCACTCGCTGCTCGCAACACAGGTGGTCTCCCGGTTGCGGGAGGCCTTCCAGGTGGACGTGTCCCTCCGAGTCCTCTTCGAGGCGCCCACCGTCGCGCAGCTCGCCGCGCGGTTGGAGGAGCATCTTCACGGCGCGAACCGGAAAGCCGTCCCGCCGCTGGTGCCCCAGCTTCGCGGCGAGCTCGTTCCGCAGTCGTTCTCCCAGCAGCGGCTGTGGTTCGTCTCGCAGCTGGACACCAGCGCGCACGCCTACAACCTGCCCCTGGTCACCCGGCTGCGGGGACGGCTGGACACGCACGCGCTGGAAGACTCGCTCAACGTCCTCATCCGGCGTCACGAAGTCCTGCGCACCACGTTCGACGAAGTGGACGGCCAGCCGGTGCAACGCATCGGCCCCGCGTGGAAGCTCACCCTGAAGCAAGTGGACGTGGATCCGCGCATTCCGCTCCAGCGTCAGGTGGAGGCCGAAGCGCATGTACCGTTCGACCTGCGGCGAGGCCCCCTGATCCGAGCCACGCTGCTACGGATCGCGGACGAGGATCAGGTCCTCATCCTCAACTTCCATCACAGCGTCTTCGACGGCTGGTCCATCGCCTTGCTCCAGCGGGAGTTGGATGCGCTCTACCTCGCCCGGATCCAGGGCACGGAGGCCGCGCTCCCGCCCATTTCCATCCAGTACGCGGACTACGCGCTGTGGCAGCGCGCGTGGTTGCAGGGCGACGTGCTGGAAGAACAGTTGGCGTGGTGGCGCGAGCAGCTCGCCGGGGCACCGCCCGTGCTGGACCTGCCCACCGACAAGCCGCGCCCGCCCGTGCAGACCTTCCAGGGCGCGTACATCGAAGTCCCCCTGCCACCCGCGCTGACCAGCGCCCTCGTCGCCATGGGCCAGCGCGAGGGCACCACGCTGTTCATGACGCTGCTGGCGGGATTCCAGGCCCTGCTCGCGCGCTACAGCGGACAGGACGACGTGGTGGTCGGCTCGCCCATCTCTGGCCGCAATCGCCGCGAAGTGGAAGGGCTCCTCGGCCTCTTCGTCAACACGCTCGCCCTGCGCGCGGATGTCGCGGGGACGCGCTCCTTCCGCCACCTGTTGCGCGGCGTGCGCGAGAGCTGCCTGGGCGCCTTCGCGCATCAGGACCTGCCGTTCGAACAAATCGTGGAGGCGCTCAAGCCGCCACGCGACCTGAGCCGCGCGCCGCTGATCCAGGCCCTCTTCGTCCTGCAACAAGCGGCTGTCCCCTTCTCGTTGCCCGGGCTCCAAGCGGAGGACGTCCCCTTCCAGACGGGTGTCTCCCGCTTCGACCTCATGCTCTTCGTGCGCGAGTCGGAGCAGGGGCTGACGGCCTTCTGGGAGTACAACACCGCCCTCTTCGAGGAGGCGACCCTCACCCGGATGGCCGGGCACTACGTGCGAATGCTCCAAGGAGCGGTCCGCCATCCCGAGCAGCCCCTGTCGGCCCTGCCGCTCCTCTCCGAAGAGGAACGGCAGCAGGTCGTCGTGACGTGGAACGCCGCGAAGGACCTCTCTTTCGAGCCGGGCCTCATGCACCGCTGGGTGGAGGCGCAGGTCGCTCGGACACCGGAAGCAGTCGCGGTGACGAACAGCGCCGAGTCGCTGACCTACAGGCAGCTGGATGCACGCGCCAATCAGCTCGCGCACCACCTCATCGCCCTGGGCGTCACGCCGGGAAGCTCCGTCGGGTTGTGCCTGGAGCGCTCCAGTCTCGACATGCCCGTCGCCGTCCTCGCCACCCTCAAGGCCGGTGCCGCCTACGTCCCGCTGGATCCGAACTATCCGGCCGAGCGTCTGGCCCTGATGGTGGAGGACACGCGTGCTCCGGTCGTCCTCGCGCATGAGGGTTTCGTGCGGGCGCTGCCACCAAGCACCTCCGCGCGCATCGTGACGATGGAGACCGTTTCGCTGGCTTCCCGCCCCACGTCGTCTCCGAACGTGAGGCTGTCCCCCGAAGCCGTCTGCTACGTCGTCTTCACCTCGGGCAGCACCGGCAGGCCCAAGGGCATCGCCATGTCCCACCGGGGCATCGGCAACATGCTCGCGTGGCAGATCCGCCGCGCCGTCCACAGGGAAGCCACCACTCTCCAGTTCGCTTCGCTCAACTTCGATGTCTCCTTCCAGGAGATCTTCGGCACGTGGTGCATCGGCGGCCGACTGCTGCTCAGCTCCGCCGAACTGCGCCGTGATCCACCGGCACTGCTGCGCTTCCTCACCCAGCACCGCGTAGAGCGCCTCTTCCTCCCCTTCGTCGCGCTTCAATCCCTGAGCGAAGCAGCGCGCACTACGGCGGAGCTGCCCCCGCTCAACGAGGTCATCACCGCGGGCGAACAACTCCAGGTGACACCCGCCCTCGTCTCCCTCTTCGAACGGCTGCCCGGCTGCGTCCTCGAAAACCAGTACGGTCCTTCGGAGACGCACGCCGCCAGCGCATGGCGGGCTTCAGGATCTCCGAGCACCTGGCCCGCGCTCCCTTCAGTGGGAACACCGCTGACCAACGTCCAGACCTACGTCCTGGATGCCCGAGGGAATCCGAGCCCCGTCGGCGTCCCAGGCGAGGTGTTCATCGGAGGCGAAGGGCTCGCGCACGGCTATCACAACCGGCCAGACCTCACCGCGGAGCGCTTCGTGCCCTCCCCCTTCAGCGCCATGCCGGGCGCACGCCTCTACCGCACGGGCGACAAGGCGCGCTGGCTCGCGGATGGACAGCTGGAGTTCCTCGGCCGCCTGGACGGTCAGGTGAAGCTGCGCGGCTTCCGCGTCGAACTGGGCGAAGTGGAGTCCGCCCTGCGCGCCCTGCCTGATGTGCGGGACGTGGTCGTCGTGCTGCGCGAGGACACCCCGGGCTTCAAGCGGCTCGTGGCCTACGTGGTGCAGCCGGAGACGGCCTTCTCCGCGGAAGCGCTGAGGCAGGCACTGGCGCGACGGTTGCCGGAGTACATGGTGCCTTCGGCGCTGGTGCGCATGGACGCGCTGCCCCTGACGCCCAGTGGCAAGGTGAACCGCAACGGCCTTCCCGTTCCGACGGAAGAGGCCATCCCTGGGACCGTCTACGTGGCCCCGGTCTCCGCGGTGGAGAAGCTCATCGCGGACATCTGGGCACCGCTGCTGGGTGTGCCGCGCGTGGGCACGCAGGACCACTTCTTCGAACTGGGCGGACACTCGCTGCTCGCGACCCAGGTGGCCTCCCGTCTGCGCGAGTCGCTTCAGATGGAGCTGCCCGTGCGGGTGCTCTTCGAAGCCCCGACGCTCGCGGAGCTGGCCGCGCGAATCGAAGCCCTGCGCCAGGAAGCCCATCCCCTCCAGGCACCGCCCCTGGTGCGCACGGAGGCCGGAAACTCCGCGCCCCAGTCCTTCCCGCAGCAGCGGCTGTGGTTCATCGACGCGCTCGCACCGGGCGGGTTCGCCTTCAACGTCCCGCTGTTCATCCGGTGCAAGGGACCGCTCGACGTGGCCGCGCTGGAGCGGTCACTCGCGGCACTCATCGACCGTCACGAGTCCCTGCGTACGGTGTTCGCGGAGGAGAACGGCCAGCCCGTTCAGCGCGTCCTGCCCTCGGTTCCCTTCGCGCTCGCCTTCGAGCGGCTGGAGGACGTGCCGCCCCAGCAGCGCGACACCGTCCTGCGCCAGCGGGCCGAGGAGCGGATGCGCCACGTCTTCGACCTGCGCACGGGTCCACTGCTGACGGCGACGCTGCTGCGGCTGGATGCGGAGGACCACGCGCTCTTCCTGCTCATGCACCACATCATCACGGACGGCTGGTCCACGGACGTGATGGGGCGCGAACTGGGCATCCTCTACGACGCATTCACCCGGAACCAGACCCCGCGCCTGCCACCGCTGCCCATCCGGTACACGGACTACGCCCGCTGGCAGCGTGCGACGTTGCAGGGCGAAAGTCTCGACGCGCAGCTCGCGTGGTGGAAGCGGCAGCTGAACGGTGCGCCCCATGCGCTGGAGCTGCCCACCGACCGGCCTCGGCCGCCCGTGCAGGCCCAGGCTGGCGCGGCCCACATGGTGCGGATCCCCGCCGCGGTGGACGCAGCCGTGCGCGAACTGTGTCACCAGCAGGGCGTCACGTCCTTCATGGCGCTGCTCGCGGGGTTCCACGCCCTGCTGTCGCGCTACAGCGGTCAGGACGACGTGGTGGTCGGCTCGCCCATCTCCGGCCGCAACCACCGCGAGGTGGAGGGGCTCATCGGCTTCTTCGTCAACGCCCTGCCCCTGCGCGTGAAGGTCTCCGGCGCCGAGTCCTTCCAGGTCCTCCTCGCCCGTGTGCGCGAGACGTGCCTGGGTGCGTACGCTCACCAGGAGGTGCCCTTCGAACAACTGGTGGACGCGCTCCAGACGCCGCGAGACCTGAGCCGCACGCCCGTGTTCCAGGCCGTGTTCGCCCTCTTCAAGGACTTCCCCGGCTTCCCCCTGCGAGGACTGGAGACAGCGCCGGTGCCCTTTGATCCAGGGCTCGCGAAGCACGACCTCACGCTGTTCATGCGCGAATCCGCCACCGGGTTGCTGACCCACTGGGAATACAACACCGCGCTCTTCGACGCGGCGACGGTGGAGCGTATGGCCGGGCACTACCTGCGTCTGCTGGAGCAGGTGACGCGAAACCCGGAGCGTCCGCTCGCGTCGCTGTCGGTGCTGACAGAGGCGGAGCGCCAGCAGGTCCTCGTCGAGTGGAACGACACCGCGCTCGATGTCCCCTCGGACCTGCGCGTCCCCACGCGCATCGCGGAGCAGGCGCGGCTGAGGCCGGAGGCGCTCGCGCTGGCGGGCGACGGGCAGCGGCTGACGTTTAGGGAACTGGAGGCCCGGTCGAACCAGCTCGCGAACCTGTTGCGTGCGCAGGACGTGAAGCCGGAGACCGTGGTCGCCTTGTGCGTGGACCGCACGCCCGGCTACGTGTGGGGCGCGCTAGGCATCCTCAAGTCGGGCGCGGCCTATCTGCCCATGGACCTGACGTGGCCGGAGGCCTGGTGGCGGCACGTGCTCACGGACAGTGGCGTACGCATCGTCGTCACCCAGCAGGCCTTCGCCTCCCGCTTCGAGGGATGCGGCGTGCGAGTGCTCTGCCTGGACGAGGAGCCCGCGCTGGAGACGCAGCCAATCACCGCGCCCGGCGTGACACTGCACGCGGAGGCGATGGCCTACGTCATCTACACGTCGGGCAGCACCGGCCGTCCCAAGGGCGTCGCGGTGACACACGGCACGCTGGCGAACCTCGTCGCGGGGCTCGGCACGGCGGCGGGGATTGAACCGGGAGACCGGGCCAC
The DNA here is from genome assembly GCF_003668955.1 of Corallococcus sp. AB038B. Taxonomy (NCBI): domain Bacteria; kingdom Pseudomonadati; phylum Myxococcota; class Myxococcia; order Myxococcales; family Myxococcaceae; genus Corallococcus; species Corallococcus sp. AB038B. Next base: position 2,410,905 of record NZ_RAWO01000001.1, on the reverse strand, counting down.
GCTCCTGACGGGGCTCGCGTTCGACGCGACCGTCTTCGAGACCTGGCCGTCGCTCTCGCATGGCGCCAGCCTCCACCTGCCCACGGACGAGGTGCGTGCGGAGCCCGCCCGACTGGTGCGGTGGCTCGCGGCGGAAGGCATCACGCTCACCACGCTGCCCACGCCCATGGCCGAGGCGGCGCTGGAGCAGCCATGGCCGTCCGGCATGCCGCTGCGCCGGGTGCACGTGGCCGGTGACGTGCTGCACCGCCGTCCGGGACCCGCCGTTCCGGGACAGTGGCTCAACTGCTACGGCCCCACGGAGAACACCGTCATCGCGACCTCCGGCGTCGTGAAGTCTGAAGCACCCGACGGCCTGCTGCCCCCCATCGGAAGCCCGGAGCCCAACGTGCGTGTGTACGTGCTGGATGGCGCGGGACAGCCCGTGCCAATGGGCCTATGGGGCGAGCTGTTCCTGGGAGGCGCCCAGGTGGCGCGCGGCTACCTGGGCCAGCCCGCGCTCACTGCGGAGCGCTTCGGACCGGCTCCGTTCTCCCATGAGCCCGGCGCGCGCCTGTACCGCACGGGTGACGTGGTGCGATGGCTCGCGGACGGGACGCTGGAGTTCCGGGGCCGCGCGGATTCGCAGGTGAAGCTGCGGGGCTTCCGCATCGAACTGGGCGAGGTGGAGGCCGCGCTGCTCTCACAGCCCTCGGTGAAGGAAGCGGTGGCGCAGGTGCGCGAGGACGTGCCGGGACAGCGGCGGTTGGTCGCGTACCTGGTGCTTCGCGAAGGGGCCGCATTCACGGTGGACGCGCTGCGGGCCTCGCTGCGGCGGTCGCTCGCGGAGCACGCGGTTCCGTCGGCGTTCGTGGTGCTGGAGCGGCTGCCGCTCACCGCGAACGGCAAGTTGGACCGCAAGGCACTGCCCGCGCCGGACGTGCACCGGCCCGAACTGAGCGAGGACTACCGTGTCCCCGAAGCCGGCCTGGAGCAGACGCTGGCCGCGCTCTGGGCCGAAGTGCTGGGGCTGGAGCGCGTGGGCGCGAGCGACAACTTCTTCGACCTGGGCGGCAACTCGCTGCTGCTCCAGTCCGTGCACGCGAAGCTGGAGGCACTGGTGGGCCGCAAGGTCCCGCTGATCACCCTCTTCCAGTACCCCACGGTGCGCGCGCTCGCAGGACACCTGTCACCGCCGAAGGACACGCCACCGGCGGCGGCTCCCTCGCCCGCGCAGGACCCGGGAGCGCAGCGGCGAGACAACCTGCGGCGCATGGCCCAGCGGCGCGGTCGTCCAGGCTCCAGCTGAGCGCCTCGTTCACGGAAGGAGCGCCGCGAGCTTCGCGCCCAGCCCTTCAGCGTTCTCGCCCGTGAGCATCGACTGGTGGTCGCCGGGTACGGTCTCCACCCGGAGCACCGCGCCCGAATCCAGCCATTCGAGTTCCACGTGCTTCGGCATGTGCTCGATGACGGTCGCCGCGCGGAAGAACTGGAGGGTGCCGCCCTCGAAGCGGGGCATGGCGTAGTCGCGCAGGGCCGTCATGTTCGCCTCCCAGACGCGCACGTACCGACGCTGCTCCTCCGGATCCGCGAAGACCTGCTCCTGCGCGAAGCCCACTCCGCCCACCTGGGCCCGGGCGATGTCCCCAGGGCCCGGCGTGTCGAGCATCGCGCACAGCGGCACCGCGTGGCCTTCCGCCGTTAGCCGGCGGGCCATCTCGTAGACCACCGCGCCGCCAAACGACGCTCCCACCAGCAGATACGGCCCCACGGGCTGCAACGCGCGCAGGTCCTCCAGGTAGGCCGTCGCCATCTCGTCGACGGACGTGTGCAGCGGTCCGTCTGGCTCCAGGCCCCGGGACTCGAAGGCGTAGGCGGCCCGGCCCGCGTCGATGGCGCGCGCCAGGTCGCGGTAGAACACCGCCTGGCCTCCGGCCGCGTGCACGAAGAAGAGCGGCGGGCCGCGAGTGCCCTGCTGGAGCAACGCGACCCCGGCAGGCAGGGACCGGCCCTCCTCGCGTCCGCCCAGCTTCCGCGCCAACAACTCCACCGTGGGCGCGGTCAGCATCTCCTTCAGCGCGAGCCGCTTGCCGAAGCGTTCGGAGATCATCGCGAGCAGCCGGAGCGCGACCAACGAGTCGCCACCCAGCGCGAAGAAGTCGTCGTGGATGCCCACGTCATCCAGGCGGAACAGCGTCTGGAAGCACTCGACCAGGGACTGCTCCGTGGCGTCACGGGGGGCCACGCGCTCACCGCGACGAGGAGCCTGAGCCTTCGGCTTCGAGGGGCCGGTTGCCTTCGCCTTGGCCGCCATGGCATCGCGTGCGAGGGGGCTCGGCGCGGCATCGTCCAGGCTGTAGTGCTCGCGGTCGAAGCTGTAGGTCGGCAGGTCCACGCGCCGACGCCGCTCGCCGTCCCGGATGTGTTCCCAGTCCACGTCCACGCCCGCGGCCCACGCTTCGCCCAGGGCCGCCAGGGCGCTCCCGGGCGCATCGCCCTTCGTCGGCAGGGTGGCCAGTACGGGCTGCGTCTTGCGCGCCGGATGTTGCCTCGTGAGCGCGGTGAGCGTCGTGCCCGGGCCCACTTCAATCAGTGCGCGGTCCCCGGATTCCAGCAGGCAGCCCAGAGCGTCGGAGAAGCGGACCGTGTGCCTCAGGTGCCGGACCCAATAGTCAGGTGACGTCGCCTCGCGCTCCTGGAGCCACCGGCCGGTGAGGCTGGAAACGACGGGCAGCGAGGGCACGCGAAGCCTCACGCGGGCCACTTCCCGAGCGAAGCCTTCCAGGTACGGCTCCATCATGGAGGAGTGCGCGGCGCGCGCGTAGCGCACCCGCTTGTGCTCGATGCCCCGCGCCGTCAGCGCCTGCTCCGCCGCCTCCAGCTCCGGCAACGGGCCGGAGAGGACACAGGTCTCCGGGCCGTTGATGGCCGCCACCGACACGGCCGGCCCCACGAGCTCCGAGACCTGCGCCACGGGCGCGAGCACGGACACCATCCCGCCCGGTGGCATCGCCTCCATCAAGCGTCCGCGAGCGACAACGAGGCCCAGCGCCTCCTCCAGCGTGAACACACCCGCGAGGCACGCGGCCACGTATTCGCCGAGCGAGTGCCCCAGCAACGCGTCCGGCTTCACGCCCCACGACAGCCACAACTGAGCGAGCGCCCAGTCGCAGACGAACAGCGCGGGCTGGGACCACAGCGGCCGGTCCAGCTCACGGGCCGCCGCGTCGAAGCGCTCGGGTCCGGCGAAGAGGATGTCGCGGAGGTCCGCGCCCATGGGACCGCGAAGCAACTCCGCGCACGTGTCGATGGCAGCGCGGAACGCGGGCTCGCGAAGGAACGCCTCGCCCATGTTCACCCGCTGCGCACCGCCGCCCGGGAACAGGAAGGCCACGCCGCGAGACTCGCCCTCGTCGAACACGGTGCGGATCCGAGGAGGCGCATCAGCACCGGCGGAGGACCGCCCCTCCAGCAGCGCCGTCGCGTCCTCGCCCTGTCGGACCACGACGAAGCGGCGCCACGGGAAGCGCGCACGCCCCACCTGCAACGTATGAGCGACGTCCGCGAGCCAGGCGCCCGAAGCCTCCTGCACGCGCTCCGCGAGCGCCACGGTCATCCGCTCCAGCGCGCCCTCCGTCTTCGCCGACAAGAGCAGCACCTCTTCCCCACGCCGGGGCGCATCCGTCTCCGGAAGGGCCGGCGCCTCCTGCAACACCACATGCGCGTTCGTGCCCCCAATCCCCAGCGCCGTCACCCCCGCGCGCAGCGGCAACGGGCCCTCCCAAGCACGTGCGCTCCCCACCACCTGGAAGGGACTGCCCTCCAGCTCCAGCATCGGATGCGGCTTCGTGAAATGCAGCGTCGGAGGCAGCGTGCGGTGCTCCATCGACAGCACCGTCTTGATCACCCCCGCCACGCCCGCCGCCGCGTCCAGGTGCCCGAAGTTGCTCTTCACCGCGCCCAGGCCACACGCGCCCGGAGGAGCCCCCTCGAACACCTGCTTGAGCGCCGCGACCTCAATCGGATCCCCCAACGCCGTCGCCGTCCCGTGCGCTTCCACATAGGACACGTCCGACGGCGCCACCCCCGCCACCGACAACGCCTCGCGGATGACCGCCGCCTGTCCCTGCACCGAAGGCGCCGCGAACCCCGTCTTCGAGCCCCCGTCGTTGTTCAACGCCGTGCCCAAGACGATGGCGCGGATGCTGTCCCGGTCCGCCACCGCATCCGCCAGCCGCTTGAGCACCAGCATCCCCACGCCATTGCCCACCGCCGTGCCCGTCGCGTTCACGTCGAACGGCCGGCAGCGCCCATCCGGCGCCAGGATGCCGCCCTCAAGTTTGCGATGCGCCCCCAGCTGCGGCGTGCGGATGGACACACCTCCCGCGAGCGCCAGGTCGCACTCGCCCGCGAGCAGCGACTGACAGGCCAGGTGCAACGCCACCAACGACGTGGAACACGCCGTCTGCACCGTCATCGCCGGCCCCGTCAGGTCCAGTTCGTACGACACCCGCGTGGCGAGGAAGTCCCCGGAGAGCCCCAACGCCCCCGCCAGCCCCGCGGCCACATCCCGCCCTCCGTACGTCGTGAAGCCCGCCCCCGCGTACACCGCCGCCCGCATCGGCTGGCCCCGGGGCGCGTACCCCGCGGACTCCATCGCCGCCCACGCGCACTCCAGGAGCGCCCGGTGCTGCGGATCCATCTGCTCCGCCTCGCGCGCCGAGTACCCGAAGAACGCCGCGTCGAAGCCCTCCGCCTCCTCCAGCACCCCCGCCGCGGTGATCCACTCGTCGCCCTGCGGCAGCCCCATCCGCTCCCGGCCCGCCGCGTCCAGCCGGGTGATGGAGTCCACCCCTCCCACCAGGTTGCGCCAGTACTGGCGCGCGTCCTCCGCCCCCGGAAAGCGCAGCGCCAGCCCCACCACCGCCACTGCCATGGGCGCGTCCTCGTCCCCGGCGTCCGTTGCGGCCTCGTTCGCGTGGTCCATGGCTCCCGAGCCTGCCAGGGAAGCCCAGAAACCGGGGGACGCCGAAGCCCGCCTGCTCGCCCTGGCGCGGTCAGCCTTGACGCGGTAGTTCTATTTTCCTCAATTTGCAGCAAATCCAGAATCCGGAGCAGCCCACCATGAGCACACAGAGCGCAGTCCCCTCGCCCATGGAGGCGCGGCTGGCCGGGTACTGGCAGGAGCTGCTGGGGGTGGACGCCGTGCGGCCGGAGGACCACTTCCTGGAGGTGGGGGGCAACTCGCTGCTGGCCACGATGCTGGCCAACCGCATCGAGGACGACCTGGGCCTCCAGGTGGGCATGGTGGACCTGTTCAACACGCTGAGCGCGGTGGCGGCCGTCTGCGAGCGCCTCCAGCAGGAGACCCCGGCCACCAGCTGACACGCCCCGGAGCGTGGCCGCAAGACGACGGGCCGGGCGGGTGGACGGGGCTTGCCTCTTTTCCCCCCGCCCCTGGTTGGGCTAGCAGGGAGGCCATGCCCATCCTCGCCCTCGTCCGTCACGGTCAGTCCCTCTGGAACCTTGAGAACCGCTTCACCGGCTTCGTGGACGTGCCCCTCACCGAGCAGGGCCGCGCCGAAGCCCGCAAGGCCGCCGACTCCCTCCAGGGCGTGAAGTTCGACGTGGCCTACACCTCCGCCCTCAGCCGGGCGCAGCAGACGCTGGCCATCCTGCTGGAGGCGCTGAAGCAGACCCCGCCCGTCATCCGCGACGCGGCCCTCAACGAGCGCCACTACGGCGACCTGCAGGGCCTCAACAAGGCGGACGCCGCCAAGGAGTTCGGCGAGAAGCAGGTCCACGTCTGGCGCCGCTCCTTTGACGTGCCGCCCCCCAACGGCGAGTCCCTGGAGATGACCGCCAAGCGCGTGCTGCCCTTCTTCGACCGCGCCATCGCGGGCGACCTGCGCCAGGGCAAGAACGTGCTCGTCGTGGCGCACGGCAACTCCAACCGATCCCTGGTGATGCGCCTGGACAAGCTGTCCGGCGAGACGGTGGTGGGCCTGGAGCTCGCCACCGGCGTGCCGCTCGTCTACGAGATTGGCGCCGACGGACAGGTCGTCTCCAAGCGCGGCTGAGCCGCCCTGACGGCAGGGCCTTCCTGGGGAAGATGGGAGGGGGCTTGAATGAGCGGCCTTCTTGCCCGTCAGATGGGACGAAGCACGAACACCCCCAAGGATGCACACCATGAAGGCCCTGACCCTCGCCGTCGTCCTGCTCTCCTCCGCCGCGGCCCTGGCCCAGACGGCGCCCAAAACGGCGGACTCAGTCACCATCTCTGGCGGCGCCGAGTTCCGCCGCCCGCCGCCCCCGGGCCAGTCCACGCCGCGCCCGGGACCGATGCCGCAGCCGGTGCCGATGCCGGTGCCCTCGCGCAACCAGGTCGTCATCGACCGTGAGCAGATGGCGCGCCGCATCGACCGGATGGAGAACGCGCTGCGCGACGCGATGTCCCGCACGAAGGACGCCAAGGGCCGCGAGAGCATCCGCAACGCCATGGAGGAGCTGGACAAGCTGAGCGAGTACGTGGACGAGGCCGCGCCGTACGGCACGGGCCTGCCGCCCCCGGGACCGCAGCATCCGATGCCGCCCCCGCCGCCGGTGGTGCGTCCCATCACGGACGTGCAGTTCCGCAACGTCACCGCGGCGATGGTGCGCGAGTCCTTCCCGCGCGAGAAGCTGCGCATCCTGTCGCAGGTGGCCCCGAACGAGAACTTCCTCGTGACGCACATCCTGTCCGTGCTGGGGCAGTTCAACTTCTCCAACGACAAGCTGGAGGTGGTGCGCCTGATGCGGCCCACGCTGCTGGATCCGCAGAATGGCTACCAGCTGTACCAGGCGTTCCCCTTCTCCAACGACAAGCAGCAGCTGCAGGCCATCCTCGACAGCGGCGGGCGCTACTAGCCTTCCCGCGTCACCGCTGGAGCGCGGACCAGATGGTCCGCGCCTCCTGCGAGTCCACGGTGGCGTGGACGCTGGCGAGCACCCGTCCTTCCGCGTCCAGCGCCAGGACATAGGGGGTTTCGCTGGGGGAGAGGCCCAGGGCCCTGGCCATGTCACCGTTCTTGTCCAGCCAGGTGTCCTGCCAGTAGGACTGAGGCACCTGGCCCTTCGCCTTGCCGCGCGCGGTGCCCTCGCTGACGAAGAACGGCAGCTTGAGGGCGATGAGCGACTGGCGGTGCACCGAGTCCGAGACGTGCTGGTCCGCCGCGTCGAACCATCCGCGCATCTGGGCGCCCGCGTCCTTCTCGGTGATGACGACCAGCAGCGTGGGGCGCCCCTTCAACTCCTCGCTCGCATGCTTCCCGTTCGTCAGGTCGCGCGCGGAGAACTCGGGCAGCGACTGTCCCTGGGAAGGCAGCGCGAACGCGCCCGGAGCCGTGAGCAGCACCCCCGCGAGCACTGACACCGTGAGCATGGAGCGTCCCCGTCGCGAGCCTCTGGATTGGCGAGCCATGAGAGGACAGGTGTTCACGCGGATGCGGATTCCCTAGCACCCGGAATGCCTGCGCACGCCCGGCCGCCTGCCCTGCGTGGGGATCCGGTAACGTCAGCGCCCCCCTTCTCTTCGTACCGGGAGTCCCCCCTTGAAAACCCTGTCCCTCACCCTGCTCCTGCTGCCGCTGACGGGCAGCGCGGCCGTGAAGAGCATCACCACCGTGACCGAGCTCCAGACCGCGCTTTCGTCCGCGAAGGCCGGCGATGAGCTCGTCCTGGAGGACGGCACGTACACCGTCAACGCGAACCTCAACTGCGCCGCGGAGGGCACCCAGGCCGCGCCCATCATCGTGCGTGCGAAGAACCGCCACGCGGCCGTCGTGCGCTTCAACGCGCAGGAGGGCTTCAAGGTGTCCGGCCGGTACTGGACCTTCGACGGGCTCACGGTGGAGGGCATCTGCGCGAACGACCAGACCTGTGAGCACGCCTTCCACGTCACCGGCCACGCGGAGAACTTCGTCCTGCGCAACAGCCGCGTGCGCGACTTCAACGCGCAACTCAAGGTGAACGCGTCGAAGAACGCTGGCGGCGTGTGGGAGATCCCGCACCGGGGCCTCATCGAGAACAACGAAATCTACGACACGCACGCGCGCGCGACGGGCACGCCCGTCACCAAGCTGAACATCGACACCGGCGATGACTGGGTGGTCCGCGACAACGAACTGCATGACTTCTCCAAGCAGGGCGGCATCTCCTACGGCGCCTTCATGAAGAGCGGCGGCAATCGCGGCCTCTTCGAGCGCAACCGCGTCCTTTGCGTGAAGGACCAGCCCGCGGGGGACACGCGCATCGGTCTGTCGTTTGGCGGAGGCGGAACCGGGAACGAGTTCTGCGCGCCGGCCTTCGACCCGACCGTGCCGTGCTCGCCGGAGCACAAGGACGGAATCATCCGCAACAACATCGTGGCCAACTGCTCGGACGTGGCCGTGTACCTGAACAAGGCCGCGAACACGCGCGTGCTGTTCAACACGTTCATCGGCACGACGGGCGTGGACTACCGCTACGCCGCGTCCACCGGCGAGGCCATCGGCAACGTGATGTCCGGCCTCATCCGCAACCGCGACGGCTCCAGCGTCACCACGAGCTCGAACCGGATGAGCGTGACGACCGGCGACTGGGCGGGCTGGTACGTGGCGCCGCTCAAGGGCGACCTGACCCTCAAGGGCGACGTGTCGGTCCTCGTCGGCGCGGCCCCGCGGAACACCCTGGTGCCGGAGGACTTCTGCGCGCGCCCCCGGCCCGCCACGACGACGCTGGGAGCCCTGGAGCACTCGCTGGGTAACTGCCCCGCGAACACGGGCGGCGGCACGGACGCGGGCACCGGCGGAACCACGGACGCGGGCACCAGCGTGGACGCGGGCACCGGCACGGACGCGGGCACCGGAACCACGGACGCGGGCGTCGTTCCGGACGCGGGCTCCGGCCCGGAGCAGGAGCCGTCGGACGAAGATGACGGCGGTTGCACCGCGAGCCCGGGCCTGCTGCCCGCGCTCCTCGGGCTGCTCGTGCCGCTGGCCCTGCGCCGGCGCGCGCGTCGCTAGCGGAGGCCTGGCGAGGCGGCTGGAGACCCCAGCCGCTTCGCTCCCTCACCCGCGCGCTTTAGAACGCGGTGGAGACGAACAGGCCCGGGCGGATGGCCAGGATGCCGCCCACCACCAGCGCCAGCGACACCAGCGTGCCCACCAGCGGCAGCACGTAGCCGGGCGGCGTGCGCCGGCGGTTCGCGGACAGGGGGCCCTGGATGGCGCCCACCGCGAGAATCATCATCACGATGTGCCCGATGAGCGCTGGGTAGTACCCGCGCGTCAGCAGCACGCCAATGCCCACGAGCAACTGCAGCTGCATGAAGCCTGAGTAGGACGCGCCGATGATGCGCCCCGCCTTGTCGAACGGGCGCTTCGTGGCAACCGCGAACGCGAAGAACGCGAGCGCGATGACACCGGACAACAGCACCAGGTAACGAAGACCCGAGTGGAGATGGAAGAAGAAGGTCATGGACGCGAGGGTTTAGCACCCGCCGGGCGGGGCGCGACGTTTCCTGCAAGCTACGACGGGTCCGGCTTGGGCGTGCGCTTCGTGCTGGGGGGCAGGGGCGGCGCGGAGATGCGCTCGGTGGGGGGCAGCTCGCCCGTGAGGCTCTTGAGGAAGGCCACCAGGTCGTCCACCTCGCCGTCCTTCAGCGTGCGGCCCAGCTGGTAGCGGCCCATCAGGCGCACCATGGTGGGCAGGTCCTTCACGCTGCCGTCGTGCAGGTAGGGCCCGGTCATCTCCACGTTGCGCAGGGTGGGCACGCGGAAGTAGCCCCGGTCGTCCTCGTTCTTCGTCGCGTCGAAGCGGCCCGCGTCGGTGAGGGCCGGGTACGCCTCCACCAGCCCCAGCTTCTGGAACGAAGAGCCGCCCACCGCCGGACCGTTGTGGCACGTGGTGCAGCCGGTGGTGACGAAGGCCTCCAGCCCGCGCTGCTCCTGCGCGCTCAGGGCCACGTGCTCCCCCGCAAGGAAGCGGTCGAAGCGCGACGGCGTGGTGAGCGTGCGCTCGAAGGCGGCCAGCGCCCGGGCGGCGTTCGCCAGCGTGACGGGCTTGCCCCCCTTGGGGAAGGCAGTGCGGAAGCGCGTGCTGTATTCGGGGATGGAGGACAGCGTGGCCTCGACGCGCTTCGCGTCCGGCATGGCCATCTCCACCGGGTTCATCATCGGCCCTTCCGCCTGGGCCTCCAGCGTGGCGGCGCGTCCGTCCCAGAACTGCGCGATGTAATGGGCCGCGTTGTAGACGGTGGGCGAGTTGCGGCTGCCCTTCTGCTTCTTGTGACCTTCCGACAGCGCCTTGTTGTCCACGCCGAAGGTGTCGAGTCCGTGGCAGCTGTTGCAGGACACGTCGTGGTTCTTCGACAGGCGGGGCTCGTGGAAGAGCATGCGCCCCAGGGCCACCTGCTCCGCGGTGTCGTCGGGCAGCGGCGCCTGGTTGCGAGGCGCCTGGAAGAAGTGCGACGCCAGCTTCACCACCGCCGCGGCATCCGGTGCCGTGGGCTTCGGGGCCTGCTCCACCACGGGAGCGGGCGCGGGCGGCTTCGCCTCCGGAGCCTTGTCTGGGGAGCGCTCACAACCGGCGAACAAGCCCGTTCCCATCACAGACAGGGTGAACCCGAGCAGCAGTCGATTTCGCGTCATGTGAAGAGCCTCCCGGATGCGGCGCGGAGCGCACCGTACCAGTGCCCCGGGCGGCTGGCGTCGCGACAGAACGTCGCACCCACGGCGCGGCCTTTCCCATTCCATCAGTCCGGCAGCGCCTGCCCGGACGGCGGCCCGGCGGACGCGGCCCGAGCCTCCTGCGGAACAATCCCCGCGCCGCTACCTCTTCTTGAAGGTCTCGGTTACACGCAGCGGCGCATCCGCCTGGAAGCGGGGCGTCACGGAGGACGGCGGATGCAGGATGGCGACACGGGCGGCAAGGGGCGGGAGGTGGACGTGCTCGTCTGCCGCAAGTGCCTGACGAAGAGCGCCCGGAGCGGAGGGCAGGACCTGCCGCGCTGGCTCCAGGGGGAGCTGGCCGAGAAGGGCCTCGCCGGTCAGGTGCGCGTCACGCCCACCGGCTGCATGAACCAGTGCCCGCGCCGGCAGGTCACCGTGCTCGTCTCCGACTCCGATGATCCCGAAGGCCGCCTGCTGCTGGTGGAGCCCCGGCTGCAGCGAGACCTGCTGCTGAAGTTCGTGGAGCGCCGCGCGCGCCCGGACGCTCCCGCCGCCACGCCCGGCGACGGCGACGCTCCGGGGGGGCAGGAGCACCTCGGTGATGAACCGGTCCACGAGGAACGAGGCCAGTAGCCCCGTCGCGGTGCCGGCGGTGTCCCACGCCAGGTCCTTCACGGAGAAGACCTTGCCGCGAGCCTTGTCGTACACCTCCTTGCCCAACCCCACGCCCAATCCCAGTCCCACGCCGGTGAGCGCACGCGCGCCCGGCGAATCGAAGAGGACGGCGCCCGCCCCGTAGCCCACGCCCGTGGCCGCCGCGCACGCCGCGAAGTGTTTGGGCTTGTCGCTGCCAAACCAGTCATCGCCGGACGCGGCGCGGACTGAGGCCGGGACAGCGAGGAGCACGAGGGCGGCGAGTGCGGAACGGGCGGACATGCATCCATCCTGTAGCATCCTCCGCGAAGGACGCGACCTGGGCTGAGAGTGAAAATCCGGCGCGTTTCCACGCCTGCCGACCCCCACGGTTGGTGCGTTTTGGAGACGAGGCCCGCACGTGGGCTTATGCTCGGACCGTTTTGAAAGGCTTCGGTCCCTCTCTCAACTTCCGGCAGACCCGGCACCCCGCGTTGGATGGCGCGCGAGGACTGGCCGTGCTCGCCATGGTGATGGGTCACACGCTGGACGCGCTGCTCGCGCCCGCGTTCCGGGACCATCCGTGGATCCAGGAGTACTGGAAGATCCGGGGCATCACCGCGCCGCTGTTCCTGCTGGTGAGCGGCTGGGCGGTGGTGATGGCGCTGGGCACGAAGCCGGGCGCCGCGAAGGACTCCTTCGGCCGCCGGTTCCGCCGCGCGCTGCTGCTGCTCTTCCTGGGCTACCTGCTGCACTGGCCGGGCTGGGGCGCGGTGCGCGAGCTGGGCTTCTCCGAAGCCATGTTGCGCAAGGTGTTCCAGTTCGACGCGCTCCAGTGCATTGGCGCAGCGCTGCTCCTGGGCGCCATGGCGCTGGTGGTGACGCCGAACCGGGGCGCCCGGGCGTTGCTGCTGGGCGGGCTGGCGGTGGGCATCCCCCTGGCGAGCGCCGGGATGTGGGACGCGGGCGCGCACCTGCCGGTGCCGTTGCAGCAGTTCATTGGCAATGGCGAGGGCAGCCGCTTCCCGTTCTTCCCCTGGGCGGGCTTCTTCTTCGCGGGCGCGTTCGCCGCGCACGCCCTTCACCTGCTCAAGCCGGGCCTGCCGCAGGGCTTCTCATTGCTCGCGCTGGGCGGAGCGCTGCTGGCGCTCACCCGTTGGGTGCCCGTGGAGTGGACGCCCACCAGTCCCACGATGGTGATGTACCGCGTGGCGCAGGGCCTGCTGGTGCTGGGCGTCGTGAACCTGCTGCCGCAGCGGGTGAGCGGCCTGCTGGCTCCGCTGGGACGTCTGTCGTTGTGGATCTACGTGCTGCACCTGCCGGTGGTGTACGGCTGGGCGGACATCGCGGGCCTCGCGCAGCGCATCGGTCCCCGGCTGGGCATCGCGGCGGCGCTGGGTACCTCCGTGGCGCTGCTGGTGGGCTGCTATCTCATCGCCCGGATGGGCCGCTGGGTCCGCGAGCAGGCCCGTCCGTGGCGCGCTGGATCCACCACGCTGAACGCCAGCGTCGGCACCGCGCGCCTGGGCCAGTAGCAGGAAGCCCCGTCCGTTCACGCGGCCGGGACGACGGCGCGCAGGGCGGCCACGCTCGCGGCCTCAGCCCTCGGAGCCGGTGCGCGGCAGCTTCGCGGGCGGCTCGGTCGCGTTGCCACGCGCCACCAGCTCACGCGTCACGGCCTCAACCCTCGGAGCCGGTGCGCGGCAGCTTCGCGGGCGGCTCGGTCGCGTTGCCACGCGCCACCAGCTCACGCGTCACGGCCTCCAGTGCGTTGATGCGACGGCCCGCGCGGCCCCGGGCCCACGTCGCTACCTCCGGCGCCTTGAGCAGCTCCACCGCCTGCTCCACGCCGCCCGCCTTGCCCTTCAGCGCCCGCGCGGTCACCAGCCGCACGTTGCGCGCGGCCCTGCGCGTCAGGCCGCTGTTCCACAGCAGATCCAGGGCGAACGAGGTCCACACCGTCAGCTCGTCGTCCGGGCGCAGGAACGCCTCGAAGCGGGCCAGTGCCTGGGCACGCGGCTCACCGGCGCGCAGCTCGTCCTCCGGAAGCTCGACGTGCAGCGACGTGCTGTACGCGAGCGGCTGCTCGGGCGCGATGACCGCCTCGAAGCGCTCGCCCGTGGAGTAGCGGACCGCCACCAGGTGCACCAGCTCCGGAGGGATGCCCGCCTCCAGCGGGTGCGCGTTCGCCTCCGCGTAGAAGAGGACCAGCCGGTCCGCGGCATCCGCCAGCGAGCGCAGCTCCAGCGGCGGGCGCCACTCGCCCTTGTAGATGCGGCGGCGGTTGGGCCCCGTGCGCGTCTCCTGGCGCTCCAGCTGCGTGTCCACCATGAACTCGAACGCGCCCAGCATGCGGTCGAAGTACTCGGGCTTGCCCTCCAGCTGGCCGAGGATTTCCGCCACCGCCTCGATGGTGGAGACGCAGTGGTCCGCCGGCTCCGCGCGGATGCGGTAGTTGCTCGGGCGGCGCGGCACGAAGCCGATGCGCGGCAGCGCCGCGAGCACCGGGTTGCGCATCACCACCTTCTTCGCCTGCGGCCAGGTGCCGTCCACGACGATGAGCGTCTCCGGAGGGTTCGCCTGGGCCTCCTCCACGGAGATGGCGTCCTCGCCCGGGAAGAGCACCGCGACGCGCTCCGGGTTCTTCGCCAGCTCCTCCAGCCGCGCGTGGCCGGAGAAGTCCACGCCCCGGTGCAGCTCCGAGTTGGTCAGCGACAGGTGCGCCATGCGCGCCGTGCCAATGGCCACGCGCCGCTCCCTCGGATGCTGGAGGAACACCACGCGCGTGCGCGTCTGGAGCTGGGGGACATGCGCGCAGTAGCACGCGCTTTCAGGACGCAGACACTTGATGCAGAAGGTACGCACGCCCGGCCCTTTATCACGGCCCCGCCCCGCCCTGCCCCGGTCGACCGGGCACGGCCCCTCCCGGAAGGCTCGCCCCCTCCCCTGCCCGCCCGGGAACGGCTACATGGAGGGGACCGTGAACCTGCTCCTGCTCTTGGACGAGGACTTCCAGCCGGACGGCACCGCCCGGCTCACCGGCCGTCGCGCCCAGCACGCCCGCGACGTCCTCAAGGCCGAACCCGGCGAATCCCTGCGCGTGGGCCGCCTCAACGGCCTCATCGGCACGGGAGAGGTGCTGGAGAACGCCCCCGGCCTGCTCCACCTGCGCGTCGACCTCACGGACTCACCGCCGCCCCGGGCCGGCGTGGACCTGCTCCTGGCCATCCCCCGCCCCAAGGCGCTCAAGAAGGTCCTGCCCGCCGTGGCGTCCCTGGGCGTGGACCGCATCGTGCTGGTGAACGCGGCCCGCGTGGAGAAGAGCTACTTCGACTCCAAGGTGCTCAACGAGGCCTTCGTCCGCGAGCTGCTCCTCCAGGGCCTGGAGCAGGCCCGCGATACGCGCATGCCGGAGGTGCTCATCCGCGAGCGCTTCCGCCCCTTCGTCGAGGACGAGCTGGACGCTGTCTTCGGCCCGGAGCCGCTGCGGCTGCTCCCCCACCCGCCCGCCAGCCTCTCCCTCCAGGCCCGGGACATCACGCGCGCCGCGCGGGTGGTGCTCGCCATCGGCCCGGACGGAGGCTGGGTGCCCTTCGAGACCCAGCTGCTGGAAGCCCAAGGCTTCCTGCCCTTCTCGCTGGGCCCCCGCATCCTGCGCGTGGAGACGGCGGTGCCGGTGCTGCTGGGTCAGGTGACGCTGCTCAAGGCGCCGGCGCCGTAGCCGCGGGGGCCACGGCCTTCGGAGGATGGTCCTTCTCCCAGGCCTCCAGCGGCAGCGGCTTGGTGGTCTTGAGCACGGACACCTCCACCTTGTTGGTGGGCTTCTCCGTGCCCGTGCCGTCGATGACGGTGAAGTTCAGGCGGTTGATTTCATGCCCGCTCTCCGTCTCCACCACGACGCGCCAGTCGCCCGGTTTGAGCGGGATGCCCGGCCGCGCGTAGTAGCGGAAGCCGCCCTCCGAGCCGTTGCTGCTCACCGGGGCACGATAGCCCTTGCCCAGCGCCGTCCAGCCCTTCTCCGGGTGGTCATGGAACCAGCGCACGACCACGTAGTAACTCTCGAAGCCCTTGGGCGCGAAGATGCGGAAGAAGTACACAGGCTGCTCGCCGTTGCGCGCCGTGAACTCCTGGTCGCCGTGGTGGAACGCCGTCCAGACCTTCCACCAGGGCTGCTCGTCCGACGTCAGGCGATACACGCCCGAGGTGCCATAGACGCTCTGGGGGACCTTCTCCACCGCGTGGTAGATGCCGCTGTACTGCACCGCCAGGGGCACCGGCGGAATCACGCCCAGGAAGTAGCACCCGAGCAGCAGCGCCTGCGCGCCGAAGCCAGGCACCGCCACCGTGCGCAGCAGCGCCTTCTCATCCGGCCGCCACCGCTTGAGCACGCGAAGCAGCCCATAGATGCTCCCGCAGCCCAGCACGACGGACAGCGTGAAGATCCACCACCCCACCCGTCCGAACAGCACCGGCAGCAGCGACGCGAAGTACAGCGTCACGCACAGGCTGAAGACGGCCACACGGATGACGGGGCCCAGCTGGCGGAAGCGCGGCAGCTCGTTGGCCACCAGCAGTCCGAACATGCCCGCCATGAACAAGAGCGGCGTGAAGCCCGACGAACTCTTGAACAGGAACAGCGTGAACGCGCTCAGCAGGCTGCCCATCAAGAAGTGCAGCGCGTCCTCGCGGAAGCGCCATACCTTGACCAGCAGCTTCGGCGGCTCCACGCCTTCCGGGTAGCGCTGCTCCAGCACCAGCAGGCCCGCAAGGATGGCCAGGTAGACGAAGTTCTGCACCTCCGTGAGCGCGTCGTCGACGGGGCTCAGCGTGAGGACGTCGTAGAGAAAGCCCGCGAAGAAGAAGAGGGCCATCTCCTGCTTCTCGTACTTCGCGCGGAGGGCCTGCACGCGGTCCACCAGCGTGGGCGTCTTCTCCGTGCTGACGAGGTCGTCCGGATCCGCGACGGCGGCGCCGGGCGTGGCGACCGCGACGTTCGCGCCGGGAGGAAGGGGGCCCCCCTCGACCGGCACGCCGGGCACTTCGGTGGACGCGTCCTGCGGCTTCGACTCAGGCGGTGTGACGGTGAGCACGGCGGCTTTCAACCCCTCTTGGCGACCGCCGCCCAGTCTACGCGGGGGAAGGGGCCCGGGTCTTCCCCCCGGGCCACTACTCCCGAACCGCGCCTACTTGCCGCCGGCGGCGACCAGGTCCTGCAGCTCGCCGCGCTCGGCCAGCTCCGTCAGGATGTCCGACCCACCCACGAACTTCCCGTGGATGTAGACCTGCGGAATGGTGGGCCAGCTGGAGTAGTCCTTGATGCCCTGGCGCACGGCAGGGTCCGCCAGCACGTCCACCGTGTGCACCGGGCCCAGCGGCTGGAGCAGCTGGAGGGCGCGCGCGGAGAAGCCGCACTGGGGGAACAGGGCATTGCCCTTCATGAAGAGGACGATGGGGTGCGTCTTCACCGTCTCGTCGAACTGGGCCTTGAGGGTCGGATCCATGAATTGTTGCTCCTTCTTCAGCGGGGCCCGAGCTTCTTCCACTGCTCGGGCGAATAGGTCTTGAGCGCCAGCGCGTGCAGCTCGCCTGACTTGAGCCACTGCTGCAGCGGCGCGTACACCAACTGGTGCTGCTCCACCATCGTCTTGCCGGTGAAGGCAGGGGAGATGACGCGAGCTTCGAAGTGGTCTCCCGTCCCAGTGGTGTCGTTGAACTCCACCTCCGAGCCCGGCAGGGCGTCCAGGAGGTAACGGCGAAGCGACTCGGCGTCGAGCATCAGTTCATACCCTTTCCCATCACCAGCATGGCCGGGTCCACGCCCAGTCCACGCAGGGTGGCATCCCACAACTTCGCCGGGTCCTGTCCCAGCACCGCGTCCGCGGTGGCGTCGGCGTACAGCCACGAGCCCGCGGCGATTTCATTCTCCAGCTGCTTGGGGCCCCAGCCCGCGTACCCCAGGCAGAAGCGCACGCGCGGATCCGTCCGCTGCAGCAGCGGCCCCAGCGCGTCCAGCGTGACGCTCAGGTAGAGGCCCGGCAGGACGGAGTGCTTCTCCGCGACGGTGTCGTCGTCATGCAGGACGAAGCCGCGTTGAGGCTCCACCGGGCCGCCCACGAACACCGGCTGCGACACGCGGTCCGTCGAGATGTCCATCGACTGACCGCGCGCCAGCTCACCCAGCGTCAGGGGCGCTCCCCGGTTCACGATGAGCCCCATGGAGCCCGTCTCTCCGTGTTCGATCATCAGGATGACCGACCGGTAGAAGTTCGGGTCTCCAAGCTGGGGCATGGCCAGCAGGAAGCCGGAGGCGATGTTCTTCACGCCAGGGAGCATCGGCCGTCCGGCGGGGGTGTGCAACCGGAACCCGCTCCCCTGCTGCGCTCAGTGCCAGCTCTGGTGCTTGGACTTCAGCGCCTTGGCCAGCTTCTCCGGATCCAACGGCTTGCCAATGAAGAGGTCCGCGCCCAGGCCCTTGCACTTGCGAGCGGTGGCCGCGTCGCTCATGGCGCTCACGCCGATGAGCACGGCCTGAGGGAACTTCTCGCGCAGCTTGGACATGAGCGTGGTGCCGCTGCGGCCGGGCAGGAACACGTCCACGATGGCGGCGTCCATGCGCTTGTTGCGCACGGCGAACTCGGCCTCCTCCGCGCTGCCCACGGGCATGGCGTCGTAGCCCCAGGTGCTCACCAGCTCCACCAGGAGCTCGCGGTGCGCGGCGTCGTCCTCGACCACCAGCACCGAGCCCCGGACGGTCTCCTTGCGCAGACCGTCGTCACGCGGACGCTCATCACGGGCAGGCGAGAGGGGGATTTCTTCCGTGGGGAGGGACATGGTGTTCACCTGAGGGCAAAGGGGTTCCGTCCGTGTGAAACCTTTGCCTCAATGTGCGGCATTCCTCACACTTCGCGACGGCTACCTCCCCCCAATGCCTGGGAAGCGAGCGAGGCGCCAAGCACCAGCAGGACGAGCAGTCCCCAGGCGGGAATCACCACACGGCCGCCGCCCTCGTAGATGAGCGCGGCGTAGGAAGTGCCCAGGTAGCGGCCCAGGGACATGGGCTCCATGCGAGCGATGCCGAAGAAGCTCACCGTGGACTCGGTGAGGATGGCGCTCGGCAGGCGGCTCAAGAACACGGCCAGCACGAAGGGGCGCAACATCGGCCACAGGTGCACGCGAAGGACATGCACGCCACCACCGCCCAGGGCCCGCGCGGCGGCCACGTACTCCTGGCCCTCCAGCGTGGCCAGGCGGTCGCGGAACATGCGCGCGGGGCCAGCCCAGCCCACCAGGGCCAGGGACGTCACCATCAAGCCGAAGGGGCCCAGGCCGCCACCCATGCCCGCGTCCATGAGGGATTGGCCCGCGAGTTGGAGCACCATCACCACGAGGACATCCGGAAGGGCGAACACGGCGTCCACCGCGCGCAGGAGCACCTGCTCCGTCACACCGCCGGACAGCCGCGCGAGCGCCGCGACGGCCAGCCCCAGTACGGTGGACAGAGCGCCGGCCGCGAGCCCGATGGCCAGGGATACCCACAGGCCACCGAAGGCCAGCTCGCACACGCTGCGGTCCGGGCGGTTCAGGTCCCAGCCGAGCGGACAGGTGTTCGCGAGTGCTTCGGGGAACAGGCGTCCGGCCACGAGGCTCAAGGCGCCCAGGCCCACGAGGAGGACCAGCCCCACCCAGGCGCGCAAGGGGATGCGGCTCAAGCGCGGGCCTCCCGGGCACGTGGATCCACGAGCATGCGCAACAGCTCCACGGTGAGGCTCACGACAACGAGCACGGTGGCGAAGGTGGTGGTGGACACGACGACGACGGCGACCTGCTTGTTGAGGACGGCGAGCACGTAGAGCTGGCCGAAGTACGGCAGGCCAAAGACGCGCTCCGCGGCGAACGAGCCCGCGAGCAGCGCGGTGGCGACAGGCGTCACGGCGTCCAGGAGCGCGGGCCACACGTTGGGGAGGACATGGCGGCGCAGCACGGTGCCGGGGTCCAGACCCTTGCTGAGCGCGGTGCGCACGTAGTCACGGGACAGCTCGGTCTCCAGGGCATCACCGACGAGCGTGCCCAGGAAGGTCCCCGGCCAGATGGCGATGACGACCGCGGCGCAGAGCTCCGGCAGCAGGTGTCCGCGCTCCACCACGGCGGGGGCCAGGAGCAGTGCGGGGATGAACACGGGAGTTCCGAACGCGATGGCGGGGAGCACGTCCCCGAGCACGGCGAAGCGCCCTCGACGCCAACGGGTGCGCAGGAGCGCGAAGCCCACCGCCCAGGCGAGCGCGAGAGGCAGCGCGACCAGGCCCACGCCCACGCTGCCGGAGAGTTTCTGGAGCAGCTCATCGCCAGTGATGCCCTGAGCGCTGGTGCCCAGACGCTCCCCTGCGAAGAGCTTCTGCCAGGGCCTAAGGAACCCGAGCGGTTCACCGATGCCCAGGTCGCGCTGATACGAAGCCGCCAGCTCCGGAGACACCTGACGCTTGTTGTCGCTCTCCGTGGTGAGCGGCAGCGCGGCCATGAGGAAGTAAGAGGCCACCGCCACCACCGGCACGAGCACGAGCTGGCGCACGAGGCGCGTCGCGATGAGGCGCATGCGCTAGGCCCTCCGCTTCGTGCACGCAGCGAGCAACCCCGCGCCGCGCGACCAGCACTCATGCCGTGGGCCCACGCAGCGCGACGCCACGCCTCGCATCACGGAGCCCGTGTTCATCGTCCGCATGCGCTACGGCCCCTGCCCTTCCGCGCGGGCCGATGGCGTTTCATCCGGTCCCAGCCGCAGTGCGCGCAGCGCGAGGAAGTTGAACGGATCCACGTCCAGGCCGTGCAGCCGCGCCCGCGCCCGGAAGTAACGGTCCGGGTGGTACAGCGGCGCGATGACGGCCTCCTCCCCCACCAGCACCTCCTGGGCCTTCGCGTACAGCTCCCGCGCATGCGCCGGATCCGGGTCGCCGTCCGCCTCCTCCAGCAGCTGCTCGAAGCGGCGCATCGGCTCGCCGCCGCCCTGCGTCTCCCATCCCGTCTGGTGGTTGCCCTGCCGTTCGAACAGCGTGAAGAACGTGTTCGGGTGCGCGTAGTCCGCGCCCAGCCGCCGCAGGAAAAGGTCATACGCACGCGGTCCCTGCGGCGTCCTGCGAGCCACCTCTGCGGAGAAGTCCGACCGCGAATCCACCACCACCTGCACACCCACCTTCGCGAGCTGCGCCGCGATGCGCTCCGCCAGCGCCTCCTCCGGCACGAACGAATCCCCTGCCTTCACCACCAGCCGCAGCGGACGGTCCAACCCCTTCGCCCCCGCCAGCTCCGTCTTCGCCCGCTCCGGCTCGTAGCGAGGCAGCCGAGCCGCCTGCTCCGGCGTCGCAGCATCCGGCAGCTCCGGCGGCAGCAACACATTCGTCGCGCGAGCGGCCGGCAGCAGCCCCGCGAGCAGCGCCTCCCGGTCCAACGCCCGAGCCAGCGCCCGGCGAACCTCCGGCCGGTCCAACGGCGGACGCTCCGTGTTGAAGCCCAGGAAGTACGTGGACAACAGCGGCTCCCGCTTCAGGTCCGCCGCCTTCATCCCGCGCAGCGCCGCCGCGCTGTCCACGAAGACGAAGTCCACCCGGCCCCGCTCATACAGCGCAGGGCCGATCTCCGACTTCATCAGCGTCAGCACCGGCGCTGGCGTCTCCCCGGGCCCCATCGGAGGAAGGAACGCACTGCGCGGGTTGTAGACCAGCCGCACGCGCTCTCCCGCGCGGTCCCACCGCTCGACTCGATAAGGTCCCACCGCCAGCGGGCGCCCATCGCGAGGCCGGTCGAAGTAGTCGCGAACCGCCTCGTCCGACTTGCCCTCCAGGTCGGCCGAAGGCGCGGGAAAGAACAGGTACACGTTCGCGAGCCGCGCCAGGAAGTAGCTCCGAGGCCGCTCCAGCGTCACCCGCAGCGTCCGCGCCTCCACCGCCTCCACCCCGACCCGCGACAGCGCCGCCTTCACCTCCGCCGCAGGAGCCCCGCGCTCCTGCAGCGCGAGCACCTCCTCCGCACCCTGGAGGTCCGCCATCTCGCCGCGCTCGCGGCCCAGCAGCGCCCGGTGCCACCCGAAGACGAAGTCGCGCGCAGTGACGGGCGAACCGTCAGACCACGTCACGTCCTCGCGCAGGTGGAACGTGTAGACCTCATGCCCGGCCGCGTCCGCTTCACGCTCCCACCGCTCCGCCAGGCCCGGCTGGACCGAGTGGTCCGCCCCCAACGTGGTGAGCCCCTTCTGCGTGGCCAGCATCACCGGGTAGTTCACCCAGCTCTGCGGATCCGAATGGCTCCAGTCGAGCGTGGTGGGCATCGCCGGCACCACCACCTTCACGCCCGGCTCGGGCTGGAAGCCGCACGGCCCGCAGGCCGCGACCATCACCAGCACCAGGGAGTAGGACAGGATTCGCGCGCGGGGAGCCACTCCCCGCGTTGTACCCGACCTGCCCGTAAAAAAGAGAGAAGCCAGGAGACCGGCGACTCCTGGTCGGCCGGCATCCTGGCTTCGTCACCACCCATCCCAGGCCCCCTCAAGGGGCCCGGGACTCAAGGCCTCAGGAGGCCGGCACGGAAGGCGTGGACACCGCATCCGGTACGGACAGCCCCATCTTCAGGTTGTCCCCCGCTCCCTTGCGGCCGAACTCCTCCGGCTTCTCCAGGAGCAGCGCCTCACGCAGCACGTCGTCCACGAACTCCACCGGGACGATGCGCAGCGCCTTGCGGATCTTCAGCGGGATGTCCTTCAGGTCCTTCTTGTTCGCCTTCGGAATCAGGACCGTCTTGATGCCCGCGCGGTGCGCCGCCAGCGTCTTCTCCTTCAGACCGCCGATGGGCAGCACGCGGCCACGCAGCGTGATTTCACCCGTCATCGCCACGTCCCTGCGAACCGGCACGCGCGTCAGCGCGCTCACCAGCGCCGTGGCCATGGTGACGCCCGCGGACGGACCGTCCTTGGGAATCGCGCCCTCCGGCAGGTGGACGTGGATGTCGTAGTTCTCGAACACCTTGCGGTCGATGCCGAAGCGCTCCGCGCGGCTGCGCACGTAGGACATGGCCGCCTGGGCGGACTCCTGCATCACCTCACCCAGCTTGCCGGTGATGATGAGCTTGCCCTTGCCCGGCATGGACGTGGCTTCCGTGGTGAGGATCTCACCGCCCAGCTCCGTCCACGCGAGGCCCGTGACGATGCCCACCTGGTCCTCGCGCTCCGCCACGCCGTAGCGGAAGCGGGGCGTGCCCAGGAACTTCATCGCCTGCTTGCGGTCCACCTCGATGAGGTCCCGCTTGCCGTTCTTCAGCACGTCGCGGGCAATCTTCCGGAACACGCCGCCAATCTCACGCTCCAGCGAACGCACACCCGACTCGCGCGTGTACCGGTGCACGATGGTCTTCAGCGCGTCGTTGGTGATGTCGATCTTCAGGTCCGCGAGGCCGTTGGCCTCCTGCTCCTTCGGAATCAGGTAGCGCCGCGCGATGGAGAGCTTCTCCGGCTCGGTGTACCCCGCGATGCGAATCACCTCCATGCGGTCCTGCAGCGGACCGGGGATGTTGTGCATCGTGTTCGCGGTGCAGATGAACATCACCTTGGACAGGTCGTAGTCGAGGTCCAGGTAGTGGTCGTTGAAGTTGTGGTTCTGCTCCGGGTCCAGCACCTCCAGCAGCGCCGCGCTCGGGTCGCCACGGAAGTCCGTGGACATCTTGTCGATCTCGTCCAGGAGGAACACGGGGTTGTTGCTGCCCGCCTTCTTCAGGGACTGGATGAGCTTGCCCGGCATCGCGCCGATGTACGTGCGGCGGTGGCCGCGGATCTCCGCCTCGTCACGCACGCCGCCCAGCGACAGGCGCACGAACTTGCGGCCCGTGGCCCGCGCGATGCTGCGCGCGAGCGACGTCTTGCCCACGCCCGGAGGACCCACGAAGCACAGCACGGGGCCCTTCAGCTTCTTCACCAGCTGCTGCACGGCCAGGTACTCGAGGATGCGCTCCTTCGGCTTCTTCAAGCCGTAGTGGTCCTCGTTGAGCACCCGCTCCGCTTCGGTGACGTCCAGCCGGTCCTGGGTCTCGTCGTACCAGGGCAGGCTGATGATCCAGTCGATGTAGTTGCGGACGACCGTGGCCTCGGCGCTCATCGGGCTCATCATCCGGAGCTTCTTCAGCTCCTTCTTGACCTTGAGCGTGGCCTCCTTGCTCATCCGCTTGTTCTTCAGCTTCTCTTCAATCTCCTGGATCTCGTTCTTGAACTCGTCGCGCTCACCCAGTTCCTTCTGAATGGCCTGCATCTGCTCATTCAGGTAGTACTCCTTCTGGGTCTTCTCCATCTGCTTCTTGACGCGCGTGCGGATCTTCTTCTCCACCTGGAGAATCTCGATCTCGCCCTGCATCAGCTCGTAGAGCTTCTCCAGGCGCTTGGCCGGGGACTCCGTCTCGAGCAGCGCCTGCTTGTCGTTCAGCTTCAGCGACAGGTGCGCGACGATGGTGTCCGCCAGGCGCGCAGGGTCGTCGATGCTGGCGACCTGCATCAGCATCTCCGGCGGGATGCGCTTGTTCAGCTTCACGAAGGCTTCGAAGACGGAGTGGACGGAGCGCACCAGCGCCTCCAGCTCCACGCTCTTCTCCAGCGTCTCCTCGACCTCGTCCACCTCGACCATGAAGAAGGCGTCGTTGGGGTGGAACTTCTTCACCTTGGCGCGGCGCACGCCCTCCACCAGGACCTTCATCGTGCCGTCAGGCAGCGGAAGGAGCTGGATGAGGTGGCCGATGGTGCCGAAGTGGAAGATGTCGTCGGGCGAGGGGTCGTTCGTCTTGGCCTTCTTCTGGGCGGCCAGCAGGATGACCGCCTTGTCATCCGGCCCCTTGTGGGCCATCGCGTCCTTCAGCGCCGCGATGGACTTCTCCCGGCCGACGAACAGCGGAACGACCATGTGGGGGAACACGATGATGTCCCGAAGGGGCAAGAGCGGGATGGTGAGGCCCCGCTTCTGGGCTTCCTTCTTGTCGTCACGTCCGAAGAACATGTATCCGCCACCCGCTGGCCAGCCATACAGGCAGGCCCTTCAAGAGTTGCCCACATGGCGCCCAAGCGCTCATGCAGGGTGAAACGCTGCTCTATAACACGCCGGTCGCAGGACCCGTTCCCCGCTCAAGATTGGGGGTCCGCACCCTGCCTTCAAGGGAACACCGGGAGGCAGGAGTGTGTCCTGCCCCGATTCTAGCGGCTCTCGGCCGCCACCCCGGCATCCGGCCAGGCGACGCCCAGGGTCTGGAAGAGGAAGGCATACATGTCCACGCTGGACTCGATGGCCTTGGCCACCTGGTCCGCCCCGCCATGACCTGCGTTCGCTTCGATGCGTAGCAACGTGGGCGCCGGATTGCCCTTCGCGTTCTGCACCGCCGCCACGAACTTGCGCGCGTGCATGGGGTCCACCCGGTCGTCGTGGTCCGAGCTCATCATCAGCAGGGGCGGGTAGCTCACGTCCTGGCGCACATGGTGGTAGGGCGAATAGGCGTACAGGGTCTTGAACTGCCCGGCGTCGTCCGCCGACCCGTACTCCGGCACCCAGGTCCGCCCGCTGCCGAACAGGTGGAAGCGCACCATGTCCAGGAGCGGCACCCCGCACACCACCGCGCCGTACAGCTCAGGGCGCTGCGTCATGGCCGCGCCCACCAGCAGGCCGCCGTTGCTGCCGCCGTAGATGGCCAGCTTCTTCGCCTGCGTGTACTTCTCCTTCGCCAGGTACTCGGCCGCGCCCGCGAAGTCGTCGAACACGTTCTGCTTGCGCGCGCCCTTGCCGGCCTCGTGCCACGCGGTGCCGTACTCACCGCCGCCGCGCAGGTTGGCCACCGCGTAGATGCCGCCCGCGTCCAGCCACGGCAGGATGCTCGCGCGGAAGCCCGGCTGCATGCTGACCAGGAAGCCGCCGTACCCGTACAGGAGCGTGGGCGCGGTGCCGTCCTTCTTCAGGCCCTTCTTGTAGACGAGGAACATGGGCACCTTCGTGCCGTCCTTCGACGGGTAGAAGACCTGCTCCGTGGTGTACGCGTCCGGGTCCATGGGCACTTCCACCTTCGCCCACAGGTCCACCTTCCCGCTCTTCACGGACGTCCGGTACACCTGACGGGGCGTGGTGAAGGAGCTGTAGGCGAAGTAGGCGTCGTCCTGGTCCTCCAGGCCCAGCAGGTTGCTGGCGGCGCCCACGCCCGGCAACTGCACGGTGCGCACCGGCTTGCCCTCCAGCGTGGTGATGCGCAGCTCCGTCGTCACGTCCTTGAGGTACTCCAGCGCCAGGTGGCCACCCACCAGCGACACGCTCTCCAGCGTGGCCTTGGGGTCCTCCGGCACCAGCTCCTTCCAGTTCGCGCGCTCGGACTTCTTCGGGTCCACGGCGAAGACGCGCTGGCGCGGGGCACCCTCGTCGGTGACGACGTAGAAGCGGTCCTTCCAGGCGAGGACGGTGTACTTGGCGCCGTTGCCCTTCACGAGCAGCCGCCAGTCCTTCTCCGCCGGGTGCTTCCAGTAGACGTCGTTCTCGCTCCAGCCGCGGAGGATGGACGCGAAGAGGTACTTGCCGTCACGCGACAGGTCGCCCTGGAGGAACGTGGTCGGGTCGCCGGTGCGCTCGTGCACCACCACGTCGTTCTTCGGGTCCTGGCCCAGCTTGTGGAACTTGAGCGTGGTGTAGCCCGGGCGCGCGTCCACCGGGATGGAGGAGTCCGTGGGCAGCCACTCGTAGTAGAAGCCCTTGCCGTCCGGCGTCCAGTTGGTGTTGGCGTACTTCGCGCCCTCAATCACGTCCACCTTGGACCACTCACCGGTGTCCACGTCGATGACGTGCAGGGTGGCCTCGTCCGCGGCGTTGGGGCGCACCGGGAAGGCCACGCGCTTGCCATCCCACGACGGCACCCAGCGGCCCAGGGACACCGGGGCGTCCTTGCTCATGACGTTGGGGTCCAGCAGCACCTTCTCCTGTCCGGACTCGCCGTCCTTCCAGTAGACGATGGCCTTCTCCTTGTCCTTGTGGGTCCGCATGTAGAAGTAGCGGTTGCCCCGGCGGAAGGGCGCCGTCACCGAGTCCACGTAGAACAGCTCCGTGAAGCGCTTCGTCAGCGCGTCGCGGCCCGGCATCTTCGCCAGCGCGTCACGGGTGAAGCCGTCCTGAGACTTCATCCAGGCCTGCACGTCAGGGGCCTTCTCGTCCTCCAGCCAGCGGTACGGATCCGCCACGTGCTCGCCGTGCAGCGTATCCACCACCGCGTCGGAGCGGGTCGCCGGGTAGGCCATGCGGGAAGGGCCCTCCTGGGCCGGAGCGCTCTGCGTCGCTGGGGACGCGGCGGGGGCTTCATCACGCGTGGCTTCCTTCGAGGAAGTACAGGCCACGAGCGACAACAGGGCAGGCATGAGGAGCTTTCTCATGGGGGACAGCAGATACAAGAAGCCCCCCGCCCCGGCCGCAAAAAAGCGTGGCCCGTCCCCACGCCCGGAAGCCCGCTTGGAAAAGACGAAGGGCGCGTCCCGGCCCAATGACCGTGACGCGCCCCGTCATCCCCATCAGGCCCTTGCGTGCCCCTAGAGGATGCTCCGCCTCAACGTCAGGCGGATTCCTTCTTCGGCTCCGGCGTCTCCTTGTTGTCCTGCGAGTGCAGGACGACGGGCTCGCTCTTCTTGAGGATGACCTCCTCGGAGATGAGCACCTCGCGGGCCGTCTTGCGGGACGGGATTTCGTACATCACGTCCAGCATGGCCGTCTCCAGGATGGAGCGCAGGCCGCGAGCGCCCGCCTTGCGGCGGATGGCCTCCGACGCGATGGCCTTCAAGGCCCCGTCGGTGAACTTCAGCGACACGCCGTCCAGCTCGAAGAGCTTGCGGTACTGCTTGGTGAGCGCGTTCTTGGGCTCGCCCAGGATGTTCACGAGCGCGCCTTCGTCCAGCTCCTCCAGCGCGGTGATGATGGGCAGACGGCCGATGAACTCCGGAATCATGCCGAACTTGAGCAGGTCCTCCGGCTCCACTTGCTTGAGCAGCTCACTCAGGTTGCGCTGCTTGCGCGACTGGATCTCCGCGCCGAAGCCCAGGCTGCGCCCACCCATGCGCCGCTCAATCACCTGCTCCAGGCCGCCGAACGCGCCGCCGCAGATGAAGAGGATGTTGGTGGTGTCCACCTGCAGGAACTCCTGCTGCGGGTGCTTGCGGCCACCCTTGGGCGGGACGTTGGCCACCGTGCCTTCGATGATCTTCAGCAGCGCCTGCTGCACGCCCTCGCCGCTCACGTCGCGGGTGATGGAGGGGTTCTCCGACTTGCGGGCAATCTTGTCGATTTCGTCGATGTAGACGATGCCCCGCTGCGCGCGCTCGATGTCGTGGTCCGCGGCCTGGAGCAGGTTGACGATGATGTTCTCCACGTCCTCACCGACGTAGCCGGCCTCCGTGAGGCACGTGGCGTCCGCGATGGTGAAGGGGACGTTGAGGATGCGCGCCAGGGTCTGCGCGAGCAGCGTCTTGCCGGAGCCCGTGGGGCCGAGCAGCAGGATGTTGCTCTTCTGCAGCTCCACATCGTCCATGGCGACCTTGGACTCGATGCGCTTGTAGTGGTTGTGCACCGCCACGGAGAGCGTCTTCTTCGCGCGCTCCTGGCCCACCACGTACTCGTCCAGCACGGCCTTGATTTCCGAGGGCCGGGGGATGCGCAGCTTGGTGTCCTTGGTCTCCTCGCGGTCAATCTCCTCCGCGATGATGTCGTTGCACAGCCCGATGCACTCGTCGCAGATGTAGACCGTAGGGCCCGCGATGAGCTTCTTCACCTCCTTCTGCGACTTGCCGCAGAAGGAGCAGCAGAGGGTCTGGTTGTCTCGCTTCTCCACGTTCTTACCCGCCATGAAATCCCTCGCTGCGCCTGAAAGGCCCCAACCCGCTTCGCGTCCGGTCCCCTGCCCACACCAATCTAGTCAGCCCCCATCCGGAACGTCCACGCACCTTCCGGGTACTTAACAAGGGGAAAATACCGGTGATGGGGGAAAACAGAAGGCCGGAGGCGCGGGAGAAGATTCCCAGCACCCCCGGCCGCCGACCGGGTGTTTGACACCCCGGTCCGTTCGGATGTCGGTGTGTCTACTTCTTCTCTTCCGGCTTCACGCCCACGACCTTCCGGGGGTCCTGGATGGCGTCGAGGATGCCGTACGCCTTCGCCTCCGTGGCGCCCATGAAGTAGTCGCGGTCCGTGTCCTTCTCCACGCGCTCGATCGTCTGGCCGGTGTGCTTGACGATGAGCTCGTTGAGCTTGGCCTTCATGCGAAGGATTTCACGGGCCTGGATTTCGATGTCCGTCGCCTGGCCGCGCGCGCCGCCCAGCGGCTGGTGGATCATGATGCGGCTGGAGGGCAGCGAGTAGCGCTTGCCCTTCGCGCCGGCGAGCAGCAGCACGGCACCCATCGAGGCCGCCTGCCCCACGCAGATGGTGGAGACGGGCGCCTTGACGTACTGCATCGTGTCGTAGATGGCCAGACCGGCCGTCACCGAGCCACCGGGCGAGTTGATGTAGAGGTTGATGTCCTTGTCCGGGTCTTCGGACTCCAGGAACAGGAGCTGGGCGACGATGGCGTTGGCCACGTCATCGTCGATCTCCGTTCCCAGCATGACGATGCGGTCCTTCAGGAGCCGGCTGTAGATGTCGTACGAGCGCTCACCCCGGTGGGTCTGCTCGATGACGTAGGGGACGGGCATGAAGGGCATGTCGGATGGACCTCTAGAAGGAACTCAGAAGGCTTGAGGAAAAGACCTCAAGAATACTTCGCCCGGCCCTTGAGGAATTCAATCGTCTTTTCCTCGCGGAGTCGCAGAGACAACCCAAGGCGCTCGTCCGGGCCCTTGAAGTACTTCTTCACCTGGGCGACCGGCTGGTTGGCCTCGATGGCCAGGTCCTCGATGCGCTTCTCCACGTCCTCGTCGGACGCCTGGATGTTCTGCTGCTGGGCAATGGCCTCGAAGAGGAGCGTGCCCTTCACCTCCAGGGTGGCCTTCTCCCGCATCTCGTCGCGCAGGCGGTTGAAGTCCAGGCCCAGCTGGCGCGGGTCGATGCCCTGGCGCTGCATCTGGCGGAAGGCGCCCTCCATCATGGAGTCGATGGCGCGCTCCACCATGGCGCGGGGCACGTCGAACGGGTTCTTCTCCAGCAGCGCCTTGATGAGCCCGTCGCGCTCGTCCACGGTGGACTGGTTCTTCCGGGCCTTCTCCAGGTCCGAGCGCACCTTGGCGCGCAGCTCGTCCACCGTCTGCGCGACGCCCGTCTGCTTGGCGAAGTCGTCGTTGAGCTCCGGCACCACCGCCTTCTTCAGCTCCTTGACGATGATGTGGAAGACGGCCGTCTTCCCGCGGACCTCTTCGGCCTGGTAGTCCTGGGGGAAGGTGTACTCGACGTCCTTGGACTCGCCGACCTTCACGCCCGCCAGCTGCGGGATGTTGCCCTGGATGAGGTCGCCGTCCTGCACGCGCACGCCAATGCCGTCCGCCTTGCTGCCGGGGAACGCATTGCCGTCCACCTTCGCCTCGAAGTCGATGGTGACCTGGTCGTCCTGGGCCGCGGTGTCGCGGTCCGTGACGGGCTCGATGCGGCCCAGGTTCTGGCGCATGTTCTCAATCTGCTGGTTCACCGCGTCGTCCGCGACGGCGGTGTCCACCTTCGTGAGAGACAGGCCCTCGAAGTCCTTGGCCTCCACCTTCGGCTTCACCTCGACGCGGGCCTCGAAGCTGAAGGGGGCGCCGGGCTTGATGCCGGAGTTGGTGACCTGGGGGGAGGCGACGGCCTCCACCTTGTGCTCGCGCACGGCGTCCAGGTAGGCCTTCTGGACGACGCGCTGGATGACGTCATCCTCCACCTGCTCGCGGTACTTCTGCTCGAGGATGCGGCGGGGAACCTTGCCCTGGCGGAAGCCGGGCATCTTCACCTGGCCGCTGAGCGCGGCGTACGCGCGGTTGAGCTCCTCAACGACGCGGGCGTTGTCGACCTCGATGGAGAGCTTCTTCTCAATGGGAGAGAGCTCTTCGACCTGGACCTTCATGCGGGCCTCGCTCGCCGCCTCCACGGGCAGTACGTCCCGGGGCGGCAACCGGAAAGTGGGACGTGCGGCTTTAGGGGATAGGCACGAACGGGTCAACGCGAAATGGGCGAGGAGGGACTCGAACCCTCACACCTTGCGGTACCAGATCCTAAGTCTGGCGCGTCTACCAGTTTCGCCACCCGCCCGACGCGTCGCGCGACCGCCGTCCTACTCCGAAACGTCCGTGGACGACAGGGGCTTTCCCGTGCGGACCTCCCCGCTAGGGAGTGCCGGAAAAGACACAGGGCCCCTTCCGTTTCCAGAAGGGGCCCTGCGAGTGAGAGCGGAGGGAATCGAACCCACAACCTATGGATTAAGAGTCCATTGCTCTGCCAATTGAGCTACGCTCCCGGCTTTGCTTTCGGCCGCGTTGGCTTCGCGACGTCCGAGGTGGCGCGGTGAATACCGGTCGCCGCCCGCCCTGTCAAAACGTTTTTGCACCCTCCTCACATTCTCCGCGGTGGAACCGGATGCCCGGCGTGCGGCCGTCCGTCCCCGCGCCCGGGAAGCGATGCGAAGGGCCTGCCCGGCTCGCATGTTGATCCACGCCTCGGTTCGCGCTGCAGGCCTGTAGCAGGGGGACCGTCCAGGCCCCTGCCCCACGGGTCGTGCGCCGTGTGCCCGGGCAACCATGTGGGCGGGCGAGGGTCGTCCGCCTTTTCGAGCGGTGCTGGAGACACAGTGATGGATGCGAATGTGAAGGCGGAAGGAACGACGTCGCCGCAGGGCGCGGCCTGGAACCGGGAGCGGGTGGAGCTGGTGAAGCGGACCATCTGCCCCCGGGGAATCAGCGAGGACGAGTTCGCCCTCTTCATCGAGCAGTGCAAGCGCAGCGGGTTGGATCCGCTCCTCAAGGAAGCGTTCTGCGTGGCGCGCCGGCAGAACGTGGGCAACCGCGAGCGGCCCAACTGGGTGACGAAGTACGAGTTCCAGCCCTCCGAGGCGGGGATGCTCGCCCGGGCGGAGCGCTTTCCGGACTTCAAGGGCATCCAGGCGAGCGCGGTGTTCGCCGAGGACGAAATCGTCGTGGACCAGGGCAAGGGCGAGGTGGTGCACCGCTTCAACCCGGCCAAGCGCAAGGGCGCCCTGGTGGGTGCCTGGTCGCGCGTGGTGCGCGAGGGGAAGCTGCCCGTCGTCGTGTGGCTCGACTTCTCCGGCTACGTCCAGCAGACGCCGCTGTGGGCCAAGATTCCCACGACGATGATCGAAAAGTGCGCGCGCGTGGCGGCGCTGCGCAAGGCGTACCCGGAGGCCTTCGGCGGACTGTACGTGCGCGAGGAGATGCCGGCCGAGGAGTACGACGCGCACGATGAACCCGCGCCCGCCTCCGGTTCCTATGAGGTGCTGGGCTCGAAGCCGGGCCCGGTGAAGGCGTCCTTCCCCACCCTGGCTCCGGCGCCCGCCCCCGCGGAAGCCGCCAAGGCAGTGGAGAAGGCGCGGACGCTGGAGAAGGAGGAGGCGCGGCTCGACGTGGACGTGCCGCTGGCGCCGGCCACGACGGTGGCGGCGGTGCCGGTGTCCCAGACGCCCGAGCGTTCGAAGGCGAGCGCGGTGGTGGTGGCGTTCGGCCCCCACAAGGGCAAGACGACGTCCGAGCTGTCCGACGAGGAGCTGAGCGAGACCATCGACCTGGCGCACGAGAAGCTGATGGAGCAGCCCCGGGCCCGTTGGGCGAAGGCCATGCGCGAGAACCTCACCGCGCTGGAAGCGGAGACGGAGCTGCGCTGCCAGGCGCCGTCCTCCAAGGACCGCGCCGGGACGAACCCGGAGGCCTGAGGCCGGGTCGTAGCCCCGAAATGAACAACGCCCGCGTCCCGGAAGAAGGGGCGCGGGCGTCTTGCTTTCGTGCGCTCAACATCCGCTTCGTCGTATCCGCCACACCCCTGGCATTCCACGCCGTGCGTCTCCACCTGCACTCCCGGTCAATACGATTGACCAGGATGGAGCAGCG
Source organism: Corallococcus sp. AB038B (assembly GCF_003668955.1). Taxonomy (NCBI): domain Bacteria; kingdom Pseudomonadati; phylum Myxococcota; class Myxococcia; order Myxococcales; family Myxococcaceae; genus Corallococcus; species Corallococcus sp. AB038B. The sequence continues at coordinate 2,378,565 of NZ_RAWO01000001.1, read as the reverse complement.
GACATGGCCTGGCGGTGCATCGTGGCGGAGCTGTTCGTGGGTGGGGGACACACGCTTCGGGGCATCCACGGTGGAGGGCGTCTGGGTGGACCGCGCAGGCCAGCCCGGCCTCCCTTTCCTCGCGCTGGCCCAGGCCCCAGCGGGGACCTACAAGCTCGTTCCCCGAGCGGACGAGGGGCTGTTCCTGGGGGTCACGGGCTTCGCTAAGAACTGGGCGGCGGCGTTCGAATCGCTGCAGCGCTCCAGCCGCCCTGCTCCCGCCTGGCTCGCACAGGACGCCGGGCGTCCCCTGCTCCGGCTTCCGGATGGCACGGGCGACTTCCGGTACGCGGTCAGCGGAGGAAGCTACTCGGACTGCCGGCATGACGTGGAGTTCATCGCGCCGTCGGGGCAGTCGTGCGCGCAGTTCCAACTCCCCTCCATGAATTCCGTCGAACAGGTTTGCGGCCCGATGAGCTTGGCCCGGGATGGAACGGTGATCGAGACACTGCGCAGGAGGAGCCGCTCGGATGGCTATTACGACTCCGAGGGGAACCGGCACAGCATCGTCTCGTCCAGTTGCCGGGTCCGGTGGTGGCCGGCGCTGCTCAAACAAAGAGGGTCTTTCAAAGGCAGAGAGGAACAACGCCCGCGTCCCAGCTCAAGGGGCGCGGGCGTTGTCGCTACCGAGCAGGCAGCGCGGCTACGGCCTACGGAATCCCCTGGTAGGCCATGGGGCTGCCCGGAAGACTGTAGGTCCAGAGCACCGGAGGGGCGGACATGTCAACTACGCTGGCGGAGAGGACGCCCGTCGCGTTGTTGCGGAACGCCGCGGGGAGCTGGAACCTGAAACCGTGCGCGCCCGTGAGACCGAATTGCTCGTTGATGTCCGTCCGGATCTGGTCCGTCTGAACAGTGAGGGTCGTACTGGAGATGGGAAACGACGTCCGCATGATACTGACATCGACCGTGACCTGAGCCTCCGGCGTCCTGCGGTCGAAGACCCACCCGGTGACCCAACCCGCGCTGTCGATGCTCTCCAGAGCGCCCGTGAACTTGAAGCAGAGGCGGCCGCTGGTGAATCCCGGCGTGGCGCAAAGCTTGTCGAGAATGGGCCGCATGGCATAGCCCGAGGCGGTTTCACGCCAGAGCGACTCATTCGCTACGTTGCAGGTGTTGGAGCTGTTCGGCACGTAGTCATCTCCACCTGAGCCAGCGAAGAGGACCCCCGCCACGGTATAGCCTCCCTGCGCGTACATGGCACTGCCAGAGTTCCCACCAAACGTATCCAGGTCCGCCTTGAGGTTGTCGTTAGTGGCCAAGGACCGCAGGATGCCCGCTGAATCAATCTTCAGCGGAATCCCACTGGGAGAGCCAATAAGGGCCATGGCCTGTCCTTGAGGGAACGGGTGGTTCCCGAAGGCAACTCGAGCAGGAGTGAATCGCGGCGTCGCCGGACGATCCAGCCGGATGATGGCGTAGTCCTCAATCCAGGACGAGCCACTCTCGCGCCTCCGGTTGAGAACCATCTCCTTGCAGGTGAAGTAGTCCGCGCTCGACATGGAGGCGACCGTCGTGGCGTTGGTACGGTAGTACCCGAAGACCCAAGCTTGCGCGCCACATGACGTCCCGACGCAATGTCCCGCAGTGAGGACAAGGTCGTCGTCAATCAACACTCCTGAGCATTCTCCCAGTGTCGGGTCGTTGTAGAACCGCTCGCCTGAGCAGAGGTCTTTTTTCGCCCCGAGGATCTCGCTTGCAGCGACATTCGCCGACGTAGGTGCCCCAGACCTGGTCATCATGATCGGTGTCGAGTTGATGGCGAGCGCGGCCAGGGTCGCATCAGGATGCGCATAGACATCCTGCCGGTCATCATAGAAAGAGATGACTTTGTCCCGGCGCTCTTCCAGGTGCCTGGAGTCATCCAGGTCTTCCCCGGCGGGTCCACATGCACCAGCCGAAACCCCAGACACGACAGCCATCAACATCGCTACACTTCGCGAAGCGCCCCAGCGCTTGGCGCTCGTCTTGTTTGTCATATTCCCCTTCACGGAAAGCGCGGAGGCTTTTAGACAAACACAGCATGAATGAAAGAAATTATTTCCGCGTGAACAATTCCAGTGCCACACGGAGCGTGGTGGCTGCGGTTGGACGGGAAAACCGAAGCGCGGAGCCAGGAGGCGGCGTCTGACGCGGCTTCAGAGGGTTGAGACAGTGCGCCCAGAGGGACTTGAACCCCCAACCCTCGGCTTCGAAGGCCGATGCTCTATCCAGTTGAGCTATAGGCGCGGGAAGCAAAGAAGGGCGAATGACCGGGATCGAACCGGCAACCTCCGGAGTCACAGTCCGGCGCTCTAACCAGTTGAGCTACATTCGCCGTCACTTCGCACGTCTCACGGCGTTGCTGCGGCGGTCTCCTACCGTGGAAACCAAGGCCATTCAAGGCCCAAAACCACCGGCCAGCAGATTAGCGCCCCAGGCAGGGCTCGAACCTGCGACCCCCGACTTAGAAGGTCGGTGCTCTATCCAGCTGAGCTACTGGAGCTGGCCGGTCCTCACTGCTGAAACATCACGGCACTTCAAATCGGGGCGAGAGGATTCGAACCTCCGACCCCCTGCGCCCAAGGCAGGTGCGCTACCAGGCTGCGCTACGCCCCGAGAAGTGCCGCATTCTTCGCCTAACGCGGACGGACGCGCAAGCTTGCTGTTCCTGACGCCCGCCCGCCCGGTCAAAGCGCCAACAGATGGCGCCGCATCAGCTGGAAGGCCCGGGCCCGGTGCGACACCCGGGACTTCTCCTCCGGTGCCAGCTCCGCCATGGAGCGCCCACCCTCCCCCTCCACCTGGAACACGGGGTCGTAGCCGAAGCCGTTCGTCCCCTTCGGGGCCCGCAGGATGACGCCCTCGCAGCGGCCCACCTCCACCCGGGGCGCGTCCCCCTTCCCGGTCACCAGGGCCAGGGCACAGCGGAAGGACGCGGTGCGCTTCTCATCCGGCACGTCCGCCAGCTCGGTGAGGAGCTTCTCGTACCGGGCCTTGTCGTCCCCCGGCGCGTACCGGGCGGAGAGCACGCCGGGCTGTCCGTCCAGCGCGTCCACGCACAGCCCGGAGTCGTCCGCCAGCGCGGGCAGCCCGGTGGCCTCCGAGTACTCGCGGGCCTTCTTCACCGCGTTCTCCTCGAAGGTGGCGCCGTCCTCCACGGGCTCGGGCACGGGGGGCAGGTCCTTGAGGGACACCACCTCCACCGAGTCGCCCACGAGCGCGCGCAGCTCGCGCAGCTTGCCGGCGTTGCCGGTGGCGAAGAGCAGCCGGGGCTTCATCCCAGCACCTTCGCCTGCGCGGCGGCGAGCTGCTGGATGGCGGCCAGGCCCCCGTCCAGCATCGCGTCCATCGACTTGCGGTCGAAGAGCTTGTGCTCGGCGGTGCCCTGCACCTCCACGATGCGGCCATCGCCCGTGGCCACGAGGTTCAGGTCCACCTCCGCGGTGGAGTCCTCGTCGTAGTCCAGGTCCACGCGCACCTCGCCGTTCACCACGCCCACGGACACCGCGGCCAGCGGCGTGAGGCCCTTCAACAGGCCCGGCTTGTTGAGCGAGCGCATGGCCAGCACCAGCGCCACGTACGCGCCGGTGATGGACGCGGTGCGTGTGCCGCCGTCCGCCTGGATGACGTCACAGTCCAGCGTGAAGGTGCGCACGCCCAGCGCCTGCAGGTCCACCGACGCGCGCAGGGCGCGGCCGATGAGCCGCTGGATCTCCATGGTGCGGCCGGTCTGCTTTCCCTTGGCGGCCTCGCGAGCGCCACGGGTGTGCGTGGCGCGCGGGAGCATGCCGTACTCGGCCGTCACCCAGCCGCTGCCCTTGCCCATCAGGTGCGGCGGGACGCGGTCCTCCACCGAGCAGGTGACGAGCACCTTCGTGTGGCCGAACTCCACCTGGACGGAGCCCTCCGCGTAGCGGTTGACGTTGGGCGTGAGGGTGACAGGCCGGAGGTCCAGCGCACCACGGTTGAACGAACGCACGGGGAAAGGCTCCTGACAGGGAGGGACAGGCGAAGCCCCCACGCTTTATCAGGGCGCGGTGGATCCAGCCACCGGTTGCGAGGGCGAGGAGTCCCTCCGGCGCGTCTCCCGGAGGAAGGCCAACACCCCGTCCGCGATGGCCTCCGCCAGGGTCTCCTGATACGCGGCCTTCCCCAGCCGCGCGCCCTCCTGCGGGTGGGAGATGAAGCCCACTTCAATCAGCACCGCCGGCGCCTCCACGCCCGTGAGGACGAAGAAGGGCGCCTGCTGCACGCCCCGGTCCGCCGCGCCGCTCTTGGAAACGAGGCGCGGGTGGATGGCGTAGGCCAGCCGCGACGCATCCGAGTGCGCCTCCGTGCGAGCCAGGTCATCCAGGATGAAGGCCAGCGTGGAGTGTCCACGCGCCGCACGGGCCGTGGGTGCTTCCGCGTTCTCTCGGTCCGCCACCGCCCGCGCCGCCTCACCGGAGGCGTTGGCGGAGAGGAAGTACGTCTCGATGCCCTCGGTGCGCTCGCGCAGCCGCTTCGTGGGCATGGAGTTGGCGTGGATGGAGAGGAAGAGGTCCGGCCGCTGGATGTTGGAGAACTCCACCCGCTCCGACAGCGCCATCAGCGTGTCGCGGTCGCGCGTGAGGAACACCTCGCTGCCCGCGGCCTCCAGCTTGTCGCGCAGGCGCTGGGCAATCTGGAGCGCGACCTCCTTCTCCCAGATTTCGCCGGGCCCCTTCGCGCCCTCCTTCGCCCCGCCGTGTCCCGGGTCGATGACGATGCGCGCCCCGCGCTCCCCCGCCCCGGCGAGGACCGGAAGGAGGCACGCGAGCATGAGAAGACCGAAGGGGAAGCGGCGCGGCGACATTCGCCCAGGGATGTTAGCGGAGGCCCGGCCCGGAGGCGAAATCCCCTCCCGGGCGTGCGTGCTTCAGCCGATGACGTCGATGCCGGGGCGGCCCGCCTGCACTTCGCCGATGAGGGCCGCGTCCACGCCCGCCTTCTCCAGCGCCTGGATGGCCTTGAGCGCGTGGCGCGCGGGCACGCTGGCCAGGAGGCCGCCGTTGGTCTGCGCGTCCGCGAGCAGCCACTGGATGTGCTCCGGCAGCCCCTCAGGGAACGTCACCTGCTTCTTCACGTGGGCGAGGTTCGTCTTCGTGCCGCCTGGAATCACGCCGGCCTCCGCCAGCGCGGGCACCTCCGCGATGAGCGGGATGCGCTCCAGGTCCACCGCCGCGCGCGTCTTCGCGCCGTTCATCATCTCCAGCAGGTGGCCCAGCAGGCCGAAGCCCGTCACGTCCGTGAGCGCGTTCACCTTGAACGCACCCGACGCGAACACCTCACCGGCCGCCTTGTTGAGCGTGGCCATCTGCGCCGTCACGCGCTTCGTCAGCGCCTTGGACGCGAGCCCCCGCTTGATGGCGGTGGTGGCGATGCCCGTGCCCACGGGCTTGGTGAGCAGCAGCACGTCCCCCGGCTTCGCGCCCGCGTTGGTGAGCACCTTCTTCGGGTGCACCACGCCGGTGACGGCCATGCCGAACTTGGGCTCCGGGTCGCGGATGCTGTGGCCGCCGAGGATGGGGATGCCCGCCTCGTCCGCCTTGGACTGGCCGCCCGCGAGGATCTTCTGCAGCGTCTTGAGCGGCAGCTCGTCCGGGAAGCACACCAGGTTGAGCGCGAACAGCGGCTTCGCGCCCATGGCCCAGATGTCCGACAGCGCGTTGGCCGCGGCGATGGCGCCGAACTGGAACGGGTCGTCCACGAGCGGCGGGAAGAAGTCCACCGTCTCCACCACGGCCATGCCCGGCGCCACCTGGTACACGGCGGCGTCGTCATTCGTGTTGAAGCCCACCAAGGCCTGGGGATGAGACGTCTTCCCCTTCAGCCCGCCCAGGACCTTCGCCAGGTCCCCCGCCTTGAGCTTCGCCGCGCAGCCCGCGCAGTGGCTCATCTCCGTGAGGCGCTTCTTCAGCGCCACCGGCTTCTTGCCCGCCATGGTGTTCCCTACTCCGCGCGCACGTAGTCGCGCTTCATGAGCTGCACCACCGTTTCGGCGGTGAGCACGTCGTCGCCGTCCGAGTGGTCCAGCACGCCGCCCAGCGAGCCGTGGTTGTGCACCAGCTGCAGCACGTCCAGGTGCTCCGGCGTCAGTTCCTTCAAGGGCGCCGTCAGCGGCTGCGCGATTCGCAGCGCCGTGGCCATGGGCGGCAGGTTCGGCTGCAGCCGCTTGAACTCGTCCAGCTGCCGCAGGGCGTCCATCAGGAGCGCTTCGGTGGAGGAGTCCAGCTCCACCATGAACTCCTGCGAGTCCGCCGGGCGCAGCTCGAAGTCACCCTCTTCCCAGGTGACGATGCGGTTGAAGCTCTTCTGCGGGCCCAGGTTGTGGTTGTCGTCGATGACCGCGTAGTACACGCGGCCCTGGCGCAGGTAGATGCGACCCTCGTGGGCGTTGTTCACCACGAGCACGCCGTTCTTCTTGGACGTGTGGAAGAGCTGGAGCAGGTCCGGGAGGGGAATCTCTTCAATCTTCCCCGTCATGGAGCTGGCCTTGGTGGTCCGCGCGGCCTGTGCGGCGGCGGCCTCCTCCAGCTTCTGCTTCACGACGCTCTCGTCCACGGCGGCGCTCTCCGCGCCCTGGTGCACGAGCTTGAGGATGGAGGTCCCGATGAGGATGCGGTCCCCCTCCTTCAGCTTGGCCTGCTTGACCTTCTCGCCGTTGACGAAGGTGCCGTTGGTGGACCCCAGGTCCTCGATGGTGATGGCTCCGTCGGAGAACAGAATCTTCGCGTGCTTGCGCGAGACCATGTCCTCCACGAGCACCATGTCCAACTCGCTCGACCGTCCGACGACGATCTGCTTGTTGGCCTTCAGCGGGAACTCACCGCCCTGGTACTTCCCGGAGATGAACTTGAGGGCAAAGGACTTCGCCGTACCGCCAGGAGTGCTCACGGTGCCGCGACCTCGATGATGGAAGTTGCCATGGTGATCAACCCGTTACTTCCGCCTTGCCCGGGTCCTTCACCAGGTTGAGGTACATCTGCGCGCTCTTGTTGCCGGGGCTGCGCACGAGCACGTCTTCCCAGACCTTCACCGCCTCGTCACGGCGTCCCGCCGAGTACAGGGCGATTCCATAATTGATCCGTCCAGGAATGTACGACGGATTCTGCGCGATGACCTGTTCGTACTCCGCCAGGGCCGCCGCATTGTCGCCGGCGTCCCTCAGGGCATTGCCCAGCTTCAGGCGGATGTCCACGAACTCCGGGAAGTGGGCCAGCGCGCGGCGGTACTCTTCAATGGCCTTGGCCCACACGCCGCTGGAGGCGAACACGTCGCCAATGTCGGCGTACATGTTGGCCACCTTCTTCATGACGTACGGGTCCAGCTCGCCGGGGGCGCCCTTCTGGCGGGACAAGGCGGCCTGGTAGACCTCCTTCGCCTCCGCGTACTTCCCCATGTCGTTGTAGATGACCGCCAGGTTGAGCGCGGCCTCGGTGTACGCGGGGTTGAGCCGCAGCGCGGACTCAAAGGCCCGCTGCGCCCGGGCGAACTGGCCCTGGTCGTGGTAGATGATGCCGAGCATGTTGTAGACGTCGGCGAAGGTCGGATTCTGCTCGACCACCTTCGTCAAGAACTGCTCGGCCTGGGCGTACTGCTTCTTCTCGAAGGAGCCGCGCCCGAGGGTCAGTAGCTGCTTGAGGGCTTCGTCCATGACTCGGCCCGCGCGGGCCCCTGCCTCCTCGGGAAGCCTACATCAGCCCGGGCGAAAACAAGAATTGATCGCCCTCGCGCACGAGCAAAAGCGGTCGCTCACCCCGGGTGTCCACCGGCCGGGCCGGGAGATCGCCCTCCAACCGGTAGTGCTCCGTCACCGTCACCTCGTCCCGCTCCAGGCGCGCGTACCAAGCCTGGACTGTCAGCCGCCGCTTGCTCAAGGGGGCCACCTCCGCCCACGCCCGCCCCGCACCGCCGTCCCCTCCCGGGCCCGCCAGCTGTGACAGCGCCTCCGGCCGGCCTTGCGACAGGGCCTGCCGCCGCGCCTCCAGCGCCGCCACCACCGCCACCAGCCGCGGCGCCACCGAGGACGTGGGCTTCCACCGGCCGGACGCTCGGGTAAAGGCCACCGCCTCCACGCCGGCGGTGCTGACCGTGGTGGCGCCCAGCGCGCCCTCGAAGTCCAGCGTGGTGAAGGCCTCCGCGCGCTGGCCGTCCGGCGCCACGGAGACGGAGATGCGGGCGTACTGGAGCTTCCTCGAGACGAGCGGAGCCTGTGCACCGGGCACGGGCAGGGACACGCCGTCGTGCTCGGCCTGCTTCAGGGTGGTGATGATCTCCGCTTCCGGTCCGGCGGCCGCGCCCAGGAGGCGCGAGCCCAGGAACAGGAGGACACAGGCGGCGGCGAGCACGGCGATGCCGATGCCCCCCAGCCGGCCCCAGTCCTCCGAGCGCCTCACGAGCCCAGCATCTTCTGGGCACGCTGGGCGGCGGGCGTGCCCGGCAAGCGCTTGACGACTTCCCGCAGCGTGTTCTGCGCGCGCTCCGTGTCGTTGAGCTTCACGTACGCGTTGTGGAGGTCGAAGAGGGCCTCCTCTTCCAGCGGCGTGCCCGGGTAGTCCTTGAGCAACCCCTCCAGGCGCTGGGCCACGGCCTTCCAGCGCTCGCGCTTCGCGTAGAAGGACGCGACGTAGAGCTCGTGGCGCGCCAGGCGCTGGCGGGCGTCATTCCGGTGCACCGTGGCGTCCTTCACGTACTGCGAATCCGGGTACTGGCGCAGGAAGACGTTCATGGCCCGGAGCGCGTCGTACATGGGCTTCTGCTCCTTCTCGTAGGAAGGCGGCAGGGCGAAGAACTCCGAGGGGAACTCCTGCACGTAGGAGAGGGCCGCGCGGTAGGCGGCGTAGTCCACCTTGGGGTGCGTGGGGTGCAGCCGCATGAAGGAGTCGAACTTCTCGCGCGCCTCCGGGTACATCTCCCGGGCGAAGTCCAGGTCCGCCAGCTTCAGCTCCGCCTCGCGGGCAGCCTCCAGGTAGGGGAACTTGGCGCGGACGTGGTCGAAGTACTTCTCCGCCTTGAAGTAGTCGTTGTCCTCCATGGCGGCCTCGCCCAGCGCCAGGTTCTCCGCGGCCATGGTGGCGTAATCGGGCTCGCCCGCGGGCCCCGCGGAGAGGGCGGCACAGGCGGACAACATCAGGGCGGACAGGACGAGGACGACGGAGCGCATCACGCCTCCAAACTATTCGTCCTGCCCGGAGGGGTCCAGCGAAGGTTCTCCCACCAGCCGGGTCACGATGTCCGGCGCGAAACCCCGGCTGAGCAAAAGCCGCCCCGCCCTCGCCTGCTCCTTCGCGTCCAGCGGGCGGCCAGCCAGGCGTCGGCGCTCCAACACCTGCCGTGCGGCCTCCAGCGCGTCGAAGCCCACCGCGTCCTTCGCCTCCGACAGCGCCCGCCGCGCCTCCGTGCCCTCCAGCCCATGGGCCTGGAGCCGTTGAAGCACGGCCCGGGGGCCCAGCTTGCCCCTGCCCAGCAGGGCCTGGGCGCGTTCACGCGCGAACTTCGCGTCGTCCAGGTAGCCCCACTCCGCGAGGCGGGCGAGCACCGCTTCGCGCACGGATTCGGAGAAGCCCTTGCGCTCCAGTGCGAGCGACAGCTCATGCCGGCTGCGGCCGCGCGCCTTGAGCAGGCGCAGGCAGGCCTCGGTGGCGCGCTGGACAGCCTCGGGGCCTTCGGGCTCGTCAACCATCGCGGAGTCCCTACCATGTGGTAACAGGCCCCGCCATGCACCCCATCCTCGCCCGCTTCCTCACTGCAGACGCCGCCAGGGAAACGCTCCGCAAGGAGCAGGCGGGTGAACCGCTGACTCCGGAGGAGCAGCACTTCGTGACCGCCGCGAACGCCAACCCCAGGCAGAAGGCCATGCTGCAGGGCGTGAGCGGACGAGCGCTGTCCTCCGACGCCCAGGCCGCGCTGGTGCTGCTGGCCGCGCACGCCGCCGCCCGCGCGCTCACGCAGGACGAGTCCCTGTCCGCCGCGACGCAGAAGGCGCGCGAGGCGCTGAAGGAGGAGGGCGCGAGCGACGAGGAGTCGGACTCCTTCCTCGCGTCCATCCTGCTGGAGGAGGCCTTCGGCTACGAGCAGGAGGTGGACAACTTCGACGCGGACTACGTGAAGGAGTCCCTGGGCGAGGTGCCCGCCCTGGCCGCGCTGTCCAAGGAGTCCGTGGACGCGCTGTTCCTCGCGTTCGCCAAGGCCGCGCCCAACGACGCGGACCGCAAGGCGCGCGAGCACATGGCGCGGGCGCTGTTCGACATCGCCTGGTCGGAAGGCCCCACGTCCATCAACCCGGAGCACCTGGAGACGCTGCTCGACAACGAGGTCCTCCAGGAGTCCGACGAGGCGCAGGACGCGCGCGTGCGCGCCACCGTGTCGCTGCTCCAGACGCTGGCGCACCAGGGACTCATCGGCCCCATGCGCCTCTCCCGCCTGCGCGCGCAGTTGGGGGATGACGACGCCTGAGCGGCGCCCTCCCCCTTCGCACCGGGCTTCCTAGAAGCGTTCGATCTGGAAGTCGTCGTCGCCGCCAGCCGCCGGAGCGGGCGCGGCCACCGGAGCAGGCGTGGGCGGACGGGCCGCCACCTGCGGAGGCAGCGGCCGGCCCTGGACGACGCCGGGCGGCGGAGTGGCGGGACGCGGCGCCGCGACGCCGGGCGGAGGCGTCATGGGCCGGGCGGCCATGGGCGCTCCGGGGCGCGGGGCCTGGGGAACCGGCGCGGGCGTGGGCGCCGCGGGGGCAGCCTGTGCGGGCGCGCCCTTCTGCGCGAAGGACGCCGAGCCCGGGATGGGACGCTCATCGCCGGCCTTGGCGTCGAAGTTGTCCCACTTCGAGTCGGACGTGCCGCTGATGCCGGAGAAGCGCAGCGCGAAGTCGTCCGGGTTGCTGGCCTGACGGTGGGCCTCTTCGTAGGTGACCAGGCCGTTGCGCACCAGGCTCATCAGCGACTGGTCGAACGTCTGCATCCCGTAGGAGTCCGTGCCCTGCGAGATGGCGTCGTGGATCTCCTTCGTGCGGTCCTTGTCCTCGATCATCTCGCGCACGCGCGCGGTGACGCGCAGCACCTCCACCGCCGCCACGCGGCCCTTGCCATCCGCGCGCGGAACGAGGCGCTGGCTGACCACGCCGCGCAGCACGCTGGAGAGCTGCAGGCGCACCTGCTTCTGCTGGTGCGGGGGGAACGCGGACACGATGCGGTTGATGGTCTCCGTGGCGTCCAGAGTGTGCAGCGTGGACATCACCAGGTGGCCCGTCTCCGCGGCGTGGAGCGCCGTTTCGATGGTCTCGTGGTCGCGCATTTCGCCCACCAGGATGACGTCCGGGTCCTGGCGCAGCGCTGACTTCAGGGCCTGCGAGAAGCTCATCGTGTCCACACCCACTTCGCGCTGGTTCACGATGGAGCGCTTGTCGCGGATGAGGAACTCGATGGGGTCCTCGATGGTCATGATGTGGTTGGTTTCGTTGGAGTTGATGTAGTCGATCATCGCCGCCAACGTGGTGGACTTGCCGGAGCCCGTGGTGCCCGTCACCAGCACCAGGCCGCGCTCCTCGCCGCACACCTTCTCCAACACCGGGGGCAACAGCAGGTCCTTCATCGTCATCACCTTGAAGGGGATGACGCGGAGCACGGCGCCCACCGTGCCGCGCTGCTGGAAGACGTTCACGCGGAAGCGGCCCAGGCCCGGCACTCCGTAGGCCAGGTCCACTTCGTTGCTGACCTTGAACTTCTCCTTCTGGAACTCGTTCATGATGCCGAACGCCATGCGCGCCACCTCCTCCGGAGGCAGGCGGCGGCCGTCCTTGAGCGGCACCAGCGAACCATCCACGCGGAACATGGGCGGCAGCCCCGCCTTCAGGTGGATGTCGGAGGCTCCGCCGCGCAGGGCGATCTGCAGGATTTCGTTGAGTTCCATGAGGGTGCCGGGATGGTAGCAGAACGCCCGCGCGCGTCGCGACGGGGCGACGCCCACCCGCTTGCCCGCAAAGCACGACGGCGGAGGCTTCCCGAAGGAAACCCCCGCCGACGAACGGCCGGACAGCTGGCCGACAAGCGCGATTAGCGCTTGGAGAACTGGAACCGACGACGGGCGCCGGGCTGGCCGTACTTCTTGCGCTCGACCGCGCGAGCATCGCGGGTGAGGAAGCCGGCCTTCTTCAGCGCCGGACGGAACTCCGGGTTGAAGGCGCACAGCGCGCGCGCGATGCCGTGACGGATGGCACCGGCCTGACCAGAGAGGCCGCCGCCGCGCACGTTGACCGTGACGTCGAGCTTGCCCTTCTGCTCCAGGATCTCCAGCGGCTGGTTGAGCACCATCTTCGACGTCTCACGGCCGAAGTACTCGTTGATGTCGCGGCCGTTGATGACGACAGCGCCGTTGCCAGGACGCAGCCAGACGCGAGCGGTGGCCTCCTTGCGGCGGCCCGTGGCGTAGAAACCGAGTTCAGGATTGATCGCCATGGTTGTCTTACGCCTCGACCTTGAACGCCACCGGCTTCTGCGCGGTGTGCGGATGAGTGTCACCAGCATACACCTTGAGCTTCGTCATCATCTGACGGCCCAGGGCATTGCGGGGCAGCATGCGGCGCACGGCGTTGAGGATGATGTCCTCAGGGTGACGCTGGCGCAGCTTCTGGAGGTTGGTGATCTTCAGGGCACCCGGGAAACCGGCGTACGGGTGACGGTAGTACTGCTTGTCCGTCTCCTTCGTGCCCGTCACCTTCACCTTGTCGGCGTTGATGACGATGACGTGGTCACCCGTGTCGATGGACGGGGTGTACGTCGGCTTGTGCTTGCCCTTCAGGAGGGTGGCGATCTGACTGGCGGCGCGACCAAGCACCTTGTCGGACACGTCAATGACGTGCCACTGGCGCTTGATGTCCCCAGCCTTGGCGCTGTAGGTCTTCTGCGACATTTCGTGCACTCCAGACTTCGGCGCGGCGCCCAGGTGCATGCCAGGGGCCGCGTGCTCGTGCGTAACCAACCGCGGGTCCTCCGTCCAAAACTCCGACAGAAGCCCGGAAAGGCTGACCCTCCTAGTAGGACGGCGGGATCAAGTCAAGGTTGGGCGTACGGGGGACCCCTCAGGGCGCCCGGCCAGGAGTGCCCGGGCCCGCCCCCCCGGCGGCGGGCTTCTTGAAGCGCTCCTTCAGGTTGGCGAAGAAGTTCTTCTCCTTCTCGTCCGGCGGTCCCTGACGCGGCGCGTCCATGTCCACGATCTCGAAGGCGTCTGGGGGCAGGTCCTCCAGGAAGCGCGAGGGCGTGCGAGGCACTTCCTTGCCGCGCTTCACGCGCACGGTGGAGCGGGTGAGGTAGAGCAGCTCCTTGGCGCGGGTGATGCCCACGTAGCAGAGGCGGCGCTCCTCCTCGAGGTTCTGCGCCTCGCCCTGCATGCCGCCGTGGGGCATCAGGTCCTCCTCCATGCCGATGAAGAAGACGAGCCGGTACTCCAGGCCCTTGGAGGCATGCAGGGACATCAGCGTCACGCGCTTGTTCTGCCCCGGGACGTCCTCCTCTTCCTGGCGCGTGTCCAGGCTGAGGCGGTTCAGGTACGTAAGGAGGCTGGCCTTGGGGCCCTCGCGCTTCTCGAACTTCTCCAGGGATGCGAGCACCCCGTCCACGCCCTTGAGCTTCTTGTCCGCGGCGGTGCCGGAGACGGCCTTGGCGCGGGTGGCCTCGCGGAAGCCAATCTCCTCCAGCAGCTTGTGCGTGGCCTCCGACAGGCGGGGCGTCTGGGTGAAGGCGTCGCGGTAGCGCTCCACCATCTCCACGAACTCCAGCACCTTGCCGCCCGCTCCCGCGGGCAGGTCGTCATAGGTCTCCGCGCGGCGCATCACCGTCCAGAGCGTCACGCCCTCCGCGCGCGAGTGCGCGTGCAGCCGCTCCATGGTGACATCGCCAATCCCGCGCGAGGGCACGTTGACGATGCGCATGAGGGAGATTTCGTCCAGCTTGTTCGCCAGGACCTTGAAGTACGCGATGACGTCCTTCACCTCGCTGCGGTCGAAGAACTCGCTGCCGCCCACCACTTCGTAGGCGATGCTCTTCTCGCGCAGCATCTCCTCCACCGGGTGTGCCTGGCCGTTGGTGCGGTAGAGCACCGCGATGTCGTCCGCGGGGACGCCCAGCGAGATGTGCTTCTGGATTTCGTGCGCGATGAAGCGGGCCTCCTCTTCATCATTGGGGCACGCCACCACCTTCACCAGCGGACCGCCCTTGCGGTCGGTCCACATGCGCTTGTCCTTGCGCTCCGGGTTCTTGGCGATGACGGCGTTGGCCGCGTCCAGCACGCGCTGGGAGGAGCGGTAGTTCTGCTCCAGCCGCACCTCCTTGCCGCCCGGGAAGTGCCGCTCGAAGTCCAGGATGTTGCGCACCTCCGCGCCGCGCCAGGAGTAGATGCACTGGTCGTCATCCCCCACCGCGCACACGTTCCTCGCCTCGCCCGCGAGCAGCTTGAGCAGGTCCAACTGGGCGTGGTTCGTGTCCTGGAACTCGTCCACCAGGAGGTACTGGAAGCGGGCCGTGTACTTGCGGTGCAGGTCCGGGTGCTCGCGCAAGAGGCGCGCGGGCAGCACCAGCAGGTCGTCGAAGTCCACCGAGCCCTGCGCCTTGAGCGCGAGCTGGTAGTCCGCGAAGACCATGGAGGTGATGAGGTCGTAGTCGTCCCCCATCCCCTCCGGCTTGGGCTGGGGCGCCTCGCCGGAGTTCTTCGCCTTGGAGATGAGGGTGAGGACCTTGCGCGCGTCGAAGGCGCGGTCGTCGATGCGCTTGTCGCGCATGGCGCGGCGGATGATGGAGAGCTGGTCGCCCATGTCCGCGATGGCGAACTTCTTCGGCCAGCCCAGCCGGTGGATGTCCTCGCGCAGCACCTCCGCGCCGAACGCGTGGAAGGTGCACACCAGCACGCCCTGGGCGCGCGGCCCGGCCATGTGGATGAGCCGCTCCTTCATCTCCGTGGCGGCCTTGTTGGTGAAGGTCACCGCGAGGATGTTGCGGGCCATGATGTGGTTCGGCCGCTCGTTGAGCAGGTGGACGATGCGGTGGGTGATGACCCGCGTCTTTCCACTGCCCGCGCCCGCCAGCACGAGCAGGGGGCCCTGGAGCGTCACCACGGCCTCGCGCTGAGGAGGATTGAGCTTCGAAAGGTCCATTGCGCGCGGGCCAGGGATACCCTTTGATTCGTTCGTGCGCGACTATTTCCTACGGCTGGCCATCGCATCGCTCGCGCTCGGCGTGGGCGGCGGATGCCGTGACGACGAACGCACGACATCTCCCACCCCGCGCGACGTGGTGACGACCGCCGCACCGTGCGTGTACTTCAAGGATTTGGCGCCGTTCCTGCCGGAGTCGCTGGAAGGCTTCACGGTGGGTTCCACCGCGGGCTCCACGGGGAAGTACGGCGAGGTGTCCGTGTCGGAGGCGGAGCGCACCTACACCCGGGGCGAAGGCCGCGAGGTGAAGGTGCGCATCGTGGACACCACCATGGGGTTGAAGCTGGGAGAGGCCATCCGCGAGGCGGCGCAGAAGGCGAAGGGCCGCGCGGCGAGCGACCCGACGGCGCCCATCCAGTGGAAGGAGGCCGTGGGCTTCGTGCGCTATGACGCGGACGAGGCCGTCGCGGAGGCGAACCTCCTGGTAGGCGAGCGGTTCGTGGTGGCCGTCACCAGCCGCGGCTTCCCCAGCACCGTGGAGGTGCGGCGGGTGGCGCGAGGCATCGACCTGGCCGGGCTGGCCCGGCTGCAGTGACTCAAGAGTCCAAGGAGCGTTTGTGGCGGTGAAGGACAAGGGGTCGCGGACCCAGACGGCCCAGGAGCTGCTGGAGCAGGAGAAGGCGGCGCGCCTGGGCGTGTCGTCCCTGGGCAAGCGCGAGTTCATGGACCAGTTCCAGAAGCTGTCCAAGAGCTACGCGGTGGACCCGGGCAACCCCGGCTCCTACGCGTGCGAGGGCTGCCAGCGCTGCGCCAACTGCATGTTCTGCAAGGACTGCGACAGCTGCCACCAGTGCACGCACTGCACGCGGTGCGAGCTGTGCACCAACTGCTCGCACTGCGTGGAGTGCAAGAACTGCCACGCGTGCGCCTACTGCGTGCAGAGCGAGAACTGCTCCAGCAGCGCGTACGTGGTGCTGAGCAAGAACCTGCAGGACTGCAACTACTGCTTCGGCTGCGTGGGGCTGTCCAAGAAGGACTTCCACATCCTCAACGTGGGCTTCAGCCGCACCGAGTACTTCAAGGTCGTGGGCCGGCTGCGCAAGGAGCTGGGCATCCCGTAGCAGTCCAGCCCCCTGCCCCGCCGCGCCCTGGCTACAGGGCGCGCACGTAGAGGGCCTTGAGGTACTCCGTCTCCGTGAGGCCCGCGAGCACCGGGTGGTCCAGGCCGGCGCCCCGCCGCTCCAGGATCTGCACCGGGCGCTTCGCGTCCGCGGCGGCGTCCAGCACCATGGACTCGAAGCCCTGGCGGTCCAGCTTCCCCGAACACGAGCACGTCACCAGCAGGCCGTCCGGCTTGAGGCAGCGCAGGGCGCGCAGGTTGAGCTCGTGGTAGGCGCGCAGCGCGGTGGCCAGGCCCTCGCGGCGCTTGGCCAGTCCGGGAGGGTCCAGGACGATGGTGTCGAAGCGGCGGCCCTCCTGGTCGAAGCGGCGCAGCACGTCGAACGCGTTGCCGTTCTCCACCTTCACGTTGGCGCGGCCGTTGGCCTCCGCGTTCGTCTGGATGCGAGCGGAGGCCTTCGCGTCCTGCTCCACCGCGAGCACCGACGTGCAGTGCTTCGCGAGCGCGAGCGCGAAGCCGCCGTGGTAGCTGAAGCAGTCCAGCGCTTCGCCACGGCCCAGCTCGCCCGCTCGCAGGTGGTTGTCCACCTGGTCCAGGAACGCGCCCGTCTTCATGTCGCCCAGCAGGTCCACTTCGAAGCGGTTGTCGCCCTCGTGGTAGGTGAAGCGCGCGGCGCCCTCGCCGTGCAGCAGGCGCACCTCGCGGGGCAGGCTCTCGAAGTCGCGGCCTGAGGCGTCATCGCGGCACACGACGTGGCTTGCGCCCGTCCTCTCCACCAGCGCTCGCGCGAGCATCTCCTTGCGCGCGTCCATGCCCTCCGACAGGGTCTGCACCGTGAGGCCCTGGCCGTAGCGGTCCACGAAGAAGCCGGGGAGCAGGTCCGCCTCTCCGTGCACCAGGCGCAGGCCGTCCCGCCCCGGCAGCACGGCGCGGCGGGCGAGCGCGGCCTCCAGGCGGCGGATGAAGAAGGCGTCATCCACCTTCTCTTCATTCGGCCCCTTGCGCGTGAGCAGCCGCAGGGCGAGCGGGGAGCGGCGGGCGTAGAGCGCCTGGCCGATGGGGTTTCCCTGCGGATCCACCACGGCCACCACCGCTCCCGGGGCGTCGGTGGCGGGGGCGTCGGTGAGCTCCGTGCGGTACACCCAGGGGGTGCCGCGACGCAGTGTCTTGGCGCCCTTGAGGCTGACCCGGGCAGTGGGAAGAGAAGGCATGTCGGGGCTCACTCCAGGCCGCGTGCGGCCAGTTCCTCGTCGTCTTCCCCGCGCAGATGCCCGATTTCATGCAGCAGTGTCACGCGAATCTGTTCGCGCAGCTCTTCGGGGGTGCGTACCGCGCGGGCCAGGTTGCGCCGGTAGAGGGCCACCGAGCGGCAGGGCGTCTCCGAGCCGTCGCACGGTTCCTGGAGGGAGGGCCCCCGGAACAGGCCCAGGATGGTGGGCGACAGGGGCGGCTGGTTGGCGAGCAGGTCGTCCTCGGAGGGAATCTCCTCCGTGGCCACCGGCACGCCCTCCAGGTCCTGGCGCATGTCCGCGGGCAGGTCCGCCAGCGCGCGCTTCACCTGGGCCTTGAACTCGTCCGCCGACGGCAGGGGCGGCGGGGGGAAGTCCTCGGGCTCCAGCGCTCGGGCCTTCTGGAAGTGGTCATCCGCCTTGGCCCACTGGCCCTCGCGCTCCAGGAGCAGGCCCAGGTGCTGGTGTGCGTGCGCCGCGCGGTCCTTGTCCTTCAGGAGCGACGCGAAGGCCGCCTTCGCCTCGCGGAAGCGGCACAGCTCGAAGAGGGCCAGGGCCTTCTCGTACTTCGCCTCGGCGTTGCCCGGCTCGCGGGCGAGCACGATGGCGGCGCGGTCCAGCGCCTGTTCCGCCTGCCCCAGGTCGTTGAAGGCCATGGCGGCCACCAGCGCCAGCGACGGCACGAGCTCCGGGGGCGTGGAGGGCTGGGACAGGCCCCGCTCGGCGTAGAGGGCGCCCAGTTCGTCCCGCTCGCGAGTGGAGGGCAACTGCACCGCGTACAGGTGCGCGGCGCCCAGGAGCGCATCCGAGTCCCCCGGGTCGATGGCCAGCGCGCGGGCGTAGGCGAGCTGCGCCTCCGGCTCGCGGTTGAGCGCGGCCAGCGCGGCGCCCCGTTCCGCGTGGGCGGCGGCGAGGTCCGGCTCCTGCGCGGCGGCCTGCGCGGCGCAGGACAGCGCTTCCTCGTAGTGGCCGGAGTCGTAGTAGTCGCGGGCCGCGTCCAGGGGCGCACCGCCTCGCGCGTCGCACACCGCCAGCGGGTGCACCTCCGCCACCGCGTCGTCCGGGCGCTTCACGGAGGCGAGGGGGCCCGCGTCCACGGCGGACTCGGCGAGCGCGCCCGCGTCAGCCTCCACGGCGGTGGGGACCGTGCCCGCATCCGTGCCCGCGTCGGCGTTCGCCGGAGGGGGCCGTTTGCAGGAGACGAGCAGGAGGAGACAGACAGCGAGCAGACCGCGCCGCGACATGGGCGGGGAGGCTATGGCATCCGCCCCATGCACAGGAAGCGGGGACGTGCCTGCCCGCCTGAGGGGTCCCATCCCCTCCCCGGCTGCATTACCCTCCGGCCTCCCATGAGAGAACTCATCCTGGCATCCACCTCCAGCGCGCGACGGGTCCTGATGGACGGGCTGGGCGTGCCCTACCGCACCGAAGCCCCCAACGTGGACGAGCAAGTCCCCGACGACCTGCCCGCTGACGAAGCCGTGCGGATGCTCGCCGTGCGCAAGGCCCGCGCGGTGCAGGAGCGCCACCCGGAGTCCTGGGTGCTGGCGGCGGATCAGCTGGTGGAGGTGGGCCGCGACGTGCTGGGCAAGCCCCAGGACCGGGACGCGGCGCGCGCGCAGCTCACGCGCCTGCTGGGGAACACCCATGTCATCCACACCGCCGTGTGCCTGCTCGGGCCGGGCGACCATCACTCGGAGACGCTGGAGGACGCGCGCCTGACGTTCTTCCCCGTCCCGCCGGAGGAACTGGAGCGCTACCTGGACACCGGCGAGTGGGAGGGCTGCGCGGGCAGCTACCGCGTGGAGGGCCGGGGGCAGGCGCTGCTCCAGAAGCTGGAGGGCGACCGCACCAACGTGCAGGGGCTGCCCATGCTGTCGGTGGTGCGGCTCTTGCGGCAGGCGGGCTTCGACCTCTTCGCCCGCCCCTGAACCCTGGCGAAGTCCGGCGCTCAGTGCGCGCCGGACAGCTCCGCGAGAATCTCCTGGTACGCGGCGCGGGCCTTGTCGGACTGGTCCGCCTTGAAGCTCGCCGCGGCCACCACCGGGTGGCCGCCACCGCCGTAGCGGCCGGCGATGGCCGCCAGGTCGTGCTTGCGCGTCTCCGGCTTCCACGGGTTGGAGCCCAGCGAGACCTTGGCGCGCGACGCGCCCTTCCCCACCCACAGCGTGTAGCGCGCGTCCGGGTAGAGCGCGTACGCGATGAACTTGTTGAGGCTGTCCACGCCCTCGTCCACCAGGTCGAAGGACACGACGCCGTTCTCGTACCGGGCCTTCTCACGCACGAGGTCGATGTTGCGCTGGTGCCGGAAGAGCAGCGGCTCCAGCGGGGCGGCGATGAGCGGCGACCGGGCGATGTCCGCCAGCGAGTCGGTCTGCATGCGCCGGATGACCTCCGGGATGAGCGTGTCGTCCTTCGTCGCCTCCAGCACCGTCATGATGCGCAGCGCGGGCTCCTCCAGCGCCACCGCCATCTGGGGGCTGGGGAACTGCGCGCCGTCGATGATCTCCGCCCAGTGCAGCAGGTCCTTCAGCGGGGACGCGTCCCAGCCGAAGCGCTCGCGCGCCACGTCCGCCAGGTACAGCGTGCAGCTCTTGCGATGCGGGTCGTGGAACTTCCGGCCGCTGGTGTCGCGCTGGAAGTGAGGCTCGTCGCCGGGCTGCTGGAAGGCGGAGGCGTGGTGGTCGAACCACCAGGTGAGCCGCGCGTCCTGGCTGTAGCGGAAGTCGACGATGACGTTCTCGTCGCCCGTGAAGACGGCCGGGTCGATGCCCTCCGCCCCCGGCTTGTGGGCGAGGCCCCGGTAGCTGAATGTCGCGTCGGCGCGCACGCGCTCCCGGTAGAAGCGGGTGAAGACCGCGGCGCTGGCCGCGCCGTCAAAACAGTTGTCGTGGAAGAGGACCTGGACTCGCATGGGCGCCCGCCCTCTACCGCGAATCCCCGCCGCGTCCCAACCGCACCGCGGTCGCCTGCCCGCAGGGGCTGTGGCCAGGGGGTGACACCCGACCCAGCCCTGTCGTCGCACGGCCTCGGGCCGGTGCGCTCCATTGAACGATGCGTGGAAATCACCGCGCTGGATGAACGAAAAACTCGACAGAACGAGGAACGACCCAGAAGGGCTGAAAAAAGGAAGGCCCGTCCGCCCCTCGGAAACCCGCTACCCGCGAGGAAAACCCCTGGATTCAGGGACCTGACGGGGAGGCTGAGCCCTGGCACCTCGCCTGCATGGTGTCAGACCGACGAGGTACTCACCCGCGTATCGGCAGTAGCGGGAGGAACCATGGCGAAGCGGACCGCAGGCAAGACGAAGGGTGGCACGGTGCGGCGGCAGGGGCGGCGGGTGATGCCCGCGCTGCGTCGCACGGCGAAGCGCGCGCGGGTGGCGGCCCAGAAGGCCCAGCTCACCCTCGGCGAGGTCATCGCGGCGGCGTTCGACACCGCGGGCGGAGAGATGAGCGGCGTGCTGGAGCTCGTCACCTCCCCGCAGATGACCCGTGCGCTGGGCCGCCGCATCGTCGTCGAAGGCTGAAACGCCCGCGTCCCGGCCCCACGAAGCCCAGGCCGTGCTCCGCTGAAACGGAGCGCGCGGGCGCGGAGCTGTCGCGACACGGCTGTCAGCCTTTCTCCACCAGGTGCCGCGTTTCGCGTGAGCGCGGGTGGAGTCCTTCTCCCCTTCTTTTCGTCCCGGAACCTGGATCCGTTGGACGGGGTAATGGAGCCGCTCGGGGTTCATCCGGACCCTGGACTGCCCGCGTTCGTCACTTCGCGCCAGGTGTGCTGCGCGCTTCGCACCTGAAACACGAAGGCCCGTGCTCCCTCGTAAAACCGGGAACACGGGCCGGAAAACCCCGGAGCGCGGGGCTCTGGGTGCCTGGGACTAGCGGGGCTGCCAGCGCGGGCGGTAGTCGTCACCCTCGTTGGTCAGCACCGTGTACGTGTCCTTCGGGTGCTGGATGAGGGTGCCGGTGGGCTGGCCGGTGGCCGGGGCGATGGGCTGCACGTAGAGCGCTCCGCCGAAGACGTAGGCCACGAGCTGGCCGTCCGGGGAGAACGACGGCAGCGTGGCGTTGTCGGCGAGCTTCACCGGGGCGCCGTCCGCCGCGCCCGTGGTGGTGTTCACGCGCTGCAGGAAGATGACGTTGCCCGGCGTGGTCCCGCACAGCGTCGCGCCGGTGTTGCCGCACAGCGTGGCCGCGCCACTGATGTTCTGGTAGTAGGCGCGCACGTACGCCACCCAGCTGCCATCCGGCGACCAGTTCGGGTTCGCGATGTACGAGTCCACGGTGCCGCCCGTCGCGTTCTCGGAGGTCCTGTCGGCGAGCAGCGCCGGGGTACCGCCTCCCGTCACCGGCAGCGAGTACAGCCGCAGCACCGGGGTGGTGTCCGTGCCGAAGGTCACGGTGAGGTTGTCCGGGTTGGCCAGGAAGAGCAGCTGCGAGGTGGTGCGGTTGTAGTGCGGCTGCTCGCCCGAGGTAGGCGAACCCGCCAGCGGAGCCGGCACGCCGCCGCCCGTGGAGACGTAGATGCCGTTGCCCGCGGCGCTGTAGGCGTAGTCCGTGCCGTTGGGCGCCAGGTCCGGGAAGGTGCCGTTGACGGTGGCCTGCGTGGGCGAGCCGCCCGTCGCCGCGATGGTGGAGATGCCCGTGCTGCCGCGCACCCAGGTGATGAGGTTGCCCGGCTCCCACTCCATGTAGCGGATGCGCGTGCTGCTGGAGGCCGTGCCCGTGGTCAGCACGGTGGGCGCGGCGGCCGTGAGCGGCACCGGGCGCACCGCGAGCTCACCCGCTGCGGCGGTGACGTCGCCCTGCACGAAGGCCACCTGTGCGCCGTCCGGGCCGAAGCGCGGGTAGGCGCTGGCGACACCGTCGGCGCTGAGCGACGTCATTCCCGGCACGTCGTATTCCGTCACCAGCGCGCGCGTGCCGCCGTCGTTGCCCGTCACGGCGATGAGGAGCGACTGGCAGGTGGCGGCCTCGCAGCGCAGGCCGGCCATGCACTCCGCGGACGCGGTGCACGCGCCGCCCTTGGCCACGTTCATCCCCGCGTCGGTGCCGGCGTCGACTTCCGTCCCGGCGTCGACCTCAGTGCCCGCGTCGACTTCCGTGCCGGCATCGACCCCCGTGCCCGCGTCGACCTCCGTGCCCGCATCAACCTCCGTGCCCGCGTCCTCTTCCGGCGGGAGCACGAGGTTCTGCAGCTCGCACTTGTTGTCCGCGTTGCAGACCCACTCCTGGCCCAACGGAGGGGCGCCATTGTCACGGCAGTCGAACTGATCGACGCACTCGTCGCCACAGCCCGTCCCCAACACCGTCAGCGCACCGAACAACGCCCCCAACACCACTCGCTTGATCATTTCCACGCCTCCCAGGTCGCGATGCACCAAAGTCAGGGGGCGCGTCTTAGCTTCGCGTTCACGGGTGCCGGCAGGCCTTGAAGGGCATGGCATCCGAGGCTGTCAGTGATTGAACTGGATTGAGAAGAAGGGTGCTCAATGATCGACACGCACTGCCATCTGGACGCCTCGCGCTTCGACCCGGACCGCGACAGCGTTGTCGCGCGCGCCTGGGCCGCGGGCCTGCACGGCATCCTCATTCCGGCGGTGGGCCCGGACACGTGGGAGCCCTTGCTCGCGCTGCCGCGAAAGGACGCGCGCATCCAGGTGGGGCTGGGCATCCATCCCCAGTTCCTGCCGGACCTGCCAGCGGAGGATGACGGCGCGCACCTGGAGCGGTTGGACGCGCTGCTGTCGCAAGGCGGCGCGGTGGCGGTGGGCGAGTGCGGCCTGGATGGCCCGTCCCTCCCCGGCGCCCCGCTGGAGCGGCAGCTGGCGGTGCTGCGCGGACACCTGGCCCTGGCGCGCAAGTACGGGCTGCCGGTGCTGATGCACTGCCACCGGCTGCACCCGGCGATGATGGAGTTCCTGAAGGCGGAAGCCTGGCCGGAGGCCGGCATCCTGATGCACAGCTACAGCGGCGGCGCGGAGCTGGCGCGCTTCTACATCCAGAAGGGCTGTCACTTCTCCTTCGCGGGCCCGGTGACGTGGGCGGAGGCGCGCAAGCCGCTGGACGCCCTGCGCGTGATTCCGGCGGACCGGCTGGTGGCGGAGACGGACTCGCCGGACCAGGCGCCCACGCCCTTCCGGGGGCAGCGCTCCGAACCCGGCTACCTGCCCCACATCCTCGCGGGCATGGCGCACGTGCTGGGGGAGCCGGTGGAGGCGCTCGCCCAGCGGACGACCGAGAATGCCCGGCGCCTGTTCCGGGAAGCTTTCCCCTCCCCTTCGCGGTAGGCGAGCGTCGCGTGATAGAGGAGCCCTTCATGAACCCGCAGCCCGCCCCCGCCCCCACCGCCGAGACCGAGGCTCCCCCCGCCTCCCCGGTCGCTTCGAACGCCGTCGCGCCGGAAGCGTCGCTGGCGAAGCCCTTCAAGCTGTCGCGCCGCTTCGACCGCACGGCACGCCTGCTGGGCGACAACGCCATGGAGCGGCTGGCCAACGCGCACGTGGTGGTGTTCGGCCTGGGCGGCGTGGGCAGCTTCACCGCGGAGGGCCTGGTGCGCAGCGGCGTGGGCCGCCTCACGCTGGTGGACCATGACGACGTGTGCGTCACCAACACCAACCGCCAGCTGCACGCGACGGTGAAGTCGGTGGGCAAGTCGAAGGCGGAGCTGATGGCCCAGCGCTGCCAGGAGATCAACCCGCAGGCGAAGGTGGAGGCCCTGCGCGAGTTCTACCGCGAGGAGCTGGCGGAGACGCTGCTGCCCGCGGGCAAGTACGACTTCGTGGTGGACGCCATCGACAACGTGAAGGCGAAGCTGCACCTGCTGCACCGGTGCGTGACGCTGGGCCTGCCGGTGGTCAGCTCCATGGGCGCGGCGGGACGCCTGGACCCCACGGCCATCCGCGTGGAGGACCTGAGCGAGACGCACATGGACCCGTTCGCCAAGGACATCCGCAAGCTGCTCAAGCGCAAGTACGGCGTGGAGACGGAGCGCCACACGGGCATCACCGCCGTGTACTCCATCGAGACGCGCCGGCAGCCGGTGCCGCTCAACTACGACGACGCGACCGACGGCTTCCTGTGCGTCTGCCCGCAGGACAACGAATTCCACACCTGCGACCACCGCACGCAGATTGACGGCAGCGTGGCGTTCGTCACCTCCGCCTTCGGCATGAACGCCGCGGGTGTGGTGGTGCGCCGGCTCGCTTCCACGCGGTAGCGCGCTTCAGGCGACTCGGGGCCGGGCCTGCGTCACCGCGGGCTCCCGGCCGCACGGACGGCGGAAGACACAGCGGGCGCAGGCGTCCAGGTTCCCCGTCTGCGGGAAGGCCTCTGAGTCCTTCGGCGTGTTGGTGGCGACGTCCTTGAGCAGCGCGCGCATCCCGTCCACGCTCCGGGCGAAGTGCTGGCGGAAGGAGTCCATGGCGGACGGATCCACCGTCACGTCGTGCTCCAGTCCCTCGTTGAGGTACACGAGCGACGCGCGCACCTTCTCCAGCGGGTAGCGGTAGCGCTGCGCGATGTAGAGCGCGTAGCCCAGCACCTGCTCGTCGTAGCCCTCGCGCGAGCGGCCCGTCTTCCAGTCCACGACGACGACGGAGCCTTCGGCGTCCACGTAGGCGAAGTCCGGGATGGCGAAGGTCTTCACGCCGTCCATGACGAAGTGGGCGAAGTCGAAGCCCGCGTCCACCTCCAGCCACTGCGCGGGCTTGAGCCCCTTGGCCACCGTGGGCCAGCGCGACTGGAAGAACCACGCGAGCGCGGAGCGCACCGTTTCGAAGTTCTGCTTCCAGGACTCGTTGGGGATGTCCTCCCCGTACTCGTGCTCTGAAAGGCCGGTGAAGGGCTTGCGGTACTTCGTCGTCCAGTAGGCCTTGGAGCGCGAGTGCCGGAAGTCGTCCTGCATCAGCTTGTGCGTGCGCGCCTCCACCTTCGCGGGGTCCACGTCACGGCCGGCGCGCCAGTCCAGCAGCACGTCCTTGAGGGCCTCGTGCACGATGCTGCCCGCCCAGGTGTAGCGGTTGTGCAGCTTCTTGAGGACGTAGAGCTCGCGCACGTCCTTGGCCGCCTCCGCCTCCCAGCCGCCCCAGGAGCGGTAGTAGTAGAGGTAGTAGGCCCGGAGACACTCGGAGAACTTCTCGTGGCGGCTCTTGGACCAGGAGAAGTCGTTGGTGATGGGAGGGCGGGCCATGGACGCGGGCATCCTATAGACGATCGCCCGCCCCGCCAGAAGAGGGACGGGCGGCCGGACAACCGCCCCATGCCGTCGGTAAAAACGACGGGTGCACCCGACCGTACGGGTATGGTGCCGCGCCGCCCCCGCGAAGAATCACATGAGCCCACGCAAGCGCACCGACACCGGGGCACTCCCCGCCCCCGTCTCCCCTGAACGCCACGCCGCCCTCCACGGCCCGCTGCTCTCCTGGTACGACCGGAACAAGCGCGACCTGCCCTGGCGCCGCACGCGCGACCCGTACGCCATCTGGCTCAGCGAGGTCATGCTCCAGCAGACACAGGTGGCCACGGTCATCCCGTACTGGGAGCGTTTCCTCACACGCTTTCCCACGGTGAAGGCCCTGGCCTCCGCGCCCCTGGACGACGTGCTCTCCGGGTGGAAGGGGCTGGGCTACTACTCGCGCGCGCGCAACCTGCACCGCGCGGCGCAGGAGGTGGTGGAGCGCTTCGGCGGGAAGCTCCCGTCCAAGGCGGAGGAGCTGCTCTCCCTGCCCGGCTTCGGCCGCTACACCTCCGGGGCCGTGGCCTCCATCGCCTTTGGCGAGGAAGCGCCCATCGTGGACGGCAACGTGGCCCGCGTGCTGTCGCGCCTCTTCGAGGTGGAAGGCCTGCCCGGAGACCGCGACCGCGAGGCCACGCTCTGGGCGCTGGCCTCCGCGCTGGTGAAGGGCGAGCGGCCCGGAGACTTCAACCAGGCGCTGATGGAGCACGGCGCCACGGTGTGCCGCCCGGAGTCACCGCTGTGCTTGTTGTGCCCCGTGCGCGACGGGTGCATCGCGTTCAAGAAGGGCCGCGTGGACGAGCTGCCGCCGGCCAAGGTGCGCGCCGCGCCGCGCAAGCTGTTCCTGGCGCTGGCCGTGTGGCCGCACGCGGGCTCGCTCCTCTTCGCACGTCGCGCGGACAAGGGCCTCTTCGGCGGCCTGTGGGAACTGCCCGCCGTGGAGGTGGAGGAGGACACGTCCGAAGCGGAGGCGACGGAGCGGCTGGCGACAGCACTGGGCGCGCCGCTCACGCTGGTGGGCACGATGGACAGCGTGCGCCGGCAGCTCACCCACCGCGACCTCACGCTGCGGCTGTTGCGCGTGACGGGCGACAAGCGCCCCACGAAGTCCGCCGCGTTCCAGGAGCTGCGCTGGTGCACGCCGCAGGAAGCGGAGGCGCTGGGCATGAGCACCGCGATGCAGCGCGCGCTCGACGCGGCGTTGGGGCATGGCGTGATGGGCGGCGATGCGGCACCCGCCGAGCCCGCGAAGAAGAAGACGGCGGGCCGCACTGCCCGGAAGGCGGCCGGGCGCTGAAGCGCCTGGTGGGCTTCAGCTCCAGGACCGCACGTCCGGGCCTATTCCGCTGATGGATTTTCCGCGCGGAATGGCCCGTTGGTCCCTCAACACTTCGCGACCTGAGGTGTCGCTCCGGCAACCCCACACGACTTGGGTCTCTTCCGTGATGCAGGAGCGCGTCCGAAGCTTCAGGCCGCCTTTTCCAGGAGGAAGCCCCATGGCCCGTCAGAACGCGCAGAAGTCGCAACCGAACCCGGCCCCCAAGGCCGCGCCGGAGCGGACCGAGGACAAGAAGCCGGTGGCCACGGCGAGCGCGCCCACGAGCAAGACCGCCGCGCTCACGCAGGAGCAGATTGCCCGCCGTGCCTACGAAATCTTCCAGGCCCGGGGCGGCACGCACGGCAACCCCGAACACGACTGGCACCAGGCTGAACGCGAGCTGCGGCTCGGCCGGCAGTAGTCAGCCGCCAGGGCCGCCCGCGAGTCAGTGCGCGGGCGGCATCCCCTGGAGGGACGGGCGCTCGGACTCCAGCGCCCGCTTCAGCCGGCGCTGGGCCTGCTTCAGCTCCTCCAGGATGCGCTCGGCGTCCATCACCGAGCGCATCGCCAGGCCGCATGCGGGCGTCAGCAGCACCGTGGACAGCGCGCGCGCGAAGCCGATGTCGTTGGGCAGCGCCGCCTTCAACGACGCCTCCACCGAGTCCGACAGCTCCTCCACCGAATACGTGGACGCCAGGTCCGTGGGGATGACGCCCAGGCTCAGCGTGGCGCCGGAGTCCAGGAAGCGCTTCAGCGCGTCCGTCTCCTCCAGCATCGCGTCCAGCGACAGCCGCACGTCCAGCGACACCAGGTCCGCCTGCGCGTCCAGCAGTACGCCCCAGTCGGTGTTGCCGCAGCAGTGGATGCCCACGAGCGCGCCCTCGCGCTGCAACGCCACCACCAGCAGCCTCAGCTCCTGCTGCGCCAACAGGTGCTGCGGGTTCATCCGCACGTAGGCGTAGAGGCCGGGCTCGTCCAGGTAGAACAGGGGCGTGGTGCCCGTGCGCTTGAGGGCGCGCACCATGGCCAGCGCGCGCACCATCACCAGCCGGTACAGCGCCGCGTCCAGGCCCGGCACCGCCAGCACCGGCTCACCCGTCGCGGTGCGCACCACGGAGCGCACCGTGAAGGGACCGGACAGCTGCGCCTTCGCGAACGCGAGCTTGCGGTGCTCCACCTCCCAGAGGAACGGCTTCCATGCGCGGCACGCGTCCGCCGTGGGCTCGAAGGACTCCAGGTTCCCGGAGGCGAGCGCCGCCTCCAGCCGCTTCTCGAAGGCCTCGCGCCCCGCGTTCCACCCCTCCACGTCCACCGTGCAGACGCCGTCCTCGTCGAAGCGCAGGCCCGGCAGGCCCTCCAGCGCGGCGGGGATCATCAGCTCGGAGGGATGGCCCACCGGTAGCTGCGGCAGGAACGGGATGTCCATGGCGAGCGCGGCCTGCAGACCCAGTTCCACCTGGGTGTGCGGCAGGCTGCCGATGCCCGTCGTGGCACACGCGGGCAGGAGCTGGACGGCGCGACGGATGGTGGGCGAAGGCATGGGGGGCAATCTATCCCTTCCGCGTCGCCCGGGCCCGACCTTCGGGCCCGCGACGCATCAAGTCACCGAGAAGTACGTGGCGCCCGGGTGGTGGAAGACGATGGCGGACACGCTCGCCTCGGGCTCCATCATGCAGCCGTCGGTGAGCTGAACGCCGATCTCCTCCGGCTTGAGCGCGGCGAACAGCTTCGTCTGGTCCTCCAGGCGCGGGCACGCCGGGTAGCCGAACGAGTAGCGCTTGCCGGTGTACTCCGCTCGGAAGCGCTCCAGCATCGTCATGTCCGCGCGGTCCGGGAAGCCCCACATGCTGCGCAGCTGCGTGTGCAGCAGCTCCGCGTAACCCTCCGCGGTCTCCAGCGCCAGCGCCTGCACCGCGTGCATCTTGAGGAACTCGCCCTTGGCCTTGAAGCCTTCGGACAGCTCGCGGATGCCCGAGCCCGCGGTGGTGACGAACAGCGAGAGCGCGTCCACCGGCTTGCCGTTCTCCAGCGGCTTCACGTAGTCCGCCAGGCACAGGCCGTTGTCCTTGTCCTGCCGGGGGAAGTCGAAGGACGTCACCGGCTCGCCCGTCGTGCCATCGAAGAGCAGCACGCGGTCGCCGTCGCTGGCCGCCTTGAAGAACTGGAACACCGAGCGCGCCTGCATCACGCCGCCGCGCAAGAGCGCCTTCAGCTCCTCCACCGCCTCCTTCAGCGCCAGCGCCTTGCGGCCCTCTTCCGTCTTGGCCAGCTCCGCTTCCGCGGGCGTGCCCAGCGCGCGCGACGACGTGCGCAGGCCCAGGTGGCGGCCGTAGAGCATCACCGGGTTGATGAACTTCCAGATGTGGTCCAACGGCGTGTTGGTGAGCACGTGCCGCGCGAAGTCCGGCGCGGGCGGCACCGAGTCCAGCACCGCCACCTCCGTGCTGCGCGAGCGGCGCACCGGGGCCGCGGGCGCGGGCCGGTCCTTCGCCTCCTGCGCCAGCTTCAACCGACGCGCGGCCAGGTCATCCCTCAGCTTCGCGTGCGCGCCCGGCTCCACGATCTGCTTCGCCAGTTCCAGGCCGTTCATCGCGTCCTGCGCGTAGGCCACGGTGCCACCGCCGTAGGCCGGAGCGATGTTGCGGTCCACGAAGTTGCGGCTGAGCGCGGCGCCGCCCACCAGGATGGGCGTCTCCACGCCCGCGCGCTTCAGGTCCTCCGCGGTGGCCACCATCTGGTGCGCGCTCTTCACCAGCAGGCCGGACAGGCCCAGGATGTCCGGCCGGTGTTCCTTCACCGCCAGCACCAGCTGCTCGGGCGGGACCTTGATGCCCAGGTTCACCACCTGGAAGCCGTTGTTGGCGAGGATGATCTCCACCAGGTTCTTGCCGATGTCGTGCACGTCCCCCTTCACCGTCGCGAGGACAATCTTCCCGCGCGACGCCGCCTGGGTCTGGCTCATGTGCGGTTCCAGGTGGCTCACCGCCGCCTTCATGGACTCCGCGCTCTGGAGCACCTCCGCGACGATGAGCTCGTTGGCGCCGAAGAGCCGGCCCACCTCGTCCATGCCCTTCATCAGCGGCCCGTTGATGATCTCCAGCGGGGGCATCTCCTTCATCGCCAGGTCCAGGTCCGCCGTCAGGCCGTCGCGCGTGCCTTCGATGATGTAGCGCTGGAGCCGCTCGAACAGCGGCAGGGTGCTCACCTGGGCGCGCGCGGGCTTGCGCTCGCGGAAGTGCGCCGCGAAGGGCGTCACGGGGTCCGCGCTCCGGTTGTAGAGGAGGTCCTCGGAGAGCTTCCGCTCCTCCTCCGGCAGCGACGGGTAGCGCTCCAGCTTCTCCGAGTTGACGAGCGCCATGTCCAGGCCCGCCTGCACGCAGTGGTACAGGAACACGGAGTTCAACACCTCGCGGCCCGCGGTGGGTAGACCGAAGGACACGTTGCTGATGCCCAGCACCGTGCGGCACTGCGGGAAGCGCTGCTTGATGAGGCGCACGCCCTCAATCGTCTCCACGCCGCTGCCGGTGTACTGCGCGTCACCGGAGGCGCAGGGGAACACGAGCGGGTCGAAGTACAGGTCCTCCGGGCGCATGCCGTACTTCTGGGTGAGCAGCTCGTAGCTGCGCTCGGCCACGGCGAGTTTGCGGTCGCGCGTGACGGCCATGCCCACCTCGTCGATGCAGCCCACCACCAGCGCCGCGCCGAAGGCCTTCGCCAGGGGGACGACCTTCTCGAAGCGCTCCTCGCCGTCCTCCAGGTTGACGGAGTTGATGATGGCCTTGCCCTGGCAGTACGTGAGCGCCATGGCGATGACCTTCTCGTCCGTCGAGTCGATCATCAGCGGCACGCGCACCTTCTTGACCACCACCTCCAGGAAGTGGCGCATGTCCTCCAGCTCATCCCGGTCCGGGTTCGCCAGGCAGATGTCGATGACCTGCGCCGCCCGCCGCACCTGGGCGCGAGCAATCTCCGACGCGTCGTCGAACTGGCCCGCGACGATGAGCTCCTTGAACTTCTTGCTGCCGATGACGTTGGTGCGCTCGCCCACGATGATGGGGCGCTGCTCGTCCGTCACCTCCAGGTAGTCCACACCGGACAGCGACGAGCGCGGCTTGGGCACTTCCGTGCGAGGCTTGAGCCCCTTCACCGCGGCGGCGAGCGCCTCGATGTGGCCCGCGTGCGTGCCGCAACAGCCGCCCACCACGTTGATCCAACCGCTGTCACAGAAGCGCCGGAGCGACCGGGCAATCATCTCCGGCGATTCCAGATACTGGCCGTTCTCGTCCGGCAGGCCCGCGTTGGGTACGCACGACACCGGGAACGGGCTCATGGAGGACAGCGAGCGGATGTGGTCCGTCATGAAGTCCGGACCCGTGGCGCAGTTGAGCCCCAGGTACAGCAACTCCGTGTGCTCCAGCGACGTGGCCAGGCTCTCCACGGACTGGCCCGCGAGCATCGTGCCCATGGGCTCAATCGTGCCGGACACCGCCACCGGCACCGCCCAGCCCAGCTTCTTGAACGCCCGGTCGATTCCCAGCAACGCCGCCTTCACGTTGCGCGTGTCCTGCGCCGTCTCCACCAGCAGGTAGTCGGAGCCCCCCACCGCGAGCCCTTCGGCCTGCACGGCGAAGTTGTCCACCAGCTCCTCGAAGGTGATGCCGCCCGTGACGCTGATGGCCTTGGTGGTGGGGCCGATGGAGCCCGCCACCCAGCGCATCCGCCCGTCCTTCGCCTCCGCGGCCTTGGCGGCATTCAGCGCCAGGCGGGACGCGGCGATGTTGATCTCCATCGCCTTGTGGCCCAGCTCGAACTCCGCCAGCACCACCGGGGTGCCGCCGAAGCTGTCCGTCTCCGTCACGTCCGCGCCCGCGGCGAAGTACTTCGCGTGGATGCCTTCGATGACGTCCGGGCGGGTGAGGACCAGGTGCTCGTTGCAGCCCTCGTACTCCGCGCCGCCGAAGTCCGCCGCCACCAGCGTGTGCCCCTGCAGGAGCGTGCCCATGGCGCCGTCCAGCACGAGGATGCGCTCGCGCATCGCGGCCTTGAGCGCTTCCACGCGCTGGCCGTGCTCCCCGGGAGGAAGCGGCAGGGGATGGGCGATGTGGCTCGTCATGACGGTTTGACTCCGGTCAGCAGGAAGACGCGGAAGGGACTGGCCCCGTCGCGCGCGTGCGTCTCGCGGGTGAACGACGTGAAGCCGGCCTCGCGAAGGGCCGCTTCCAGGACTTCGGGCGAAAAGCCCAGGTGCCGGTGACCCAACCGCTCCAGCACCCACTTCTCTTCGTGCGGCATCAGCTCCAGCACCACCAGCCGGCCGCCCGGCTTGAGCAGCCGCGCGGCCTCCGCCACCACCGCCGCGGGCGACTCCACGTGGTGCAGGCTCTGCGAAATCACCACCAGGTCCATGCGCCCACCGGCCAGGGACAGCCGGTGCAGGTCCTCGCGCAGGAACGTGATGTTCTTCAGTTCGTCACGGAGGGCCAGAGTTCGAGCCTGGGACAGCGCGTCCTCACTCTGGTCGATGGCCCACACGTGCCGCGCCCACCGCGCCATGGCCCGGCTGAACACGCCCGTGCCACAGCCGAAGTCCGCTACGTCCAGCGGCGGCAGCAGCGACGCCAGCGCTCCCGCCCAGAGGAACCACGACTGGCCGGGCTCCAACAGCCGCTCGTTGAGCGCCTGCCGGTCCTCCCGCGCGCGCAGCAGGTCGTTGAGCCGCGCGGAGTCTCCCGCGGCGTCCTCCGCCTCGCGAGCCAGCCGGACGAGCGGCCAGCGCGAGTCATCCGACTCCAGCGCCAGCGAGTAGTAGGTGAAGCCCGCCTGCCGCTCCTCGCGGATGAGCCCCAGCCCCTTCAACTTCGACAGGTGGTGCGACACCGACGACTGGGCCACCCCCACCAGCGACACGAGCTCCGTCACGTTCAGCGGCGCCTGCGCCACCAACCGCAGGATGCGCAGCCGCGTCGTGTCCCCCAGGACACGGAAGGATTGGGAGAGGACGTCCATATCGAGCCATCAACATATATCGATTCAGGCCCCCAACCACAATGGCCCCGCCAACGCATTGCGTTGCCTTGAGGCACACCCATCCCGTAAAAATCCGGAATGGCTCCCTCTTCCACGCTGCACTCCCTGCTCGAAGGCAAGCGGTTCGGGCTGGTCCTCTCCGCGGGCTACTTCGGCTTCTATGGCCACGCGGGATTCCTGAAGGGGCTGCACGCCTCCGGACTGAAGCCGCACGCGTACGCGGGCACTTCCTCAGGCGGGATGGTGGCGGCGTACGCGGCGGCGGGCATGCCCATGACGGCGCTGGAGGAGCTGGTGCTGCGCCAGACGCGGGCCAACTTCTGGGACCCGGACCCCATTGGCGCGGTGATGAACGTGGCGTCGCGGGGGCACGGCTTCACGGGCCTGCTCAAAGGCGAGCGCTTCCGGCGCCTGCTGGAGGACACGCTGCCGGTGTCCACCTTCGAGGACCTGCCGCACCCGCTGCTGCTCACCGCAGCCAACCTCACCCACGGCTCGCACCAGGTGTTCACCACCGGGGAGCTGGCCCCGCGCGTCCACGCCACCTGCGCATACCCGGGCCTCTTCCGCGCGGTGCCGCTGGACGGCCAGCTGTTCTGGGACGGCGGGCTCGTGGACAAGGCGCCGGCGCTGTCCCTCCAGGAAAGCAGCATCGGCAAGGACCTGGACGCCATCCTCGTGCACTTCCTGCCCAGCCGGACGGGCAAGGTGGTGGGCGGCCCCATGGCCTATCCGCAGGGTCTGGCCGCCGGATCCGCCGCGCTCCGGCGAGACCACTTCCGCCTCCAGCTCACCGTCCTCCAGACGCGCAACGTGCCCGTCTATGTCGTCGTCTCCAACCTGCCGCCGGTGACACCCGCCACGCTGGAGCGAGGCTTCGACGCCCTGGATCAGGCCCGGCTGTCCGCGGAGCGCGCCCTGGCCCGGCCCCCCGTTCCCTTCGAGGGAACCACCTGAACACCTCCGCACGCCCGCCCGGTTCAATGAGGGCCGAATAAACCACCAGGATAGAAATAACAGAATAGTCAGATTTGAATGACAGACCGGCGTGGCATGGTGGGGATGCTGTCCATCCCGGAGGAAGTCCATGCTGAAGTCGACGCTGTCCCAGCGCCCCCTGCGCGGCGCGGTCATGGCTGTGTCCCTGCTGGCGTTGGCCCCCGCTGCTGTCGCTGCCCCCTCGCTGGCGCCGCGCGCTCTCATGGCGAAGCCCACGGGGCGGGAGCTGCCCGCGGGCACGTTCGTGGAGCGGCTGGTGGTGAAGTTCCATGAGGGCAGCCACGTGCGCCTGCGCGACAACGCGCTGCGCGCCCTGTCCTCCGAGCGCAGCGCGGGCGAGCGTGAGCTGCTGTCCGGCCTGCGCCTGGACTCCGCGCGCGTGGACGCGGACCTGGCGGAGGTGGTGGCGCTGTTGGAGCGCGCGCCGCGCATCGGTGTGCTGGAGCGGGTGTTCCAGGCGGAAGAGGCCGCGCTGGACGCGAGCAAGCTGTCCGGTGAGAAGTCGAGCGGCGAGCAACTGGCGGACCTGAACCTGTACTTCGAAGTACCGCTGCTGCCCGGCACCACCGCGGACACCGTGGCGGACCTGGTGGTGGCGCTCAACCGCGTGGGCAGCGTGGAGACGGCCTACGCGGCGCCGCCCCCGGAGCCGGCGATGGTGAACTTCGCCATGGAGGCGGGGCTGCGCACGCTGCTGTCCGCGGCGGACCTGCCGCCCACCACGCCGCTGTACCAGGCCAACCAGGGCTATCTCAACGCGGCGCCCTCCGGCATCAACGCGACCTACGCGTGGACGCAGACGGGCGGCCGTGGCACCAACGTGAAGATCGTGGACATCGAGGGTGGCTGGCGCACCACGCACGAGGACTTCCCCGCGTTCTTCCGCGTGGGCGGCACGCAGTACAACGACCTGGGCTGGCGCAACCACGGCACCGCGGTGCTGGGTGAAATCGTCGGCGCGAACAACGCCTACGGCGTGACGGGCATCGCCAGCGCGGCGTCACCGGGCGTGGAGGCCATTGG
This sequence comes from Corallococcus sp. AB038B, assembly GCF_003668955.1. Taxonomy (NCBI): domain Bacteria; kingdom Pseudomonadati; phylum Myxococcota; class Myxococcia; order Myxococcales; family Myxococcaceae; genus Corallococcus; species Corallococcus sp. AB038B. The sequence goes on along the minus strand of NZ_RAWO01000001.1, from coordinate 2,343,433 downwards.
CGCGCAGAGCAGCGCGAGCGCCATCACCAACGCGGCGGCGGCGGTGGGCGCGGGCGGCGTCATCCTGATTGAGCTGCACGCGGGCGGCCCCGCGGACGGCACGGCCTGCACGTGCAACACGTCCCAGTGCAACTACATCGCGATGGAGTACTGGCAGGACAACTACGACGCCATCCGCACCGCCACCGCCAACGGCGTCGTCGTGGTGGAGGCGGCGGGCAACGGCAGCGCGAACCTGGACGCGGCGGCCTACGGCGGCCGGTTCAACCCGGCCACGCGTGACTCGGGCGCCATCCTGGTGGGCGCCAGCACCGCCACCACGCGCGTGCCCATGTGCTGGACCAACTTCGGCCAGCGCGTGAACGTGCACGCCTGGGGTGAGCAGGTCGTCACCACCGGCTACGGCGACCGCTTCGGCAGCGGCTACGGCGAGGACCAGTACTACACGTCCACCTTCAGCGGCACCTCCAGCGCGTCGCCCATCGTCGTGGGAGCCGCCGTCAGCGCCCAGGGCGTGGCGAAGGCCAACGGCCGGCTGCTGACGTCCGCGCAGATGCGCGGCCTGTTCGTCAACAACGGCACGGCGCAGGCCAATGACACCCGGAAGATTGGCCCGCTGCCGGACCTGCAGAAGGCCCTGCCCAAGGTCATCTCCGGCAACTTCTAAAGCTGACAAAGGCCGACGACCTCCACGTGCGGCCACGCGGCCCTCCGTGCCCTTCGGGGTGCGGAGGGCCGTTGTCTTTCCAGCCGTCAGCGCCCGCTGTAGCGGCGGTGGTCCACCATCAGGCAGCGGTCCTGCACCACGCGGATGCCGGCGGCGGCCAGCTTCTTCGCCGCGGCGTCGTTGCGGATGCCGGACTGGAACCACACCGCCTTGGGCTTCTTCGCGATGATGTCGTCCACGTGCTGGTCGATGTCGCCGGGCCTGCGGAACACATCCACCAGGTCGATGTCGCCCGGGATGTCCACCAGCTTCCGGTACACCGGCTTGCCCAGGATGACCTTCGCGTCCGGGTAGTAGACGGGCACCGGCACCACGTCCACGCCCGCCTTCGCCAGGTACTCCGGCACGTAGTACGCGGGCTGGGCGGAGTGGTCCTCCGTCTTGATGCCCAGCACCGCCACGCGCATGGATTCCTGCACCACGCGCTTCACACCCGCGTCATCCTCGATGAGGTACTCGTCGTGGCTCATGGCCCTTCCTCCTGGAGCTGTTCCGCCTGGGACTCGGTGGTGAGCGTCAGCGTGCCGCCCGCCCCCACCGCCTTCACCTTCAGCAGGCGGCGCACCGGGATGAACCGGGCCCACGTCACCACCTGCTCGCCTTCACACGTCACGCCCTTCGAAAGCTCGGGCGAACCGGCCTCCGCCCACGCGGCCTTCAGCTCCGCCGGGGCGTTGGGAGGCAGCGCGTCCAGGCACTTCAGCGTCAGCACCACCGCGTCGCCGAACGTCGTGAGCCGCGTGCCCTCCACTGTGCGCTCCAGCAGGAAGGCGCGCTCCTCGCCGTTCACGTCCACGGAGTCCACCGCCCAGGTGCGCTGTCCCTCCACCAGGTTGCGCTGGAGCAGCCCCGCGTACTTCGCCTCCCACTCGCGGCGCGTGCGGATCTCCAGCGCCTCCGGATTGAAGAAGCGCTCCACCTCCGGCACGCCGGTGCCTTCCGGCGCCACCTGCCGCAGCGCCTCCTGCGCGGCCTCCGGGCCCACCAGCTTCACGAAGGTGCCGTCCGCCGCCAGTTGCATGCGCAGCGTGAAGCGCTCCAGCACGGCGCCGGACACGGACGGCACGTCGTGCCCGTCATGCACCTGTCGCGGGGTGCGCATGGATTGGGCCACGCGCCAGCCGCCGTCGGAGGGGGTGAAGCGCGTCTCGGTGGTGAAGGCCGCCTCGTCGCGCACTTCCCGCTGACCCTCGCGCTGGAGGGTGCGGGTGGCGCGCACGGATTCGGTGAGGAGGCGATCCACGGGCGGCTTGAAGTCCAGACGCACCGGCGGCGGCAGCCCCGGCGCGGGGTTGAGCGGCGGATACCGGGACGTGCACCCGGCAGCCAGCGACAGCAGCAGACAGCTCCACAAGAGGCCCGTACGCATGCGCTCGCGAACGCTGGCAGAAAGCCAGGGCGCCCGCGAGCGTCTTGCAACGTCCTTGTGTGGAGTGTCAGCGCGTGGGCGACACTAGGGGTGGCGCGTCTCGCCCTCGGAGGCACCCTCGATGCGGTCGCGCCCGATGTTGCGCCGGTCGCGGTCCACGCCATCGTCATCCTTGAGGCCGTTCATCGCGAAGCGGCGCTCGGCCTCCGCCAGGTCGCGCAGCACGTGGTCGCGCAACATGTACTCCTCCTGCGGCAGGGACTTGAGGATGTTGATGATGTCGACCGGGGCCTCGCTGTCCGCGGCGGCCTCGACGAGTTCCTCGCGCGTCGCCGGGTACTCCACCCCATCCAGATGCGGGGTGATGGAGCGCGCGGGATCCTCAGCCTTTCCGTAAGCCATCGTGCCTTCCACCTTTCTTGCGCCCGGAGCGTCCAGTGCCCGGACGGCCATTCATGCCTCAACGTGGGGATGACGCCCGCCCCGGGCCACCCTGCCGCCCGCTACCTCCTACGACGCCGGGCAAGCGGGGGACCGGCCGTCTTGCCCGCGCCCGCTTCAGGGTAGAGTCCCCCCGCGCCAACGCCCGCCGGAGTGTCCTCCCTGATGTCCGCAGCCTCCCTGCTCGCCGCCTGGCTCACGCTCGCCAGCCCCCCCGCCGAACCGACGTCCCCTGCCCCGGCCACGGTCGCCACCACGGCCCCGCGCGACGTCTACGCGCTGGACGACGCCGCCTTCGTGGCCCAGGCCCGCCGAGACCTGGAGACGCTGCGCCAGGGAACCGAGGGGCTGCGCCGGCTCAAGGAGGAGGCCTTCCGCTCCAAGGCGCTGTACCAGCGCGGCAAGGACGTGCCCTACACCCCGGACGAGAAGCAGCTCCTGGTGTCCACCTGGGCCGCCTTCTTCGACTGCTTCATCTCCACGGAGGTGGTGCGCCAGCGCTACTGGGACTTCCTCAAGGTGCCCGCCTTCACCCAGCCGAAGAAGCACGCCTGGGGCTTCCTCCTCACCCACGCCGCGCTCGCGTCGGAGCTGGCGCAGGGGATGGCCTTCGCGGACCTCACCGGAGGCCAGGCGCAGCTGGAGGTGCTGCTGAACGAACCCGGCCCCGAGTACGGCCTGCCCTCGCGCGCCTTCAGCCGCTTCAAGGAAAAGGTCGTCCACGTGGGCACCAGCACGCAGCTCTTCACGGGCGACGGCTACCGCGCCACGCTGCACCCGGTGCTGGCGAAGGCCGGCGTGCTGACCGAGCCCGGCGTCCCCGCGCTCTTCCAGGCCATGCGGCAGGACAGCAAGGCGGCCCGCTCACGCCTCCTGAAGCGCGGCCCGGTGCTCTTCGCCAAGGCCGCGGCGGACCTCACCCAGGACACCACCGCGAGGGCGGTGTTCCCGGTGCAGAAGACCGTGGCCGAGTGGATGGGCGACACGCGCGTGCACCGCTCCGGCAAGCCGCTCATCTCCCGGGAGCAGGTGCTGTCGCTGCTGCCGCGCATGGCCCCGGGCGACGTGATGGTCGCGCGGCAGAACTGGTTCCTGTCCAACATCGGGCTGCCGGGTTTCTGGCCGCACGCGGAGCTGTACGTGGGCACGCCGCAGGAGCTCTCCCAGACGTTCGACGCGGATCCGGAGGTGAAGACCTGGGTGGCCACCCTGCCCGGCCACCCGGAGACGTTCACCGCCCACCTGGCGAAGGCGTTCCCCGCGAAGTGGGCCGAGTACACCGGCAAGGACGCGCACGGGGACCCGTTGCGCATCATCGAGTCCATCAGCGAGGGCGTGAGCTTCACCGGCGTGGAGCACGGCATGCACGTGGACTACCTGGGCGTGCTGCGGCCCCGGCTGTCCCAGGTGGACAAGGCCCGCGCCATCCTGCGCGCCTTCACCTTCCAGGGCCGGCCGTACGACTTCAACTTCGACTTCTTCTCCGACCAGTCGCTGGTGTGCACGGAGCTGGTGTGGAAGTCCTACGCCCCGTCGAAGGACATGAAGGGCCTGGACATCCCCCTGGTGAGCGTGGCGGGTCGCAGGACGCTGCCGGCGAACGAAATCGTGCGCGTGTTCGACGCCGAGTACGGCCAGGCCGGACGGCAGTTCGACTTCGTCGCCTTCCTGGACGGGCGAGAGGGCCCGGGGGACGCCGTCGAAGCGAACGCCGAGTCCTTCCGTTACACCTACCGGCGGATGAAGTGGGACATCGCCCAAGAGTGAAGCTAGAGGCACACAGACCATGACGGAAGAGAAGGCGAACGAGTTCCTGGCCCTGGCCTCCCCCCTCTACGAACGGATGATTGCCCAGCAACAGGCGAAGGTGCTCAAGCTGGCGCGCGAGGCGGTGCCCAACATCGGGCCGGAGGAGCTGCGCAACCCGCACGACTTCCCGGAGCTGAAGGAGCACCCGACCTTCGAGTTCGAGGACGGCATCCTGGCGGGACTGATTTCAGCCCAAATGGCCCTGCGTGCGGAAATCAAGGGCCGGCTGCCCGCGGCACCACCGGGCGCCTGATGCTCGGCTGCCTGCTTTTGCCGTGAGGAGCATCCGTGGGTTACTGGTGCGCACCGTGAGCTTTTCCTCTGGTTTCGGCCCTCCGCTGGCGCGTGAGCGGTTGGTGTCTTCCCTGGCCGCGGAACCTCCGCGGCTGGACCTGGCGGCCCTCGCCATCGCGACGTTGGGCCATGAGGACCTGGATGCTCCGGCGTGTCTCAGGACGCTGGATGCGCTCGCCGCGCGGGTGCAGGTGGAGACGGAGCGCCTGCGCGAAAAGGGCGAGGCCCTGGCCCCCCTGCGCGCCCTGCGCCACGTGCTCGCGGACATCGAGGGCTTCCGGGGCAACGAGGACGACTACCACTCCCCGGACAACAGCTTCCTGGACCGGGTGCTGGAGCGGAAGGTGGGGCTGCCGATAACGCTGTCGGTGCTCTACCTGGAGGTGGCACGCCGCGCGGGCATCTCGCTGTACGGAGTCCCCTTCCCCGGCCACTTCCTGGTGGCGTGCGACGCGGGCGACCACAAGCTGGTGATGGACCCCTTCCACCACGGCGACATCCTCACGGAGCACGGCTGCGAGGAGCTGCTCAAGCGCGTGGCGCCGCAGCTCAAGTTCGACCGGGCCATGCTCGCGCCCGCGCCAGTGGAGCTCATCGCGTACCGCATGCTGTCCAACCTGCGCCGTGTGTACCTGGGGCGCGACGACAGCCAGCAGGGGCTGGCGGTGGTGGACCTGCTGCTGCTGTTGGCTCCGGACCATCCGGGCGAACTGCGCACCCGAGCGTCGCTGCTCACCACGCTGGGTGCCTTCCGCGCGGCGCTCAAGGACGTGGAGCGCTGCCTGGAGCTGTCCCCGGACGCGCCGGACCGCGAGCGCCTGGAGCTGTCCGCCCGGGAACTGCGCGAGCGCGCCGAGTTGCTCAACTGAAGAAAGGGAATCCGTCGCATGTCGTCCACGCCCGAGTCGCCCAAGTCCCAAGTGAAGCCCTGGCCGCGCCTGCGCCGGGGGCTGGAGCACGACTTCACGGTGGTGAAGGTGCGCGAGGACGTGGTGATGGATCCGCGCACGAACCGGGAGCACCCCCGCGTGCACATGGAGTGCGCGGACTGGGTGACCGTCGTCGCGGTGACGAAGCAGGATGAGCTGGTGATGGTGCGCCAGTTCCGCTGCGGCATCGAGGCGGCGACGCTGGAGGCGCCCGGCGGCGTCATCGACCCGGGCGAGGACCCTGCCACGGCCGCCGCGCGCGAGCTGGAAGAGGAGACGGGCTACCGCGCTGAGAGACTGGAGCCGCTGGGCGTCGTGCACCCCAACCCGGCCTTCCAGACCAACCGCTGCCACTCGTACCTGGCGCTGGACTGCGAGCGCGTGAGCGATGGGGACCTGGATGACGGCGAGGACATCGCCGTGGAGCTGTACCCGCGCGCGGACCTGCCCCGGCTCATCCTGGAAGGCCACATCACGCACTCGCTGGCGGTGGTGGCCTTCTTGCTGGAGCGGATGCGCGCGGAAGTGAAGCGCTAGGCCTGCTCGCGCTCCCAGGTGCCGGAGCGTCCGCCGGACTTGTGGTCCAGCTGCACCGCTTCGATGACCATGCCGCGGTCCACGCTCTTGCACATGTCATAGACGGTGAGCGCCGCCGCGCACGCGGCCGTGAGCGCCTCCATCTCCACGCCCGTGCGGTCCACCGTCTTCACCCGCACGCGGACCTCCAGCCCTTCGTCCACGGGCGTGAGCGTCACGTCCACGCCCGCGAGCGCGATGGGATGGCACAGGGGCACGAAGTCCGGGGTGCGCTTGGCGGCCATGATGCCGGCGAGCCGCGCCGCCGCGAGCACGTCCCCCTTCTCCACCTGCCCCGCGAGGATGCGCTCACGCGTCGCGGGCAGCATGCGCAGGCGCGCGGTGGCCACCGCCACGCGGTCCGTCTTCGGCTTGTCGCCGACGTCCACCATCTTCACCGGCCAGCCCCCTTCGCCACCGCGGCGAGCAGGTCGTCCGCCACGTCGTCCGGGTCTTCCAACCCCACGGACACGCGGATGAGGCTGTCGCGGATGCCCGCCTGGGCGCGTTCCTGCGGAGTCATCCGGCGCGCGCTGGCGCTGGCCGCGTGCATCACCAGCGTGCCCACGTCGCCCAGCGAAGGACCAGGCTTCGCCACGCGAAGCGCCTCCAGGAACCGGTCCCCTTCCTTCTGTCCCGCGCCCTTGATTTCGAACGCCACCATGGGCCCGAAGCCACCCTCCAGCACCCGCGCCGCCACCGCGTGGTCCGGATGGGACGCCAGGCCCGGGTAGATGACCCGCTCCAGCAGCGGCGAGTCCGAAAGCCGCTTCGCCACGTGAGCGGCGTGCTCGTTGTGGGCCTTCATGCGAACGGGCAGCGTGCGCAAGCCGCGCAGCGTGAGCCACGCCTCGAAGGGGCCCAGCACGTCGCCGGACAGGATGCGCGCCGACCGCAGCGGATCGATGCGAGCCTTGGAACCACTCACCGTGCCGCCCAGCGCGTCGCTGTGGCCGTTGAGCCACTTGCTGGTGGACTGCACCGCGTAGTCCGCGCCCAGCTCCAGCGAGCGCTGGCCGAAGGGCGACGGGAACGTCGCATCCACCGCGAACACCGCCCCCGCGTCCTTGCAGGCCTGTGCGAGTGCGCGGATGTCCGGCACGCGCAGGAGCGGGTTGGAGATGCTCTCCGCCAGCACCAGGCGCGGGCGCCACTCGCGGATGCGCGCGGGCGCGTCCGGAGACGTCTGGTCCAGGGGCCGCAGCTCCACGCCCCAGCGGGCGCACAGGTTCTTGTAGAGCGCCCGCGTGACGCCGTAGCCGTCCGTGGGCATCACCAGCACGTCGCCGGCCTTCCACGGCTGCGCGTCGAACAGCGAGCGCAGCGCGGCCATGCCACTGGCGTAGGCGACGCAGGCCTCCGCGCCTTCCAATGCCGCCACCGCCTCCTCCAGCAGCGCCGCGTTGGGCGCGCTGATGCGGGCGTAGGCGTAGTCCTTTCCGTCCAGCGCGTCGGACAGGTCGTCACTGCTGTCGAACCAGTTCACCGCCGCCGGGAAGATGGGCGGCATGACGGGCACGGCCTTGCTCCCGGTGAGCCGGGAGCCCGCGTGCACCGCCACCGTTTTCTGTTTCGTGCTCATGCGCGTGTCGTCTCGCTCAGGACGGAAAGGAAGGGAGGACGGCTACTCGCCGTGCTCGATGAGCCAGCGCTCCGCGTCGATGGCGGCCATGCAGCCCGTGCCCGCCGCGGTGATGGCCTGGCGGTAGTAGCTGTCCTGCACGTCGCCGCAGGCGAAGACGCCCTCGATGTTGGTGCGCGTGCTGCCCGGAATCGTCTTCAGGTAGCCGCCCTGGTGCGTCTCCAGGATGCCCTGGAACAGCTCCGTGTTCGGCGTGTGCCCGATAGCGACGAACAGACCGTGCGCGTTGACGAGCTTGCTGTCGCCCGTCTTGAGGTTGCGCACGACGGCGCCCGTCATCCCCTTGCCGTCGCCCACCACCTCTTCCACGGCGGAGTCCCACATGAAGGAGATCTTCGGATTGTTGAGCGCGCGCTCCTGCATCACCTTGGACGCGCGCAGCGAGTCGCGGCGGTGGATGAGCGTGACATGGTTGACGATCTTCGCCAGGTACGTGGCCTCTTCCATGGCCGTGTCGCCGCCGCCCACCACCAGCACGTCCTGCTTCTTGAAGAAGGCGCCGTCACAGGTGGCGCACGCGGACACGCCGCGGTTCTTGTAGGTGTCCTCGCCCTTGACGTTCAGCCACTTGGCCGTGGCGCCCGTGGAGATGATGACCGTCTCCGAGCGCACCTGGATGCCGCTCTCGCTCTCCAGCAGGAAGGGCCGCTTGGAGAAGTCCACCTTGGTGACGTTCTCCATGTGGATGACGGTGCCGAAGCGCTCCGCCTGCTTCTGGAAGCGCTCCATCAGCTCCGGACCGGTGATGGCCTCCGGGAAGCCGGGGTAGTTCTCCACGTCGGTGGTGACCATCAGCTGGCCGCCCGGGACGCGCTGCGGGTGCTCCAGGGTGGGGCCGCCGGCGAACACCACGGGCTCCAGGTTGGCGCGCGCCGCGTAGATGGCGGCGGTGTAGCCCGCCGGGCCCGAGCCGATGATGGTGACCTTCTGGATCTTGTCCTGCGACACGGCGCCTCCTGCGCTCATACGTTGACGGGCCCGGACGGTAACAGACACCGCCTTCCTGGCCATGATACGAACCTGGACCCCATGGATGCCGCTGTCCTCAAGAAGGTTGCGCTCTTCGAGGGATTGACCCAGGGCCAGCTCGCCAAGGTCGCCCGGATTGCCCAGTCCCGGACCCACACGGCCGGAGACTTCCTATTCCGCGAAGGTGACACCGGCCAGGACATGTTCATCCTCGCCGACGGCAAGGTGCGCATTTCCAAATCCGTGCCGGGCATCGGGGAAGAGGCGCTCGCCATCCTCGAAGCCGGTCAGTATTTCGGGGAGATGGCGGTCATCGAGGATTCGCCCCGCTCCGCGGACGCCATCGCCCACACGTCCTGTACGGTGTGGGTCATCGAGCGCGCGAAGCTGGACCAGCTGATGTTCACGGACAAGGACCTGGCCTACGTCCTTCTCTGGACGTTCGTCCGCACGCTGAGCGAGCGGCTCCGCGAGACGAACGACAAGATCAAGGGCTTCTTCGCCATCTCCCGCTTCTAGCCGCCGACCCCAGCGCTTCTCGGCTCCTCGCACGCCAGGAGTGCGAGTGGAGCATCGCTGTCCGTCCCGCCACCGGGCCTCTTCACGCGCCGCTGGACGGGCCCTGCCCTGGCGTCCCGGAGTGGACCCAGAAGGGCACAGGCCTTGCTCAAGCCCGCCATCGCGTGGACGGAGGCGGGATGGAACAGGGTGGAGAGGCGTGGGCGGAGTCGGGCGAAGGGGAAGCCACGGGTGGCAGGTCGGTGAGGGCGCGAGGCGCGGGCCTGGGGGATGCGCGCGAGCGACTCTTCCGGCTGGGCGCGGAGGCCCTCACCGACCTGGAGTTGTTGGGACTCCTGTGGACGGAGGGGCTGGGGGACGCGGCGGACGGAGTGGCGAGGGACGGGCTCAAGGCACTGGTGCAGGAGGATCCGCGCGTCTTGTGCGCGCGGAGGGGCGTGGGGCCTGCACGCACGTCCCGGCTGCTGGCGGCGCTGGAGCTGGGACGGCGCGCGCAGCGCTCCCCGGAGAAGCGGCCCCGGCTGCGAAATCCGAAGGAGGTGCACGCGTACCTGGCGCCCACGCTGGGCGCGCTCCGGCGCGAGGTGTTCCACGTGCTGTGCTTCAACCCGCGCAACGTGCTGGTGCATGACGCGCGGGTGGCGGAAGGGACGCTGAGCGCGTGCCCGGTGGATCCCCGGGAGGTGTTCGCGGCGGTGCTCTCCTCGCGGTCCACGGCCATTGTGTTCGCGCACAACCACCCTTCCGGAGACCCGGAGCCCAGCGTCCAGGACGTGGGGCTCACGGAGCACCTGGCGCGGGCGGCGGGCATCTTGGGAGTGAAGCTGTTGGACCACGTCGTCGTGGGAGACGGCGCGTTCGTGTCCATGCTGGAGCGGGGCATCCTGCCGGACAGCGAGCGGGAGGGGCGGCGCAAGTGCGTCACGGGCGGGGGCTGGTGATGGGGGCGGGCGTGCTGCTGGGGCTGGGGACGAGCCCCCTCCGGGTGGAGCTGCTGGAGGAGACGCGGGCCCAGGTGGTGCGGACCGACGGCGGGCAGGCGTGCACGGTGGAGCGCTGGCGGCTGCCACCGGGCGTGCGCGAAGGGGACATCCTCGTGGACGGCCGCCTGGACCCGGAGCGGACGGAGGCGCTGCGGCGCGAGGTGGCGTTGAAACGGGCCGCGCTGGCGGTTCCCCTTCCTCCGGGGCTCGAGCTGTGACGCGGGGACACCGGTATCCACGAGGGGATTGGCGTTGACGGCCCATCCAGGATGATGAACATGCGCGCGATGACGGAGTCCCTGCCCTTCCTCGAAGATGCCCAGCAGGGACTGGTGCGGCACTTCGGCCTGCCGGAGTTCCGCCCTGGCCAGGCACCCGTCATCAGCTCCGTCCTCAGCGGCCGCAACACCGTGGTGGTGATGCCCACGGGCGCGGGCAAGAGCCTGTGCTACCAGCTGCCGGCGATGCTGTTGCCGGGCATCACGCTGGTGGTGTCACCGCTCATCGCGCTGATGAAGGACCAGGTGGAGCAGCTCACCGCGAAGGGCATCGCTGCCACGTACATCAACTCGTCCCTGTCCGACGTGGAGCGGGCGGAGCGCCTGCGCAAGCTGCGCGCCCGCGAGTACAAGCTGCTCTACGTGGCGCCGGAGCGCTTCCGCAGCGCAAGCTTCCTGGAGCTGGTGGCCGGGCTGGGCGTGGAGCTGTTGGCCGTGGACGAGGCGCACTGCATCTCCCAGTGGGGTCACGACTTCCGGCCGGACTACGCGCTGCTGGGCCAGGTGCGCAAGCGGCTGCGGCCCCCGCGCACGGTGGCGCTCACCGCCACGGCGACGCCGGAGGTGCGCGAGGACATCGTCCGCGTGCTCCTGATGAAGGACCCGGCGGTGTTCGCGCAGGGGTTCGACCGGCCCAACCTCTTCCTGGACGTGGTGAACGTCAGCGGGGACGAGGAGCGCCGGGACGCGTGCGCGAGCCTGGCGGCGAAGGGCGGCGGCAGCGGCATCATCTACTGCTCCACGCGCAAGGCGGCGGAAGGGATGCACTCCGCGCTCATCACGCGCAAGGTGAAGGCGGTGCTGTACCACGCGGGCATGGAGGACGACGCCCGCCGCCGCGCGCAGGACGACTTCATGTCCGCGAAGGAGGCGGTGGCGGTGGCCACCAACGCCTTCGGCATGGGCATCGACAAGCCGGACATCCGCTTCGTCGCGCACGCCAACATCCCCCGCGCGGTGGAGGCGTACTACCAGGAGATTGGCCGCGCGGGCCGCGACGGCAACCCCGCCACGGCGGTGCTCCTGTTCAACCACGCGGACGTGTACACGCAGGAGCGCCTCATCGAGGGCAGCCACCCCTCCGAGTCCGTGCTGGCGGACATCTGGGCGCAGCTGCAGGCCGTGGAGGAGTTCGACCGCGGCGTGCACGCGCTCGCGGGCATGGTGGGCGCAAGCGAGTTCGAGGTCTCCGCCGCCCTGAAAATCTTCGAGCGCGAAGGCAAGCTGGAGCGCGGTGGCCGGGGTGAAGGCGAGTACGGCATCACGCTGACGGACAAGGCCGCCAGCGCGCAGCCGCACGCGGCGGAGTCACAGCGGCTGTTGCGTTCGCTGCTGGAGACATTTCCCGTGGGGCGGCAGGCCACCACGGAGCTGCCCATCCTCGCGCGGCGCACGGGACTGACGGAGGACGACGTCCGGCACGCGCTGGGCCTCCTGGAGAAGTCCGGCGTGGTGCGGGTGCGCCGGCCGTTCGCGGGGCGCTCCATCCGCGCGCTGGAGCGCGTCCCATTCCGCGAGCTGACGGTGGACCTGTCCCGGGTGCGCGAGCAGGAGCGGCTCAACCGGCTGATGCTCAAGCGGATGGCGGACTACGCGTACACGCCGAAGTGCCGGCGCGCGTTCATCCTGCGCTACTTCGGGCAGACGGACGCGGCGGCGGTGTGCGGCAAGTGCGACCGGTGCGCGGGCAGCATGATGCCCAAGCCGTCCGGCTCCTCCTCGCGCTCCTTGCCGGCCGTGGCCGGAGCCCCGGTGATGGCGTACAGCGAGCTGGCGTCCATGGAGCTGCGCCGCTGGCGCAAGGACCTGGCGAAGGACCTGGGCGTCGCGCCCTTCATCATCTTCAACGACGCGACGCTGCTGGGGCTTTCCGCCGCGCTGCCGGTAGACCGGGAGGCCTTCCTCGCGGTGAAGGGCACCGGGGAGAGCCGCTGGGAACGCTTCGGCCCCAAGGTGGTGGAGATCTGCCTGATGGCGCGCGCGGCGGGCCATGAGCCGCAGGCGGCGCCCGTGGCCCCGCGCATCCGCAAGGCGAAGTCGCGCAGCTAGCCCTCCGCCTCCACTCCAGAGGGGCCCACCGGGACTCTGGTAGAACCCGCCGCAGCCGCCATGTCCTCCACGCCCCCGCTCCACCGCCGCGAGTTCCTCTCCGTCCTTGGAGCCCTGTGCGCGGCGACGCTGCTCTTCTTCCACCGCCTGCTCGCCTCCGGAGGGGTCTTCTGCGAGCGGGACATGCTCCGGGTCTGCCTGCCGGCCAAGTGGCTCTGGGTCCAGGCCGTCCGCCAGTGGGAATGGCCGGACTGGACGCCCTTCAATTCGCTGGGGCAGCCCTTCGCGGGCGCCACCGTCACCGGCGCCTTCCACCCCGCGAACCTGCTGGGCCTGCTGGTGGAGGGGCCGGCGATGCTCACGCTGATGGTGCTGGTCTGCTACCCCGTCGCGGCCCTGGGCACCTATGTCCTCCTGCGGCGCTGGGGCACGCGTCCGGGCGCCGCCGCGGTGGGGGCCCTGGGCTTCGCCTTTGGCGGCGCACTGGTCAGCCTCACCAACAGCCTGCCGTACCTGCAGGCCGCCATGGCGCTCCCGTGGTTGCTGGTGGCGACGGACGCGGTGCTGAAGCACGCGTCGTGGGCGGCGGCTGGCGCGGTGGGACTGGTGCTGGGCACCCTCCTCTTCGCGGGAGACCCCCAGGGGTTCGCGGTGGGAGGCGCCACGGTGCTCGCGGTGGCGGCGTTCGGCCCACTGGAAGGCGCGCCTCGCCGCAAGGTCCTTCTGGCGGCGGGGGCGGGGTTGGGGCTCGCGCTGCTCGTGAGCGCCGTGCAGCTCTGGGCCTCCGCGTCCGTCCTGCGAGAGACGTTCGCGGAGCGGCGCACCCTGGAGACGGCCGTGGTCTGGTCAACCCATCCGCTGCGCCTGCTGGACATGGCGCTGGGCAATGTCTTCGCCCTGGAGCAACCCCTGCGCGCGCCGGTGGCGGAGGGGTTGCTGGGCACGCAGGTGAACGACTTCTGGCTCCGCTCGCTCTACGTGGGCCTGCCCATGCTCTTCCTCGCGGGAGTGGCCGCCGCGAGCCGGTGGCGGGAGCGCCGGGTCCAGTTGGCATTGGGGCTGACGGTGCTGTTCGTCCTGCTGATGTTCGGACGCCACACGCCGCTGTATGCGCTCGTCTACGAGCTGCTCCCCCCGTGGCGGCCCTTCCGCTACCCGGAGAAGCTCTCCGTGCACGTGGCCTTCTGGCTCGCGGTGCTCGCGGGGCTGGGCGCCGAATCGCTCGTGGCGCGTGAGGCCCCGGGCAGGCGGCGCGTGGCGTGGGTCCTGGGCGGGATGGGCCTGGGGGTCCTGCTCCTCGCGCTGACAGGCACGGGCGCCCGCCTGGCCGAGTCCCTGAGTGGCCTCTATTCGGGCCGCCCGGAGCTCTGGCCGGAAGTGGCGCGACAGGTTGGTGAGCGGCTCACGGAAGGCGGCCTCCGGACCGGAGGCGTCTGTCTGGCGCTGGGGCTGCTCCTCGTCTGGAGGAAGCTCCAGCCACGGTCCCTGGCCCTGGTGCTCGTCACCCTCGTCGCGGTGGACGTCGGCTGGGTCACCGAGCCCGTGTACGTGTCCTGCGACCGCGACCTCATTGAGGCACAGCCCCTCTTCGTCGAAACGATGAGGCAGCGCGTGGGGGGCGAAACGCTGCTCGGCCAGACGCGTGTGTACACCGCGGTCGCGACCATCCAGCAGCCGAGTCTGGAGGGACTGTCCCCGGACGACAGGGACGCGGCGGCGAACCTGACGATGCTCGTTCCCGACGTGGGAGCGCGTTGGGGGGTGGAGGCCGCGAACTGGTACCTGCCCACGCTCTCCGCGCGCGTCGGGGCGCTGCTCAAGGACCAGCGCCAGTGGTGGCGGCGCTACGCGGGGCTCGCGGGAGTGGGCTTCTTCACCCTGGACGCGCCCCAGGTCCAGAAGCGGAAGATGGAGAAATACGTCGTGGCGGAGAGCGAGCCCTTCGGCGTGCAGCTCCTCGCGAACCCGCTCGCGCTGCCTCGCGTCTACCTCGCGGCGCCGCGTTGCGTGGCGGGTCCGGAGGAAAGCCTGGCCCTCATCGCCTCCAGCGACTTCGTTCCCGGGCGCCAGGCGGCCGTGGAGTGCCTCACGCCCCTGCCCCAGCCCGCGCCGGACGCGGAGTTGGGCAGCGTTCGCGTCGTGAAGCGCGACCCGGACGGCTTCACGGTGGAGGTGGATGCGAAACAGCCCGCGGTGCTGGTCGCCTCGGAGGCCTATTTTTCGGGCTGGACCGCCACCGTGGACGGTGCGCCCGCGGAAGTGCTTCCCACCAACCACGCCTTCCTTGGCGTGGCGCTTCCGGCGGGACTGCACCAGGTGGTCTGGCGCTTCATCCCTCCGGGCCGGGGCATGGCCCTGGCGGTGAGCGGACTGGGCGTGGGCCTCTGCCTCTTGCCGTGGCTGCTCCGCCTGCGGCGCGTCCGCCGGGCGTGAGCGGAGGTTTCAGCCCCTGGGAGCGCCAGGCCCACTGCGGGTGGCGCGCATCAGCGCCCACCGCAGCACGGCCATGATGGCGCCCACCACCACGGCGAGCAGGAAGATGACCGCCACGGTGACGAGGCCGAAGACGACGCGCACGCCCAGGTCGGTGATGCGGCCGCTGAAGTACGCCTCGCGCAGCGGCTCCATGGCGCGCACCAACTCCAGCGCCCGCGCCGGCAGCGAGTCGAGCGCCATGGAGAGGCGCTCGAAGAAGGGCTTGTGGTACCGCCTCCGGACGGACTCCACGACGATGCCCGTCAGCAGGTAGAGCACCGACAGCAGGAAGGCATTGCCCCACATGACCTTCAGCAGGGGGGAGGACGGGGGCCGCGGGTCGCTCACGTCGACCACGCTAGCGCGACGCCCGGCGCTTGAGGAGCGGAAGGGCCTTCTTCACCCGGTTCGCCTCCGGCGCGCCCCCCGCGAGCTTCAGGAAGGACTCGTAGGCCTCCACCGCCCGGGGCAGCTCCGCCGTCTCGCGCACCAGCACGTCCGCCAGCGCCAGGTGCGCCAGGCCGTCCGTGGGCTCCAGCTCCACGGCCTTGGCCAGCGCCTCGCGCGCGGGGGCCTCCTGACGCTGCTTGAAGGCCACCAGGCCCAGGGCCAGGTACGCGCGCCCGTTGTAGGGGGCCAGCTTCACGGCCTCGTCCGCCGCCGCGCGGGCCTCCTTCACGGCCCCGGCGCCCAGCAGCACCCGCGCCAGCGTCACCTGGGCGAAGGCCTTGTCCCAGACGGTGGGCGCCTTGTCGGCCAGGTCCTGCAGCGTGCGCGCCGCGCCACGGCCACCGCCCGGCAGCTGCGCGTACAGCTCGCCCACGCGACCGCACGTCGCGTCCGGCCCTTCCCGCCGCGCCGCCGCGAAGGCCGCGTCCGCGCTCTCCACCTGCCCCTGGCGCAGGAACGCCTGGGCGATTTCGCAGAAGGTGTCCGGGTCCTTGGAGTCCAGCTTGTTGGCGCGCTCCAGCGCGGAGAAGCCGCCCTTCGCGTCGCCGTTGGCGAACAGGAGCGCCGCGCGCAGCCGCTGCCCCTCCGCGTCTTCTGGCGCCAGCTTCACGGCCCGGCCGGAAGCCCCTTCCGCCTCCTTGCGGCGACCGGACTGGTACAGCGCCAGCGCGAAGCCCTTCTGCGCGGCCGCGCTGCCCGGGTTGTCCAGCTGCCACGCCTCGAACTGCTTCAGCGCCTCCGGCGTGCGGCCCAGCGCCAGGAGCGTGCGGCCCAGGGCGTCGCGGGCCTCGCCATGCGCGCCGTTGCGCTCCACCGCCTGCGTCAGCGGCTTGAGCGCCATGTCCGGCAGCCGGCGAGACAGGAGCAGCCGCCCCAGCGAGCACGCGCCCTCGTAGTCGCGCGGGTCCTTCATCGCCTCGTCGAACTGGGCCTGCGCCTTGTCGAGCGCGCGCTCCCGCCAGTACACCTGCCCCAGCGCCACGCGCAGGTCCGTGCGGGGCTTCTTCGCCAGCGCCTTCTCCAGCACGTCGCGCGCCTGGGCGCCGTTGCCCTCGTGCGCGTCCGCCAGCGCGAGCCACGCGACGGCCTCCGGCGGATAGCGGTCGTTCACGCGCGTCTTGCCCAGCTCCACGCGGGCGCGCTTCCAGTCCCCGAGCCGCGCGTACGCCGCGCCCCGCACCAGCGACACCTTGCGGCCGCCGTCGGCCTCCAGCCGCTGCAGGGCTTCCTTCTCGCGGTCGCGGTCCAGCAGCGTGCGCCCCAGGCCCTCCTTCGCGGCCTCGCTCTTGGGCTGCAGCTTCAGCGCGGCTTCATAGGCCTGCTGCGCGGCCTCCAGCTTGCCCGCCGCGCGGCCCGCGGCCCCGAGCGCCAGCTGGAAGTCCATGGCCAGCGGCCCCTGCACGCCCTTGGAGAGCATGGTGCGCGCCTCGTCGTACTTGCCCAGCGCGGACAGGATTTCGCCGTGCACCAGCTGCTGGCGGGGCTGGAGCGCGGGGGGCAGCTTCGCGTCCTGCGCGAGCGGCGCCACGTCCGCCAGCGCCGCGTCCAGGTCCTGCTCCAGCGCGAGCCGGCTCTCCGCCATCCCGATGCGGGCGGCGGGGTGCTCCTTGGAGACTTCGCGCGCGCGCTTGAACATCTCCAGCGCCTGCGCGAAGTCCTCGGAGGCGAGGTAGTAGTCGCCCAGCGCCACCAGCGCACGGACGTTGCCCGGCGACGCCTTGAGCGCGCGGTCGAAGCGATCCAGGGCCTTCTTCTCGTCCTTGGCGGCGATAAGCAGGCTGCCCGCGAGCGAGTGCACCTCCGTCACGTCGTCCTGCGAGGCGAGCAGCGCGCGGTTCGCGGACTCACGGGCCCGGTCGTCGGCGACGAGCGCGTTGGTGGCCAGCACCAGGCCATTGAAGCCGTCCTTCACGCCCGGCTTCTCCAGCGCCTCCAGCGCGAGCCGGCGGTCCTCCGCGTTGGCGCCATGGTCCAGGTAGCGCAGCGCGTGCGCGTAGCCCGCGAGCGCCCAGGCGGCGGGGCTCGCCTCGTCCATGTCGCGCGCGCGGTCGAGCTGGCGGAGCGCTTCATCCAGCGACGCGCCCGTGTCCTGCGCGACGGCGCGCTTCGCGAGTTCCAGCGTCTCCGACAGCGTCTGGCCGCCCTGACGGGAGCGGTAGAGGATGAAGAAGCCCGCGCTCGCGCCCAGGAAGATAAGGGCTACGAAGAGCGCCACGGTCTTCGCGCCATAGCGCTCGAGGAGGGACTGCTTCGCCCGCTCCTTGGCGATCTTCTCGTGCATCTCGCGCTCGTACTTCGCCGCGAGAGCCTCCGTGTCCTTCGCGTTCGCCGCCGCCTTGTTGCGGGCCGCGGCCGCCGCAAGCTCCGTCGCATCCGGGATGTCGTCCAGCAGCGAGCGCTTGCCGCCCGAAGCCGAAGAGACCGGAGCCGGCGTTACCGGCGCGGCAGTGCGAGCCCGCACCGCCTCCGGAGGAGGAAGGTCCCCGAGCAATCCCCCGCCCTGCGGCGCGGAGGGTTCATCCGCCGGAGGAGCATCCGGGAGATCCGCCAGCATCCCGGACTTGCGCCCGCGGCTGGAGGCCCCTGGATCCGCCGCCTGCACGGGAGCGGAAGAAGCCTCCGCGCCCGGATCCGACGGCGCGGCGTCGCCACGTGCCGGATCTGCGGAGTCACCCGAGCCGGACTCCTGGCCCGAGGCCGAAGCGCCTTCGCTCGTCGGATCCGCACCCGACGCCGCACGTCCTCGGCCCGAGCCCGGCTCCTGTCCCGGATCCGACGGACCGCTGGCCGCACGCCCGCGCCCCGAACCGGGCTCCTGCCCCGGATCCACCGGACCGCCACGCGCCGCATCCCGCCGCGAGGCGCCCTGATCACCCGCATCCACTGGGCCAGAGCCCCGAGCGTCCTCCACCACCGGCGTCCCTGCGGGAGCCGAGGGCCCACCATGCGCCTCGACGGAGGCGACCCTGGAGGCCGCCTGCGCATCCGTTCCACCCGCCGGCGTCTCCGTCCGGGCAGCGCGGCGAGGTTCCAGTCCCGCCGCCGCGGCGGCACGCGCCTCGAACGCGGACGGGGCCGCTTCCGAACCCGGCGGCTCCGGCGCGTCCTCTTCCGGCGCGGCCGCGGGGGTCGCCAGGACGCCCAGGTCCGCGAAGATGGGCGCCGGTCCACCGGACAGCGCCTGCTGGGCCTGATCCAACCACTGCTTCACGCGCCCGTTGTTGGGCTGCAGCGCCACGGCCTTGCGCAAAATCGGCAGCGCGGAGCGGTACAGCCCGCGCTGCAGGAGCACGTCGCCAATGAGGTTGTAGGCGTACGGGTTGTCCCGCTCGATGGCGATGGCCTGGTCGAACTGCTCCATCGCCTCCGCGGGCCGCCCCAGCTGGATGAGCGCCTTGCCCCACAGCACCCGCCCCACGACGGACGTGGGGTGGTTGGAGATGCCCTGCGTACACACCTCGATGGTGCGCTGAGCGTCTCCCTTCTCCAGCAGCGCCTTCGCCAGCTCCACGAAGACGGAAGAGGTCGGGTCCTGCCGGAGGAGCTGCTCGTAACGCTCCACCATCGACTTGGCCATGTTGAGTCGCGACTCCGGTGCGCTAAGCGGGGGAGCGCGGACCATACCACTGCCCTCGTCCGTTCCGCCCAGCGGCTGGTAGCGTCGCGGCCATGAAACGCCTGTCTGCCCTGATGGTCTCCTTGTTCCTCGGTGGGGCCTGTGCCCACACCCCTCCCAAGTCGGACATGGAAGCGCTCCGCCCAGTCGTCGAGGGCTTCCACAAGAACCTGCGCTGGAGGAACTACCGCACCGTGTCCACCTTCCTCGTCCCCGAGGAGCGCCAGGACTTCGACCGCAAGCGCCGCGAGCTCCACGACGACCGCGACCTCACCGTCACCGACTTCGAAATCGAGGACGTGAAGCTCGCCGAGGACGGCCGCCATGCCACCGTCCACAGCCGCATCCAGTGGATGCGCCTGCCCTCCGTCACGGAGCAGACCGACACCGTCACTTCGGAGTTCGTCTTCCGGGACGGAGCCTGGCTGCTGGAGAAGCAGCTGTCGGGCCCCTTCGCGGGCGAGCTGGAGCCACGGGAGAAGCCGTCCCCGTAGCCCGCAAAAAAGTCGCCCACCGTCTCGGGGCCGGCCGAGACGATGGGCGTCGAGAGTTCCCCAATGGAACCCCCTACCAGGGTGACGATGTCGCGCGGTACTTCCGGCCCGCTGCGACCCCGCCGTGTTGCCTGGTCTCTAGAGCAATGCGGATGCCAACTCCTCCGCCCCCTACCCTGCCCCTGGTTCCCACGGAAAATCAGGAACTTGGCGGCACTCACTCCCCATCGCCACCGTCCCATGCCTGACAGAGTTGTCAGGCCCTCCCTGCCATCCCGCCACGTTCCCCCTGACATGACTGTCAGGGAACTGTCGCGGGGCCCCACGAAAAGCCGCCGCGCCCCCGCTACTCCCCTATGACGGAGCGGATGGTGTCGCGCATGGAGTGACGGGACTTCCAGCCCACGTCCTGGACCCAGCGGTTGCCGTCCACGGCGCAGAGGAACTGGATGTGGTCCAGCTCCGGCGGCGGGAAGTTGGCCAGCCGGTAGCGGAACATCAGGCCCAACAGGGGCCGGGCCACGGGGTGTGGCACGGGGATCGCGGTGTGGCCCAGCTCGCGAAGCACGGCGGACAGGGGCACCTGGCCGGGGCCCACGACGTTGTAGACGCCCTTGGGCTCCGGGCGCAGGGCCTCCACCATGGCGCGGGCGACGTCCTCCACGTGGATGAGCTGCACCATGGGGTCGAAGCCCGCCATGGTCCACGGGTGGCGCAGCCGCAGGTAGTTGGACGGCGCGTTCTTGATGGTGGGCCCGACGATGTGGACGGGCCGCAGGATGACCGTCTCGATGTCGGGGTGCTTCCAGAAGAAGCTGTGCGCCAGCATGTCCACTTCGATGAGGTCGCGCACGCCGGAGAAGCGGCTCGCGGCCATCAGCGGCGCATCCTCCGTGAGGAAGTTGGAGTTGTCCGGGCTGGGGCCGTAGACGTTGGCCGAGGACAGCACCACCACCTTCTTCACGCCGTACTTCGCGCAGTACTCCAACAGGCGCGTGGTCCCCACGACGTTGAACGAGTGGTGCTCCTCCTCGCTCATGCGCGGGTCATGCATGATGCCCATGTGGATGACGGCGCGGACCTCGTTCTTGCGGAAGACGTCCTCCGCCTTCTTCTTGCGCAAATCCAGCTGGTGCATCTCGACGTCCTTCGGCTTCCCGATGAAGGGACGCCGGTCGATGCCGATGATGCGCTCGCGCTTGTGCAGCATCTTCGCCAGCGTGCGGCCCAGGTTGCCGCTGATGCCGGTGACGACGACGGCCGGGCGCTTGTCCGCGACGGCGTCCTTCTCTTCCGTGGAGGCGCTCACCAGAACACGCCCCGGCGTTCCTTGAGGCCCTGGTGGAGCATCGCCTGGATGGAGGCCTTCACGGTGCGCACCTTCTTGTCCAGTTCGCTGTCCTCGTCGTCCGCGCGGCCGGTGAAGTGGAGCGCGTCGCCGAAGTAGATGCGGTACTTCGTGGGCAGCGGGAAGGGCGTGCCCGTGGGGGTGATGGGGAAGGACGGGAAGCCCAACAGCTTCGCCACCGGCTTCAGGTTCATCAGCGCGGGCGCCTGCTCCTCCGCGCCCACCACGGCGATGGGCACGATGGGCGTGTTCGTCTCCAGCGCCAGGCGCATGAAGCCCAGGCCGAACTCCTGGAGCTGGTAGCGCTGGGGCCACAGCTTGTTGAGTCCGCGCGTGCCCTCCGGGAACACGAGGATGGCCTCCTCCGCCTCCAGCAGCCGCCGGCAGTTCTCCGGCGTGCCGACAATCTGGCCCACGCGCGCCATGAACGTGGAGACGTACGGCAGGGACGGCACCCACTTCTCCACCATGCTGCGGATGGCGCGCGGCGGATTGCCCTCCACCATCAGGGCAATGCCAATCATCGCGCCGTCCAGGGGCAGCTGGCCGGAGTGGTTGGACACCAGCAGCACCCGGCCCGCGGGGATGCGGTCCGCGCCGTAGGCCTCCACCCGGAAGTAGTGGCGATAGAGCCACATGAACGGGGCGATGGCGGCCAGGCTGTAGTCCAGGTTGAACCCGAACGGGTCCACCCCGTACTCGTTCTCCGTCCGGGCCAGGGCCTGGAGTTGGTCGGACTGCTGCTCGCCGGCCATGCGCTCGGTCCAGCCGCGCAGACCCTTCTTCACCTTGTCGCTGAAACGCTCCAGCATGGGCTCGCTCCTTAGCACCCCCGCCCGCACGCCGGGAGTGGGCCCACAACCCGCGATGCCCTTCTGACGATAATCCGCCGGAAGGTCCCGCATGCGCATCCCCTCCAAGCCCTCCCGGACGTCCGCCCCCGGCTCCACCGTCGCCGCCACGGTCCTGACGCTCGCCTCCTCCGGAGCCACCGCCGGAAGGCTGGCCCCCGACGTCAGCGACTTCCAGCCCCAGGCCACCACGTCACGGACGGGCAACACCGTGGCGGTGAACACGCTGGCGCCCAAGCGGGCCCAGGCGTCCGGACTGGAGCGGCAGCCCTCACAGGCCGTGTCCTTCGTGCGCGACTTCAACGCGCGCCTGGACCTGCCGCCCGCGCGCCTGAAGGAGAAGCTGGCGCAGATGCGCGCAAGCCCCTCCGCCATGTTCCGCGCCATGCCCGCCCTGTTCCACGCGGACCTGCGGGGCCCGTACGCGCAGGAGGCACGGCTGACGGACCGGCCCGCGCCAGACATCCGGGTGGTGGGCGACGCGCACGTGGGCAACCTGGGCACGTTCCGGGGGCCGGACGGCAAGGCGGTGTGGGGGCTCAACGACTTCGACCAGACGGGCACCGCGTCGCCGGAAGCGGATCTCACGCGCCTGGCCACCAGCGCGGTCCTCACCGCGCGCGAGGCGGGTCTGTCCGCAAGCGAGCAGGCCAAGGCGGTGGAGGCGCTCGCGAAGAACTACTTCGAGACGCTGGAGCTACTCGCGGACGGCGACGCGAACCCCGGAGCGTTCCTGGACAAGAAGGAGTCCTCCGGGCCGGTGAAGGACCTCGTCACCAAGGCGCGCGACACGTCCGCCAAGGACCTGCTGTCCAAGTACGTGAAGCTCGATGGCGCGAAGGGTCCGCGCTTCCTCTCGTCGGACACGCTCAAGCCGCTGGACGCGGAGCGCAAGGCCGCGGTGCGGACCGCGCTGGCGGCCTACGAGAAGACCCTGGACGGCACGGAGGGCGTGGCGGTCCCCTTGAAGGTGCTGGATTTGGCGGAGCGGCTGGACGCGGGGGGCAGCAGCTACGGACTGGAGCGCGACTACGTGCTCCTGGGCGCGGCGGATCCGAAGGCGCCCCCCGTGCTGCTGGAGCTGAAGGAGTTGCTCGCGTCCGGCGTGACGTCGCCGCCGGTGCCCGCGAACGGCGCGGACGTGGTGAAGGCGCAAGAGGAGCTGGGCGGCGCCATGAACCCGCTCACGGGCGCGGTGAACATGGGCGGCCGGGCGTTCCTCGTGCGCGAGGTGGAGCCGGAGAAGAACAAGCTGGACGACGCCGTGCTCGGGAAGAAGAAGGCCCTGCGCTCCACCTTCGAGCAGGCGGGCGTCGTGCTGGCCCGCGCCCACGGCAACACGCAGGCACAGGCGAAGTGCCTGGAGGACTGGGTGGGCGGAGATGCGAAGGAGGCCACGAAGCGGCTGGTCGCCTTCGCGCAGTCCTACGCGGATCAGGCCGAAGCGGACTGGAAGGCCCTGAAGGCCGCGCGCTGATCAGAGCGTCGCGGACAGCCGCCCCGCCGCGTCGCGCAGGGTGACGACGTCGAAGTCGTCCTTGAGCCACTGGAAGATGCTGCGCAGCCGATCCATCTTCTTCGCGGCGCTCACGCGCAGGTCGCGC
Organism: Corallococcus sp. AB038B; assembly: GCF_003668955.1. NCBI lineage: Bacteria > Pseudomonadati > Myxococcota > Myxococcia > Myxococcales > Myxococcaceae > Corallococcus > Corallococcus sp. AB038B. The sequence continues at coordinate 2,320,010 of NZ_RAWO01000001.1, read as the reverse complement.
TGCTGGCGCGCGAGCTCCGGCGGGATGCCGTCCGTGGCGTCCAGCACGTCGACACCGTGTAGCTCGAAGTTGAAGAAGGCATCCGCCCGGCACGTGCGGTACGCGGCGCGCATCGTGCCGCGAGGCAGCGTCGTCGCGAACGTGCCGATGAACGGGAAGCGCACCACCGGAGTCACCGTCATGGGCAGTTCTAGCACGGCCCCCGAACCGCGCCGGTAGGGCTGCGCGGGGTCCGGCCGATACGGCACGCGCGGCGCCAGCAGCACGCGAGGGGTGTCCAGCACGGAGCGCGACGGCCGCCCCAGCGCCGCGAGCGCGCCCATCACCGCCGCCTTCGCCGCGTAGTACGGGGCCGCCGGAAACGCGGACGAACCGTACCGGTAGCCCTGCGCCACGGTGGCCGCGTACAGGTCCGCGTTCAGCGTGTAGCCCGGAGCGCGAAAACCCGAAGGACGCACGCCCACGGCCTTCAGGATGGCCGCGTCCGCGCGCGCCAGGTCGTCCGCGATGGCGTCCGGCCCTCGCCGGGTGAGCGCGTAGTCATGGGCGTGGCTGTGGCTCGCAATCTCCACGCCGGCCGCGTGGGAGCGCCGCATGCCATCCGCCGCGCCGGGGTCGGACTCCAGGTCCTCGCCGATGACGAAGAACGTCCCGGGCACGCCCACCGCCGCGAACAGCTCCAGGAAGCGCTGCACCGCCACGCGGTGGATCAACGTCCGCGCGCGCTCATCGAGCAACGATTCGGGCAGCCCGTGGATCCGGCAGTAGTGCGGCAGCGAATCCAGGTCGACGGAGATGGACGCCAGGCGCGCTGCCGTCATGGGGCGACCCTCCGCTCAGGTCCCGCGGACGCGGATGACGTAGAACAGCTTGCCCACGTTCTTGAGCACGTTGGGCACGCGCTTGAACAGGTGGATGGACGGCTGGCGCTTCTCATGGAGCTGGATGGGGATCTCCATGACGTTCAGTCCCTCGCGCCACGCGCGGATGACGAACTCGCTGGCGAACACGTCCATGTCCACCACGCACTTCTGGATGACGGGCAGCAGCGCTTCCCGGCGGAACGCCTTCAGGCCGTGCGTGTCCGTGCCCTGGAAGCCCAGCGCCACGCGCAGCAGCTTGTTGTGCACCCGCGTGGCCGCGCGGCGGATGAGGGGGCGCTGGTCGCTCGCGCCCTTGGCCGCCTTGGAGCCCACGACCATGTCCGCCTCGCCGCGCTCCAACCGGGGCAGCGCCGCGTCGTAGAAGGTCAGGTCGCAGAGGTCGATTTCATCGCAGACCACATAGGTGCCCTGGGCCTTGAGGATGCCTGCCTTGAGCGCCACGCCGTAGTTCGGCGTCTCCGAGTGGAACCAGCGCAGGCGCGGGTTCTTCGCGCAGAGTTCCTCCAGGAGCCGGGGCGTCGCGTCGCGAGAGCCGTTCTCCGCGAAGATGATTTCGTAGTCGAGCCCGCGAGCATCCAGCCCCTGACGCAGCTCTTCGGCTGCCTGGGCGATGATGGATTCCTCGTTGTAGACGGGGATGACGACGGAGAGGTGCAGGGCCATGGGTCCGGAAATCCGAAGGGAAGGCCCTGGGGCGTAGCACGCCCCCGGACTACCGTCGACAGGAGACGACTCCCTGCGTCAGCCGTTCAGCGTCCGGGCGCAAGCCCGCCCGTCCAGGATGGCGTCCTCCATGGAGGCGTACTCCCACTTTCCATAGCGCCCCGCCATGAGGATGCCGGCGTGCTCCAGGAAGCGCTTCACCTCCGCCATCGCGGGGCCGTAGGCGTCGTCGTAGAGGACGTACGCGTTCGGAATCTCCCGCCCCTTCGCGAACAGGATGTCGTCCGCCGAGTGGATCATCCGCGAGCGCACCAGGTCCTCCACCGCGAACTTCTCCGCGTCCGCCACGGACAGCTCTCCGTGATGGCTGAACTCCACGGAAAAACTGGCCGTGTCCGGCGGGGCCAGGGGCGCGAACACCGCCGACGGCGCCCCGATGCGGTACGAGTGGAACTCCGGCTCCGGCAGGTAGATCCAATGCCACGGCTGGCGGTTCGCGCCCCGGGCACCCACGCACACGTACGTGACGATGAAGGCGCGCAGGCGCTTCGTCGCGGCCCGCACCTCGTCCGGCACGCCGGAGGCGCCCTTCCCGATGAGCTCCACCAGCGTGGGCAGCGCGATGGAGGACACCAGCCCCGAATACGGCACGGTGCGCCCGTCCGACAGCGCGACCTGCTTCGTCTTCCAGTCGATGGAGACGGGCTCGGTGCGCACGCTCAGTTCGCCGCCCGTCAGGTGCTGCTTCATCGCTCGCGCCAGACTCTCGATGCCGCCCTCGCGCGGGTAGAGGAACGACGCGTTGTAGCCCAGCTGATCACTGCCCGCGCCGAGCGCCCCATCCACGACCTCCTTGAGGGAGGGGCGCGGCACGAACCGGCCGACCCACGCGGCGGACATCTCTCGCGGGTGCACGGTCCAGAGCTTCTGGTTGTAGGGCAGCATGAAGTTCTTCGCGAAGCCCTCGCCCATGTAGCGGAGGATGAACTCCTCGAAGTTCACGGGGTCGCGCTCGCGCAGGGCGCGGCCCTTCTCCCCGTAGATGGCCTCCACGTAGCCGACCAGGTTCTCCGCCACGACCTCCGGCGGCAGCCCGTGGGTGTTCACCTGGTAGGGGAAGCGGGTGAAGGTGTCGCGCGAGAAGATGGCGGCGCGGCGCTGGATGCGCACCAGCTGGTCCGGGAGCCAGAGCGTGTTGACCAACTCCTGGATTTCCGGGTCGCGCAGGTGGAGCCAGTGGCCGGTGGGGTCGAAGTAACACCCGTCGATGACCTCGGTCTTGATGAGGCCGCCGACCCGGTCGGACTTCTCGATGAGGCGCCAGGGGCGCTTGAGGAAGTGCGCGGTGGACAGGCCCGCGAGGCCCGCTCCGAGGATGACGATGGGATCCATGCGCCGCCGGGTCTACCACCCCGGGAGGGGACCTGGAAAAGGGATGCACACTGTTGGTGTTGGCGGGCGCCCGCCCTCCTGCCCGGCCGGGTGACAACGGTGCGCGCTGGGGACGCGTTCTTTCCGGGCTTGAAACGGCTCTGCTAGCCTGCACGCGCCGCGCGGACCATCGCACGCCCCCGTCATTGCTGCGCGTGCGCGCGCCAGCCGGTCTCGTCGAAGGAAAACAATGAAAGTCTCCTGCCCGTCGTGCCAGACGAATTACAACATCGATGACAGGCGGATCCCGCCCGGCGGCGCGAAGCTGAAGTGCGCCCGGTGCCAGACCACGTTCCCCATCAAGGCCGATGGCGCGAGCGGCGAAGCTCCCGAGGCCGCGGCGCCGCAGCCCGCCGCCATTCCGCTGCCGGGCACCGCCGCGCCCCAGTCCGCAGCCGCAATCCCGCTCCCGGGCACCGCCGCGCCCCAGTCCGCAGCCGCAATCCCGCTCCCGGGTGCCGCCGCGCCGCAGTCCGCCGCGATTCCGCTCCCGGGTGCCGCCGCGCCGCAGTCCGCCGCCATCCCGCTGCCGGGTACTGCCGCGCCCCAGTCCGCCGCCATCCCGCTGCCGGGTGCCGCCGCGCCCCAGTCCGCCGCCATCCCGCTGCCCGGTAGCGCCGCGCCCCAGTCCGCCGCCATCCCGCTGCCGGGTGCCGCCGCGCCCCGGGCCGCCGCGCCCCAGTCCGCCGCCATCCCGCTGCCGGGCGCCGCTGCGCCCCAGTCCGCCGCCATCCCGCTACCGGGCGCCGCTGCGTCCCAGTCCGCCGCGATTCCCCTGCCCGGCACTGCCGCGCCCCAGTCGGCCGCCATTCCGCTGCCCGGCAGCGCCGCGCCCCAGTCCGCCGCGATTCCCCTGCCGGGCACCGCCGCCCCGCGCGCGGCCGCTCCGGCTCCGCAGTCGGCCGCCATCCCGCTGCCCGGTAGCGCCGCGCCGCAGTCCGCCGCCATCCCGCTGCCGGGCACCGCCGCACCCCAGTCCGCCGCAATCCCCCTGCCGGGAGCCGCCGCGCCACGCGCCGCCGCGCCGCAGTCCGCCGCCATCCCGCTCCCCGGTGCAGCCGCCCCCCAGTCCGCCGCAATCCCCATGGGCGCGGGCCCGGCCATCCCGCTGCCCGGCACGGCTGCTCCGCGATCCGCAGCCATCCCGCTGCCCGGTAGCGCCGCGCCGCAGTCCGCCGCCATCCCCATGGGCGCGGGCCTCGCCATCCCACTGCCCGGCGCGGCCGCTCCACGCCCCGCCGCCATCCCGCTGCCGGGTAACGCCGCTCCGCCCGTTCCCGAGGATCCGTTCTCCTTCGACGACGAACTCCCGCCCGCGGCCTATGCCTCGCCGGGCGTGGCCGCGCCCCGGGCCATCTCGCTCGACGCGGGACCTGGCGCGCCGGTGGCCCTGCCGGACGACTCGTTCAGCTTCGACATGGACGCCGCGCCGCCGGCCCCCGCGCCCATGGCCGCGGAGGACGACTTCGCGGAGGTGAGCAGCGGCGAGTTCTCCTCGGTCGACACCACCGACTTCTCCGAGCCGCGCGAGGACGTGACCCGCGTCGTCGCCATCCCCGTCCCCAACGCCGCCTTCCGCGAGCCCGCCGCGCCCGCCGCCTACGGCACGCACGAGTCCGCCGGCACCGCGCGCGACTTCGACTTCTCCGAAGATCCCGTCGCCGCCGCCCCGCCCGCCGAGGCCGACTTCGGCACGCCCGACTTCGACTTCGCGGACGACGGCACCCTGCCCGTCCCCGCGCAGCCCGCGCCCGAAGACGCGTTCACCTTCGACATCAACGACCCGTCGAACGCCCACGGCCCCGCGGCGTCGCGTCCCCATCCGCAGACCTACGGCTACGGCGAGCCGGAGCCCCAGGCGGATCCGTTCGCCCTGGCCCCGCCCCCCGCGGAACTGGAAGCGGATCCGTTCGGTCTCCCGCCGCCCTCCGCCTACGGGGCCCCGGCCCCCGACGAAGATCCGTTCGCCCTGCCCCCGCCGCCCGCCGCGCCGTCCTACGACATGGGCGGGCTGCCCTCCGCGAGCGAGGACCCCTTCGCCCTGCCGCCCTCGCCCGGCCTGGACTTCTCCGACCTGCCCTCGCCCGCCGCGCCCCAGGCGATGGACTTCTCGGACCTGCCCTCGCCCGCCGCGCCCTCGGCCGTGTCCTTCGACTTCGCGGAGCCGCCTGCCCCCGCGTACGGCCAGGCCCCCATTCCCACGGATGATCCGTTCGCCGTGGACTTCTCGTCGCCGCCCCCGGCCGCGCCGCCCGCTCCGGACTTCCAGCTGGACTTCGGCGACCCCGCCCCGGCCGCGCCGCCCGCGCGCATCAACCCCGCCACGGACTTCGGCGACGTGGACTTCGGCGACCCCGCGCCCGTCCCGTCCTCCGCGGCCACGGGCCTTCCGGACGCGCTGGAGTTCGACCCCACCGCCGCGCCCGTGGATGACCTGGAAGCGGACCTCTCCGCGCCGCTGCCGCCCCCGCCCGCCGCGGGCCCCGCGGACGGCCTGGAGATGCTCAGCTTCATCGACGACAGCGCCGGCAAGGACGCCGGTGGCCGCGTGCAGGTGAAGCGCTTCCACGTCCGCCGCCGCTCCGGGAAGATGTTCGGCCCGTTCGAAGAGGGCGTCATCGTCAAGATGCTCGAGGACGGCCAGCTCCTCGGCAACGAGGACGTGTCACCGGACTCGGAGGCGTGGTCCGCCATCGGCACCGTGCCCGTCTTCGCCGCCGCCATCCAGCGGCTGATGGAGGGCCCGGCCAAGGCCGTGCCGCTCGCGGCCACCCCGGGCGCGCCGGCTCCGGAGACGACGGGTGCCACGGATCCCGCCAATCCCCAGGCCAGCATGGAGCGGCTGCGCCAGCTCTACGAAGGCCGCATGGCCGCGGTGTCCGTCGTGGACCGCAGCGCCGCCGACGCCAAGTGGAAGAAGCGCCTGCCCCTCATCATCGCCGCGGGCGTGGCGGTGGTCGTGCTGGGCACCGGCGCCAGCTTCGAGGCCAGCCGATACGGCGCCTTCGGCCGCAACAAGTTCTTCCCGTCCCGCGTGTCCGCCGGCTCCGCCGAGGCGAAGCTCGTCGAGGAGGCGCGCAAGGGGCTGCTGGCGGACACGTACGCCAGCTACAAGGAAGCGCGCAAGAAGAGCGCCCAGGTGCTGGCGAAGAACGAGTACCCGGAGGTCCGCGCCCTCTGGTGCCAGTCCGTCGCCTACCTGCAGCGCCGCTACGCGGACGGAGAGCGCTCCGACCTCAGCGCGTGCGGCAAGCACATGGAGTCCATCGAGCTGCTGGGTGAGAAGAACGTGGAGGTCATCAAGACCACCGCTGGAATCGCGCTCACCCAGCGAAGGGCCGCGGAGGTGCAGGCCCGCCTGCAGGACGCCGCCAGCCGCGAGGACAACCAGGGCGACCTGGAGCTCTCCTTCCTCCTGGCCGAGTCCTACGCGCAGCAGAAGGACATCCCCAACGCCGTCGCCACGCTGACCAAGGTGCTGGAGAAGGACGCGAAGTCCGCCAAGGCCCACCACGCGCTGGGCAACCTGTACCAGGCGCAGGGCAAGGCCGACGAGGCCGCCAAGGCCTACGCGGAGGCGCTCGCCGCGGATCCGCAGCACGCCGCCTCCGCGGTGGAGCTGGCCGCGGTGGAGCTGCTGGTGCGCAAGTCGAACATCGAGCAGGGCGCCCAGGCCGTGGAGAGCGCCCTGAAGCTCCAGGACGCGCTGGGGCCCGCCGAACGCTCCCGCGCCCTCGGCCTCAAGGGCATGGCCCTCTTCCAGCAGTTCAAGCCCAAGGAAGCGGAAACGGAGCTGAAGGAGGCCCTCAAGGCCAACCCGGACTCCGACTTCATCAAGTCCCAGCTGGCCCAGGTGCTGCGCTCGCAGCGCGACTACGACGGCGCGCTGCCGCTCTACGCCTCGCTCGCGAAGGAGGACAAGGACAACCTGGGGTTCGTGGACGGCCACATCACCGCGCTGGTGATGACGGGCAAGATGCAGGACGCGCTCACCGCCGTGGAGGCCGCCAGCAAGAGCTTCCCCAACGAGGCGCGCATCGCATACCTCTACGGCCGCATCGAGGACGCGCTCGACAAGCCCACGGAGGCGGAAGGCCACTTCAAGCGCGCCAACGCCGCCGACGCGAAGCTGGTGGACGCGGGCCTGTACCTGGGCCGCCTGTATCTCCGGCAGCACCGCAACGCGGACGCGCGCGGCCTGCTGGAGGCCGCCGCGCAGCAGGCGCCGGAGCACGCGGGCGTGCACGCGGGCTTGGGAGAGCTGGCGCTCGCGGAGAACAACAGCCTGCTCGCGCAGCAGGAGTTCGACCGCGCCGTGCAGTTGGACCCCAACCTGGCGGACGCCCACCTGGGCCTGTCACGCGTGGCCCTGCTCAATGGCGACGCGACCCGCGCGGAGACGGAGGCCAACCGTGCCCTGGAGCTGGATCCGCACCTGTTGAAGGACGGCCGGCTGCAGCGCGGCCTGGTCCTCTGGCGGCTGCACCGGCTGGACGAGGCCGCCGCGGAGCTGGAGAAGGCCAAGGCGGAGGACCCCCGCTCCATCACCACGCCCATCACCCTGGGCGCGGTGCTCCTGGAGAAGGGCGACCTGGCCGGCGCGGAGAGCAACCTGGGCCTCGCGCTGCGCAACGAGCCGTCCAACCACGAGGCGCTCTACTACCTGGGCCTCGTGCGCGCGAAGCGCTCCGAGTACACCCAGGCGCTCGACAGCATGAAGACCGCCGTGGACCGCGCGCCCAAGCGCCCGGACTACCACTACGCGTACGGCGTCATCCTGCGCGACGCGAAGAAGCTGCCGGACGCCGTCGAGCAGTGGAAGGCCGCCGTAGAGCTGGAGCCCAACTACGCGGACGCGCATGAGGCCCTGGGCCACGCCCACCTGGAGCGCGCCGAGTTCGACGACGCCATCACCTCCTTCGAGGCGGCGCTCAAGGCGGATCCGCAGCGCACGCGGGTGATGGGCGCCATCGGCGACGTGCTCTTCAACGCCGCCCGCTGGGACGACGCCGTTCGCCGCTACCAGGCGGCGCTCAAGGCGGATCCGAAGCTCACGTACGTCTACTACAAGGTCGCTCGCGCCTTCACGGAGCAGGCCCAGTACGCCAAGGCCATCGACTGGTACAAGAAGGCCACCAGCGTCGAGCCGGACAACGCGCAGTCCTTCTACTACCTGGGCTTCGCCTACAAGGAGCGCAACAAGCGCAAGGACGCCATCACGGCCTTCAAGGAGTACCTGGTGAAGAAGCCGGACGCGGCGGACAAGAAGGACATCGAGGACGAAATCTACGACCTCGAACACTGACCGGGCCCGGCGGGCGGGCCTTTCGTTCCAGGCCCGCCTACCCCTCCGGTAGACCGCCGACGGGGCCCTTCCGGTCAGCCCCCGGGGCCTGGGGGCGTCCGGCCTTGAGCACCCGGTGCGTGGTGAGCCTTGCCGGCCCACGCCCGGGATGACTACAAGGCGAGCCCCTATGCTGGACCTCCGGAACGTTGCGCAGAACTTCGATGCGGTCGTCGCCCGACTGAAGACTCGGGGCGGCAGCCTGGACCTCGGCCCCTTCCAGTCGCTCTTCCTCGAGCGCCGCGACCTCTATGTCTCCATGGAGGCGCTGGCCGCGCGCCGCAACGCCGCCAACGAGGAGATGAAGCGCAAGGCCAAGGAGGACCCGTCCGCCATGGAGAAGCTGCGCGGCGACCTGCGCGGCGTCTCCCAGGAGATCAAGGAGAAGGAGTCCCGCCTCAAGGAAGTGGAGGAGGAGCTCAACCGCATCCTGCTGGTCATCCCCAACGTGCCCCACGACTCCGTCCCGGTGGGCACGAGCGCGGACGAGAACGTCCAGGTGAAGACCTGGGGTGAGAAGCCGAACCTGCTCTTCACGCCGAAGCAGCACTTCGAGCTGGGCGAGACGCTGGGCATGCTCGACTTCGAGCGCGCCGCGAAGGTGTCCGGCAGCCGCTTCACCTTCTACAAGGGCGCCCTGGCGCGGCTGGAGCGCGCGCTCGTCACGTTCATGATCGACGTGCACACGTCCAAGGGCTACACGGAGCTGCTCCCGCCCTACCTCGTGCTGCGCGAGACGATGATGGGCACGGGCCAGCTGCCCAAGTTCGAGGACGACGCCTTCAAGACGTCCGGCGACCCCGAGCGCTTCCTCATCCCCACCGCGGAAGTCCCCGTGACGAACTACCACGCGGACGAAATCCTGGAGGGCGACCAGCTCCCCATCCGCTACTGCGCCTTCAGCCCGTGCTTCCGCGCGGAGGCCGGCGCCGCCGGACGCGACACGCGCGGCCTCATCCGCCAGCACCAGTTCCACAAGGTGGAGCTGGTGAAGTTCTCCCAGCCGGACAAGAGCCTGGAGGAACTGGAGGCCATGACGGATGACGCGTGCGACATCCTCCGCCGCCTGGGGCTGCACCACCGCGTGATGCTGCTGTGCACCGGGGACATGGGCTTCGGCGCGCGCAAGACGTACGACATCGAGGTCTGGCTGCCCGGCCAGGGCGCGTACCGGGAGATTTCGTCCTGCTCGGACTGCGGCGACTTCCAGGCCCGCCGCGCGAAGATCCGCTTCCGCCCCCAGAAGGGGGACAAGCCCCAGATGCTGCACACCCTCAACGGCAGCGGGCTGGCCGTGGGGCGCACGAGCATCGCCATCCTCGAGAACTTCCAGCGGGAGGACGGAAGCGTCGCCATCCCGGAGGCGTTGGTGCCGTACATGGGCGGGCTGAAGGAATTGCGCCCCCTCTAGTCAGGGCGATGGGGGCCCCGACGTAAAAAGGGGCCAACATCTCGCTTGCCACAGGGAAGAAATGATGTAGAAGGGCGGCCCCACGGGCGCGGTTGGCCCGCCGGGAACCGAGCGGCACCTGCTGTGGAGGCGTGGCCGAGCGGTTGAAGGCAGCGGTCTTGAAAACCGCAGAAGGTGAAAGCCTTCCGTAGGTTCGAATCCTACCGCCTCCGATTTTGAGCTTGAGTTTCGTGGTTCTTTGACAGAGAAGAGTTGGAGAGATGGCCGAGAGGCTGAAGGCACAGGTTTGCTAAACCTGCATACTCGCAAGGGTATCGAGGGTTCGAATCCCTCTCTCTCCGCCACTTGATGTAAAGCAGCAGCCGGAAGAAATGCTCCCTTAGCTCAGCTGGATAGAGCGTCGGACTACGAATCCGAAGGCCGGAGGTTCGAATCCTCCAGGGAGCGCCACTTCTTCTCGGGCGCGCATGTAACATGAGTGACGACATCGCTTTCATGCAGCAGGCTTTAGAGCTCGCGCGGGAAGCGGCTTCACTTGGGGAAGTGCCGGTAGGTGCGGTGGCGGTGCTCGACGGAAACGTCGTGGGCATTGGATACAACCGCCGCGAATGCGACCGGAATCCCTTCGCCCACGCCGAAATGATTGCCCTCGCCGCCGCTGCGAAAGCACGCGATGCGTGGCGACTCTCCGGAGTGACCCTCTACGTGACGCTGGAACCGTGTGCCATGTGCGCCGGTGCTCTCGTTCAGTCTCGTGTCACCCGGCTCGTCTTTGGTACAATGGATCCGAAAGCGGGTGCGGTCGGCTCGCTGTACAACCTGGTGGAAGAGCCCCGGCACAACCACCGGCTTCAAGTGACAAGTGGTATCCTGGCGGAAGACAGTCGCCAGCTTCTCAAGACGTTCTTCGAGCGCTTGCGCGCGAAGCGACGTGAAAACTGAATACTCTGGAGAGCTGGCCGAGTGGTCGAAGGCACCTGACTCGAAATCAGGCGTACCGGTAACGGTACCGTAGGTTCGAATCCTACGCTCTCCGCTCCATCGTGATTGGAGAGGTGGCCGAGCGGTTGAAGGCACACGCCTGGAACGCGTGCATATCTGAAAGGGTATCGTGGGTTCGAATCCCACCCTCTCCGTTGTTATTTTCGAAGTTGCAGCACTGATTTTGTGGTCGGGACAACGTGGGGGCGCGAACCCCGCCAGGTCCGGAAGGAAGCAACGGTAGCGTACTTCCGCGTGTGTCCCGGCCGTTCTGTCTCACCTGAAGCGCCGACATCCCTCCGGGGATGCCGGCGCTTCGGCTTTGCGGGCTTGCTCTCCCCTGCCCGGCTACCACCTCGCTTCAGTCGCGGACGAGGATGGTTTCGCGCCCCACCTCACGGACGACGCGGAAGCCGGCGGCCTGGAGCTCCGGCAGGGCCCGGCCCTCGAAGGTGACGGCGCGGTTGAAGGCCCGGTCGCGGATGGAGGCCTGGAAGGCCGCGTCCCGGGGCCAGTCGCAGGTGCGCCAGGGGATGTTCTTGCCGATGTAGAAGAAGCCCCCCGAGCCCCACAGCCCTTCGTTGACGATGAGCAGCCCCGTCGCGTCCCCCCGCGTGGCCCGGGAGATGGCGCGGAACTGGTCCGCTCGCAGGTCGTTGGACGGGAAGCCACGGCCATGCACGAAGCCCAGGGCCAGCGCGAGCACCGCCGCCCCGTTCCTCAGGCCCTGCCGGGAGAGCGTGGAGAAGTACGCGGCCAATTGGGCCGCGGCCGCGAGCAGCGCCACCACCAGGCCCGGGTAGAGGAAGCGCTCCTCCTTGTGGGGCGTGGCCAGGAGGACGGCGGTGTAGACGGCCGCGCAGGTGAGCGGCAGGGACAGCGCGCGAAAGCGCACCAGGGGGGCCAGCGACAAGGGCACGGCGGCCCAGGCCCAGAGGGGCACGGCCTGGAGCAGCGGCCCCCAATAGAAGTCCGGCGGTGAGGCGCCGAACGCGGCGGCGGCCTTCCCGGAGAGGAGGTTGTAGTCCACGTAGGCCCGGAACGAGTGGAAGGGCGTGCCCCAAGTGCCCCAGTCGAGCAGGCCCAGGCCCACGGCCACCGCCGCGCCGCCCACGCAGGTGAAGGCGAGCAGGCGCCACCTCCGGGCGACGGCCAGCCACAGGAGCGCGGCCACCACGAAGAGGGCGGACGGGTAGCGCGTCACCACGGCGAGCCCCAGGGCCATGCCACCCAGGAGTCCCGCCCGGCGCATGCGTGCGTCCGCGCCGGTGTCCGGCCGGTCCATTGCCTCCATGGCCACGAGGAGGAAGGACGCGGAGAAGGACTCGGACAGGGTGCGTCCGGCGAAGAGGAGCACCGGCGCGCTCAGCCCCACGAGCAGCACCGCGAGCGCCCCACCCCACGGGCCCGCCCGGCGCTCGGCGAAGCGGTAGACGGCCCACAGGCTCCAGGCATGCAGGGCGAACTGAGGCAGCGCCACCACTCCCCGGTAGACGCGCGGGTCGGTGATGCCGAACCCGTGTGCCACCTTGAGGAAGGCGGCCAGCACGCCGGGGACGGCCCAGTTGCGCAGGCCCTCGCGCCACTCCCAGGCCAGCACGCCGTAGCCGTGCACGCGCCAGTACGCGGGCTCCAGCGCCTGGAACACCTCGTCCGGGTGGATGCGCCCCAATTCGCTCACCGCGAGGGCGCACGGCACCAGCGCCACCGCGAGGAGCCCCAGCATGAGCAAGCCTCCGGGCAGACCCGTCTGGACGACGGGCGTCGGGGGTTCAACTGGAGCCTGGGGAAGGACGGGGGCCGGGGGCGCGTCGGAGGTGGGGGCGTTCACGTGGCTGGCGCGACTCTTTCCGGACCTGGCGTCCTGCGCAAGACGCACGGTGTTTGTCGGGGAGGCCGCGGCTCGGCTAGGAACGGCCTTTTCCCCAAGGAGGAAGACCATGCCAGACGTCATCGTGGTGGGTGCGGGCCACAACGGACTTGTCGCGGCGGCGATGCTCGCGCGCCGGGGCCTGTCGGTCACCGTGCTGGAAGAGAAGGACCAGGTGGGCGGCGCGTGCAAGACGGAGTACCCGTTCCGCACGGCGCCGAAGCTGGGCGTCTCCACCGGCGCGTACCTCCTGGGGCTGATGCCGCCGGAGCTGCTGAAGGAGCTCCAGTTGGAGCTGCCCCTCAAGCGCCGCGACCCGCACTACTTCCTGCCCACGATGGACAAGCGCTACCTGCTCTTCGGCTCGGATGAGCGGGAGCTGGAGCGGCAGTTCCGCGAGTTCTTCTCCGAAGCGGACTGGAACGCCCACGTCGCCATGAACACGGAGCTGGCGGCGCTGCGCGAGGACCTGGCGCCCGCGTGGCTCCTGCCGCCCGTGTCGCTGGAGCAGACGGCGGAGCGCTACGTGCGCCCGGCCCTGCGCCAGCACTTCATCCATCTGTGCCGAGGCACGGCACGCGAGTACCTGGAGCGCTTCGGCTACAAGTCCGACTTCGTGAAGGCGATGTACGCCGTCACCGACGCGTTCTCCGGACTGGACGGCGGCTATGACACGCCGGGCACGGGCATGAACCTGCTGGTGCACAACCTCTGCCGGCTGCCGGGCAGCGGCGGCACGTGGATGATCGTCGAAGGCGGCATGGGCACTGTCACCCAGCGCATCGCGGCGATTGCACGCAAGCACGGCGCCCAGCTGCGCACGAACGCGAAGGTGGCGTCAGTGCGCGTGGACAGCGGCGTGGTGAAGGGCGTGGTGCTGGAGAACGGCGAGGAACTGTCCGCGAAGGTCGTGGTCTCCAACGCGGATCCGTTCCGCACGATGAAGCTGGTGGACTCGGAGGCGCTGAACAAGGAGTACCGGAGCATGGTGGACGGGATGTCCTCGCCGGGCACCACGCTCAAGGTGAACCTGTGCCTCAAGTCCCTGCCCACCTTCACCTGCCTGCCAGAGGACCGGGGCCAGTTCGGGCCCACCATCCACCTGCTGCCGCAGGAGGACGACGTGCTGGGGGCGCTCGCGCACGGCTACAAGGAGGCGAAGGCCGGACGGCTGTCGGAGTTCCCCTCCATCGAGTGGTACGTGCACACCACGGTGGACCCGACCCTGAAGGACGAGGAAGGGCACCACAACTCCGCCCTCTTCGTGGAGTGGGTGCCGGAGAAGCTGGAGGGCACCACCTGGGAGAAGGAGGAGGCGCGCTACGTGAAGCACCTCCTGTCCATCTGCGACCGCTTCGCGCCCGGTACCAGCGACCTGGTGCAGGAGTACTTCGCGCTCACGCCGCCGAAGATTGAGTCCCACTTCGGCATCACCCGCGGCCACATCCACCATGTGGACAACAAGCGCGGATTCACCGACCGGCTGCCCTATGAGACGCCGGTGCAGGGGCTCTACTTCTGCAGCGCGGGCTGCCACCCGGCGGGAAGTGTCATCGGCGCGGCGGGCCACAACGCGGCCAACGTGGTGCTACAGGCGCTCGGACGCTGAGACGGAGTGCATCTCACGGCGGGCGGAATGGACGTTCCATGGATCCTTTTGCCCGCCGTGTTTAGATGGTTGTCCCCATGAGCTACCTCGTCCTCGCCCGCAAATGGCGCCCGCAGAAGTTCGATGACATGACCGGCCAGGAGCACGTGGTCCGGACCATCGGGAACGCCATCAAGATGGACCGGGTCGCGCACGCGTACCTGTTCTGCGGTCCTCGAGGGGTGGGCAAGACGACGGCCGCCCGCCTGCTCGCCAAGGCGCTCAACTGTGAGCAGGGCCCCACGGCGACCCCGTGCGGCACCTGCCGTGCGTGCACCGAAATCACCGCCGGCACCAGTGTGGACGTGGCGGAGATCGACGGTGCGTCCAACAACGGCGTGGAGAACGTGCGCGAGATTCGCGAGAACGCGAAGTACCTGCCGCAGCGCGACCGCCACAAGATCTACATCATCGACGAAGTCCACATGCTCTCCGGCGCGGCGTTCAACGCGCTCCTGAAGACGCTGGAGGAGCCGCCCGGTCACGTGAAGTTCATCTTCGCGACGACGGAGGCGCACAAGCTCCCGGACACCATCCTGTCGCGCTGCCAGCGCCACAACTTCCGGCGCATCTCCGCGGCGCGGATGCTCCAGCGCCTGAAGGAGATCTGCCAGGCGGAAGGCGCGGGCATCTCCGAGCAGTCGCTGTCGCTGGTGGTGCGCCAGTCCGAAGGCGGCATGCGCGACGCGCTGAGCCTGTTGGATCAGATTCTCGCGTCGTGCGGTCCCAACCCCACGGACGAGGCCGTCGCGGAGGCGATGGGCGCCATCGACCGCACGGTGGTGCAGGACTTCGCGGAGGCGCTGGTCCGCAAGGACGCGAAGCGCGTGCTGGGCCGGGTGGACGAGGTGTTCAACCGGGGCCTGGACCTGAAGCGGCTGGCGGAGGAGCTGGCGCTGCAGCTGCGGCATCTCTTCGTGACGAAGTCGCTGGGTGAGGCGCCCGCGGAGCTGGCGGAGTCCGAGCAGAAGGCGCTGTTGGCGCTGGCGAAGGAAGCGGACACGGCACAGCTGTCCCGGCTGTTCGACATCGTGCACGGCTCCATCTGGGACGTGTCGCGAGCGGCGCAGCCCCGGCTGGCGCTGGAGATGGCGTTGCTCAAGGCCATCCAGCTGTCCCCGGCCGGTTCGATTCCCGACCTGCTGGCCCGCGTGGAGCGGCTGTCGGCGGGACTTGGCGCGGAAGGCGCCGCGAAGAGCACGACCGGGGCGCCAGGAGGTCGCCCCGGTCCCGCGAACTTTCGCGTCTGAGGTCCAGGCCGAAGTCCGCGCGCCCGCGCCCGTAGCGGCGGCGCGTCCTGTCGAAGGTCCAGGTGCTTCCGCGCAGACGGGCGCCATGCCGCGTTCGTTCGATGCGCAGGGCCCGTCCGTGCACGCGGAGGCCGCGTCGCGTCCGGTGCCTCCGTCCGCATCCGTGTCGACAGAGGCTCCGCCGCGCATGGCGGACACTCAGGGCCCCTCCGCGTACGAAGGGGCAACGCCGCGTCCGTTCGATTCGCAGGGTCCGTCCACTCACGCAGGGGCCACCGTCCGGCCCTTCGACGACACGCGCGCTCCGGCGCACCCTGCATCGCCCGGTGAGCCAGCCCCGGCCGGTGCGTCCGCCGTGGCCACGCGGACGCCACCCGCCGCGCTGATGGAGGGCCTGTCCCCCTCGGCGGCCCGGCCCCTCTCCTTCCTTCGCAATGGCGGCGGCGCGAGCGGTCCCGTGCCCACGCCCATCGCCGTGCCTCCCGCGCCAGTGGTGATGGACGACCTGTCTCCGTCCGCCGCGCGCCCGCTGTCCTTCCTGCGCAATGGCGGCGGCGCGGCTCCCGCGATGGAGGCCCCTCCGGCCCCGGGCGTCGTCATGGACGGCCTGTCCCCGTCCGCGGCCCGCCCCCTCTCCTTCCTCCGTAACGGCGGCGCCCAGCCCCCGGCTCCCGCCCCCGAGCCCACGCCCGCGGCTCGCGCGCCCGAACCCGCCGCGCCCACCGTGCGCATCACCAACATGCGCAAGCCGGAGCCCCTGGCTCCGCTCGAACCTCCGCCGCACGGCGACGAGGACGTGGACGAGCGCATGTTCCCGGAAGAGGGCTCCGCCGAAGGCTGTGCCTCTGGCGAGTGCATCCCCGTCGCGGAGCCCGCCGCCCCCGAACCGGAGCCGCCGGAGCCCGAGCCGCCGCCCGCGATGGCGCCCGTCGCCACCAGCCGCGACAACCCCAACCGCTCCCTGCCCGAGCGCTGGCGCGCCGCCGTGGAGACCGTGAAGTCCACGTCCGTGCGCCACGGCACGGCGCTCGCCAACGGCCGCCTCCAGTCCATGAAGGCGGGCGAAATCATCCTGGGCTTCCCGCCCTCCGCCGCCTTCCACAAGGCCGCCGTGGCGTCTGCCGGGGGCAAGGCCACCGTGGACGCCGCGCTGGCCTCGCACTTCGGCCGGGCCGTGAAGCTCACCATCACGGACGTGCCCCAGACCCAGGACGCCCTCCCGGGTGGCATGGGGCAGAGCCTCTCCGAACAGGACACCCAGACCCGCAACACCCACGAGAAGAGCACCGAGGGCAAGGTGCGCTCCCACGCGTCCGTGCGGGCCATCCTCAAGATGCTGGGCGGCGAAATCGAGCACATCCAGGTCTATGAGCCCGAGCGGCCACCGGCCAACCTCCCGGACGTCCCCGCCGCTCCTGACGACTGACAACGCCGCGCGGCCCCGCTAGGGTGCGCGACAACGTCCCTGCTCCGAGCGGCGCCATGCCGGCCCGCGCTCCCAAGACCGGGGACCGAGGAAGCACATGCCCGGCATCGACCTGAACTACTTCATCCGGCAGGCGAACAAGCTCACCGAGAAGATCGAGGAGCGGAAGAAGCAGCTGGCGGAAGAGACCGTCGAGGCGAAGTCCGGCGAGGGCCTCGTGACGGTCGTCGCCAACTGCGTGCAGGAGATCCGCAGCATCAAGATCGACAAGAGCGCCATCGACCCCAACGACCCGGGGATGCTCGAGGACCTCATCACCGCCGCCGTGAATGCTGCCCTGGCGAACAGCCGTCAGCACATGAACGCCGAGCTGGCGAAGATCTCCGGCGGCGTGAAGATCCCCGGCATTAACTAAAGACGGATGACGCCCGATCCGCTGAACCGCCTGGTCGCCCAGCTCGCGAAGCTGCCGGGCATTGGTGAGAAGACCGCCCAGCGCCTCGCGTTCCACATCCTGCGGGCGCCGGGCGAGTTCGCCGTCGACCTCTCGCAGGCCATCCGCGAGGTGAAGGAGAAGGTGCACCTGTGCGTGCGCTGTTTCTCCCTCACCGACTCGGAGCTGTGCGGCTTCTGTCGTGACAACCGCCGCGACGAGCGCGCCCTGTGCGTGGTGGAGACGTACTCCGACTTGATGGCGCTGGAGCGCACCCGCGAGTTCAAGGGCCGCTACCACGTGCTGCACGGCGTGCTGTCCCCGCTGGAAGGCGTGGGCCCGGAGCAGCTGCGCATCAAGGAGCTGCTGCTGCGCCTCAACGACAGCCGGGTGGAGGAGATCATCCTCGCCACCAACCCGGACATCGAGGGTGAAGCCACCGCGCTCTACCTCACGCGGCTGCTCAAGCCGATGGGCCTGCGGGTGACGCGCATCGCCCAGGGCCTGCCCATGGGCGGCGACCTGGAGTTCGCGGACCAGGCCACGCTCGCCAAGGCGCTGTCCGCCCGCCGAGACCTGTGACGGCACTGGCCCGTCCCGCGCGCTGAACGCGGGACGGAGAAGCCGCCGCACCGGCTACTGCGTCACCTTCCACGAGAACGGCATCAGCACGGTGACTTCCTGGTCGCGGTGCACCGGGAATCGCAGGCTCTGGGCCTGCGTCTCCAGGCAGCGGCCCACGTCCGTGGACGCCAGCGGCCCGCGCGTACCCGCGCGCACCTTGCCAGACGACACGATAGTGAGCTCCACCTGCACCTCGCCCGAGGCCGCCGGCAGGTCGGACTTGAAGCGCTCGAAGCAGCCGGTGATTTTCGAGCGGCCGCCGGACACCACGCGCTGGATGTCGTCGATGCCCAGCGACACAGGCTCCTTCGCCACCGGCTTCTTCACGACCTTGCGGTGGGACGGGTCCTCCGCCCCGTCATCCACGTGGGGCGAATCCGTGACGGACGTCGCCACCGTGTCACCGACCGGCGTGCCGTCCTGCACGGTGCCCTGAACATCTACGGGCGTGGTCCCTTCAGGCACCTGGGCCGGTGCACCCTGCCCCTGCGTGCCCGCGGGATTCCCATTCGCCACGGGCGCGACGGCCTGCTGTGCCGGAGGCGGAGGCGTGACGTGGGTCGCGGTGCCACCAGGCCGCGCGACGACGAACGCCACGCCCGCGGCCACCAACCCCAGGCCGCCCACCAACCCCAGGACCCAACGCCGGGACGCGGGCTTCGCCACAGGCGCGCTCGGCACGATCTCCGGCTCGGGAGCCTGTGCCTGCACGGGGGCCGTCTTGTTCTGCGCGGTCAGCGCCCTCACGCCCGTGCTGCTCGGGCGGGACACCTGATGCCCGTACGTGTTCGTCCCAGCTCCGGCGACGGGCGGCGAGATGGCCGCGAACTCAGGATCCGTCGGACGCGCGGCGGTGAGCGTGGCCATCGTGGGGATGCGCGTCTTCTCCGTGACGCGCTCCTCGCCGAAGTGGTTGCGCAGGAACGTGCCCAGCGTGGGGGCGCTCGCGGCTCCGCCCTGGAACTCCGCCGCGAAGCTCTCCAGCGCATCCGCGAACTCGTCCGACGTCGCGTACCGGTCCTCCGGCTTGAACGCCATGGCCTTGAGGATGATGGCCTCCAGGCCCTCCGGCAGGTCCGCCCTCAGCGCTCGCGGCTTCTCGAACTCGCCCTGCAACAGCGCGTTGAGCACCGCCAGGTCGTTCTCACGGGAGAAGGGCCGCACGTGCGTGACGGCCTCGTAGAGGCTGACGCCCAGGGAGAAGACGTCCGCGCGGTGGTCGACCTCCTTCCCCTGCGCCTGCTCCGGCGCCATGTAGATGTACTTGCCCTTCACCACGCCCGTGCGCGTCTGGACCAGGCGCGACTCGGCCTTGGCGATGCCGAAGTCCAGCACCTTCACCTGGCCCTGGTACGTCACGTACAGGTTGGACGGCGACACGTCCCGGTGAACCACGTGCAGCGGCTGGCCCTGCTCGTTGGTGAAGGTGTGCGCGAAGTGCAGGCCCCGCGCCGCGTCGATGAGAACCCGCATCACCACCGGCAGCGGCACGTACTGGCGGCGCCGGCCCGCGAGCCGCAGCGTCGTGGAGAAGTCCTCGCCCGCGAGGTACTCCATGCAGATGTAGTAGCAGCCGTCCGTGAAGCCCAGCTCGTGGATCTGCACGATGTGCGGATGCGACAGCTTCGCCGCGAGCCGCGCCTCGTCGCGGAACATCTCCACGAAGTCGGGGATGGCTGACAGCGTCGGCAGCATCCGCTTGAGCACCACGTTGCGCTCGAAGCCGTCCGCGCCCAGCAGCTTGGCGAGGAAGATCTCCGCCATGCCGCCCTCGGCCAGCTTGCGCACGAGCACGTACTGCCCATACGGCTGGAGGAGCGTGGCGGTGGACGCGCCGGCGGGATCCGGAATGGGAACGGGGGTCTGTGCCATCCCTCAAGGTCCTCGCGTTTTCAGGGTGCGCACCGTGAGTACGTCCGGGGCACCGGGACGCGTCATCTTAAACACCAGGAGGGGGGGCAGTCCCATGGGGGCCACCCATGTATCGAAGCGGTGCTTGGCGTCCAAGGGCACGGCCCGTCCGTTGATGGACAGGCGGGCATCCACGGGCGCCACGCCTGAAGCCCGCACCTTCTCCGCCGCCGGCACACCCTGGCGCGGGCTGTCCACCACCAGTCCCACCACCGAGTTGTCATAGACGAGCTCCAGCTTGTTCATCCGCCCGCCCTTGAGGGCCGCGCCCGCCTGCGAGAGAGGAGTGACGGACCACAGATAGCTGCCCTCGCCCAGCTGTCCCGCCTCCAGCGCCGCGCGCGTCTCCGACACCGTGCGCTGCACCACCGGCGTCGCCAACGAGCCCGTCTTGTACACCGCCACGCGATAGCTACGGGCCTGCGGTTCCTCGCCGTAGGTGAACGTCACCGCTGGAGGCTTGTCCTGGTAGAAGATGGTCGTCTTCTCCGGCCCCTCCGGCACCACGTTGCGCGCGCGCGCCAGCGAGCTGGTGGGGGACTCTGGAGCGAAGTGGACGCTGCCCGCCGCTACCTGCGTGCCGTCCTCCTTGCGCGCCCGCCAGTACAGCGTGCCCTTCGCCAGCGCGGACACGTTGACGGAAGCACGGTGCACGCGGCCCCAGAGCACCGGGCGCTTGAAGGCCGCGTCCTGCGCCGCTTCGACCACCGCATCGCCTTCACCCGTCCAGGTGAGCGCCACCTCCGAAAGGCCCCGGTGGAAGACCTCCGTGCCTTCGCCCGGGCCCACCGCGACCGCCGCCTCCTCCAGCGGCTCCACCTTCGCGCTGCCGTCCTTGCTCACGGTGGCGCGCTCACCCGCGCGCAGCTCCTGCCGCGCCTCGCCCCGCCGCAGCGTCACGTCGCCCGTGTGCGCCGCCACCTGCATGCCGTCGTTGGTGCGGCGGATCTCCAGCCTCGCGCCACCGCCGGACTCCACCGTCATCTCCGGCAGCACCACGCGGCTCTCACGCCCCATGGACAGCTGCACGGCCAGGAGGCCCTGGAGCAGGTTGACGCGCGCCTCGTCGACAGTGCCCTGCTGTCCCGCGCTCTCCAGCACCGCCTCCGCGCCTGGAGCGAGCGTCAGCACGGTGCCGCTGTCCTTGAGTGACAGCACCGCCTCGCCGCCCTTTGTCCGCACGCCGTCGCCGAAGGCCAGCACCTCGCCCTCGCGGCGCACCTTGCGCCAGCGGCCCGTGTCCTTCGCCTTCACCTCCGCGACACCCGAGGTCGCGCGCACCGTCACCGGGATGGGCGCCAGCTCCACGACTCGTGGGGCCGCGGGCGTCACCTGCGCGCGCTCGCGGGTCAGGTCCACCGCGTCGCCCTGCGCCGCGCGCAGCGTCTTGCCGTCCTTGGAGACCAGCTCGATGGCGCCCAGCTTCACCTCCACCCGCGCGGAGTCCTCCGCCACCGCGACCTTCACCTCCGACGGATCCGGCCCCACGCGCGTGAGGCCGAAGGGGGTGAGGATGTTCAACGTCACCTTGGAGCCCGCGCTGTCCGCCTTCCCGCCCGCGGGCACGCGCGACAGCACGATGCCGCGCTCCACCTTCATCACGATGCCGGACGAATCCGAGCCCAGCGCGAACCGGCCCTCGCTGCCCACCTCCACCGTGCGGTCGCCCGGGAAGCGCACCGTCGCGGATCCGCTCTCACCGGTCTCGACCGCGTCGCCCGCGAGCAGCGGCCCCTCCACCGCCGGGCCCACCTTGCCGCCGCGCTCCAGGCGCACGTCGCCGGACAGCCCTTCCAGGCGTCCAATGGGAACGACGGCCCCCGCGTCCACCTCCACGACTGGCGGAGGTTTCGGCGCCTCCTCGCGTTCACACCCCGAGCAGCCGGAGAGGAGGACGAGCAGCGACAGCGCCAGGATGCGGACAGGACTCACTGAAACCTCGACGACGACGGACGGGCGCGTCGCGGCACTGCCGCGCGACTCACCGGCCCCTCGGGAACAAATCAACGTTGAGAATGGCCTGCTCGCCTTCGCGCACGGTGACCATCTTCGTCTGGGTCACGTGCCCGGCCGCGGACAGGGTGATGCGGTACGTGCCGCCACGGACGCGCGCGGTGAAGGTGCCGCTCTTGTCCGTGCGCGTGCGCACCTTCGCCTGGGGAATCGTCACCGTCGCCACCAGCGGCTGGCCGTTGCGCGCGCTGCGCACCTGGCCCACCAGCGTGGCCAGCTCACCCTTGCGGTCCTGCGACAGCACCACCACCAGCTCCGACGTCTGCCCCGCCACCACCACCGCGGCTTCTTCCGTGGCGCGGAAGCCCGGCGCGGACATCGACACGGCCACGGGCCCGGGCTCCAGTCCTTCCAGCAGCAGCTCGCCCGCCTTGTTCGTGCGCAGCTGCGCCTTGCCCGAAACCACCTGCACGTCCGCGACCGGCGCGCTGTCCTTGCCCTGCACCACCTTCACCTTGAGGGAGCCCGTCTTCGGCGCCTTCTTGCGCAGGCGGAGCTGGACCGGCGCACCCTCGGTGGCACCACCGCTGACGGTGGCGACCTCCGTGGCGTCCTCATAGCCGTCCACGCTGGCCTGGGTGGACTGCGCGCCTTCGGGGAGCAGCACCCGCAGCTGCCCCTGCGCGTCCGCGACCAGTTCCTCGCTCGTGCCCGGCGTCTTCAAGGAGGGCACGCGCACGTGCGCGCCCGGAAGCGGTGCGCCCGTCTCCGCGTCCACCACGCTCAGCGCGACGAAGGCCTGACGCGGGCCCACGGGCCGCGACGTCCCGCCCTCGCCGGCCAGTGACACCTCGAAGCCCAGGCCGATGCGGCGCATCCGCTGCTCGGAGCGCAGGCCGCTGGCCTCCAGCTCCATCGTGTCGTGCGCCTGCTGCACATCCAGGAGCACGCGCCCCGTCCAGCCGTCCCGGCGCACCACCGGATACGAGAGCGCCGCAGCCACCACATAGCCGGACGACGACGCCTTCAGCCCATCCGCCGCGTGCGCGGAAATCGTCAGCGGCACTTCGCCCCGTGCCTCCAACTGGAGCTCCGCCGGCAGCGCCACCAGCACCCGACCTGAAATCAGCGCCGCGTGCCGCACGCCCCGCTGCAGCACCGGCGCGTAGGTGAACCCACCGAACAGCGGCAGCTGCGCGAAGCCGTAGCCCGCGCCCAGCTCCAGCCGCACCGGCCCGAGCGTCAATCGCCCGCGAGGCCCCAGCGAACCGCGCACCAGGCTGCCGCCCGTCACGCGCGACGACGCGTCCCGCAGTTCGAAGGCCTCGCGCTGGAGATCCACCTGGCCGCCCAGGTACTCCCCCGCCCAGCCCATCAACGTCAGCGCCACGTCGTTCGGCGTCAGACCGCTGTAGGTGAGCCCGGGCCCTACATCCACCTGCTCACCCTGGCGGGACGACAGGCCGTAGCGGAAGCGCAACGAGGCGCGCTCGGACTCGGGGGCCTGCGCACGGGCGGCCCCGGTACAGGCGAGCGCCAGGACGAGGACGACGAGGCGCGGAAGGATGTCGGTGAGGGGGCTCGGGCGGCGCAAGGCCCGGGAGAGTATAGAGAAGAGGGGCAGGTGTCCCAACCCGCGATGCCGTCATTCCTTCAAGATCGGCGCGGATCACGGCTGGCTTCTTGCTGGAGTGGAACTGCTTTGCTAAGCATGACGGCGGTCGGTAGCGCCTCGTCTAACCTCCGGGATTCACTCCAGAAACATCGGAGCGCCGCCGTGCGCGGGGCGAGCGAACGCTGAGGAGCGCATACGCCCATGGGCACGCAACTGGTGATGTACGAAGAGGAGTTCACCAAGATCAACGCCGTTTGCGACCGGCTTACCAAGGACGCGAACGCGAAGGTGGTCTTCCTCGTCGACAAGAACGGCCAGCTCATCTCCTCGGCCGGCCAGACGCAGAACATCGACACCACGTCGCTTGCGTCGCTGACGGCCGGCAACGTGGCCGCCATGGGCGGTCTGGCGAAGTTGATCGGGGAGAACGAGTTCCCCAACCAGTTCCATGAAGGGGCGAAGGACAGCCTCTACATGACCATCGTGGGCAGCCGCGTGGTGCTGGTCGTCATCTTCGACAACCGCACGAGCCTGGGTCTGGTGCGCTTGCGCATCAAGAAGGCCAGCGACGAGCTGACGAAGATCTTCGAAAGCCTCGTGAAGAAGACCGACAGCCCCGGAGCCGGTTCGCCGTTCGCCGAGATCTCCGACGACGATATCGACAACCTCTTCAGCGAGTAACCCGGGAAGCCATGTCCTTCATCAATTACTCATCCCGCGAAATCAACTGCAAGATTGTCTATTACGGGCCGGGCCTTTGCGGGAAGACGACCAACCTTCAGTACATCTACAACAAGACCGCGGCGGACACGAAGGGCAAGCTGATCTCGCTCTCCACGGAGACGGACCGCACGCTCTTCTTCGACTTCCTGCCGCTGTCGCTCGGTGAGATCCGCGGCTTCAAGACGCGCTTCCACCTCTACACGGTGCCCGGTCAGGTGTTCTACGACGCCAGCCGCAAGCTCATCCTCAAGGGCGTGGACGGCGTGGTGTTCGTCGCCGACAGCCAGATTGAGCGCATGGAAGCCAACATGGAGTCGTTGGAGAACCTGCGCATCAACCTGGCCGAGCAGGGCTACGACCTGAACAAGATTCCGTACGTCGTGCAGTACAACAAGCGCGACCTGCCCAACGCGGTGACCGTGGAAGAGATGCGCAAGGCGCTCAACCCGCGGAACATCCCGGAGTACCAGGCCGTGGCGCCCACGGGCGTGGGCGTGTTCGACACGCTCAAGGCCGTGGCCAAGCTGGTTCTCACCGAGCTGCGCAAGGGCGGTTGACACTCCGCCTGCTGTCCTGCCCGGCGGGCTGGCCCCCACCGGGCAGCCCCCGGCAAACGATGGTATGACCTCGTGCCGTCGGGCAGAGCCGCCTTCCGAGGTCGTACCGTGCGCGTCGCAACCGCCACCCTCCGTCTCCTCGCGCTCCTGAGCGCTGGCCTGCCCGGGCCGGTGCTCGCGCAAGGTGCGTCCCCCTCCCCTGCTTCCCCGCCTCCCGCCGCCGCTGCTTCCCCGGCCGCTGGCACGCCACAGGCCCCCGCCGCGAAGGCACCCGCGGGCGACCAGACGGCGGATGAGGCCTTCACGTCGCGCGTGAAGACGCTGGAGGAGCAGGTCGTCGACCTGAAGGAGAAGATCTACCGCTCCAAGGCGCGCCTGCTGCTGCTCCAGGAGTCGGTGATGGGCGGCGAGCTGTCCACCGGCGCTCGCGCGGTGCTCGTGCACAAGAACGAGATGGGCAACGCGTTCCAGCTGGAGTCGGTGGTGTACGCGCTGGACGGCGCGCCCATCTTCACCCAGGTGGACACGCAGGGAGACCTGAACCGGCACCAGTCGCTGGAGGTCTTCAACGGCCGCATCGTGCCGGGCCAGCACCAGCTCGCGGTGCGCCTCGTCTACCGGGGCAGCGGCTACGGCGTGTTCAGCTACCTGGAAGGCTACAAGTTCAAGGTGCAATCCAGTTACACCTTCAACGCGGAGTCCGGAAAGGTCACCACGGTGAACGTGGTGGGCGTGGAGAAGGGCGGACTCACCACGGACCTCAAGGACCGGCCCGCGGTGCGCTACGACATTGAAGTGGCCAAGGACACGCGCGCGAACCGGCCCGCCGGCCCCGGCTCTGAGCCGGAAGGCGCATCGGGAACGCCCGCCGCGCCGGCCACAACCTCCAGCGAGCTGAAGTAGGGAGCGTCAGGCCGTGACCGCGACGCTGCACGCCCTGGCCCTCGCGCTGTCCCTCGGGGCCGCGCCCGCTCCGGCACCCCAGGCCTCCAAGCCGGGGGCCGCGCTGCCGCCCATGCCCGCGTCGTTGAGCTCGCGTGCGGCTTCGGTGGAAGCGGTGGAGGCGCAGCTGCGCACGGCGGAGCAGTCGCTGCGCTTCGTGGAGACGCAGTTCACGGAGCGCCCCGAGCCCAGCAGCGCCGACTCGCAGCTCAAGCGCTTCTCCGAGGGCGAGGTGTACTCGCTGCTGGGAGACTGGGCCGCCGCGTCCGTCCTCTTCTACGACCTGGTGAGCGACCCGGCCTTCAAGGCGAACCCGCGCTACCCGGAGGCGGTCTTCTATCTGGCGGACGCGCTGTACCAGCAGAAGAACGACATTGGCGCGCGGGTGTACCTGCGCGACGTACTGTCGTTGGACCTGACGCCACAGCGCTACAAGGAGGCGGTGAGCCGCTACCTCGCGGTGGCGGGAAGGCTCCAGCAGTTCGACGGCATCGACGCGTACGTGGAGAAGGCTCGGCAGCTGTCGGGTGGCGTGCTGGCGCCGGACATCGCCTACGTGCACGCGCGCGGCACGTTCAAGCGCCTGGACCTGACGCCTGAGGAGCACCAGCAGCGCTCGCGCGCGCTGTTCGCCCCGCTGGCGCAGAGCCCCGGCGGCTTCCGCGTGCAGGCCGTCTACCACCTGGGCGTCCTGAGCGTGCAGAGCGGGGACTACCCGGCCGCCATCGCGCAGTTCCAGCGCATCGTGGGCACCGGACCGGACACCGTGGTGTCCACCGGCATCGAGGAGGCGGAGGCCCAGCGCTTCCGCGAGCTCGCGTTCCTGTCGTTGGGCCGGCTGATGTACGAGACGGGCCGTTTCGACGAAGCGTTGGACCACTACGGCCAGATTCCGCGCGAGAGCGAGCGCTTCCCGGAGTCGCTGCTGGAGGTCGCGTGGACGTACGTGCGCAAGCAGGACTTCACGCAGGCGAAGAACGCCACGGACATCCTGTTGCTCGTCGCGCCGGACTCGCAGCTCGCTCCCGAGGCGCGCATCCTCCAGGGGCACCTGCTCCAGAAGCTGCGCCAGTACGACGAGGCGCTGGAGACGTATGACGGCGTGGCGCGCATGTTCACGCCCGCGCGCGACAAGGTGGACGCGCTGCTGCGCGTGAATCAGGACCCGGTCGCGTATTTCGACAACCTGCTCGCGCGCAACGAGCGCTCGCTGGACGTGAGCACCCTCCTGCCCCCGCTGGCGCTGAAGTACGCGTCCACGCAGAAGGAGGTCGCGGACGCGGTGCGGATGGTGGGCGACCTGGACAGCGGCCGTCAGGGCGCGGGCGAGGCGAAGGCCATCGCGGAGCGCATCCTGGAGGCGCTGGACGCGCGCGGGCTGGAGGCGTTCCCGGAGCTTCAAGAGGGCTACGTCCGCACGGAGGCCGTGGACACCGCGCTCACAGCAGTGGAGCAGTCCCTGGTGCAGGCGGAGGCCGAGCTGGTGGAGGAGAAGCTGACGCCCGCCGAGCGCGAGAAGCTCCTCGTCGCCCAGGGCGCGCGCGAGGCCCAGAGGCTGCGCTTCGCGGCGCTGCCCACCACCAACAAGGAGCTGGAGGAGCGCCGCCACCGCATGCAGGCGAAGGTGGACGCGGTCGACCGCGAGGCATTCCGAGTGGGCTACGAGTTGCAGAGCCTGCACGCCAACGCCGCCGCCATCCGCAAGTGGGTGGAGGACACGCGCGACGAGCGGCAGGCGGACCCCGCGGAGGAGCGCGAGTTCCTGGTGCAGCTCCAGGCGGAGATCGCCACCCTGAAGGACCTGCAGGCGGAGCTGGACCGCACCCGCGCCCGGCTCGCCAGTGAGCGCCAGTCCACGGACACGTCGCTGGAGGGCGAGGCCGCCATCCGCGCCCGCTACTCCGCCGCGCTCCAGCAGGAGCACGGCGTCCTGCGCGCTGGTGAAGGCCGGCTGTCCGGTGAGGACACGCGCGTGCTGTTGCGCATGCACGCGGTGCGCTCGCGCATCGACTCGTTGCGCGGCCGCGTGGCGGTGGCGCGGGTGGCGCTGCGCTCGCGGTTGGAGTTTCGCGTGAAGTCCATCCGCGACAAGGTGCGCGTGGAGCAGGCGCTGCTCCAGGGCTACGAGCAGGAGGTGGCCGCCGCGTCCGGTGACGCTCGCAACCTGGTGGGCCGCATCGCCTACGAGAGCTTCCGCCGCGTGCGGCAGCAGTTCTACGACCTGGTGCTCAAGGCCGACACCGGCACGGTGGACGTGGCCTTCAGCCGCACGCAGGACAACGCCACGAACATCCAGAAGGTCGCCAAGGAGAAGTCGGACGCACTGCGCGCGCTCGACCTGGAGTTCAAGGACGTCCTGTCGTCGGAAGGGGGGGACTGAAGGCCATGCGCCGCCCTGTCCTCGCCCTCCTCCTGGCCCTCGCGCCGCTGGCCGCTTACGCCGCGAAGGCCAAGGCGCCCAGCCAGGCCTCGAAGAAGGCCTCCAAGCCTTCCGAACCCTCAGGCCCCGCGAAGGCCCAGCCAGCGGCTCCGGCACCGCCCGCGCCCAACACCTCGCGCTACCTGGACGGCCTGGGTCACACGCCCGAACAGGAGAAGCTGCTGCGCGACGTGAGCCGCGCGCTGGAGGCGTACGAGGCGGAGTCGCGCGACTTCCACCGCGAGGTGAAGCAGCTCATCGAGCGGCGCTACCAGCAGAAGCGCTCGGCGCTCAACAACGCCTACGAGAAGACGCTCACCGCGCTGGAGTCACAGGAGCGCACGCAGCGGCTGGACGCCATCGGCCGCTTCGAGGACTTCCTGCGTCGCTACCCGGACGAGCCTCGCGCCACGCCGGACGTGATGTTCCGGCTGGCGGAGCTGTATTACGAGCGCTCCGCGGACGAGCACCAGCTGGCGCGCAAGGACTACGCGGAGCGCGTGCGCACGATGTCCGACGAGGCCATGGCGGACCTGCCGCCGGAGCCGGACGTGGACTTCACGCCGTCCATCGGCCTGTACCGCTCGCTGCTCGCGCGCTTCCCGGACTACAAGCTCAACGACGGCTCCCTGTACCTGCTGGCGTACTGCCTCAACGAGCAGCACAAGGACGAGGAGAGCCTCGCCACCTACCAGCAGCTCACCACGCGCTATCCGAAGAGCCGCTTCGCCACCGACGCGTGGACGCGCATCGGCGAGTACTGGTTCGAGGAGGAGACCGACCCGGAGGCGCTGCGCAAGGCCGCGGAGGCGTACACCGCCGCCACGCGCGACACGGGGCACCGGTTCTACGACAAGGCCCGCTACAAGCTGGCCTGGACGTACTACCGCATGGACTGGTTCGAGGAGTCCGTGGACAGCTTCCTGCTGCTCCTGGACCACTACCAGTCCCACCAGCAGTCCGGCAGCAAGGCGGACGAAGGCGACCTGCGCTCGGAGGCGATCCAGTACATCGCGCTGTCGCTGGCGGACGAGACATGGGGCGGCGTGGCCAAGGCCCGCGACCTCTTCGCGAAGCGCGGCGGCCGGCCCTACGAGCCGGAGGTGTACCGCCGGCTGGGCAACGTCTACTTCGACCAGCTCCGCAACGAGGACGCCATCGCCGCGTATCAGCAGGTGCTGGCCACCGACCCGCTCACCGCGGACGCGCCTCGCCTGCAGCAGCGCATCGTCCAGGCCTACGAGCGCGACCGGCGCATGGACCTGTACGCGCGAGAGTCGGAGAAGCTGGCCAACAGCTACCTGCCCGGCGGCGCCTGGTACGAGAAGAACAAGGACGACCCGAACGCGCTGTCGCACGCGCAGACGCTCGCCGAGCAGAGCCTCTACTCCGCCGCCGCGTACCAGCACCAGCAGGCGCAGGCCTTCCAGAAGGAGGGCAAGGCCGCGGAGGCCAAGAGCACCTACGCCTCCGCCGCGCGCGCGTACGGCACGTACCTGGAGCGCTTCCCGCGCAGCAAGACCGCGTACGCGATGCGCTTCTTCCACGCCGAGACCCTCTTCAACTCGGACGCGTACGGCGCCGCGGCGAAGGAGTACTCGGCCGTCCGCGACTCCAACCAGGACAACACCTACCGCGACGTGTCCGCGCACAACGCGGTGCTCGCCTGGAAGGCGCAGCTGGACGAGGACGTGAAGGCGGGCCGCGTGCCGGAGCGCAAGCCGCTGCGTGCCAGCGAGCGCCCCAAGGACAGCAAGCACGCGCCCGTGGCCCTGGCGGAGACGGAGGCCGCGCTCGTGAAGGCGTCCGACGCGTACGTGGCGCTGCTGCCGAAGGAAGAGGCCGCGCCGGGCATCGCCTACCAGGCCGCGGAGCTGTTCTACACGCACGACGACTTCGCCCAGGCCCGCCCCCGCTTCGAGCGCGTGGTGCAGGCGTACCCGCGCAACCCGGTGGCCGGCTACGCCACCAACCTCATCATCGAGTCCTTCCTCGTCGACCAGGACTGGAAGAGCGTGGAGGAGGTCAGCGCGCGGCTCGCCAGCAACGCGCAGGTGGTGGATCCGACCAGTGAGCAGTACCGCGAGCTGATGAAGTTCAAGCTCGCCGGCCGCTTCAACCTGGCGGATCAGCTGGCCTCGCAGAAGCGCTACGACGAGGCGGCGAAGAAGTACCTCCAACTGGTGGAGGAGGCCCCCCGCCACGAGTTCGCGGACAAGGCGCTCAACAACGCGGCGGTGGCCTATGAGGAACTGCGCCGCTTCGACTCCGCGATGAAGCTCTACGAGCGCATCTACCGCGACTATCCGAAGTCGCCGTGGGCGCACACCGCGCTGTTCCGCGTGGCCCTCAACGCGCAGAAGTCCTATGACTTCGACAAGGCCGTCACCAGCTACCAGAAGCTGGTGAAGGACTACCCGAAGGCCGAGGAGCGTGAGGCCGCGCTCTTCAACGCGGCGTCGCTGCTCGAAGGACAGCAGCGCTACGCGGAGGCCGCCGCTGCCTTCCAGCGCTGCGTGGAGCTGTATCCCCACGGGAAGAACGCGCCGGAGAACCAGTACCGCGCGGCCCGCATCCTGGAGAAGTCGGGCGACACCCGGGGCGAAATCAATGCGCTGGAGGCCTTCGTCCGCAAGTTCGCCAGCAAGGCGGATCAGGTGGAGCTGGTGGTGGACGCCAAGCGCCGCCTGGGTGACGCCTGGAAGAAGCGTGGCAACGCGAAGGAGGCCGAGCGCGCGTACGCCGCCGCAGCGGATGACTTCGACCGCCGCAAACTGAAGCCGGATGCGCAGCTGCGCGCCGCGGAAGCCGCCGCCTACAGCCGCTTCCAACTGGCCGAGCTGGAGTTCCAGCGCTTCGACGCGCTGAAGCTCAGCGGATCCGGCAAGGCGCTGGAGAAGAGCTTCACGAAGAAGACCGAAGCCGTGAAGGCGGTGGACGCCGCGTATGCCAAGGTGCTGCCGTACAAGCAGCTGGAGTGGTCGCTGGCGTCGTTCTACCGGCGCGGCTACGCCCTGGAGCGCTTCGCCGTCACGCTGCTGGACGCGCCGGTGCCTCCGGAAGTGAAGCGCCTGGGGGACGACGCGGTGCTGACGTACCAGGACATGCTCACGCAGCGGACCGTGGCGCTGGAGGACCGCGCAGTGGAGAGCTACGCCGCCACGCTCAAGGAGGCGCGCAACAACCGCGTCTCCAACGAGTGGACGCGCCGCACGCTGGAGTCCCTCAACCGCTTCCGCCCCAAGGAGTACCCCGTCCTCAAGGAGGCCCGGGGCGCGCTCGCGTCGGAGGCCGTGTATCCGGATGGCCTGCTGGGCAGCCTCGCCGCGCCGTCCGCGCCCGCGCGCGCCGACCTGGACAAGGCGACCCGGCTGACGGAAGGGGGCACGCCATGAACGCGGGCCGCAAGTTCGCGCTCACCGGGCTCGTGCTCTGGCTGTCCGCCTGCGCCTCCGGTCCGGAGACGCGCAAGGACTCGAAGCTCACCGGGCCGGAAGGCGGGCCCGTCACGGCCATCAGCACGTCCCCGAAGCCCGGCGAAGCGAAGTCTGGAGACGCGAAGTCTGGAGACGCGAAGCCCCAGGCGAAGGAGCCGGCGCCGGTCGCGAAGTCGCTCGCCGGCCCGGAGCGGGACTTCACCAGCGCGGTGGAGGTCGCCCGGCGCGGTGAGCTGACCATCGCGGAGGCCGCGCTCAAGGCCCTGTTGGAGAAGTCCCCGAAGCTGGGCCCCGCGTGGACGAACCTGGGCATCGTGCAGGAGCGCCAGGGCCGCTTCCCGGACGCGGAGCGCTCCTACCGTCAGGCGCTGGTGCTGGACGCGGACCAGGAGGCCGCGTGGGACTGCCTGGTGCGGCTGGCGGCGCGCACGGGCCGCGCGGCGTCGCTGGAGGCGGAGCTGCGCGAGGCGCTGACGAAGCAGGACTCAGTGGCGCGGCGCACTGCGCTGGCGCTGAACCTCCTGCTGCAGAAGAAGCACCCCGCCGCTGTCGCCGAGGCCCGCCGCGCGCTCCAGGTCAGCGAGCAGCACGTGCCCGCCATGCAGGTGCTCGCGCAGGTGTACGCCCGCGAAGGCAAGTACGAGCTGGCCTCCATGGTGCTGGGCAACGCGCTCGCCATCGACTCGCAGGACGCGGCCACCCTCAACGCCCTGGGCCTGGTGCACCTGGGTCTCAAGGAGCGCCCCCTGGCGCTGGAGCGCTTCCGCCAGGCCATCGCGCTCCGGCCGGACTTCGCCGAGGCGCGCAACAACCTGGGCACCCTGCTCAACCAGGGCGAGGACTACTCCGGCGCCCGCGTGGAGCTGGAAGCCGCCGTGAAGGCCGCGCCGGACTTCGCCGCCGCCCACCTCAACCTGGGCAACGCGTACCGCGGCGAAGGGGACTTCCCCCGCGCCCTGGCGGAGTACGAGCGCGTGCTCCAACTCCAGCCCGACACGAAGGACGTGTACTTCAACCTGGCCCTGCTCCACCTGGACCTGGAGCCCGCCGGAATGGACGCCCTGGAGCGACTCCAGAAGGCCACGTCCTTCCTGGAGCAGTACAAGTCCAAGGGCGGCACCGACGAGCGCACGGCGCAGTACCTCAAGGACGCGCAGAAGGGCATCGACCGGGAGACCCGCCGCCGCGAGCGCGAGCGCAAGGAAGGCCTGAAGAAGGCCGCCGAAGCCGCGAAGGCCCCCGAGGCAAACCCGACCCCCGCCTCGCCCCCCGGGCCCCCTGCCACGCGGCCGGGCGCCTCGGGTAAGGTGTCCAAGGACGTCCAGTAGCCCGACCTTCCGCCATGCGCCCCGCCCTCCTCCTGCTGCTCGTCGCCGTCTCCGGTCCGTCCTGGGCGGAGGACTCCGCGTCCACGAAGAAGGCGGCGAACGGCGCGACGCCAGCGCCCCAGGCTCCGGCGGCGAAGAAGCCGGCCAAGGCCATCCGCCTGGAGGCCATCAAGGTCGAGGGGCGCATCCAGAAGCCGGAAGCCTTCTATTTCCTCGACCGCTCCAAGCCGAGCTTCGACGACCTGAACCGCACGGAGAGCTTCGTGCCCAAGGTGGTCCAGAGCGTGCAGCAGGACCCGTTCTAGATCCATGGCCCTTCAAACCCGCCCCAAGTTGCTGCGCGTCGGCGTCATCCAGGACGGGCGCATCGTCGAAGAGCACCACCTGCTCCACGACTCCGTCACCATTGGCGATGACGCCCGCAACACCATCGTCATGCCCCCGTCCGAGGCGCGCCCGCCGCGCTTCAAGGTGCTGGAGAACCGCGGCCAGCAGTTCCACCTCATCATCGATGAGCACATGCAGGGCCGCATCAACCTGGGCTCGTCGGACGTGGACTTCGACGCGCTCCGGGACCAGGGGCTCGCCACCCGCCGAGCGGACGATACCTTCGACCTGCCGCTGCAGGAGAGCGCCCGCGGCAAGGTGGACCTGCCGGACGCCACGCTCTTCTTCCACTTCATCCCCGCGCCCGCACCGGGTTCCAAGCCCGCCCTCCCCCCGGAGCTGAAGGCCAGCACGTGGCGCACGGTGGACCGCGTCTTCTTCGGCATCCTGCTGACGATGCTGGTGCTCTACGTGCTGAGCGTCGCGCTCATCATCGCCCAGCCCGCGCCGGTGGAGGCGGAGGTGGAGCTGGACCAGTTGGAAGACCGCTTCGTGCGCGCCATCATTCCGCCCCAGCCCGCCAAGAAGGAGGAGCCCAAGGAGACGGTCGCGACCGGGGAGAAGAAGCCGGAAGAGGAGAAGACCGCTCCGAAGAAGACGCCCACCCCCGCTTCGCCGTCCGCTCCCGCCAACAGCGCGGAGCGCCGGCAGCAGGTCGAGGCAAGGGTCGCCGGCACCGGCCTCCTCAAGCTGCTGGGCGGCAAGGGCCCCGGCGGCGGAGACGCCATCGCGGACGTGCTCGGGAACTCCGGCAGCGGCGCCAACGTGGCGGATGCGCTCGCGGGCGCGACAGCGGGTGGCGCGCTCACGGCGGGCTCTGGCGGCGGCAACGGCATCGCCAATCCGCAGGGAGACACCGGCGGCAAGATGGCGGGCATCGGCGCCACGCAGACGTCCGGCGCGGGCACCGTGAACACCGGCCAGAAGCAGGTCGTCAAGGTGCCCCAGGTCGTGGACTCGGTGCCGGAAGTGGACAGCTCCGAGGTCAAGCCCAAGGACCTGGCCCGCTTCATCCAGAGCCGGAAGGCCTCCATCCAGCGCTGCTACGAGAACGGGCTCAAGCGCGACCCCACCCTCAAGGGCAGGGTGATGGTCCGCTTCGACCTGACGCCACAAGGCCGCGCCAGCAACGTGGAGGTGGAGGAATCCACCCTGCGCTCCGACGAGGTCATCAACTGCATCAAGACCACCATGCGCGCCTGGACGTTCCCTTTCAAACCGAGTGACGACGTCCCCGTCAGCTACCCGTTCATCTTCTCGCCAGGGGAATAGGCTCGACCGTCCGGACCTTCCGGGGTCACCGGACCCGCGGGGAGCACATGGAGAAGCTGGCAGTCATCGCCACATCCCCTCTCTTCGAGATGCTGGCCCCCGCCGAGCTCGCTCGGCTGGCGGAGCTGGCACGGCTGTACCGCTACGCGCACGGCGAGGTGGTGTTCGAAGAGGGCGACCTGGGTGACAGCCTCTTCGTCATCGTGCGCGGCCAGGTGGAGGTGGTGCGCCGGGGTGCGAGCAACGAGGTGAAGCCCCTCACCGTCCTGGGCCCGCCGGAGTTCTTCGGGGAGATGGGCCTCATCGACAAGGACCACCGCTCCGCCACCGTGCGCGCCCTGGGCGAAGTGGAGCTGCTCCAGCTCACCGCGCAGGATTTACGGACCTTCCGGCTGGCGCACGCGGACGGCTTCACCTTCATCGTCGTGAACATCGCGCGCAGCCTGTCCGCCCGCCTGCGCGAGGCCAACGCCCGCCTGGCCCCCCAGGACTGACTCCAGAGCCGAAAAGCCGGACTCCGGGGCGATGGGGCATTGCGTTGACACCCCTCCCCCTCACTCCTAGGCTCGACTCTCGCAGCTTGGGAAGGGCCGGAAGGACTCGTGAGGCGCATGCGCACCCTGGGAATGCTCGCCGTCGTGGGAGGACTCGTCACCTCCGGGATGGCGCTGGCGCAGTCGCCCGCGTCGCCGCCGCGCCCCGCTCCGCCCGCGCTGGACAAGGCCGGTGACGTGCCGGACAGCCAGAAGCTGGAGCGCAGCACGCAGGCCCTGGGCGGCATGCGGGAGTCGCTCCGCCAGGTGTTCGAGAAGGTCGAGGAGGCGCGGCGTACCAAGGACGTGGTGAAGCTCAACTGCGCCAACGAGAAGCTGACGCAAATCAAAGGCCTCCTGCGCATCTCCGAGCAGGCGGACGTGGCCCTCCAGGAGGCCGTCAGCAAGAGCGAAGCGGCGCCCGGCGAGCACGAGTTCACCAAGGTGATGATCGCCCAGCAGAAGGTGGGCCAGCTTCGCTCGGAGGCCGAGGAGTGCATCGGCCAGCTCGCCTTCCGCACCGACGAGAACCTCTTCGTGGAGGTGGAGGAGCCGGACAACCTTCCCGGTGGTGACCCCACGCGGCCCCCGCCGCCGCCAGACCTGGTGGTCCGTCCCCCGCCCGCGAGCCCTGTGGACTGAGTGGCTGGCTTCCGCCCACCTGCCACGGTCCCGGCCCTGGACCGTTTGTTCCGGCACGGGAACGTGCGTGCTATGCCCCCCGTCTCACCGCGTGGAGCCCGTCTGACACCATGAAGCAGCCTGGGACATTCCGTCTGGCCCTTGGGGCCCTGGCGCTCGCGGCGCTCCTGCCGCTGACGGCGTCGGCGCAGGCCTTCGTGGGCGGGCGGCCTCCGGGTGGCAATGGCCTCAAGGTGGGCAACGGGCGGCTGCACCCGACGCTGGAGCTGGAGACGCGGCTGGACAGCGGCGTGGGCTACTTCCGCGAAGCGGGCACCGGCCCCCTGTCCCCGGACCTGTCCGGAGAGCTGGCGCTGCACGTGCGCCCCGGGCTGATGCTGGACGTGCCGTCCCCCAAGCTGGCCGTCGCGCTGCGCGGCAACCTGGACTACGTGGCCTACACGGGCCTGCTCACGGCGGGCTCGGGCGCGGCGTCTCACCTGGAGGGCGCGGCGGACCTGGCGCTGCGGTTCAACCAGGAGAGCGAGCTGTCTTTTGAGGTCGGCGACGAGCTGACGCGCTCGGACCGCACGCGCACGGCGGCGCTGGGCGCGGGCATCCTCAGCCTCTTCAACGAGGCGCGCGTGAAGGCGCAGTGGAAGCCCGGCGGCGGCGCGCTGGAAGTCACCCCTGCGCTGGCGTACGCGATGGAGTTCTTCGAGCCCCTGGGCGGCATGACGCCCATCGGTTGCACCGACGCCGCGTGTGATCCGCTCGCCGCCAGCCAGTTCAACTACGGCAACCTGCGCCTGGGCGCGGAAGGCCGCTGGCGCTTCCTGCCCAAGACGGCGGTGGTGGTGGACACGGGCCTGCAGTACCGGGGCTACTTCAACGACACGACCACGCCCAGCGCGGCCATCCTGCACGCCATGGCGGGCGTGTCCGGCCTGATCTCCCCGCGCATTACCCTGACGGCGAAGGCCGGCTGGAGCCAGAACCTGGGCTCGGGCGGCGGCGGCACCGTGGTGGGCCAGGTGGAGGGCACGTACCTCGTGGGCCCGTCGCTCACGGTGAAGGGCGGCTACCTGCGCGCCTTCCAACCGGTGGCCGCCTACGGCACCTTCCGCGACGACCGCGTCTACGCGGAAGGACGCACCGTGATGGGCAGCAAGCTCGCGCTGCACGCCACGGGCGCGCTGGACTTCCTCTCCTTCGCGGGCGGCCGCGGCGACACGCTGGTGACGCTGGACCTGGGGCCCGAGTATCAAATCCGCCCGTGGCTGGTGGGCGCGGTGGGCTACATGCTGGGCACCCGCTCCTCGTCGCTGGGCGCCGCTGGCCTCAACTACACCCGCCACGAAGGCTACGCGCGGGTGTCCGTCTCCTACTGAGGCCTTCCGCGCCCATGCGTTCCTCGCGGCTCTGCTTCATCCTGCCGGTCCTCCTCGCGGTGCTGTCCGCGTGTCACGCGGACACGCGCCCGCCGCCCCCTCCGCCCACGCCCGCATCGTCCGCGGAGGCCGCGGCGACGTCTGGCGGCAACCTGGGCCCCGGTGACGTGGTGGAGGTGCGCGTCTTCCAGGAGCCCGAGCACTCCGGCACCTGGCGCGTGTCGCCGGAAGGCACCAT
Organism: Corallococcus sp. AB038B; assembly: GCF_003668955.1. Lineage (NCBI taxonomy): Bacteria > Pseudomonadati > Myxococcota > Myxococcia > Myxococcales > Myxococcaceae > Corallococcus > Corallococcus sp. AB038B. The sequence goes on along the minus strand of NZ_RAWO01000001.1, from coordinate 2,282,718 downwards.
CGACTATCCGCTGTGCGGCAAGGTGTCGCTGTCCGGCCTCACCGCCAGCGCCGCGGCGGACGCGCTGCGCGACTGCCTGGCGCGCTACCTGCGCCGCCCGCAGGTGTCCGTGCTGGTGCGGGAGTACAACTCGCAGAAGATCTTCGTCTTCGGGGAAGTGCAGAAGCCCGGCACCTTCCCCGTCACCGGCGAGGTGTCCATCATCCAGGCGATTACGCTGGCCGGTGGCTTCACCAAGCTGGCGGCGAAGAACAACACGCTCGTCACGCGCGTGGTGGACGGGCAGGAGCGCAAGATTCGCGTGCCCGTGGAGGACATTGGCGTGGGCCGCGAGCGCAACTTCCTGCTCCAGGCCGGCGACATCGTCTTCGTGCCGGAGAGCTTCTTCTAGTCGCGCGACGTCCAGCCGATTTCATCCAGGAAGCGCTTCGCCTGGGTCATGAGCTGGGGCGCCAGGTTCGCGCCGCTCGCCAGCACGTCGCCCTTGAGCACGTCGAAGGGCCGCCCGTCGATGTGCACGATGACGCCGCCGGCTTCCGCCACCAGCAGGCCGCCCGCGGCGATGTCCCAGGGCTTGAGGCCGAACTCGAAGTAGCCGTCGAAGCGGCCGGCCGCGACGTACGCCAGGTCCAGCGCGGCGCTGCCGGTGCGGCGCATGCCCTGCGCCAGGAGGATGAGCTGGCTGAAGAGGCCCACGGGCAGGTCCGGGCGCTCGCGCACGTCGTAGGGGAAGCCCGTGCACAGCAGCGCCCGCTCCAGCGTGGCCGTGGGGCTGGCCTTCAGGGGCACGCCGTTGAGCGTGGCGCCCTCCCCCTTCGCGGCGGAGAAGAGCTCGTCGCGCATGGGGTCGTAGACGGCGCCCGCGACAGTGCCCTCCGGGCCCTCCACCGCCACGCTGACGCAGAAGTGCGGCACCTGGTGCGAGTAGTTGGTGGTGCCGTCCAGCGGATCCACCACCCAGCGGAACGTGTCGCTGCCCTGCGTGGCGCCGCTCTCCTCCGCGAGGATGGCGTGGCGAGGGTAACGCTGCCGCAGGAAGTCCAGCAGCGCGGCCTCGGAGGCGCGGTCCGCGTCCGTCACGAGGTCGATGCCGCCCTTGAACTCGATGGTGCGGTGCTGCGGGAAGCGCTCGCGGAGGATGCGTCCGGCCATGCGGGCGCCCTCCTCCGCGGTGCGGCGCAGCGCGGCGGGCGTTTCCGGTTCGTGGGCCATGGATGCGTTTCCCTCGGGTGCGCTCTAGGAGGCGGGCTCGGCGAGCAGCTGCTCGATTTCCGTCTGGAACTTCTGGAGGAACTCCTCGGCGAAGCCCTCGTGCACGTGGCGGATGACGCCCTTGCGATCAATGAGGAAGGTGGTGGGCATCAGCCGCACCTTCAGCAGGCGCTCGGACACCAGCGCGTTGGCGTCCAGGAGGATGGGCAGCTCCACCTTCGCCTCCTCCAGGAAGGGAGGAATGGCGCGCACGTCCTCGTCCACGTTGAGGGCGTAGGCCTTGAAGCCGCGCGAGCCGTACTCCTTCTGCAGCTGCGCGTACATGGGCAGCGCGTCCTTGCAGGGCTCGCACCACGTGGCCCACACGTCCAAGAGGACGACCTGCCCGCGGTCGCTCTTCAAGTCGTACGGGCTGTTGTCCGGGTAGCGCTTCACCTGGAAGACCAGCGGTTGGCCCGCCTTATTCGACGACTCCAGTGCGGAGCTGCTGGAGCGCGGCCCGTCACCGGTGCGGTCCGTGAGCGCGGGCAACGGCGTGGGCGCCGCGGAGCAACCCAGGGCGAACGCCAGGGCACCCAGCGAGAGGAGGAATGGACGGCGCATGGCTCAGGTCCCCTTCCCCGCCCGGGACTTCAGGGCGGTGAGCAACTTGTCGATGAAGCCTCCGAAGGCGCCGTTGCTCATGACGAGCAGCACGTCACCGGACTTCGCCTCGGAAGCGACGCGGTCCACCAGCGTTTGCACGTCGGTGGCGCCGTCCGCGGCGATGCCCTGGCCCTTGAGCGCTTCGATGAGTTTGGGGACGTTGAGCTCCTCGCCCTCGGGAACCTTGTCGTGGCGCTCGGGCACCTTGAGGCTGGCGCGCGTGGCGCCGGGGAACGCGTGCGCGTAGTCCTCCTGGTGGATGTTGCGGCGGCTGGTGTTGGAGCGCGGCTCGAAGATGGCCCACAGGCGCCGGTCCGGGTAACGGTGGTGGATGGCTGCGATGGTCTCGCGTACGGCGGTGGGGTGGTGCGCGAAGTCGTCCACCACGAGCACGCCGTCCACCTCCGCGCGCACCTCCTGCCGGCGCTTCACGCCCTGGAAGGTGGACAGGCCCTGCTGGATTTCAGCGAAGGTGAGGCCCAGGCCACGCGCGGCGGCGATGACCGCGAGCGCGTTCTCCACGTTGTGCGCGCCGGACATCGGCAGCGTCACGGTGCCCAGGTCCTGGCCCTTCTCCACGATGTTGAAGCGAGCGCCCTCCGGACCGAAGGCGAGGTTCTTCGGCGTGTAGTCCGCGTCCGCGCCTTCCTTCGCCACGTAGGTGCTGACGGGCGCAATGCCTTCACGCGCGATGCGCACGGCGTTGGGGTACGCGGCGCAGACGACCAACTGGCCGTCCTTCGGCACCAGGCGCACGAACTTCTCGAACGTGGCCTCGTAGTGGGGCAGGTCGCGGAAGATGTCCGCGTGGTCGAACTCCACGCTGGTGACGATGGCGGTGCGCGGGCGGTAGTGGAGGAACTTGGAGCCCTTGTCCCAGTAGGCGGTGTCGTACTCGTCGCCTTCGACGACGAAGTGCGGGCCCTTCCCCACGCGGTAGTTGCCCGAGTAGTTCTGGGTGACGCCGCCCACGAGGAAGCTGGGGTCCTTGCCCGCGGCCACCAGCACGTGGGCCATCAGCGAAGATGTCGTCGTCTTGCCGTGCGTGCCGGCGACGACGACGGAGTGCGAGCGGTCCAGGAAGAGCGAGCCCAGCGCCGCGGGGAAGGACATCTGCTTGAGGCCCCGCTCTCGCACGGCGGTGGCCTCCGGATTCACCCGGCGGATGACGTTGCCGATGATGACCAGGTCCGGCTTCGCCGAGTCCAGGTTGGCGGGCGAGTACGGGCTGCTGGCGGGGATGCCCCACGTGCGGAGCATGTCGCTCATGGGCGGGTAGACATTCTCGTCGCTGCCGGTGACGTCGTAGCCGGCGGCCTTGAGCATGCCGGCGAAGGAGCCCATGCCCGTGCCGGCCACGCCCACCAGGTGGATGCGGCGCACGGACTGAGGGTCGAGTGAGTCGAGGACGTTGCCGTTGTCGTCAGCCATGCTGCGGTTTCCTCAGGGGAGGACGTGAAGGTCGAGCGCCTCCACGACGAGCTCGTGGAAGGCGGGGCGGAAGTCGCGGATGCGCAGGTCCTGACGGCCCTGGGCCACGCGGTTGGTGATGAGCGCGACGACGAGCGACCGCCTCAGGTCCACCCAGAGGCTGGTGCCGGTGAAGCCCAGGTGGCCCACCGCGCCCGGAGGCGTGTCGCCAATGAATCGGCCCGCGCTGGAATGGCCCTTCGACGGAGAGTCGAAGCCCATGGAGCGGGTGCTGCCCGCGACCAGCGGGTCGGTGGCGAGCGCGCGGTGCCACAAGGGCCCCGGAGCAATCGCGGCGTGCGTGCCCGCGGCGCCCTCCAGCACGGCCTGTCCGAAGCGGGCCACGTCCACTGCGGTGCCGAAGAGGCCCGCGTGTCCCGCGACGCCGTCCAGCACCCAGGCGTTGTCGTCATCCACCTCCGCGGGGCGGGACGGCTGCGATGGCACGTCCTTCCACAGCGACTCCTGGCCGGGAGCGGGTTCGCGCGGGCGCATGGCGCCGGTGGGCGCGGTGGCGCCGTCGGCGGGGAAGTCTGAGAGGCGGTGGAAGCGGGCCTTCAGTTCCAGCGGCTCCGCGACGTGGCGGTGGAAGAGCACGTCCAGCGGGGCACCACCGGCGCGGGCGAGGATGTCGCCCAGGAGGATGAAGCCCACGTCGCTGTACACGGACTTCGTGCCCACGGGCGCGTCGAGCGGCGTGGCGGCGGCGGCGTGGAGGACGTCCGCATGGACCTGCGCGCGGACGGAGGCAGGGCAGCCGGCGTCGAGCAGCTCCGGGTGGGCCTTGAGGGCGTCCGCGAAGAACGGGACGAAGGCGGGCAGACCGGAGCGGTGGTAGAGCAGATCCGCGACGGTGACGCCCGCATCGCCTGCGGGCGAGCCGGGGAAGTAGCGGGACACGAGCGTGTCCGGGCCCACCTTGCCCTCGGTCCACAGGCGCAGGAAGAGCGCGGTGGTGGAGAGGGCCTTGGTGAGGGACGCGAGGTCGAAGCGCGTATCGCCCGTCACCTTGCCGGCGACGCCGCCAAAGACCTGCACGCCCTTGTGGAGCACCACGGCCTGGGCGGAGGGGAAGATGCCCAGCTCCACGCCGTCATCGAGCACGGCCTGGAGGTTGGCGATGGGGTGCTGGCTCATCCGAGGCTCACCGCGCCTTCAAGGAACGTGAGGCGAGCGGCGTCCGCGTCCAGGCGCACGTGGGTGCCCAGGGCCACGGGGTAGTTGATGGCGCCATGGCCAATGGGGAAGCCCGCGGCGCAGGGCAGCTTCGCGTCGCGCGCCAGCTCACGGAGCACGTCCGCGCTGGAGTAGTTCGCGTCCTTCTCCTCGCAGGCGGTGAAGTCACCCAGGACGATGCCGCGCACACGGGAGAAGACACCGGCGAGCCGCAGATGGGTCCACATGCGGTCGATGCGGTAGGGGCGCTCGGTGACGTCCTCCAGGAGGAGCACGGCGCCGTCGAGCGGAGGCATGTACGGAGTGCCCAGGAGCCGGGAGAAGACAGACAGGTTGCCGCCCACGAGGGTGCCCTCGGCGGTGCCGGAAACGTAGGTGGCGTTGCCGTTGAGGGGCGGCGGGGCCTCCGCGGATTCGAGCAGGCGGAAGAAGTAGTCGTGGACCTGGGTGGACTGGCGGCCCAGCTGCGTGAGCACGGGCGCGTGGATGGAGACGCGGTGCAGGGCCTGGAGCGCGCAGTGAATGGACGTCAGGTCGGAGAAGCCGGTGAAGGCGACCGGGCCGGCCTTGTCGATGGGCAACTCCGGCAACAGGCGAGAGCTGCCATAGCCACCCCGAGCGCAGAAGATGGCGCGGGAGGCGCGGTCGAGGAACGCGTGTGACAGCTCCTCCTGGCGGCGGGCGTCATCCCCGGCGAGGTAGCGGTGCGAGGCGCCGATATCGGGCCGGACCACCGGGGAGTAGCGCTCGGAGAGGATGCGCAGGCCGGCCTCGAAGGGAGCCTGTTCGAAGGGGCCCGCGGGGGCGACGACTTGCACCGTGTCGCGGGGACGGAGCGGAAGGGGCTTGAGCCAACGCACGCAGCGCTTCATAGCACCCGGTGCGAGGGGGAAATGGTGTTTCAGGGAGCCTGGGGCCCGAAGCGTTGAGTACCGCAGGACGGAGGAACGAGGCCCCGTGGAGCGCTCGTCCGCCCGCTGGCCGCCCTACCCCACCGTGCTGCGTTCGAGCACCGCCGCGAAGAACCCATCCGTGCCGTGCCGGTGCGGGGTGACGAAGAGAAACCCGTCCTGGAGGCACGCGTCCGGAAGCCAGCCAGCGCCCGGAGTGACGGCCCGGAAGTCAGGGCGGGAGCGGAGGAAGTCCGCGACCACGTCCTGGTTCTCCGCGCGGTTGACGGTGCAGGTCGCGTAGACGACCCGGCCACCGGGACGCACCACGTCCGCGGCGCGGGCCAGGATGTCGCGCTGGACGGCGATGTACCGGGTGAGCGAGTCCGGGGTGAGCCGGAAGCGGAGATCCGGGCCCCGGCGCAGAGAGCCCAGCTCGGAACAGGGCGCGTCCGCGAGGACACGGTCGGCGTTGAGGCCCGGTGACGGAGGCGTCCGGAGCACCTGCACGCGGGTGAGCCCGGCCCGGGAGGCACGCTGCTGGAGCCGGTCCAACCGTTCCGCATCCGGGTCATAGGCAAGCAGCCGGCCGGAGTCCTTCATGGCCGCGCCCAGTTGGAGCGTCTTGCCCCCTGCCCCTGCGCAAAGGTCGAGCACGGTCTCCCCGGGCTGGGCCTCCACGAGGAGTCCCAGGAGCTGGCTGCCCTCGTCCTGGACCTCGAACAGGCCCTCACGGAGGGAAGGCAGGGCGTAGAGGTTCGGCCGGGGCCCGTCGACCTGAAGAGCCAGCGGGCTCCAGGAGCCAGGGAGGGTCGCAACGCCCTCGGAGGCCAGGCGCGCGGCCAGGTCCTCACGGGAGATGCGGGCCGGATTCACCCGGAGCGTGATGGGGCCCGGGACGTTGAGGTGGGCGCAGAAGTCCTCCGCCTCCGGCCCCAACTCACGGGCGAAGTGGTCCGCGAGCCAGTCCGGCAGCGAGGCCCTGAGCGCCAGCGACGGGGGCGTTCCGGAGCGCAGTGGCACGGGTGCCGGAAGCCCCGCCCACGACGCGGCGTCCGAAGCGGGAACGCCCACGAGCCCATGCAGGAGCGCGAAGAGGAGCTGGGAGGGCGACGGATCCGGCGAGTCCAGGAGGAACCCCAGGCGACGGCGCCAGAGGCCCACGTTGAAGACGGCCTCCTTCAGCGCCTGGCGCCCCTCACGTGACAGGTCGCGGTGGGCACGCAGGGTCCGGTCGAGGACGCGCTCGGCGGGGTCGCCCGACAGGACGCGAGCAAGCGCCTCGGACACCACGGCGCTCAGTCCCTGGAGAGCGGACCAGGGCTGCGGGGTAAGCCGGGAGATCGGATCGAACAGGACAGTTGACAGGGCAGGCTCGGTTCTTTAGAAGTCGCATCCGTCACGGCAACGCACCGCCGCGACGGGACATATTCCCCGATAGCTCAGCTGGTAGAGCGGGTGACTGTTAATCACCATGTCCGTGGTTCGAGTCCACGTCGGGGAGCTACTTGAAGGGCTCTACCAACTGGTAGGGCCCTTTTTGTTTAACACGGGCCTCGCGATGACATCGCGGGGCCTTCGTGCTTAAGCCGCTGAATCCCAAGGGATTCTGGCTCGCGGTGCTGAAGAGGGCCCTCTCGGCTCTCAACCCCGCAGAGCGAGATGCCCCCTCTCCTCCGACGCCGATTGGGCTCTCCGGACCGCTGTGCCTACCCAAAATTCAGTCGCTGCGTCATGAGTGCGTCAAAACGCGCGTCATGACGTGAGCGATTCGCATGACGAGCCGCTGGGTCCTCCCTTCCGTTTGACAGAGGTCGGAATTACGCCCGGTGCAGACGCCTCAACACCTCGCGCTGCCTGCGTGTGGGCACTCCCCGCCCCTCCTGCGAACGCAGGTAGCTTGGTGCAGCACGCGCGGGTCTACGAGGGTGTTCTTGGAAGGACCGAGACTCTACGCAGCGCGGCGCTCGTACCGGTGGTGGAGCCCAAAGACTTCCCGTAGCTCTATCACCTTGGCTCCGTGCTCCGGGCCCTGCACCTCACGCGTATCGGGCGCATCTTTCCCGAGCGACAGGTGCGTCCGGCTCGCATTGTAGTAGCGCTGGTACTCGCGCAGCAGGCGCCGAGCGTGGGCTTCGTTCAGGACGACGACATGGTCCAGCAGCTCCCTACGTATCGAGCCGATGACTCTCTCCGCATAGGGATTCTGCCACGGACACCGTGCTGCACTCGGCACCTCGCGAATCCCCAAATGGGTAAGCGTGGCGCGAACGCCCTCGGAGTAGAGCTTGTCCCTATCTCGGTGCAAGTACCTCGGAGCACTGGTCCAGGGAAAGGCTTCTCGCAACTGCTGCTTCGTCCATTCCTCCGTCGGGTGCGCTGTCACATTGAGGTGGAGAATTCGCCTGTCTCGGTGACCAACAACCACAAATCCCAACAGCACTCCAAACGTCGCAGTCGGAATGGCAAAGAAGTCCACCCCTGCGGACTCCGCCAGATGCAAGCGCAAGAAGCTCCGCCATGTTGGTGATGGTTTCGGCGCTCCCCTTCTCGGTCTGGGCATGTAACGAGCGACCGTTGTCTGGCCTACCTCCATCCCCAACTTCAGTAACTCCCCGTGAATGCGCGGGGCGCCCCATGTTGGGTTGGCTTCGGCCATGCGCCGAATCAACGTCCTCAGCTCCAGGGTTGCCCGAGGACGTCCCACCCGACTTCGGGACTTCCAGCGCCAAAAGAGCCGAAAGCCCATCCGATGCCACTTCACTACCGTCGCCGGCTGCACCAAGTACAGTGGACGCCGCCATCCCTGCCAGAAGCGCTGGAGAAATACCCAGAAGAGGCGATCGCCCCGTGCAAGCCTCGGTGATGGGCGCTTCTCGCGAAAGACCGCGAGTTGCTGGCGAAGAGCCAAATTCTCCAGAGCCAGTTCCGAACGGCTCCGCAAGACCGAGCGCAACGTCTGAGCCAGCGCCTTTACGAAGGCCCTCATCCGGCCATTCTTCCCGGCCGTAGCCAGCACGCCAGAATTCTGCCGCGCCCCGTAACGGACCGCATGGCATCACAGAAGCACCTACGCACACCTACCCACCTTCGCCCCATCAAGCCCAGCATTCTTCAGCCCCATTTGTAGAACTGTGCATGCAATGACGCGTTCGCCGACGCACGCTTCTCGCCGACCCCAATACCCGGTGTCACAGCTGAACATCGCGGCGGAACTTGGGCATGTCGTGCGGTCTCCTGTCGGTGGGTCAATCTCACGCGGCCTCGCCGCCGCTGGGAAGGGACAAGACCGCGGCGTCGAACGAGCCCTTCGGCAGCGCGATCGGGCTCGCAGCCTCGGCCTCCTCGTCGACCAGTTCCACGTTGAGCGCAGTGAGGGTGCTGCGCGCGTTGCACAGGAGCAGGTCGAGCTTCTTCTGCGCTTTGCGGATCTCGTCGCTGATGCCATCGACGTTCTTGCGGATGTTCTCGCTGTGCTTCTCCATCTTCTCGAGGCGCGACAGCTCGTCTTCGATGCACTTCTCGATGTCGCGCAGAGCGGTGATGTCGCCCTCGTCGCCCACGGTCTTCGTGCGCGTGACGAGGCCGACGCCGAGCAGCACCGCCGCGTGGAGGTAGGCGTCGGTCAGCGGGTCCTGGTCGTCCCAGACCACGAGCACGTTGTTCCCGTAGCGAGCGAAGCGGGGAAACACGTCGCTGGCGTGTGACCGCGCCATCACGAAGACGCCCGCCGCCGCGTCGCGGTTCTTCCGAGCGGCGTCGAGCTCGTCGAGCGCCTTCTGCACCGAGTAGCTCGCGTCGCGCTTGGCCTCGAAGACCACGCCCGCGCCGGCGAACGCGCTCTCCTGCGTGAAGCGCACCACGGCGTCGCCCTTCTTGCTGCGACCGACGCCCGCCGTTGCGCCGGTGGCGTCGAATACGCAGGGCGCGCCCTGTGTCGCGTGGCGAACGAAGGCCAGCACCGCATCTTCGAACACCAACCCGCCGCGCGTCGACTTCAGCTCCTGCGTGCGCTTGGTCTCGATGCGCACCAGCGCTTCGCGCACCTCCTTCTCGAACTGCACCTGCCGCTCCTCCTGGCGCTTCACCAGAGCGAACTGCGCGGTCGACTGCTCCTGCAGCAGCTTCGACAGGCTGGCCTTCAGCATCGCCATCGGCGACGCCGGATCTTCAGGATTCACTGCGGACAAGACCGCGCGCCGCGAGCGCTCCGTCTCACGCACCAGACGGCTCAACAGCGACTGCTCGTCGTTGGCGTCGAGCGCGGCGAGGGCCGCCGAGAGCTGCTTCTGGCGGTCCTCATCGGCGCCCTTCAGCTCCTCGCGCAGGCTCTTGAGGAAGCGCGCCACAGCACCGTCTTCGGCGAGCGGGTCGAGCGCGCGCACCAACTCGGCGTGGCCCTCGCCCATGACGGCGCGGAGCTGCGACTCGAGCACCTTCACGAGGCCGGTGCTGTCGGTGGGAGAGAGCTTCTTGAAGAGGGGGCTGGTCTCGCCTACCTGCTTCGCCAACGTCTCAGCGAGGACGCTGCCCTGGGGCCCGAGGAACTTCTGGAGCTGTCGCGCCAGCACGCCCTGGTCGTCGACGAAGGCCGAGAGGCGCTGCGTGACCTGGCCGTCCTTCGGGTCGAAGAAGCGCGTGAGCACCGCGCCGATGGTCTGCTGCTGTTGCTCCACGTAGACCTTGAGCTGCCGGTCGATGTCGCAGAGGAGCGCCGTGCCGACGTCCTTCAGCTTCGACTCCTGCGCGGCCGCGTGAGCATTCGCGAGCGCACGCAAGCCGATGGCCCACGCGTCGTGCGCGAGCTGGTCGCGCGCGGCGGCATCGAGGTCGCCGAACAGCGTGACACTGTCGGGTCGACGGTCGCGCATGTCGATGGCGACCTCCTCGGCGGTGGAGAGAACGGAGACATGCAGGGGCTGGAAGCGATTCGAGTTCGTCATGGTAGCGGGGCTCGTTGCGGCTCTCGTGCCAACCAGCTATGGCCGCTGCGCTCCACGTGGTCAGCGTCTTTTCGGGGTGTTACGGCCCGAAGAAGCAAGAAGACCTCTTGTTGTACCGTAAGTGTTCTTGTAGCGTTCCCAGGTGCGCAAGGTCCTCGTCGCCTGGATCGGCAAGACCGATCTCCGAGCGCCCGCCGAGAGTGAGTCGGTGGGCCAGGGCCCGATCGCGCAGGCGCTCACCAGCCGAGAGTTCGACGAGGCCTTTCTCCTTTCCGACTACGACGACAAGCTCGTCCAGCCGTACTTGAAGTGGCTCAAGGGCCGCACGAGTACGCGCGTCGGCATCCTCCCATCCAAGCTCTCGGGCCCCACCAACTTCGGCGAGATCTACGAGGCCGCCGTGCGCGGTGTGGAGCATGCCCTCGGCAAGGCCCGAGACGCCCAGCTCTCATTCCACCTTTCGCCCGGGACGCCCGCGATGGCGGCAGTGTGGATAATCCTCGGCAAGACCCGCTTCCCCGCTGAGCTGGTCGAGTCCTCGCGCGAACAGGGCGTGCGCACCGCGTCCGTACCCTTCGACCTCTCGGCCGAGTTCCTGCCCGACCTGCTCCGCGAGCAGGACGAGCGGCTGAAGCAGACCGCCACCGGCACGCCGCCCGAGGCCCCCGAGTTCGCCGACATCCTCCACAAGAGCCGTGTCATGAGCCGACTCATCGAGCGCGCCCGGCGCGTCGCCATCCGCAGCGTGCCGGTGCTCATCGAGGGCGAGTCGGGCACCGGCAAGGAACTGCTCGCGCGCGCCATCCACCGGGCCAGCCCTCGGCGCGACAAGACCTTCATCGCCGTCAACTGCGGCGCTATCCCCGCCGAGCTGGTGGAGTCCGAGCTGTTCGGCCACGAGAAGGGCTCGTTCACCGGCGCCCACTCTCAGCGTAAGGGCCACTTCGAGGAGGCCCACGGCGGCACCCTCTTCCTCGACGAACTGGGCGAGCTTCCCGGGCCCGTGCAAGTGAAGCTGCTGCGCGCCATTCAAGAGGGCGAGGTGGTCCGCCTTGGGGCCAGCAAGCCCACCAAGGTCGACGTGCGCATCGTAGCAGCCACCAACCGCACGCTGACCGAAGAAATCTCCTTAGGTCGATTTCGCGAAGACCTCTTCTACCGGCTGGCCGTGGCCGTCTTGAAGCTGCCTCCGCTGCGCGAGCGCCAGGGCGACGTGGGCATGCTTATCGACCACCTGTTCGCTCAGGTGAACCGGGAGGCCGAGAAGGAGCCGGGCTTCAAAGAGAAGAAACTTTCCGCAGGTGCAAGGAACCTTCTTCTTTCGCACCCCTGGCCAGGCAACGTACGCGAGCTGGGCAACACCCTGCGCCGCGCCGCCATCTGGAGCGACGGCGTTGCCATCTCGTCGGAAGACGTGCGCGAGGCGCTGCTCCCTGTGGCCTCCACCACGCGCCCCGAAGTGCTCGGGCGGCCCCTCGGCGGCGGCTTCAACCTGCGAGATTTGTTGAAAGAAGTCGCGCGCCACTACCTACAACGTGCGATGGATGAAGCGCAGGGAAACAAGACAAAGGCGACGGAGCTGGTGGGCCTGCCGAGCTACCAGACGTTGACGAACTGGCTGAAGACCTACGAGGTGCAGGGCTGATGGCACGAACGTTGAAATGCGGCCCAGCATGCTCAACCAACGCACTGCAAGAGAGGAGGTCCCGCACATGAAGTCCGTGAACTTTGAGTTCCTGCGGGCTCGCCGCGCGGTGCTGGCCGATCTCGCTGGCTTCGCCGAGCGCTACGCACATGACGACCCCGCGAGCTCACTCATCAAGCAGCGCAGCTTCGTGGAGTACGCCGTCGCGGCCATCTACGAGGGCTATCGACTGCGACCGCCCTACTCCGACAACCTGAACGACTTGATGAACGAGACCGCCTTCCGCCAGGCGGTGCCCGAGGTCGTCCAGAACAAGCTCCACGCCGTGCGAAAGGCGGGTAACCACGCTGCGCACCCGCGACGGCCCATCACCAGCCGGCTCTCGCTGGAATGTCTCGCGCAGCTCTTCGACATCGCGCGCTGGTTCTTCGTGCAGCTCGATGGCGGAAAGCTGGAGGCCACGCCGAAGTACGTGCCGCCGCCGCCCGAGCCGGTCAGCGCCACCAAGACCAAGGACTCACTCGAGAAGCTGCGACTCGCCGAGGCCAAGTACGAGTCGGTCCTGAAGCAGCTCGACGAAGAGACCAGGAAGCGCCTCGAAGCCGAGCGCGCAGCGACAGAGGCCACGCGCACCGCCGAGGCGAACGCCAGCGAGCTGACCAAGCTCCGCGAGGAGGGCCAGAGGGTCGCCTCTGCCCTGGAATTCAACGAGGCCACCACGCGCCGCCGCCTCATCGACCAGTCGCTGCTCGCGGCGGGCTGGAGCGTCGGCATCGACGGCAAGAACACCGAGCAGGTGCGACAAGAGGTCAGGCTCACGGGCCTGCCCACACCGAGCGGCAACGGCTTCGCCGACTACGTGCTCTATGGCGACGACGGCAAGCCGCTGGCCGTCATTGAGGCGAAGAAGACCGCAAAGGACGCGAGAGCAGGTGCCGAGCAGGCGCGTCAGTACGCCGACGCGCTCGAGAAAGACACGGGCGTTCGTCCCGTCATCTTCTTCACCAACGGCATCGACATCTTCCTCTGGGACGACGCGCAGAAGTACCCCTACCGCAAGATCTACGGCTTCTATTCGAAGGACAGCCTTGAGTACCTGGTGCATCAGCGCACCGGGAAGAAGGCGCTCGCCCACGTCGAGCCGGACCTCGCCATCGCTAACCGCCTGTACCAGCTCGAGGCGGTCAAGCGCGTGTGTGAGCGCTTCGGCGGCAACTTCCGCAAGTCGCTAGTGGTGCAGGCCACTGGCACCGGCAAAACGCGCGTCGCCATCTCGCTGTGTGACGTGCTGATGCGCGCGGGCTGGGTCAAACGCATCCTCTTCCTCTGCGACCGCAAAGAGCTGCGCCGTCAGGCCGACCGCGTCTTCAAGGAGTTCATGCCCGGCGAGCCGCGTGTCATTGTCGACGCAAGCACCGCCAACGACCGTGACAAGCGCATCTACCTCGCGACGTACCCCGCGATGATGAAGGCGTACGAAGACTTCGACGTCGGCTTCTTCGACCTCATCATCGCCGACGAGTCACATCGCAGCATCTACAAGAAGTTCCGCTCGCTCTTTCAGTACTTCGACGCGCTCGAAGTGGGGCTCACCGCGACGCCGGTGAAGTTCATCGAGCGCAACACCTACGAGCTGTTCGGCTGCGAGAACGGCGACCCCACGTCGGCCTTCGATTTCCAGCAGGCCATCGAGTCGAAGCCGCCATACCTCGTGCCCTTCCGCGTGATGCAGGTGAGCACGCAGTTCAGCCGCGATGGGTTCAAGTACACGCAGATGAGCGCCGAGCAGCAGGAGCAGCTCGAAGACCAGGACCCGCAGGCCCAGGCCGTCGACTACGACAGCGAAGACCTCGACAAGTACTTCTTCAACAAAGACACCACGCGCGCCATCTGGCGCTCGCTGATGGAAGGCGGCATCCGCGAGGCGACTGGCCAGCACGTCGGCAAGAGCATCGTCTTCGCGCGCAGCCACCTGCACGCGGTGCACCTCGCCGAAGTCTTCAGCGAGTTGTACCCGCACTACGGCTCGGCCTTCTGCCGCGTCATCGACAACCAGGAGGCGAAGGCCGACCAGCTCATCGACGACTTCAAGAGCCCCAACAACGAGCTGACCATCGCTATCTCGGTCGACATGCTCGACACCGGCATCGACGTGCCCGAGGTCGTCAATCTCGTCTTCGCCAAGCCCATCAAGTCGTACGTGAAGTTCTGGCAGATGATCGGCCGCGGCACGCGTCTGAGAAAAGACCTGTTCGGCCCGGGCAAAGACAAGACCGAGTTCCTCATCTTTGACCATTGGCAGAACTTCTGGTTCTTCGACGAGAAATACAAAGAGGCGCAGCCCACGCCGCAGAAGTCGCTGCTCCAGCACCTGTTCGAGGCGCGCGTGGATCTGCTGCAGGTCGCCATCGACAAGATGGACGATGCCGCGATTGGCATCGCAGAGCAGCAGGTGCTGGGCGACGTGCGCGCGGTGCAGGGCACGGACGCCATCGACGCGCGCGACAAGTGGAAGGAGCTCGATCAGCTCGCCAATGGTGACCGCATCCATCACTTCGCCGCCGCCACCAAGGCCGACCTGCTCTCCATCGTTGCGCCGCTCCAGCACCTACGCAGCATTCGCGGCGACGAAGACGCCTACCGCTTCGATCTGCTGATGACGCGCCTGCAGGTCGAGTTCCTCAAGGGTGGCCCCACCGCACCGAAGGTTCAGGACCTGAAGGGTCGCGTCGAAGAGGCCGTGGAGCTGCTCGCGAAGAATCAGAACCCGGTGAAGGCCAAGGCAGACTCCATCAAGCAGGTGCGCAACAAGGACTTCTGGACCAGCGTCGAAGTGCAGCACCTCGAAGGGCTGCGCAGCGAACTGCGCTCGGTGATGAAGTACCAGCAGCTCCCCACCACGACGCGCGTGGCGCCGCAGGTCTTCGATGTCACCGACGACGGCCACATCGCGCAGGTCTACATCCCGAAGCTCGAAGGCTTGAACCTCGTCGAGTACCGCACGCGCGTGGAGAGGGTGCTCAAAGAGCACTTCGCGAACAACCCCGTGCTCTTGCGCATTCGCGCGGGCCAGGCGGTGCAGGAGGCCGAGTTGGAGGACCTAGCGAGGCTCGTCTTGCAGGTCGACGACAAGGCCAACGTCACGCACCTCGCGGGGCACGATCCGGAGACGCGGTGCTCGCTGCTCTCTGTATTCCGTGGCCTCGTGGGGCTCGACGCGGTAGCGGTGGAGCAGGCGTTCACCACCTTCGTGCATGCGCATCCACGCCTGACCTCCCAGCAGCTTCGCTTCCTCTCGGTGCTGCAGAACTACATCTCCCAGAACGGTGGCATCGAGCTCGATCGCTTGTACGCGCCGCCGTTCACCACCCTCCACGCCGAGAGCGTGGACGGCATCTTCAGCGACCCCGGAGACGTTGACGAACTGCTGGCCATCTTGAGCGTCTTCGAGCCGAAACGAGTGAGTGCATGAGTACCCTGACCACGCAGCAGAAGAGCGACATCGACAAGCTCTGGACCGAGTTCTGGACCGGCGGCATCACCAACCCGCTCACCGTCATCGAGCAGATCTCGTTCCTCATGTTCTCGCGGCTGCTCGACGTGATGGAGATCACCGGCGAGCGAAAGGCCGAGCGCCTGAAGAAGGACTTTCACGGCCGCTTCAACGGCCCGAACGACCCGCGCCGCTGGAAGAACTTCAAGCAGAAGGACGCCGCCGCGATGCTGCGCGTGGTGCGCGACGAGGTCTTCCCGCACTTTAGGAAGCTCAACGGCGGAACCACCTTCGCAGAGTACATGGAGAGCGCGCAGCTCATGATTCAAGGTCCGAGGCTGCTGGTCTCGGCAGTGAACATGATCGACAAGCTGCCGATCATCGAGGGCGACGCGAAGGGCGACCTCTACGAATACCTGCTCAGCAAGCTGTCGACGGCGGGCATCAACGGCCAGTTCCGCACACCGCGCCACATCATCCGCTTCATGGTGGAGCTGCTGGAGCCGAATCCCACCGAGACCATCGGAGACCCGGCCTGCGGCACGGCCGGCTTCCTCGTTGGCGCGATGCAGTACCTGCTCGAGACGCACACTTCGGCGGCGGGCAAGCTCAAGGGCGAGAACGGCGAGACCATCTACACCGGCGACAAGCTGGAGCCGTACCGCGCGCACATCCAAAACGGCATGTTCCACGGCTTCGACTTCGACGCGACCATGCTGCGCATCGCGTCGATGAACTTGATGCTCCACGGTGTCGACAACCCCGACATCCACTACCAGGACACGCTGTCGAACAGCTTCCCCGAGAAGTTCGCCAAGCAGGCAAGCAACGGCTTCGACGTGATTCTCGCCAACCCGCCGTTCAAGGGCTCACTCGATGAGGGCGGCGTTCACCCCACACTGACGCAGGCGGTGAAGACCAAGAAGACCGAGTTGCTCTTCGTGGCGCTCATCCTGCGCATGCTCAAGAAGGGCGGGCGCAGCGCGACCATCGTGCCCGACGGCGTGCTCTTCGGGTCGAGCAAGGCGCACACGGCGCTGCGCACCATGCTGGTGAAGGACAACCAGCTCGAGGCGGTGATCTCGCTGCCGAGCGGCGTGTTCAAACCGTACGCGGGCGTGTCGACGGCAATTCTCGTGTTCAGCAAGGGCGGCAAGACCGACCACGTCTTCTTCTACGACGTCGGCGCCGACGGCTTCTCGCTCGACGACAGGCGCACGGAGTCGGGGCCCGACAAAGGGGCGCTCGGACCGACCGCCGAGAATGACCTCTACGACGCGCTGGAGTGCTGGCGAAAGAAGAACGCGAAGAAGGACACGGACAGAACCGCCAAGCACTTCATGGTGCCGGTGGCCGACATCGCGGCCAAGGACTTCGACCTCTCGATCAACCGCTACAAGGAGGCGAAGCACGAAGAGGTCAGCTACGAGCCGCCGAAAAAGATCATCGCTAAGCTGCGCAAGCTCGAAGCGGAGATCGCGAAGGATCTGAGCGAGCTGGAGGCGATGCTGTGAGTGTCGTCGAGCAGTCACTTGGTGAAGTGATCCACTATCTGCGCGGCATCACGTTCAAGCCCGAAGAGAAGGTGGAGCCTGACGCAGACGATGCAGTGGTCTGCATGCGGACGAAAAACGTTCAAGAGGGTCTTGACGAGTCGGACCTTATTGCTGTGCCTGCTTCGCTCGTGAGACGAGACGAGCTGTACCTGCGCGCCGGAGACATTCTCTTGTCCAGCGCAAACAGTTGGAACCTCGTGGGCAAGGTCTGCCGTGTTCCACAGCTTCGGTACAAAGCAACGGCTGGTGGATTCATCTCCGTCGTGCGTCCACGCGAGAATGTGGATAGCCGCTTTCTGTACCACTGGCTCGCTAGCCCTGATGTTCAAGAGCGAATTCGCGGGTGTGCGAGACAAACCACCAACATCTCGAATTTGAGTGTCCCGCAGTTCGAGCAGCTTCGAATTCCCGTCCCGCCGCTCGCGGAGCAGCGGCGCATCGCCGACATTCTCGACAAGGCCGACGCCATCCGCCGCAAGCGCACGGAGGCCATCGCCCTCACCAAGGAGCTGCTCCGCTCGGCGTTCCTGGAGATGTTCGGCGACCCCGTGACCAACCCCAAGGGCTGGCCGGTGAAACCGTTCGCTGAACTGGTTAGCGAAACCCAACTCGGGCTCGTTCGTGCCGCTGCTGAACAAGGAGACGATCGGGCGTACTCCTACGTGCGCATGAATGCCATCCGCAGCGATGGTCATATGGACCTGTCCAACTTGACGCGTGTGGATGCCAGCGAGGACGAAGTCGAGAGTTCCAGGTTGATGGACGGCGACTTCCTCTTCAACACGAGGAACTCTCGCGAACTTGTAGGTAAGGCCGCCGTCTATCACGGCGACGGGACGCACCTCTTCAACAACAACATTCTTCGAGTGCGTTTCCGTTCGGGCGTCGAGTCAGATTTCGTCAGCGCCTACTGGCAAACCAGTGCCGGTCAGCAGCACCTGGAAGCACGCAAGGCAGGGACGACGTCCGTGTTCGCGATCTACTACAAGAGCCTTGCAACGCTTCCCGTGCCGGTGCCTCCGGCCCACGCTCAAGCCAAGTACGCTGACGTGTGCGCAGCGACTCGTAAGCACCTTCGTACGGACGAAGCGTATGTCGAGGAGGCCGACACCCTCTTCAACTCCCTCGTCGCCCGGGCTTTCTCCGGCGCGCTGGAGGCCTCGCGGTGACCACCTCGCGCTCCACCGAGTACCTCGTCGGCCTCGTGCGCGAGCTGTGCAAGCTGCCGCATGAGACCGAGTGGGTGGAGCTCAAGGAGAACAGCGCCGAGCCGCACCTCATCGGCAAGTACCTCTCCGCGCTCGCGAACGCCGCCGCGCTCAAGGGCAAGGCCTTCGCCTACTTGCTGTGGGGCGTGCGCGACAGCGATCACGCCATCGTCTGACCAACTCGTCGCTGCGCGAGCGCTTCGGCATCGAGGCGAAGAACGCAGCCATCGCCTCGCGCCTCATCCGTGACGCGCTGGATGCCGGTTTGGTGGTTCTCGAAGACAAGGCCGCCGCCAAGAGCGAGCGCCGCTACCTTCCGTGGTGGGCACGCGGGGGGTATGGCGTCCAGGAGCGGAGGCCGCCGGTGAAGGGCCTTTTGGCGGAGAGGTCACCGAGTACGCGCCGCCGGCCCGATTCCGTCGTAAGAACGGGGATTTGGGCATTTGACGGGCATTTGATGGCGCGGCGCCAACGGTGCCGAGCGACACGGCTTTCTGCAATAGTCTGGAGCGCTTGGGCATTTGACGGGCATTTGCTACCCCCGCAGGAGACCTCATGCTGACCTCCCTCGAGCTCGAGAACTTCAAGGGCATCGCCGCCCGCCAGCGCATCGACTTCGCGCCGCTGACCCTGCTCTTTGGCGCGAACAGCGCGGGCAAGAGCAGCATCCTACAAGCGCTCGTCTACCTGCACGAGCTGATCGAGCACGGGGCGGCTGACGTTGACCGCACCGAGCTGGGCGGTCATGTGCTCGAGCTCGGCGGCTTCGCACGCCTCGTCCACCAACACGACACTTCGCGCGGCATCGTGCTGCGCGCGGAGTTCGCCACGCCTGGCGGGCTGGAACGCTTTGGGCGCGACCTAACCGACTTCCCGTTCCCCGACCTCGACGACGAGGTAGAAAGCGCGTGGCTCGAGCTGACGGTCCAGCACCGCGCCACGACCACCTTCCGAGGGCCGATCGTCAACAAGGTGCGCATCGGCGTGAACGGCGACGCCGAGCCCCTGGTGTGGCTGGAGGTCGGCGCTACGATGCGCGAAGGCGAGCCGCTCCACGCCCGCGTGAACCTCGGTCATCCGCTCCTCGCGACCGAGACGCGCGAGCGGCCTGGCGGGTACGCGATCGACGCCGATGGCACGGAGCGCCCGTTCACCGCCCAACACGCACCGGCGGAGGTCACCGAAGCCTGGGAGCAGATCGCCATCCCCGAAGAGGAGCTGCATCGGGAGCTGGAGGCCGAGGGCATTGGCTACGGTGGGGGAGCTGGCGCGGGCGCCGGGCTCGGAGACGGGAGCGGCTTCGGCGACGGCCGCTCGCTACCGGTGTTCGCGCTCGCTCGTGCGCGGACATCTGCGCTGCCTGCACCGGGGGATCCACTGCGGGTCGTGGCCGCGGGAGACATCGAGGGAGACAAGGAGGAACTCGTCTCGCTCAGTCTCAAGCCTCCGTCCGACGAGGTGAAGCGGCAGGTCGACGCGCTGGAGGCTTCAGTTGCTCTCCGAGAGCGCGCGGCGCGGGAGGTTCGCACGTTCTTGGAGATGGTCATGCTCGGCACGACGTCGCAACTCGCGGGCTTCCTCCGGGACGCCCAGTACATCGGGCCGCTGCGAACGATCCCCCCTCGCGGCTTCCTGTACGAGCGCGCTGGCCGCATCACGAGCTGGGCAGACGGCCTCGCCGCGTGGGACCTGCTCCTCGCCGACCGACTCACGCTCGTCGAGCGGGCCAACGAGTGGCTGCGAAAGCTCAACGTCGGCTGCAAGGTCGTCGTCCAGCAGCTCTTCGAGGGCAACGCCGACGCCGAGCACGTCGCCACAGGCCACGTCGACAAGACGGTGCGGCGCCTCTTGCTCGACACGGGCGCGGGGTCGTTCGTGCTGCCGTCGGAGGTAGGCGCCGGCATCTCGCAGCTCATTCCCGTGGTGGTCGCGGCCATCGAAGGACGAGGCGGACTCTCTCTTGTCGAACAGCCAGAGATTCACGTTCATCCGGCCGTGCAGGTCGGGCTTGGCGACTTGCTCATCGAAGCGGCGACCCGTGAAGGGCAGCGCAGGATCATCTTTGTCGAGACTCACAGCGAGCATCTGCTCCTGCGGGTGATGCGGCGCATGCGCGAGACTCACGAGGGAATCGTGCCCGAAGGCGTCCGCCCGGTACATCCCGGTGATGTCTCCGTGGTGCTCGTGGAGAAGGACGGATCGCGTAGCATCAGCCGCAAGATGCCGCTGAACAATCGCGGAGAGCTGGTCAAGGCTTGGCCCGGAGGGTTCTTCGAAGAAGGCCTTCGAGAGGTGCTGTGATGGCGTTACTCGCCGAGTACGCGCTCACGCCGGACGTGTTCGATGTGGCGGCCCACAGCAGCGAGGAAGTGTGCGGGCTCCACTTGCAAGCGCTCAAGGACGTGCTCCTCCACGAAGGACTCGTTCGCAATCTACGCGCCGGCGAGTGGGCAAAGGCCTTCGACGACTCGTCGCGGCCGTGGCATCAGCGAGGCAAGGAGCTGCTGAAGAAGCTGCAGACGCAGCAACGCATCGTCCTCGCCGACGCAGCCGCTGCCACGGCACCGCAGACCGACGCCCAGTGGTGCGCCGAGGCGCTCGCGAGCCACTCGGCGCGCCCGCTCGCTGGCGTGATCGCAACCGATGCCACTGCAGCCCCGCACGCTCGCAACGCCATCGTCAGCTCCGTGAGCAAATTGTCGAGCGCGCCTTGGTGGGCCTCGCGAAGCCCCTCGCTGCGCCTTGGTCGAACGCTCGTGGACTACGAGGCTTCCCTCGCGCCAGTACTGCGGCACGCCAACTCGCTCATCTTCGTCGACCCATTCATCGACCCCACGGATCGCCACCAGTACAGCGACCTCATGAAGATCCTGACGAGCCTGCGGGTTCGAACCGTGAAGCCGCTCGTCGAGATCCATCGAGCGGCCTGGTACGGCGGAGGCAACGACAAACGCCCTAAGGTGAACGACGTGGTCGCAGCGCTGACGCCGGAAATCAGCGCTGCGGCCAAGACCGCAGGTCTCTCGGTCGACGTCTTCCTCTGGGACGACATCCACGACCGCTACCTCATCACGGATCTCATCGGCATCAGTCTGCCGTACGGCTTTGGCACGACGAGGGCGCCCAACGTGCAGACGACCTGGACACGCCTCGGACGCGACGACCGCGATGCCGTTCAGCGCGACTTCGACCCTGCTCGTCGCTCACCTCGACACCGCTTCACCGTGAAGGGGACGTGATGGCGATCGAGCGACTCGACAATGCCACCCTCGAAGCCTGTAGCGGCGCAGGGGGAAGGTGGAGCACCGGGAAGCGGCAGCGGGGCATACCGAGCTGCTGCTGCGCGCGGCCTGGCTCGACAACGCCTGGAGGCCTGCCCTCGCAGGGCCGTGGAGGTCGGCCGAGCGGGCCGCGAGTGGCCACAGGAGCCCCAGGATAGGGCCTCGCTCGTCCCAGGTCCCGAGCACGCGTCGCGGCCATGCGCCCTTCACCTACCCCATGCTTCGCCCTCGAGCCCACGCCCACCGCCACCACGTACTTTTTGTGAAGTCGACGCCGAGAGGATCAGCACCATGGACGGCAGGTCACCCACCATGTGTTTTGCGGACATTCAATCGGGCCCCGATTGAAGGGGGCCCCAGCCTTCCTCCTTGAAACTACTTAATATTGCTCGGCTTTCTACCCCTCATAGAGTTTGAGTCTTCTCAGAGAAAAGCCGAGAACGAGTTCGAGCAGGGCTTCATTCGGGGAGCTGAACGAAGGGCCCTACCAACCGGTAGGGCCCTTTTGTTTTACACGGGCCTCGCGATGAAAATCGCGGGGCCTTGGTGCTTAAGCCGCTGAATCCCAAGGGATTCTGGCTCGCGGTGCTGAAGAGGGCGCTCTCGGCCCTCTACCCCGCAGAGCGAGACGCCTCCTCTCCTTCGCCACCGATTGGGCTCTCTGGACCGCTCTTTCACCCGTTTTGGGGAGAGAGAGGCCGAGAGCGGTTAACAGTTTTGTTAACCACCGCGGGCACCCGATTCTGACAATCCCTGGCTTTCGATGTCGTACCTTCCAGGGTTACGTCATTTCCCTCTTTCAGAAGGCCCAAAAAGGCCACCTGTTAACCGAGAGCGCGAGAACTCAGCCACGCCTTACTGAGTTCTCACGAATTCCCCACACACTGCTGCCCCGCGAGTCTCGTGGCCGACGCCCCTGCCGAGTTCCTAACTCTCGCTCCGCGACGCAACCGGCTGCGCGACTCGACCGCAACAACAGGCCTATCCCCACGGCTCCCACCCATCCCGGGTCGCGTAGGGCTCCTAAGCGAACCGAGAGTGCAACTCCCGCCCTCGCGCAGGAGGACGGGCTCCGCGGGAATCATCAGCGAAGACAGACACACTTCCCGCCCTCCAAACCACCACGGCCCCCACGCGGCCTTGCGTAACACTTCACCGAGTAGCAGTCGGTCATCAAGGATTGAGAGCTACCGGGTGATGACCTACTCAGTGCCGCCGAATGCGTTGGACGCCCCTGCAATACCAAGCTCGGTTGCGTCGCGGCTTGCGCTGGCAAGACTGTCATACTCATAGGGGGTCCTCATCGTTGTGCCATTCAGCGTCTCGACAGTCTCCCGCGGCCGACCGTACCGGAGCGTGTCGCTAGGGTCGTCGAAGAAGTGGATTTCTCTTCTCCGCAACTCATTTGCGCCGCCATCGGCCTGCAGCGCGAAGTCTGTCTCGGAGCCATTTACCAGGAAGGGCGTGACACTCCCGCCGGCAGGGGCGCGAGCTTGGCATCAGCACTTCCATCAGACAGGGGATAGCGGGCTCCCTAATCCACGCGGCTCAAACGCCCCGTCACGCGTGGCGTGTAATGCCTCACGACGAGCTTGCCGAGTGGTTCGGGATATTTCCAGAAGGCCTGATCCAACGCATACAGCCGGTCCCGTTCAGCATCGGTCAGCATGGCCGGCAGGTCGGACAGTGAAACCATCTCTTCGGTCTCACCGTAGTGAGCGACGACGCCCAGCATGTCTTTCAAGCATTGCTGCACGCCATGGGCACCAACCCTGCCCAGCGCCTCGATGGCCAGCTCGCAGATCTCTTCGCCCCAGTTGCAGAAGAACTGCATGAAGCCGCCGTTGTTGATGTCGGCTTCCATGCGCCACAGCGCGACCAGGTCGCGCTCATCAGCGGGCACGGCCGAAAAATCCCGGTGGGCCTGCTGCAACCGCGCCAGGGCATGCTCGTAGAGCGCGTCCTGTTCGATGGCCCAGACGCTGAGCATGCCATCGGTGGAGGGGGCCCATAGCTCCGGCCAGTTCACGCCACGACCGTCCTCGGTGAGGACCCAGCCGCGCCGTTGCTCGGGCGTGGCCTTGTCGACGCGGATGTAGCCGCTGATCGGCGTGGCCAGCACGCGGCCATCCGCCATGTGCAGAAGGATGTGCTTCTCGTCGAACCCCACGTCGACGATACGGTTGTCGTCTGGAGTCATGGGGTCATGGCCCAAGGTGGTGCTCCCTCCAGACAGGAGCCAACCAGATTTCCCCTCGGTGCGCATTTCCCATCGTCACCCAAAGCGCTCACAGCGACGTGCCCCTCGAGGACGTCGTCATCCAGGGTGCCGAGGTCGTCTGACGCGGAGACGAAACCTACCGGCTGGGAAGCCGCAGGTAGCGTCCCAACGTCAGCGACAGAATCCGGAAGCGTCCACTACTGGTCAATCGCTCCGCCGCCTCAGGGCCGGTACCGCTCCGCATCCTTGATGAACTGGGTGAGCGAGTACTCCAGCAGCTACTGACGGGACTGCATGTACCGGCGGGCACAGAGGAAGGGCAGCCAGACGCGCTTGCCCACCTGCACTTGGGACTGCTCTAGCAGGCTGTTGAAAAAGGACCGGGACCTCTCTCAGCCTACGACCTATGGGGCGAACGCCCAAAGTCATATCCATCCCGCAGTGGGTCAATGTGGCTGTCGAAGAGTTTTTCAACAGCCTGCTAGAGAAGCTCTGTGATTCCCAGCTCCGCGACTGCAAGAACTCCAACGAGGCCCATTTGGATAATTCCTGCACCGGTGCCTCCCCCAAATTCGCTCGTTGCTTCATGAGTGCGTCAAGGCTCCAGAGCCCCAGCCCGAGGACATGTCTCCGGATGACGAGACGACCCCGGAAGACATGTACCTGGACGACGAGGAGCCCAAGCCGCGCGGCCGTTGAGGTATAGCGGCCGCATGATGGCCTCTCCTCTCCTGCCCCCAGGCGCGCTCGCCTTCGTGGACCGCTGGCGCGAGCTGTTCGATGCCTGTGACTGGTCCGGCCTGAGGGCGCACGAGCATCCCGACTTTCCCGAGGCCGGTCCTCCCGGCCAGAACGACAGCTTCATCCGCGGGCTCGGCACGAGCGGCTTTCGAGTCACGAGCGCGACGCTGAAGCCCTTCGTGCAGCCCCAGTGGTCCATCTTCCGCACACAGCGTCTGCACCCGCAACCGACGTACTGGTGTGACCTGGTATTGAAGAACGCTCAGGGCCACGAGACCGAGGCCTTCATCGCCCTGGCTCCGTGGGAGAGCACCGAGAGTGCCTTCCGCGCCTCGTACTACGTCGAGCTTCCCCCGAAGAAGAAGGTCGCCCCGTTGGACTTGGGCAAGGAGCGCCAGCGCGTCGCGAAGTTCCTCGCCAAGGCAGTGAAGGACTTCGCCCGGGTCCAGGACGCACGGCCGCTCCAGCGACTGGAGCTCCAGTACTCCACCGACAACGGGACGCTGAACGTGAGCTTCGACCTCGACCCGGCGGCCGAGCCGGGGCGTGGCGACGCGATGACCCATTTCGGCTTCGCGGAGCTCCTCGTCCCGCGCTGGGCTGACGTGAAGGAGCACAGGCCGTCCCTGGTGGGCCTCGATGGCGCGAAACTCGCGGCCCGCGAGGATGGGGCCTGGGGCACGCCCGAGCACGCGCAACTCGAGGAGCATTTGGGGAAGATGCTCGTCGCGACGCTGCTCGAGATGCGGGACAGCGGCCAGTTCGAGGCCCTACGCGCCTCGGCCACCGCGGAGCTGGGTGTCGAGGAGTACGAAGGCCACTTCGGCTGGCCCAACTACGAGGAGCGCGGGCGCGAGAACCGGATTGCATCGTCCCCGTAGCGCCGCGCGTGGAGGCACGGCTCCGAGGCCCCCTGCGCGATGAAGGGGGACTCCACGCCGCCGGTCCGCGGCCCGAAAGGGCTGGGCCACGCAACATGCGGTCGCGCGTTGGGGCAGCGGCAATCTGGCGCGGCCGGCTCGACACCGACTGCGGAGGCTGCGGACGAGGGCTGGACCGGCCGAGATGGGCCGCAGGGCCACATGGGCAGTGCTTCGCCCCTGAGCCTGAGCGCGCATCGAAACCATGCGACTTTCACCCATCTTGGCGCTTCGCCTTCAAGCCCTCCAGCACCGCACCGCCACGCACTCTTTGTGAAGCGGGCGCCGAGAGGGTCAGAACCATGGACGGGAGGTCACCCACCGTGTAGTTTGCGGACATTCAATCGGCCCCCGATTGAAGGGCTCTCCCGCCCCTTCTTTGAAACCGCTGGATATCACTCGGTTTTTGGCCCTCAGAGAGTTTGAGTCCTCTCAGAGAATCGCCGAGAACGAGTTCGCCTAGGGCTTCATTCGGGGAGCTGAACGAAGGGCCCTACCAACCGGTAGGGCCCTTTTGTTTTACATGGGCCTCGCGATGAAAATCGCGGGGCCTTGGTGCTTAAGCCGCTGAATCCCAAGGGATTCTGGCTCGCGGTGCTGAAGAGGGTGCTCTCGGCCCTCTACCCCGCAGAGCAAGAGACCCCCTCTTCTCCGCCACCAACTGGGCTCTCTGGAGTGCTCTTTCGCCCGTTTTGGGGAGAGAGAGGCCGAGAGTGGTTAACAAGTGCTGTTAACTTTTGGGGCGGTGGTTAACAACATTCCCCGGTGACCCGCTCTTTCCGCTCTGAGGTTTCTGGGAAGGCGTCTCTCTCTGCTTTCTGGTTGCGTCTCTTACCTGCATTGCTGGTCCCCAAGGGGGCGGCGCAAGGTCGGGAGAAGCCCTCCCAGTCAGCACTCAAAGTGAAGGCCCGTCGGAAGCCTCTGATCAGCCGCCACCGTTTCACGGGGGGTGTTTGCCTGCCACGCGAGGTGGACGGCACTCCGGTCCGGAGCGCCCCAAGAGCCTCGAGAGCGCCAAGACTCCGCACAGTGCCCACCCTCCTGCGGGTTCGTGGTGCTTCGGCGGTCCCGCTGGTGCGTGGCGCATCCAACGCCTCTCAGTCCCAAGGCGCCCCGCGCAAGGCAACCCCGGAGGAAGGGCCTCCTCCGGGAAGCGTCGCGCTTACCAAAGTGGGCAGCGTAGAGCCAATCTCGAAATTGAGCGAGACAACCCGCTGAAGTCTGATGGGTTTCCGCAGCGACTCGATACCTGGCGGCAGGTGTGAGCGAACTCGACGAGGAGTCTGGGACGAGCGTGGCGTGAAACTGATTGCCCCACACCGCAGGGGCCGCAAGCGCAAGGCCCCCCAGGACGGGCGCGAGCCGCGGCGCTACGAGCGACACTGGAAGGTGGAACGCTACTTCGCCTGGCTCCGCTTCTTCCGGCGCCTCGTCACCCGCTACGAGGTGAAAGCCGAGAACTTCCTCGGGTTTCTCCACCTCGCCTGCGCTCTCATCCTCATGCGCCAATTCTGAGATCGGCTCTGCTGACGCAGGGCAACTCAAACATCACGCAGCGGCCACGAACACAGCACACCCCAATCGACTCCCTCTTGGTCGGACGCCCGAAGAGCAGGGCCTCCAAGGGCTTCGTGCCCCACGAGCTCGACGAAGCCCACAGTTCCAGGCACGCTCCAGCTCACAGGATGTCAGCACCGTTCTGCTGACGTCACGAGCCGGTCACAGCCACGGTCACGAGGCTTGCCTGGAGGCCCCCACCTCGGGGTGCCGACCGCCCTTCGGCCCTTGCACCGTGCGCAGATATCCTTGGGCTTCGCGTTCTCCAAGTACTCCGCGTGACCGCATGGACAGGACTGCCACCTTCTTTCGATGGCACCCGACGATCCCAACCATTTCACGGCAGCTTTCCCGTGTCATGACAGTCGATTGCGCTTCGCACTTCGGGGTCCTTCACATGGCCGATTCCCGGACCTCCAGTCCGGTGAGTCGACACCCGATCGAAACCCCATGCCCCCAATCCGAAGTCTGTGGCTCGCGGCCGCCCTACTGATGGCCGCCTGTGGAACGACTGAGCTCGCGCAGCCCGACGACGTACAGGATGCGACGACGGCCCAGGGCCTCTCCACGCTCTCCGTGCGAGGAACCACCAGCGCGAGCGGCCTGGCCACCACCACCCTCTCCATCCCCACCCCCGTCGGTACGGCCGCCGGAGATGTGCTGGTGATGCAGCTGAGCAATCGCGAGGCCGTCACCGCCGTCGCCACCCCACCCGCTGGCTGGACGCTGCTGCGCTCCGAGCAGAGCGCCTCGGCCATCAAGTCCTGGCTCTTCCTCCGCGTGGCCAGCGCGGCCGAGCCGAGCAGTCACACCTTCACCCTCGACCTCGCCAGCTCCATGGCGGCCACCCTGGTCGCGGTGTCGGGCGCGGATCCGCTCCAGCCGATCGACGTGCACGTGGGCCAGAAGAATGGCAACAGCGCGAGCCTCGCGCTGCCCGTCGCCACCACGTCGTCCGCGAACGGCCTCGCAGTGTGGTTCTCGGCCCAGGTCTGGGGAGGCGCCGCGTGCCCCGCGGTCCACACCCCTCCGACGGGCTTCACCGAGCAGCTCGACACCTGCCTCGTCTCGTCGTCGCTCGGCGTGCTGCACAGCGCCGCCACCTCGGAGCTCGGGGCCGCAGGTGCCCAGCCCGCCTTCACCGGCAGCTCCACGCTCCCCAACACCAACATCACGCACGCGGTGGTGCTGCGTCCCCTCCAGCCGCCGGCCACCGGGGAGATCACCCTCGTCGGCACCACGCACGCGAGCGGCAAGACGGTCACCAGCCTGACCCTCTCGACCCCTACGGGCGTCGCCGCCGGTAACGTGCTGCTGGCGCACCTTGCGAACCGGAACCAGATCGACGCCGAGCTCACCCCGCCTGCGGGTTGGACGCTGGTGCGCACCGACATGAGCACCTGGAGCATCCGCGGCTGGGTCTTCGTCCGCGTCGCCACCGCCAGCGAGCCCGCGAGCCACACGTTCCAGAGTTCCATCGCGAGCAACCTCGTCGGCAACCTCGTGGCGTATGCCGGCGTCAATCCGGCCAACCCGATCGACACGCACGCCGGCAAGAGCAACAGCGGCTCGACGGCCTTCACGACGCCGCAGCTGAGCACCTCGACCGCGGGCGGGGCTGCCGTCTGGTTCGGCGCGCAGGCGTGGACCGGCGCCGCGTGTCCGACCCCGGCGATCGAGCCCCCCGTGGGCTTCGCCGAGACCTACGACACCTGCTTGGTGTCCTCGTCCCAGGGCCTCGTCTTCAACGCCGCCTTCATGCCCCTCGCCGGTGCCGGCATCCAGGGACCATTCAACGGGAGCTCGACGTTCGCCGAGACCAACGTCGCGCAGGTCGTCGCCCTTCGCCGCGCCGAGGTCGCACCGTCCTCGGGGGTCGCGTTGCGTGGGAGCTCGCGCCACAGCGGCCTGTCGATCGCTTCGCTGTCGATCCCCAAGCCGTCGGGGACCGAGGCCAACGACGCGCTCATCGCGCGGGTGACCGTGCGCAACAACATCTCCGCGACCGTCACGCCGCCCGCCGGCTGGACGTTCCTGCGCTCGGAGCAGAGCGCCTGGGCCATCCGCACCTGGATCTTCTACCGCGTCGCGGGCGCCTCCGAGCCCGCGAGCTACGCGTTCGGACTGGACGCGACCACCCACATGGCGGGGAGCGTGGAGGCCTTCAGCGGCGTCGATCCGATCCAGCCAATCGACGTGCACGCAGGCCAGAAGAACGGCGACTCCGCGTCGTTCACCGTGCCCGACGTGGTGACCGGCAGCGCGGGTGGCCTCGCCGTCTGGTACGGCTCACAGGTCTGGCCGGACGCCACCTGCCCTGCCACCGGCATCGAGCCGCCGCTCGGCTTCACCGAGGCCTTCGACGCGTGCCTGGGTCACACCAATGGACTGCTCTTCAATGCGGCCTACCGGTCGCTCACCGCGCCGGGCCTCCAGACGGGCCTCTCCGGCAGCTCCGCGTTCGTGCAGACCAACACCGCGCACGTGATCGTCCTGCGCGCCGCCAACGCCCCCAGTTGCATGGTCGGCGACACGTACGCGAGCACCTTCACGCTCCAGGGCACCGTGACCGCGCCGGAAATCGTGGAGCCCTCGGGCCTGGCCGCGAGCCGCGTGGTCGGCAACACGCTCTACGTGCACAACGAGGACACCACCGCGATCGTCGCGATCAACACCCTCAACGCGAGCACGATCGGCACGTTCAACGTGACCAACGTGACGCCGGCCGACTGGGAGGACCTCGCAACCGGGCCCTGCCCGAGCGGCTCGTGCATCTTCATCGGTGACATCGGGAAGTGGAGCGCCAACTTCCCTCCGGGTGGCAGCCCCACGTCGTTCACGATCTACCGCGTACCCGAGCCGGATCTCGCCAACGGCCAGACCTCGGGGGGGCTCGTCGCCGAGGCCTTCCCGTTCGTCTATCCGGACGGCGCGAAGGACGCGGAGTCGCTGATGGTGCACCCCACCACCGGGGACATCTACGTCGTCACCAAGAACGGGGGCACGGGGCAGAGCGGCGTGTACAAGTTCCCCCAGCCGCTGACGCCGGGCGTGCAGGCCACGCTGATCCACGTCCACACGATCCAGCTGCCGCTGAACGGAGACGACAACTTCTCGGCCGCGACCGCGGCGGCGATCCACCCATGCGCGGATCGCTTCCTCCTTCGCACCTACCGCACTGTCTACGAGTTCCGTGCGACGCCGGGACTTGGCTTCGAGTCGGCCGTCTTCGCGACGCCCGTCACGCTGACCGACACCTCCGAGGGCCAGGGTGAGGCGATCGAGTACGAGGCCAACGGCGCGAGCTACTTCACGATGAGCGAGAGCCCCTCGCCCTTCAGGCTCAAGCGCGTGCCCCTACGGTAGGACCGCGTCGACACGCCGAGGAGCAAGGCCGGTCGTGGGGCACGTCCCCATGGCCGGCCTTGCTGTTCCGAGCTGGGAGCTCGCGCTCGGCGCCGCCGTTCACGCGGTGTGCCTACCCAAAATTCAGTCGCTGCGTCATGAGTGCGTCAAAACGCGCGTCATGACGTGAGCGATTCGCATGACGAGCCACTGGGTCCTCCCTTCCGCTTGACAGAGGTCGGAATTACGCCCGGCGCAGACGCCTCAACACCTCGCGCTACCTGCGTGTGGGCACTCCCCGCCCCTCCTGCGAACGCAGGTAGCCTGGTGCAGCACGCGCGGGTCTACGAGGGTGTTCTTGGAAGGACCGAGACTCTACGCAGCGCGGCGCTCGTACCGGTGGTGGAGCCCGAAGACTTCCCGTAGCTCTATCACCTTGGCTCCGTGCTCCGGGCCCTGCACCTCACGCGTATCGGGCGCATCTTTCCCGAACGACAGGTGCGTCCGGCTCGCATTGTAGTAGCGCTGGTACTCGCGCAGCAGGCGCCGAGAGTGGGCTTCGTTCAGGACGACGACATGGTCCAGCAACTCCCTACGTATCGAGCCGATGACTCTCTCCGCATAGGGATTCTGCCACGGACACCGTGCTGCACTCGGCACCTCGCGAATCCCCAAATGGGTAAGCGTGGCGCGAACACCCTCCGAGTAGAGCTTGTCCCTATCTCGGTGCAAGTACCTCGGAGCACTGGTCCAGGGAAAGGCCTCTCGCATCTGCTGCTTCGTCCATTCTTCCGTCGGGTGCGCTGTCACATTGAGGTGGAGGATTCGCCTGTCTCGGTGACTCACAACCACAAATCCCAACAGCACTCCAAACGTCGCAGCCGGAATGACAAAGAAATCCATCCCCGCGGACTCCGCCAGATGCAAGCGCAAGAAGTTCCGCCATGTTGGTGACGGTTTCGGCTGTGCCTACCCAAAATCCGGTCGCTGCGTCATGGGTGCGTCAAGGCCGCGTCAATTCGGTGAGCGATGAGCACGACGAGCCGCCGGGCCCTCCCACCAAGCACAGTGGTCGCCGCCAACCCTGCCAGAAACCAAGGTCTCGTCACGAAGGCACGAGTTCGCGCGCCTGGAGCTGTCTACGCGAGATGAAATATGCCACGCCAAGGTTGGGGAGCCAGCAGAGCCAGGCGACGATTCTGTAGGCCGAGATGAAGTCACCCAGGGCGTAGATCAGGACGGGCATCCAGAGCCTCAGCGTGACTGCCGCGAAGCAGGCGGCATAGCTGTAGGTCATCATGAGCCGGTGCTCTTCGAGTCGCCGGCTCTTGATGAGCCGATAGGCGGAGGCAGTGGTATAGAGCCAGCTGATGCCCAGGCTGACGAAGCCCGACGCGGCGATGACGCCCCCCGTGGCGAAGAAGCCGACGTAGACGCCGGCGAGCCCGCTCAGCAGGACCGCTCCGACGTAGACCTTGCCGAGGAGCCGGTGTGCGCCCGGGCGCTTGAGTCGCAGTCTCGCGACGAACTGGGTCCAGCCGATGGCCAGCGCAAGTCCTCCCAGGGCGATGTGCGTGTAGAAGGCCGCGTTTCAGACGGGGTCGGTCAGGAGCTCGCTGCTCTTCAAGGCACGGAGTCCGAAGTTCGAGGCCGCGAGGAAGTAGCTGCCGGGATAGAGGCCCACTGCCAGACAGAGGGCGGCGAAGAGGACCCAGCATGCCTTGCTTGCCATCATGGAGACTCGTGGTTCGGAGTGGGGAGGCACAGTGCGGGAGATGAAACACCAGAGACTGCGTGCCGTGTTCCTCGGAAATGGGCGCTGAAGGGCTGCGTGTGTCGGCCGATGTGCGCCAAGATGGAACTCTCGTGGGTTCGTCGAGACAGTCCGTCCCTGTGGATGGGGGTGGGGCTGTAGCGGTTGTGCCTCTCCAACCTCACGCCGCGTGTGCCTACCCGAAATTCGGTCGCTGCATCATGAGTGCGGCAAAACGCGCGTCATGACGTGACCGATGCGTATGACGAGCCGCTGGGTCCTCTCTTCCATTTTATAGAAGTCGGAAATATGCCCGGCGCAGACGCCTCAACGCCTCTCTGCCCGCGTGTGGACATTCCCCCTCGTCCTGCGAACTCAGGTAGGCGGCTGCAGCACTCGCGGATCTACGAGGGTGTTGCTGGAAGGACCGAGACGCCATGCAGCGCGGCGCTCGTACCGGTGGTGGAGCCCGAAGACTTCCCGAAGCTCTATCACCTTGGCTCCGTGCTCCAGGCCCTGCACCTCACGCATCTCGGGCGCATCTTTCCCGAGCGACAGGTGCGTCTGGCTCGCTGTAGTAGCGCTGGTACTCGCGCAGCAGGCGCCGAGCATGGGCCTCGTTCAGGACGACGACATGGTCCAGCAGTTCCTTACGTATCGAGCCGATGACTCTCTCCGCATAGGGATTCTGCCAATGATGCATTCGCTGACGCACGCGTGGCACTGGACCCGAATTTCCGGTAGCCACAAGTCGTTCAGCAGGAGGCAGGATCGCATCGAAACTCACGATCACGGTTCGTTAGCCGAACTTGACCAGGTCCTTGAAGATCAGGTGCCCCCAGCTATTTCCCCGCGCCTGCACAAGCAGTCCACCTTCCGAAAGCCCGCCAAGTTTTATCGGCGAGAAACCGAGATCTTCCGCAAGCACACCGACCTCCGCTGCGGCGCCGTCATCGTCGCTCGCCAGGAACACAACTCTCCTGCCACCCTGTACGGCCGGATCCTGGCCAAGGACGGCAGCGACCAAATGGTTGAAGCCCTTGACCAGTCTTCCACCCGTGAAGGCCTGTGCGACGACCTTGGAAGAAGGCTGTCCTCCCAGTTCCTCAGGGAACACGCCGTAGGCATTGGTCACATCAATGAGGGTCTTTCCCTTCCAAGTGGGCAGCGCCTTCGCGACATCCCTGTGCGACTCGAAACGGACAGCCAAAAAGACGATGTCCGCCTTGACGGCTTCCGCCAGTCTTCTGGGGATGATCGTAGGTCCGATCGCTGCCGCGGCGGATGCAAAGCTTTCCGGGTCGCGAGTGGTCGCAACGGATACTTCGATGCCGCTGCGGGCAAACGCCTTGGCAAGCGCCTGGCCAATCTTGCCGAAGCCGATAATCGCGTAGCTCATGGATTCTCCTTCGGCTGGAGCGTCAGATTTGCGCGAGGCCGCCGTCGACGGCGACCTCGCTGGCGGTCATGAAGCTGCTGTCGGGCGACGCGAGAAAGGCAGCCACCGCTCCGATTTCCGCCGGATCGGCCATGCGCT
Source organism: Corallococcus sp. AB038B (assembly GCF_003668955.1). Taxonomy (NCBI): domain Bacteria; kingdom Pseudomonadati; phylum Myxococcota; class Myxococcia; order Myxococcales; family Myxococcaceae; genus Corallococcus; species Corallococcus sp. AB038B. Next base: position 2,249,125 of record NZ_RAWO01000001.1, on the reverse strand, counting down.
GGAACGGATTCATCGAGGCGAAGACCTTCATGCCCTCCTCGCCAAGCGCTTCCTTCGCGAGTTCAGTTGCCGTCGACCCGGGCGACAGCACGTTTACCCGAATGCCGGTGCCCTTCAGGTCCTCCGCCCAGGTCCGCGCGAGGTTGCGCACGGCCGCCTTGCTCGCACCGTAGGCGCTGAATGCCGGGGCGCCCGTAGTGCCGGCGCTCGATCCGGTCAGGATGATTGAACCGCCCTGGCCCATCAGCGGCAGCGCCTTCTGGACCGTGAAGATCGAACCCTTCACGTTGGTGTCGAAGATTTCGTCAATGTGCTCGGCGGTGATCTTGCCGAGCGGAAGCTGGCTTCCCGCCCCGGCATTGGCGAAGACGATGTCGAGGCGTCCGCGCTCGGCCTTCACCGCCGCGTAGAGTCGGTCGAGGTCGGCCAGGTCGGAGACCGAGCCCATCACCGCGCGGGCATTGGGCCCGAGTCTGGCCACAGCGGCGTCGAGCGCTTTCTGCCGGCGGCCGAAGATGAAGACGAAGGCGCCTTCGTCGATGAAGCGCTTCGCCGCGGCGAAGCCAATGCCGGTAGCACCACCGGTGATCACCGCGGTCTTTCCATTCAGTCGGGTCATATGCGATTCCGTCCTATCGTGGCGGCCTTCGACCGCCGTTGGTTTGGTGAGCGACGGAGACCAACATATGCCCACCAAATCGGACGAAACCTTCGATGTTGTCCAAGTTTCTTTCGACTTCGTCCAGCAGTCCGGAGGAAGCCTCGTGTGATACATTTTCTTCCGAAGCTGTCCACCGAGGTCCGCGAATATGGATGCACTCAGCGAGGTGTTGGGCCATGTCCGCCTGAAGGACGCGAGCTGGGCGTGCTACGTCGCGAGTTCGCCGTGGGGCGTCTCGTTGCGAGAAGCGAAGGGATGCGTGCGGTTCCTCTACGTCATGCGAGGAAACTGCTGGCTCTCGGTCGACAAAGCATCGGAGCCTCGCATCGCGCTCTCCGGCGGAGATCTCGTGGTGATGCCGCAAGGGCACGGCTACGCGATTCGAGATCAGCCGCGCAGCAGCGCCATCAACTTCGACGAACTCGTGAGGCGCAACGTGAGCCCCACGCAAACCACCAGCCATCACCTGAAGCTCGGCGGTTCAGGCGTCGTGACGAACATGATCCACGGGTCGTTCCTGATCGACGATCCGTTCGAGACGCCGATGCTCGCGACGCTCCCACCGCTGATTCGCATCACGCCGGACGCAGGCGAAGCGGTGCCGTCGTTTCTCCAGAACTTGCAGTTCATCGGACGAGAGCTCGATTCGGATCGGCCGGGCTCGCAGATGGTCCTGACTCGCATGGCCGACGTCATTTTCATCCAGGTGCTGCGCGCGTACATGGAGAGCCTGCCTGAGGGCTCGGAGGGATTCCTCGGTGCGCTCCGCGACAAGCAGCTGGCGGCAGCCCTCGGCCTCATGCACCAGCGACCGGAAGCCCCGTGGACGGTAGCGCTGCTCGCCGAGCAGGTCGGGCTCTCTCGCTCCGGGTTCGCGGCGCGCTTCGCCGAGTTCGTCGGCGAGCCGCCACTCGGATACCTCACGCGTCTTCGGATGCAGCGGGCATCGATGCTCCTGCGCGACGGTGCCACGCTGGCGAGGGCCTCGCAGAGGACCGGGTACGCGTCGGAGGCGTCGTTCAGCTACGCGTTCCGTCAGTGGGCGGGGGTTGCACCTGGAGCATACCGACGACAGTTTCGGTCGAGCGCCGAATGAGCTCCGGGCAGACACAGGGTGCGCCGCCCGAAATCTTCTCGAAGCTCGGTTCGAGATTCTCTGCCGCAGCGCAGAGAACGAGTTCGCGCAGGGCTTCATTCGGGGAGCAAAAAAGAAGGCCCTGCCCTAACCCGGCAGGGCCTTTTTGTTTTCCACGGGCCTCGCGATGAACACCGCGGGGCCTTCGTGCTCAAGCCGCTGAATCCCCAGGGATTTTCCTCGCGGTGCTGAAGAGCGCGCGCTGGCAGGGCGCAGCCCGTATGGCGGGGGGCCCGGCCGTCGATTCGGCTGGCCCGGCGCACGTCCCGCGTTTGGGCCACGTGCGGAGTCATCCGTCGCTCCCGTACAGCTTCCACGAAGCACTGCACGTCATACCCGGCATCCTCTGCGCGCCAGCCTCGACTCCGGGTCGGTCGTTGACGCGTGCGCGGCGTTGCTTCTCCTCTCGCCGTGGAAGTCGACGGTGGGGTTGCCCTTGTCATCCGGAGGCTCCTGGCTCACCAGGTCAGGAGGAGTCCCTGCTCCGGTGCGGGAGGTCGTCCCCGCACCGGAGTTTTTCAGCAGCCTGCTAGCTTACGGGCACCGTCCCGCCGTCGATCACGTACTCCGCCCCGGTGATCGCGCTCGCTCGGTCCGAGACGAGAAACCCGATCAGCTCGGCGACCTCGGCCGGACGCGCGGGGCGCCCGAGAGGAATTCCGCCGAGCGAGCGCATCACGAGCTCCTTCGCGCCCGCCTCGTCGGTGCCGTTCTTCGCCGCGATCTCGCTCATGAATCCGACGGAGGCCTCGGTCTCGACCCAGCCCGGTGACACGCGATTCACACGCACGCCCTGCGGCGCGACCTCCTTCGAGAGGGCCTTGCTGTAGTTCGAGAGTGCGGCCTTGGCCGAGGCGTACGCGGTCGTCGCATCATGAAGCGGCATCTGCCGCTGGATCGACGTCACGTGCACGACCGCGCCGGTCCGGCGCTCGCGCATTCCGGGGACCAGTGCCCGGTCGAGACGCACCGCCGCCATCAGGTTCAGGTCGATCGTCTTCTGCCACGCGTCGTCGTCGAGGACGGAGAAGCCGCCCGCCGGCGCCGACGTTCCACCTACGACGTGGACCAGGATGTCCATTGCTCCGGCGGCCTTCACGACGCGCGCGCAGCCCTCGGCCGTGGCGACATCGGCGGCGATGAAGCCCTCGCCCGTTCCCTCCCGCGCGGTCGTCAGCACCGTCGCGCCGGCCGCGCGCAGCCATGCGACCACCGCCTTGCCGATGCCCTTCGTTCCGCCCGTCACGAGCGCGCGCTTCCCCTCTAGCTCTCTCATCACGTCATTTCCTTCCGCAGGGTTGAAATGGGCATCGCGGCTCACGCGCCGATGCTCAAAGCCGCGATCCGATCGCCCTTCATCCGGAACGCAAAGGTGAGCGTGATGGGACTGCCGGGAAACTGGCCCGTCACTTTCGCGCGAACCTCGCAGGCATCGTCCTTCGCGTTCACCTCGATCGGCTGCGCGACGGCCTGATACTTCACCTGGGAGTCACGCCACCATTCGTCGATGGCCGCATGCCCGACATGCCGATGTCCCTCATCCTCGACAACGGCATCGGGCGCGAAGGCGTGGAGCGGCGTGGCACTGTCCGCGTCGAAATAGGCTCGAATTGATGGGTGCATTGTCATGACCCAAGACGTAAGCCCGCGCGATTGCCCGCTCAATAGGGACAAAGTAGGATGCGACATCCCGACCTACAGGACTATCGATGTATCAACCCGGACTGAATGATCTCGATGCCGTCCTCGCCGTCGCTCGCAGGAGCTCGTTTCGCGGCGCCGCCCTCGATCTCGGGATGTCGACGACGGCGATGAGCAGCGCGATCGCGAAGCTCGAAGCACATCTTGGCGTCCGCCTCTTCAACCGCACGACGCGCAGCGTCTCGCTGACCGACGCCGGCAGAGCGTTCGTCGAACAGGTGGCTCCGGGACTCGAGGACATCCGCGGCGCGATGGACGCGGCTCGCTCCCAGCAGGCAAAGCCGTCCGGCATGCTGCGCATCAACACCTTTGCGACAGCGGCGCGCGAGATCCTCGCGCCACTGGTGCTGGAGTACCTCCGCCGCCATCCGGACGTGCATGTCGACGTCGTGACCGAAGGCCGGCTGGTCGACGTCGTCGCCGAGGGGTTCGACTTCGGCGTGCGGATGGCGAACCTCGTGCCCACCGACATGATTGCCATTCCGCTTGGAGAGCCCCAACGCCATGCCATCGTCGCTTCGCCGGCGTACCTGAAGAAGCACGGTCGGCCGCGCGTCCCATCGGACCTCTTCCGTCATCGGTGTATCCGGGTGCGCTTACCGAACGGCAGCCTCTTCCGGTGGGAGTTCCGTAAGCGGGGGCAGACGGCCCTGATCGATGTGACGGGGCCCATCACGCTGGACGAGGCCAGCCTCTCGCAGATCGCAGTCCTGGAGGGCATCGGACTCGGCTTCTTCATGGAGCCGGACGTGCGAGGCGACATCGAAGCGGGACGCCTCGTTCGAGTGCTCGAGGACTGGACGCCGGAGCTCGCTCGGCTCTGCCTCTACTACCCTGGCCGGCGCAATTCCTCGGCCGCTCACACGGCGTTCGTCGCACTGGCCCGCGAAGTCGCGGTAGCTCGCAAATGAGGCTCGCAGAATGAAAAGTCATGAGCATCCTGCGGGAAAACCGAAGATGCATAAAAAGGAGTGCCGCGATGGCAGCCGCCGGAGAAGCGCTCGGGTCCGTCCACGCTCATCCCTGTGCCTACCCAAAATTCGGTCGCTGCGTCATGAGTGCGTCAAGGCTGCGTCAAAACGCGCGTCATGACGTGAGCGATGCGCGTGACGAGCCGCTAAACCAGAGGTCGCGATTCCTGGACGTCTGGTCTGCCGCAGAGGCCGATTTTCCGGGCCCGGACGCCGCCTGCCATTCGGGAATCGTGAGCGGTCGTTTAGGTACTCTCTTCCGTTTGATAGAGGTCGGAATTACGCCCGACACAGACGTCTCAACACCAATCTACCTGCGTGTGGACACTCCCCTCCCGTCTTGCGAACGCAGGTAGGCTGGTGCAGCACGCGCGGGTCTACGAGGGTGTTGTTGGAAGGAGCGAGACTCTACGCAGCGCGGCGCTCGTACCGGTGGTGGGGCCCGAAGACTTCCCGTAGCTCTATCACCTTGGCTCCGTGCTCCGGGCCCCGCACCTCACGCGTCTCGGGCGCGTCTTTCCCGAGCGCCAGGTGCGTCCGGCTCGCGTTGGAGTAGCGCGGGTACTCGCGCAGCAGGTGCCGAGCGTGGGCTTCGTTCAGGACGACGACAGGGTCCAGCAGCTCCCTACGTATCGAGCCGATGACTCTCTCCGCATAGGGATTCTGCCACGGACACCGTGTTGCACTCGGTACCTCGCGAATCCCCAAATGGGTAAGCGTGGCACGAACGCCCATTGAGGTGGAGGATTCGCCTGTCCCGGTGACTCACAACCACAAATCCCAACAGCACTCCAAACGCCGCAGTCGGAATGACAAAGAAGTCCATCCCCACGGACTCCGCCAGATGCAAACGCAAGAAATTCCGCCATGTTGGTGATGATTTCAGCGCTCCCCTTCCCGGTCTGGGCATGTAACGAGCGACCGTTGTCTGGCCTACCTCCATTCGACGGGCGTTTCTCACCGCACCTGTGCTCTCGGCCGGCGCTTCGCCCTCAAACCCACACGCACCGCGGCGCCGCGCACTCACCCCCGGACCGCTCCCGCGAAGGGGCCGCTGCTCCTCGCCTGCTCCCGGAAAGCACGCGCGTAGTGCCTGGCATAGCGGCCCGTGACCTCGTGGAGCCTCACCATCATCAGGACATCGACCGTGTTGAACTCACGGTCGATGGCCGCGCCGTCGCCAATGAATCCGCCAAGCCGGAGGCCTCCCTCGATGAGGGGCGGCAGATGGGGTGGACGGGAGGAACACTCCAGGCCCACCTCGAACTCCGGTGGGACGCGAAGATGCGGGAGCGCATGCGGACGCAAGGCCCGAGGCGCCAGGTGGTGGCGCCGCAGCCATGCGAGCGCGGACGCACACCGCCGGGGGTCCGCGCCGGGGAAGCTCGCGCACCCGAACAGCAGGGTCACGCCTCGCAGGAAGACCTGCTCCGCGATTCCTCGCCAGAGCAGGTGCATCACGGGCAGGCCGCGCGCCGCCGGAGCCACGCACGCGCGCCCCAACTCCAGCACCTCGCCCGGCTCCTGGAGGAGGGGCTCCAGGTGGAACTCGCCGGCCGAGTAGAAGCCGCCCGCACACGCAGCCTGCTCGCGCCCGAGCAATCGGAACGTCCCGACCACCGCCGGAGCATCGGGGACCGCATGGTCCAGCACGACGAGGTGGTCCGCCACCGCGTCGTACCGGTCCACGTCGCGGCGCCGTCCCCCGCCACCGTCCAACGGCCACGCTCCCAGTTCCTCTCCGAAGACCTGGAAGCGCAGTGCCTGCGCGGCGTCGATCTCCGTCGCGTCGTGCGCCAGACGCACCTCGAAACGTCCCGGCGCCGCGCGGGCCTCTGCCGGAGGAGTGGCCGCAAGCGCGGTCACGCGATGGCCAACAGCGGCATGGCGGCCTGCGTGGTGCCAAACTCCACCACCTGCACCGTGAACGAGGTGGTCACCGCCTGTGCGTTGCCAACGCCGTTGCTGACGGACAGCGTGTACCTCGTCGCGGGCGTGAGCGGCAGCGTCGACGGTGCGTTTGGCGGCTCACTGATGGCCCCCGACGAGGCGTCGAGCACCAGCCAGGAGGGCAGCACCGGCGTGATGGACCACGCCTTGGGCTGGCTCCCCGGCTGCGTCAGCACCGGGTTGAACACCTGCCCCTGCGAGAACGTGTACAGCGTGATGTCGCCCATCGTGAGGCCCGCGGGCACCATGGGGACCTGGGTCACAGTCCAGTTGCCTCCGGACGCCGAGACCACCGCCGTCTGGCCATTCCATGAGAGCCTTTGCCCGGAGGTGCCGTAGCGCTGGATGGAGAACGACCCGGACGAGAAGAACGAGCCGTCCTGGGTGGGGCTCGACTGGAGCACGACGCTCCAGAGCTGCGTGCCGTAGTTCGGGTCGGTCGACTGGAGCGGGGTCTGGAAGGACACGCTGTTGTCCTGGTTGGCGGTGAGCGCCATCTGCATGGGCGAGCCCGACGCGCCGCTGACCAGCGCGGTGATCACCGTCTGCCCCGTCCCGTTGGTGCTGGCGAAGAACACGGTGTCGTAGCTGTAGTCGGTCGGCGCCAGCGAGCCGAGCGCCCCGCTCGTGCCCACCTTCAACACCGCCCCACCGCCGCTGGGGATGGAGAGCGTCAACCCCAGCCGCTGCGGCTCGCCTTGCTGCACGTACCCGTTGAAGTAGTCGATCTCCGTTTTGTACTGCATGAAGAACCCGGCCGGCTTGGCGTAGTCCTGTCCGAACTGCTGGACCGGGTTCAGGCGCGGCTTGAAGGCCAGGTAGAGCAGGATGATCACCCCGGCCACCGCGGCCAGGATGCCGAGGACGCTCAGCACCGAGCAGATCGTCGACACCGCGAGCCCGCCGATCGCCTCGATGCCGGCCGCGCCGAGCGCCCAGCTGCCCGCGGTGGCGAGCAGGTCCAGCCCGCTGGCGGCCACGAGCAGCCAGTCTCCCGAGGCCTCCAGCGACGACTGGGCATGGAGCGCCATGATGATACCGGTGACGAGGTTGATGACCGCGAACGCCGCCCCCAGCCGGGTGGCGACGAACTCGTCCAGGTTCTTGCCGAAGATCTTGGTGACGAGCGAGCTGTCCTCCTCGGCCGCCTCCGAGAACAGGTTGCCGAACATCTCGGACGGGTACTCCTCGATGCTGCCCTCGTTCACCAGCCACTTCTGGAAGCCGTTCTGGAGCCGCGAGTCTGCCTCCGCCATCAGGTCGCTGGAGAAGAGGGGCTTGATGTTGTCCCAGAGCGTCGCATCGGTATCCCACACCGCCGAGAGCGCCACTCCTCGCTTGAGGATGCTGCTGGTGGCCTGGATGGTGAACGACGCCGCGTTGGCGACCAGCGCCGTCTTCTGGGTCGGGGAGAGCTCGTTCCAGGCGAGCGCCCCGTAGACAATCCCCATCACGCCCACGGCGCCCAACCCCATGCAGAGCAGGTTCGCGCCCAGCGTGCCGATCTTCCCAGACACGGAGCCCGCCATCAGCGGAGCGATCTGTGCCCAGCCGTAGATGCCCACCCTGCCAATCGCCGCCGCCTGCATGGTGGCGATGTACTCGGCCAGCTGCGTGTCCGCGGCGAGCTTCGCGGCCTCCTGCGCCGCCTGCTGGACCTGCGGGTCCGAGCTGCTCCCGTACTGCGCGGCGATCTGCGCCAGGACCTGCTGGACGTCATACACGTAGTCGTCCGGGTTGGCCGAGTAGTCGAACAGCTCGGGGATCATGTTCCCGATTTGGAACGTCTGGATGACGCTGATGTACTGCTGGGAGAAGAGGTTGCTGGGGTCCAGGAGCGACAGCAGGGCGACGTTGGTCTGGCACTGCCGCATGAAGGCCGAGCCGTCCAGGTCCGCCGCCTGCCCCAGGCTCATCATCTCGATGATGGTCAGCTCCTGGGGGCTGCTGATGTAGCGGAAGAACGTGTACGCCCAGTAGAGGCCGCTGTTCACCGCCACCGTGGCCAGGTTGTTGACGATGGCCGTCATCGTCGCCAGCGCGGAGGGGTCGATGATGGTGGCCTGCAACTCCGCCAGCCACTGCTTCTGGTCCGCGAGGATGTACTGCGCGTAGGTGGAGCGGTTCTGCTGCTGGTCGGCCAGGTACTGCGGCAGCAGCGCGTTCTGCGGCTGGTTGGACCACTCATGCGAGTACATCGCCGTGGACTGCACCTGGAACACGGCGCTGGCGGAGGTCTGCGTCTTCAGCCAGTTCTGCGCGCGCAGGGCGTTGAGCTGGTTGGCGCCGTCCTCGTCGAACGTGGAGAGGATGTTGGTGAGGTAGGCGGTGGCGAGCGACTGGTACCACTGGCTGGGGTTGGTCCCCATGCCCGCGACGTTCTGCAGCCAGGAAGGCAGCGTCGGCTGCCCGGTCCCGAAGTACGTCTGCCGGAGGTTCGACGGCAGGTAGTACATCATCACCTGGTTGAAGTCGTTCATCGTGGCCTGCTGCACCACGTCGGACCAGACGTTGTTGGTGAACGCGAACTGGGTCATGTTCGCGAGCGTCGTCAGGTTGAGCTGCGTGTTGACGGCGGAGGTGGAGGCCGCCGCCGTGACCGGGTGGGCGGCGAACGCGGCCCGGTGGGCGGGCGCGGTGAGCTCCGAGGCCTGCACGCGCCGGCCCCCGCGGGGCTGGTCGGGCAGCCAGGCGGAGTGGCCGTCCTGGGAGAAGTGGACGGTGCCGGCCGCGGGCAGGCCGGTGAGCTGCTGCTGCCGCGAGCTCAGCCCCTCGAAGTGCAGGGTCGAGCCCCGCAGCCGCGAGGCGGGGACCTCCTCGTCCTGCACGTAGAGGCGCCCGCCGTGCACCGCGATGGGCGAGCGCACGCCGTCCAACGTGTAGAGGCCGACGACGGACGGGTTCACCACCTGCCCCTGCAGGCCGAGCGTCGTGCCCGCCTGGCTGTCGTCGACCGTCAGCATGGCGCCGGTGAGGGTGGAGCCCGCGTCCGTCACCGCGAAGGCCACCTGGTACGGGAAGACGGTGGGGATGGCGCGCGCGTTCGGATCGCTCAGGGTGGAGCGGTTGTCGGCGCCGGGCGAGACGCCCGGGTTCAGCGCCATGTTGAAGACCAGGTTGCTGTTGAGCACGGCGCCCAGGGTGTTGGGGGCCGGTGTCCACGGGGTCTGCGTCTGCAGGTCGTTGAACGACGTGGCGATGTTGTAGGTCTCCTGTCCGACGATGACGGTGCCCGTCACCTGCCAGGTGAACTGGAGTGCGTCCTTCACCCAGGTGGCCGCCTGCCAGCGCGGGTCCTGGGGGTTCCAGTGGAGCTGGAGCGCGGGCGGCGTGCCCGTCACCGTGGTGCCGGTGTCCAGGGCCACGGCGCAGTCGTAGCTCACCGGGGCGAGCGTGGCTTCCACGCCGACCCGGTTGCCGGCCGTCTCGATGCTGCCGACGAAGCCGTGCCCGCCGTGGTGGAAGACGAGCCGGCCGCTGTGCCCGCCGTCCTCCCGGCGGAAGTTCCAGGTGAGCAGGCCGCGGTGCGGGTCCCACTGGAAGTGCGACGCGGCGACCGGGAGGCGATCCAGATAGAGCGCGGTCGGGCGGTCGCGGCGGCGTCCCCCCAGCACCAGGGAGAGGGTGGTCGGCGTCCCCTTCGGGGCGGGCTGGAGCGAGCGCCCGCGCTTGACGGTGACGTGGTAGGTGCGGGCGCTCCCATGCACCGCGTCGATGAGGGCGTGATGACGGAACCGGTGCAGCGTCGAGGCCACCTTGGGAGAGACGGCCTGGGGAATGGCGAACGTCGGATGCGAAGCGCGCATGGGGCTGACTCCTGTCACGGGGTTTGGGGAAGGTCCTGGCTGCGACGGGGGGGGCTTCAGGGGGTCGGGGCGTTCGGCTGCAGGTAGGGCTGCACCGCCGTCGGGAAGCGCTGGGCCATCAGCGCGCCCATCGTCGTCCCGAGCTGCTGGGCGAACGGGGTGGCCTGGTTCGCGCTCCAGCCCGAGCGGGCCTGCGCCTCCGCCACCATGAGCTGCGGCACCAGCGGGCGCACGTCGAACTGGAGTTGCCCGACGACGTCGCCCCCGGGCGTGAACACCGCGGCGGAGCAGAGGCGGTAGCCGGCCTCGAAGAGCGCGGAGAGCGGCGTCATGCCCTGCACGGGCAGGGCGGTGCCGTCCTGCCGCCGCAGCCTGAAGGTGAGGGCCCAGGTGGCCACGCCCGTGCCGGGCTCGGACGGGCGCCAGTTGTCGAAGTAGGCGACCTGGTCGAACTGCTGGGCGTAGCCGGCGCTCGACAGCGGGCCGAAGGTCGGGAGCGTGCGCGTCACCGCGGCCGTGCCGCTGCCCAGTTGGACCTCCAGCGTGAGCCTCTCGCTGGGGGGGATGGCGTCGTTCGCCAGCAGCTCGAGCGAGAGGACCGAGACCGCCAACATCGTCGCGTCCAGGTCACCGATGGGCGTGAAGCTGCGCCAGCCCATGTTGATGGCGTCGTTGAGCTCGTCGCCGAAGAGGGAGGTGAGGGCCGCGAAGTAGGACCCCTGGGGCCCGTCGTACGTGGGTGTCCCGATGGCCGTCTTCACCGTCATGGCGCTCGCCATCCCGCGCGCCATCTCCCGCAGCGCCACGGGCGGGACCGCGGCCGTGGGCGGGGGCGGCGCCGCGTTGCCCTGGATGGCGCGGATGGCGTCCGGCAGCAGGTAGGTCGAGACGGTGGTGAGCCCCTGGTACAGGACGCTCTCCCACTGGTTCGCGGGCACGCTCTGGAGCGTCTGCTGCACGGTGCTCCACGAACCGGACATCACGGACGAGAGCGCCGAGGAGGCGAGCGGCGCGACGCCGAAGAGGGGCACCTCGCTCGACACGACGCACATCGTGGTGCCGTCGCCCACGATGTACTCGGACAGGCCCTGGGGGTCGAAGTCCACCACCAGGTCGTAGATGGTCGTGTCGCCGCCGCGGAGCTGGGTCTGGAGCGAGGTCACCGGGATGGGCGTGGGCGCATTCCTGGCCCAGCCCATCAGCGGCGGGCAGCCCGGCCCCAGCGTGGCGATGCCGAGCGTCGACAGCGTGGGCACGGTGTTCATCAGGTCCACCGGCTGGACGCACGCGAGCTTCGCGCCCTGGCCGGCGGCGTTCAGGGTGAGGAACGGATGCGTGCCGGTGAAGAGGAACCCCAGGTTGTTGAAGCCGTAGACCTCCTCGTTCTGGAGCACCAGCGTGGGCGTGGCGAGCACGTGGGCGGAACCGGAGCGCGTGCGCACCTGGTCGCCCGCCTTGATCTGCTCGATGTGCTTCAGGCTTCCGTCCGCCATCAGCACCTTCGCGCCCGCGAGGAAGCAGCTGCCGCCCGGCGGCGACCGCCACGGGTTGCCGGGCTGGCTGTTGGCGGTGAACTCGAACGAGTTCTCCTCGTTCATGCACGACGGCCACGACGAGCCCGGCGTGACCATGCACACCTGGGCGAGGATGCCGGGCGTGGCCGGCCCCTTGAGGTCGTTCCAGTCGAGCGACAGCGGGCTCATCCACGGCAGGTACGTCTCCCACTGGCCCGCGGACACGGAGGCGGGCACCGGGAGCTGGGCCGCGACGAGCTGGTTGATCAGCGCGTCGATGCTGGCGTTCGACATGCCGAGCAGTTGGAGCTTGAGCCAGTGGTGGAACAACTCCCACGTCTGGTCGGTCCACTGGTGGCTCGCCGCCTGCGCCACCTTCGCGGAGATCCAGGCCGGGTTGGAGAGATAGCTGGAGTAGATGGAGGCCGCCTGCGACCACTGGCCCTGGGGGATGGCGGCGAGCGCGGTCGCGACGGCGTTGGGCGTCGTCTTCAGGAGCTGGCTGTACAGCGCGTTCAGCTTCGGCTGGAGCGCCGCGTTGCTGGCCGAGACCTGGTTGTTGATGCCCGGCTGCTTGAGCTGGGGGCGCAGGTCCGAGGTGATGTTGTACATCGCCTGGCAGAGCGTCACGACCGCGAAGCTGGACCACCACGAGTCGTTCAGGCCGGTGGTCGACGTCACCGCGCCTTGATTGGGATCGGCGCGGTAGTTGGGAAAGAAGATCTGCAGGAAGGTCTGGCCGGAGGGCATCCACCACGGCTCGGAGTGCCGGCCCGGCGTGGCCCCCTGGAGCCGCCCCACCAGCGCCGAGCGCGCCGCCTTGCCCACCGGGTTGTCGCCGGAGACGGGCTGGGCCGCGAAGAGCGCGGTGACCTGGTCGTTGAGGGTGGAGCCGGTGGCTGTGGACGACAGGGCCATCAGCCGGGTGGCGTTGCGCGGCGAGGGTTTGGAGCGGGTGTGCATGGCGGTCTCCGGGTCAGACGGCGAGCGCGACAAGTTCCGTCCCGGTGCCCGTGCTGGAGGGCGCCGGCAGGACCTCGAGGGCGAAGGCCGTCTGGATGGGGCGGGTGAGCAGCGAGTTCGTGACGGACAGGACGTAGGTCCCCGCCGGGGTCACGGGCAGCGGCTGCGGCGCGTTCAGCGGTTCGGTGATGACGCCGGTCGCGGTATCGAGCGACAGGAACGCCGGCAGGGCCGGGGAGATTGCCCACGTCTGGGGAGCGCTCCCCGCCTGCGCCAGGCGTGGAATGAAGCTCGCGCCCTGGGAGAACGTATAGAGCGTCACGTCGCGCATGGAGAGCCCCAGGGGGACCATCGGCTGCTGCTGGAGGGTGAACCGTGAACCCGACGCGCCGAGCGCGACACCGTGGCCGGTCCAGACCAGCGACTGGTCCGTCCCCACCAGCGTGAGCGTGAAGGGGCCCGACTCCGGCGCCTTCCCGTCCCAGGTGGGGTCCCCCTCCAAGGTGAGGGTCCAGAGCTGCGTCGCGGCCGCCGGGTCGCTCGACGCGAGGAGCGGCTGGAAGGACACCCCACCGCTGGCCCCCGTGAGCGCGAATGCGCGCGCCAAGTCCCCGCCGCCGACGAACGCCACGAGTTGGGAGCGTCCCTGCCCGTCCGTCGAGGGGAAGAACACCGTGGCGTAGCCGTGGTCGAGCGGCCCGCTGACCAGGGTCCCGTCGCCGGCGACGCGGAGCACCGCGCCCCGCCCGCCCGGGACCGCGAGCGAGACGCCGAGCCGCGCCAACCCTCCCGGGGGCGTGTAGCCGGTGAACGCGTCGATCGCGCTGCCGTAGGGCATGTAGAAGCCCGCGGGCTGGGCGTAGGTGGTGGCGAACGTCTGCACCGGCGACGGTCGTGCCTGCCACCATTGGACGAGCAGCAGCACCACGCCGGCGACGGCGGCGAGGATGGACAGGACACTGAACACGCCGAAGAGCGTGGAGACCGCCAGCCCACCGAACTCGGTGACGCCGAACGCGTCGGTGATCCACCCACCCGCCGTGGCGATCAGGCTGAGCGCGCTCGAGGTCACGCTGAGCGCGCTCACCAGCTTCTCGTCCAGCGTGTCACTGTGGGCCAGGGCGAAGGCGCCGGCGATCAGGCTGGCGAGCGCGAACACCGCGCCCAGCCGGAGCCCGACGAAGCTGTCGAGGTTCCGCCCGAAGATGCGGGTGACCACCGTCTCGCCCTGGGCCGCGGCCTCGTCGAACAACGAGCCGAACATCTCCGACTGGGGGATGATCCGGTTGCCGATGAGCCACTTGGTGAGGCCGGTGTCGACGGCGGCGTTGGCCGCATTGAGCATCTCGGTGGTGAAGAGCGCCCGCACCGCGCTCCAGGTCGTGGCGTAGCTGTCGAGGGCGTTGGCGAAGATCACCCCCCACTTCACGAACACGTAGGCGACCTGCACCGTGTACTTGACGGCCGAGACGATGGTGCCTGGCGACACGGCCGCCGTCGCGCTGGCCGCGGTGGGCGCGAAGTCAGCCACCCCATGGACGACGGCGCTGGTGTTGAGGCCCGCGAGCGACAGGCAGAGCAGCTGGGAGCCCAGCGTTCCGACCGAGCCCTCCACCGACGCTTGCATCGCCGGGGCCGCCGTTGACCACCCGGCACCCGCCGCGCAGCCAGCGGCGGCGGCCTGCACGCTGGCGACCAGGGCCGGCAGGTCGCTCCGTGCGGCCAGGCTCCGCGCCTCGTCGCCAATCCTCGCGAGCACCGGGTCGCTGCTCCCCGCGACATCCGAGGCGATGCCCTGCAGCACCTGCGCGACCGCACCGTCCATCCCGCCAGGACCACCGCCGTAGTCCGCCAGCGACGGCACCACGTTCCCGTAGAGCATCGTGTTGACGGCCGCCGCGTACTGTTGGGCGAAGAGGTTGCTCGAGTCCAGGCTGGCGAGCACCGCCATGTCCGTCTGGACCCTGCGCATGAAGGCCGAGCCGTCCGGGCCCAGGCTGAAGAACTCCAGTTCGCTGAAGGCCTGCGGCTGGGTGGCGTAGCGGAAGTACGTGTAGGCCCAGTAGAGCGCCGACTGCTCCGCGGTCGCCGCCAGGTTGTCCACCATGGACTGCATCGCCTGGAGCGAGGCCGGGTCGGCGATGTCCTGGGCCAGCTCCGTCTTCCAGGCGGCCGCGTCGTCCGCGATAAGCGCGGTGTAGCTCGCCGCATTCTGACGCTGGTCCGTGAGGAAGTCGTTGATCGCCGGGAAGCGGTTGGCCCATTCGAGCTGGTAGAGCGCCGGTGCCTGCACGCGGAACACCTCGCTCGCCGCGACCTGCTCCTTGAGCCAGGTCTGCGCCCGCGCGGCGTTGAGCGTGTTGGCGCCGGGCTGGTCCCAGGTGGAAAGCACGTCGGTCAGGAAGGAGACCGACAGCGAGCCGTACCACTGCGCCGGGGAACTCCCCGCCGGAGCCATGGCCGCGACTCGCTGGAGCGCCGGAGAGAGGACGGGCTGGTTCTGGCTCCAGTAGGTCTGCCGCAGCTGCGGATCCATGAAGTAGAGGAGGATCTGGTTGAAGTCCGCCATCGAGGCCTGCTGGACCGCGTCCACCCACGTCGTGCCATCCGGACCGGCCTGCTGCTCGAAGGGGTTCATCAGCGCGAGGGTCTGGAGGTTGAGCGGGGAGGTGCCGGCCCGGAGCGCCTGGCGTGCGACGTGCGAGTCCGCGCCCAAGCGCGCGCCGGACGCGCCGTCGGTCAGCCGCACCCGCGAACCGTCATCGCTGAACTCCAGCGTGCCCGCCGCTGGAAGCCCGCCCGCCGCCTGCTGCGCGGGAGAGAGTCCGCTGAAGGAGAGCGCGTTGCGCCGCAGCCGCGTGGCTTCCACCGGTGCTGCACCGATGTGGAGCCCACCCTCGTGCACCGCGAACGAGGCTCCGAGCCCGGCGCCATCAAGCGCGTAGTACCCAGCCACCGACGGGTTCGCCACCTGGCCCTGGACGCCGAGCACCACGCCGTTCTGCGCGTCCACCACGGTGAGCATGGTCCCGGTGAGCTCAAGCGCAGTGGGGCTGAGCTGGAAGCTGAACTGGAAGGGGAAGACGGTGGTGATGGCTCGTGAGGCCGGATCCGCCAGTCCCTGGCGGTTGTCGGACGGCGGCGCCACGCCCGGGGCGACCGAGAGCGTGAAGACCATGTTGGCGTCGACCAGCGCCCCGAAGGTGCCTTGGCTCGGCGTCCAGGTGACGCCGGTCTGGGCGTCATTGAATGAGACGTAGAAGTCCCAGAACTCCTGGCCGACGATGATCTGCTGCCGCATCTGGTAGGTGAACTGGAAGGCGGACGGCACCCACGTCGCGTGGCTCCACGCCGGGCTGGAGGCGTCGTAGTGGAGCTGCAGCGCGGGAGGCTGGCCGGTGACGTAGCCCCCCACCTGCTGCGCGACCGCGCACTCATAGGTGATGGGCGGGAGCGACGCCGTCACCAGGTGCGTTTCCCCCCCTTCGCTCACGCAGCCGGTGGCGGTGGCGCCGCCCTCCTCGAACCGGAGCAGCCCTGAGTGCGTGGCCTGTCCCAGCCAGAAGCGCCAGTGCAACGTACCTCCGCGGAGATCGAAGCCCCAGTGCGCGGTGGGGACCAGCACCTGGCCCACCAGGAGTTGGGAGGGCGCCCGCTTGTCCTTCCCATCGAAGAGGAGGGTGATGCAGAGCGGAAGGTCCGCGTCCTTCGCCCGCAGCCGGTAGGTGCGGGCGCCCTGATGGAGGCGGCCCTGCACCGCGGTCTGGGTCGCGGCGCCAGCATCAAAGACCTCTCGATAGGGGGGGAACTGAGAACCGGGCGCGGGCAGAGTGGAAGGAGCCATGGGCCTTGCCTCTGGAGCAGGAGGAATGCGCCGCCCCAATGCAAGCCACGCGCCCCACCCCCGTGCCCCGGGAGCCCATCCGCGCCGCCTCCCGGTTGCGTTCCGGAAGGACGCGGCACCGTTTCCCCCGGACGCGAGGCTCCGGGTCTTCGTCCATCAGCTCTTCGACATCACGAAGACACTTGTGCCTACCCAAAATTCGGTCGCTGCGTCATGAGTGCGTCAAGGCTGCGTCAAAACGCGCGTCATGACGTGAGCGATGCGGCGGTCGGAATTACACCCAGACCAGACGCCTCAACGCATCGCTACCTAAGTGTTGGCACACCCCTCCCGTCCTGCGAACATAGGCAGGAGGGTGCAGCGGTGCAGGTCTATGAGAATGTTGTTGGAAGGACCGAGGCTCTACGCAGCTCGGCGCTCGTACCGATGGTGGAGCCCGAAGACTTCCCGCAGCTCAATCACCTTGGCTCCGTGCGCCGGCCCCTGCACCTCACGCCTCTCAGGCGTATCCTTCCAGAGCGACAGGTGCGTCCGGCTCGCGTTGGAGTAGCGCTGGCACTCGCGCAGCAGGCGCCGTGCGTGGGCTTCGTTCAGGATGACGACAGGGTCCAGCAGCTCCCGACGAATTGAGCCAATGACTCTCTCGGCATAAGGGCTCTGCCACGGACAACGTGCTGCACTCGGCACATCTCTCAATCCCAAGTGGGTGAGTGCGCCTGTCCCTGTGGCTCACCACCACGAATCCCAACAACACACCAAACGTCGCAGTCGGAATGACAAAGAAATCCATCCCCGCGGACTCCGACATCAGCCATTTTCGTCGGTCCCGGCCTCGTCCCGCTCCAGGTGACCGAGTCCCATCCCCGCTCCCATGCCCAGTCCGGCGCCGCCTGCAGCGCCTCCGCCTCCGCCCCCGCCTCCCCTGCTCCCGGCATCCTTGTCTCCGCCTCCGCCTCCGCCCTTGCCACCGCCGGAGACGGTGCGCAGCGGGCCTTGCTCCGGGATTTCCAGTGACGGCGGGATCGGCTCCAGATCCAGTGCTTGACGAATGAACCCGCGCAGCGACACCACCAGCTCGAGCGTACGCACCGGCCGTCCGGCGACCATGTCGCGCGCGGCCCGCGCCGCCAGGGACACCTGCTGTTCGGTCCCCAGCAGGAGCACGTCCGACAGCGCCGCCTCCACCGCATCGCGGATGCGTCGGCGGCGCTCGGAGGCCGAGTCTGGCTCTGGCACCTCCCGCCCCGAGGCAGCCGCATCCTCCGCCCGGCGGCGCAGGTCGCGCAGATGGGTGGGGTCCACCGCCAGTTCCCCGGTGAACGAGCCGCCCAGCGTCTTGTAGGCGGCGATCAGCGTCTTGAGCCGCTCGTTGATCTGCCGGTTCTCGCGCTCGCGTCGGCGCTGGATGGTCTGCATCACCAGCAGGCGAATGCTTACGGCCACCAGCGACACCACCACCAGCCCCAGCAAGGTGGTGAGCACCGCACGCCAGGAACTGAAATCGAGATTGCGCATGCGCGCCCGTGGAAGGAGGAGGAGACCGGCTCAGGGTCGTTCAACCCGCCTGCCATGGCAACGGCTGCCATGGCGTCCGCCATGCGGAGGCGCAAGAGCCGACCGGCGCCTCCTGTCGGACAGGTTGGCCGAGCCCTCTGCTCGGGCCACTACCAATCCACGATCATCGGTACCCTGCTCTCCCGTGCAGCCATGAGAGCAGCGCGGAGACTTTCGGCTGCGGCCTCCGCGTTGAGCGGCCAGCGCATCCTCTCCAGTGCATCAAGAGCCCGGAACGTCGACCCGGTGAGACACCGGAGTGGGGTCACCATCTCGAAGGGCGCATCGAAGTCACAGGGGAGGAAGAGCGTAGCGGCGACATGAGAGCGGTGGCCATCACCTCTCTTGCGGATCCCAAGGAACGACTTGATGGGCTTGCGAGCCTCTTCCACGAGCGCCTCGTACGAAGCGGTGTCCACACGGTGGAATCGAGGAGCGGCATCAGAATTCTCGTCCCACAGTTGGGTTGCAATGCAGTCCGGCAGTTGTCGGAGATCCTCCACCAACATGGCGATGACGCTTGCGCGGCGTTCAGGCGCCGCCGGGCCGCCAAATGGCAGACCTTCAGGGAGATGCCTGGCACCTTCCGGTCCGATGATGGAGTACGGGACACCACGCTCCCACGCGGAGCGCATCGCCGGCGTGATGAAGTCGCCAACGATGTAGCGACTGATGGGCATGCTCATGAAGTCGATTGCCATGAAGGCCTTGGATTATGCGGGGCGCCGTCCCCCGGAGAAACAGCCGCAGGGCAGCTCGCAGCCAACCCATCCCCCTTCGCGGTGAAGGGACTCCGAACCAAACGCTTCAGTCAGTCACTCGAGTCGGTGCCGGTGGGCGCGGATGCGTATGTGCTCAAGCGCATCGGGCGGGGCTGAAGCTGTCGCGCGTCGTACACACTACGTGTCTGGCGCCTCCACCTCACCCCGGTGCAGCCGCCGGACGAACCCACGCAGGTTGGCCCGGACCACGCGCGGCCGGATGCTGGAGGGAACGGGTCCCGTCGGGCCCCGGTGATTGACGAGGACCGCGCGCAGCGCGGGCAGTGCTTCGAGTGAGGTCATGTCCACGAGCCCGGGACACTCGCGCAGGTCGATGGAGCGCAGCGCGTTCATTCCCTCCAGTCCCCGCAGGGATGTGAGCTCGGTGCAGTTGCGGAGGTCGAGGTGCTCAACGCCCCGCAGGTTGCCGAGCTGTCGGATGGAGGTGAGCGGAGCGCCCTTGAGCACCAGCCGGTTGGGGCCGTCCGGCACGCGTGGGTCGTCGAGGAAGGCGGCGCTCGGCACCCGGTCCAGGGAGCGAAGCTTCCGGGTGATGTCGAAGCGGAGCCCGCGAAGCTCCGGAAGGTCCGCGATGGCGTCGAGGTTGGTCGCCGCAAGTGCGCGGATTCGGAGGGTTCTCAGTCGAGGCGCGTGCGCCAGGTGCCGAAGTCCCTCTTCATCGAGGAACTGGAGCTTGAGCGACGTCATGGGAAGTCGTCCCGCCCGAGTAGACGTCGCGTCCAGTGACCAGGCCACAAGCTCGAGTTCCTCGGTGTCCGGGAGCGCGGAGATGGGCTCCAGGTCTGGAGTCGACCCGAGGAGGGGCAGGCGCAGGATGGGGATGCGGCATCTCGCGATGACCTTGGCCTCCGTGACGGAGATTTGTTCGCGCAAAGAGAGGGAGCGCAGCGAGCGGAGCGCCGGAAGCGCCGAGAGGTCGTTGTTCTTCCAAAGCCAGAGCTCCAGTTCCTCGATGGGAAGGTCTTCGAGACCCCGGATGGAGAGGGGCTCGCTCTCGTAGACGACGAGCTTTCGGAGCGTCTCCAGCCCGGACAGTGCGCGAAGGTCGCCGAGGCCGCCAAAGCTGAGCTGGAGCGACTCCAGGCTTCGGCTTCGCGAGATTCCGTCGAGGTCTCGGATGCTGTTCTTCATGAATGCGAAGAGGGATGCATGGCGCAGCGCGGGCAGCTCCGAGAGGGCCGATGCGCCGACGATGCCGGTGTGCGAGTACACTCCGACGCGCTCGAGCTCCGTCAGGCCCGTGAGCCAGCGGACATCGAAAGGACCGCCCAGTCGCGGCAAGGTGCCCACGCCCAGGGAGCGGATCTGCTTGCGGAGCTCGGCTGCACGGGGCCCGTTCGCGTCGCGCAAACGCCGAAGCACCTCGATGGTTTGCTGCTCGCGCACGTCCACGTCCTGCCAGGAGTCGTCCTCGTCGCCCTCGAAGCGGAGCTGTCCAGGTGCGGCATGAGCGCCTTCAATTACCCTGCTGTTGGGCGCGGGGTCGTAGCGCACCGTCGCGAACAGTGCCTCATCGCTTTCCCCCACCCACCGTCCTGCGTCCCACATCGTGTGTCCCCCTGGAGGCAGTGTGCCTGGAACAGCCGGGCGTGGTGTCGCGGTGAAGATGAATCGGAAGGTTCTGGGCCGAAGGCTGGCCCATCCTGATCGCGGAGATCTAAAACTTCGATCCTGTCGAAGAACGGCATGAACAGTTCAGGGCCGCCGCCCATGTCCTTGCGAGCTTCGGCAGCCCTTACATGGTTCCGTCGCAATACAGTGACGAGCTCGCCGCGCTGCTGCGCAAATCGATTGAGGTGCTCGGCCACATGATTGCTCCTCCCTCGGACGACTGGGCCTTTCTGGATCTCTGGGAAGGTGACGAGGCGGTGAAAGATGATGTGTCAAACCAGATCGCGGCCCTGAGTCGCGCCGTCCCATCTCAGCGGAGGGCCTTCTCCAGCTCCTCGCGGCTGAAGTCCCTCGAGAGGTTGTTCGGGTCCCAGAGGGCGGCCAGCTCGACGATGGCCGGCAGCAGGGCCTGGATGCGGTCCTTGAGCCTGGCGCGCACGTGCTCCTTGAACTGCTGGTTCTTCATGCGGGCCAGCTCGCGCACCTCTTCCGGGACGCGGTTGACCAGGTCGTCGAGGGGGCGCAGGCCCCGCTCGAGCGCGCTGTCGACCTCGCTCTGCAGGTTGCCCGGCAGGGCCTTGAGCTTGCCGGCGGCGTCCTTGCGAGTGATTTCCTCGATGTGCTGACGGAAGAGGTAGGACTCCGCGAGCTGCTCGAGGGTCTCGCTGCCCAGGGACTGGACGAAGATGCCCTTGAACTTGTCGCGGAACTTGTTGTCGAGCTCCTCGGTGAGCCTCCAGTCGGTGTCGATGGCCGAGCACACCTTGTCCTTGAAGCTGGAGGCCTCGCTTCGCTGGGCCGAGCTGGGCACGCGTGAGGCCCAGTCGGAGAGGTAGCCCTTGGCCTGGTCGAGCAGGACCTTGGCCTTCCCCAGGTCGTTCTTGTCACGGTACGTGTCGACCTCCGCCCGCGTCGCGTTGAAGAGCAGCAGGACGCTGCCCTTCTCCGCCTGCACCAGGCTTTGGTAGGCCGACACCAGGTTGCGGTAGTGGCCCTTCTGCACCTGGTAGATTTCGGAGTCACCCTGCGCGGCGTCCAGCAGGTTGCGGTTGATTTCGTCGGGGATGTCGACATTGAACAGCGAGGAGACGAGCTGCTTGGCCAGGTCCACGCCCATGCCGCCCAGGAGCTTGTCATCGAGCTTGAGGGCCACGCCGAGCGACTTCGCGGTGGCGCGCGCGACGCCCTCGCTGGTGCGCTTGAGCACGCCCGGGGCGAGCTCGTCGACGATGGACTGCGCCATCCGTGAGACTTGCTGCACCACCTGACGCTGGTCGTTCTCGAAGATGACGTCCTTGGACAGCAGGAAGGTCCACTTGTCCCACAGCTCGCCCAGCATCTTGTTGAGCAGGTCCTGGTGGACGAGCAGGTCGTCGTGGAGCTGGGGCGTCTGCACCTTGGCCAGGGAGTCGAAGAAGGCCATCTCGTGCTCCAGCGCCTGGTACCAGAAGAGCTGGAGGGCGGGCGAGAGCATGTTGTCCTTGGCGGCATCACCAAAGGCGCGGCTGATGTCGGCCGTGGCCGTGGCGCAGCGCTCCTGCCACTTGCGCTGCGTCCCCAGATTGCCGGCGCTGGTGCGCTCGCTGGCGTCGAGCATGGCCGAGAGGGTTTGATCGGCCGCGTTTCCAACCTTCACGATGGCGTCGCTCAAGGCGCGCTTCACCGTGTCGGGGGCGCCCTCCGAGGCGCGGTTCAACCGTTCGTTGAGTTCAGAGACGCGGCTTGAGTACCAGCCCATGGAGTGCTCCTTACAGGCTCTGCTCGCTGGTGATGCGCCAGGGGCCACCGTTGCGGCGTTGGACCGTCCAGCGCCGCCGCACGTCGACTGAGTTGAAGGTGCGGGTCTGGCCCTCGAAGAGGCCTACGTGGTCCAGCTCCAACTCGACCTCCTCGATGCGCTGCAGGCCCGGGGCCTCGTCGCCTTGGATGACGACCCGTACATCGCCCATCCAGCGCACCCGCGCATCGAGCACCTTGTTGAGCAGGAGTTGCCGCGAGCGCACCCACTCGCTGTCGCGGCCGTTCCAGGTCCAGACCGGGTAGTAGATGGGCCGGTCGGTGTCTGGCACGGCGCGCCAGTCCGCGAAGAGGCCGTTCCAGGTCTCCTGGTCGCCGCGCTTCACGGCCGAAATCATCGCGGTGAGGACCTCGCGCGGGCTCGCGTCGTCGGCCGGAGCGCCGAAGTGCTCCTGGCTGAGCGTCTCCTCTCCGGCGAAGCGCGGTCCGCCCTCGCTCGGGTCGCTGACATCGACGCAGACCACGCCTCCGACCAGGGCGGCGACGGGCTCCACCTCCAGGCCGGCGGCGGTGCGGCCCGAGCCCGCGAGCAGGCGGGGATCCGGAAGGATGCGGCCGAGCACGGCGATGTCGAGCCTCACCGACGGGGCAACGCGCTTCTGGTAGCGCTGCATGGCGGAGAAGACCTTGTTCATGGCCGGGGTGTTGGCGGGGCAGAAGACCCAGGCGCCGGACTGGTTCCAGGCCAGGTAGCCCTTGCCCATGTCGACCAGCCACTCGCGCTGCGTCACCGTCGGCAGTGAGACCAGCTTGCCCGTCACCGCCGAGCGGTCACCCCGGAAGGGGTCGACGACAGGGAAGGCGCTGAGCGTCTCCCCCGCACGCGCCTCCAGCAGGGCCTTCCACGCCGCCGCGGCCTGGAGGCCAATGGCCTTCACCTGCTCCTCGCCCCGGGTGCGGAACTCGAGGGCATCCGCCGGGAGCGTGACGAGGTCTCCATCGAGACAGGCACGCACCGTCTCCCAATCCTCGCGCATCGCCGTCGCGAAGGGGCCGGGATGATGCTCGACGAGGAAGTCGACGCGGGCCTTGTGTCCGAGGTGATTCGCGAGCTCCGCGCGCGTCCCTCGCGAGGTGCGCCAGGCGCCGAAGGCGCTGTCGAGCAGGCGCTCCCAGTCGAAGACGCGCTTCTCGAGCCATGACATCCAGGCCTCGTCGAAGCCGTCGCGCCCCATGCGCTCGGGTCCTCCCGGTCCGATGAGCTGCCGCGTCGTATCGGCGATGCTCCAGGTGCGCTCATGGAGCAGGGCGCCGCTGAACTCGTGCTCCTCCCAGCCCTCTCCGGGCTCGCGCCGGCGAACGATTCGCACCTGGACCTGGTCACCCTCCTTTCGCCCCTGTTTGTCCCAGGTCTGGTTCTCGGCGTACTGGCCGAGCATGAAGGGCAAGGTGCGCTGCGTGGTGGCCAGGTCGGGTGGCTTGACGACGGGCTGACCGTCGATGGCGATGACCCGGTCGCCCACGCGCAGTCCCGAACCGCGGAAGCCGCTGTCCCAGGAGATCCACGCCACGTGGAGGTGGGGCGTCAGGGCGTCGAAGCGCGCGTCGAGCTTGAGTCCGCTGCGCAGGCCATCTTGGAGGTATTCCTTCTCGGCGCCACGTGGGTTCATGAAGGCGTCCCTGCCCTGAATCCCCGCCCCCTGCGGAGATGAGGCGTCATTCTCTATCTCGCGGGCCTTGGCGCTTCAAGGAAGGGGGACGCCGGAGCACCTTCGCCCGCGGTGTGCCCACCCAAGATTCGATCGCTGCGTCATGGGTGCGTCGGGGAAATACACTGCGGGATGGTGCTGGAGCCCACCTGCGCCGCGCATTCGCGGCACCCGGTAGAACGCAACGCTATTTCTTGCAGGTCGTCACCGCATCGACCTTGGCCACGTCGGCGCCCCACAGGCAGACGACGCGGTCCAAAGCCAGCCCGCTGCGGGAGTTGCTGAAGAAGACGATGCCGTCGCCGGAGTGCGGACGCATCAAGAAATTGGCGCGGAAGCCGGCCTGGTTGCGTCCGTCGTGACCGACGGCGGTGCTGCCGTCGCCGAGGCGTTCGATGAAGTGGCCCAGGCCGTAGACCGCCTCATCGGGCGCGCGCGGCGTGCTCAGTTCCGCGGGTGTGTACATCTGGGCCAGTTGCGCCTGGGTCAGTGGATGCGCGCCGGCGGTGTTCTCCATGCCGGCAATCATCCAGCGGGCGAAGTCGCGGACAGTGGTGGTCAGGGTCGAAGGAGCCTGCTCGACGTAGTAACGCACCGGCACCGGCCTGCCATCGTCGCCGTGTCCCTGCGCCGCGCCGGACAGCACCTCCGGCGTCATGGCGACGCTGCTGTGTTTCATGCCCAGCGGCCGGAACACCAGTTCGCGCGCCAGGTCCGAATACTTGCGCTGCGTGGTCCGCTCGATGGCCAACTGCATCAGGGTGTAGCCGCCGCCGGAGTATTGGAATTTCACACCGGCCGGCGCGAACAGTTCCACCGCGCCGCGTCCATTGGTTTTTCCGGCCAGCGACTCCTCCAGGCTCGGCAGCTCCTTGAAGTCGAGCCAGCCCTGATACCCGCCCAAGGTCGTGCCCGCGGTGTGCGACAGCAGGCGTCGGATTGTTATCTGGCGATGGTCGAACGGGCTCTGCGCCAGCGGCCACGGCGACAGCACATCGGCCACCGGCGCATCCAACTGCACGCGACCCTGCTCGGACAGGCGCATCGTCACCCAACTGGCGATGGGCTTGGACAGCGAGGCAGCGACGAACACCGTGTCGGGCGTCACTGGCACATTGCCCGCGTGGTCCGCGAAGCCGAAGCCCTTGGCGTAAACCAGCTTGCCTCCGACAATCAAACCCACGGCCGCGCCTTGGATTCGGGCTTCTTTCATGAGGGCCGGCACTTCGCGATCGATGACCTGGGCGAACGGCGGTGGCGGCACCTGGAGACCCTGGGCCTGGGCGAGGGACAGCGGAAGGATGAGGAAGAGCAGGAGCACGGCACGCATGGGCGTTCCTCCGAAGGGGGTACGGAGAAGAGGATGCGGTGGCCCGCGCGGCGCGTGGGGGTGCGCTTCGCCCAACGTCTCGTGGCGTCGCCGGAGTGCGCGTGGGGCGGCGCCGCGCTACGTATGCTGAGGCCCATGACGTCGTCCGCCCTCTTCGCGGGATGCCTCGCGCTCTCGCTCGCCGCCTCGGCCGCCCTGCCCTCCGCACGCCAGGGACAGGTGCAGGTGCACACGGAGGATGTCCCCTCGGAAGTAGCGCTTGATGGGGACGCGCGGGGCTGGCGCACCGTGGAGAGCAGTCAGTTGAATGAGGGGACTGGCCCCTTCTGGCTGCGCACGCAGGTGGAGGTGCCCCCGCGTGAAGCCGGAGCCCCGACGCCTGCCCTCGCCCTGTCAGTGCTCGGGTCATGGGAGGCCTGGTGGGATGGCAGGCCCCTGGGGCGCAACGGACGGGTGGGGCGGACGCCCTCGGAGGAGGTACCAGGACGCGTCGATGCCCTGCTCCCGCTTCCGCCCGAGTACAGCGCGCCGGGCCCTCACGTGCTGACGATGCGCATCTCCGCGCACCGGCTCGGCTTCCAGCCCGTGGGCACCCTCCACCACCTGCAGGTGGGCGAGGCCGCGTCCCTCGCTCGGGCGCGGATGCTCGGCCTGGTGCCAGCCCTTTGCATGCTGGGCGCACTGGTGCTGATGGGGCTCTACCACCTCGCGCGCGTGCGGCTCGCTCACGGCGGGCTCGCCACGCTACTGCTCGGCGTGCTGTGCCTCGCCGCCGCGGCGCTCGTCCTGCTGGAGGCGTGGCGCGGGCTCGCCAACTATCCCTACCCACAGCACGCAGTGCGGCTGCGACTGCAGGCGGCGGCCGTGCTGGCGGTGGCGGCGCTGCTGCCAGCGACCGTGCACGCGGCCTTCGGCGAGCCACGCCGCTGGCTGCGGTGGATGGGACTCGGACTGGGACTGCTCTCGCTCGTCTTCGTTCCGGGCTTCGATGGCAAGAACAGCATCGCGCTCGGGGCCTCGCTCGTCGTCTCCACGGCGCTCGCCGTGCGCGCGTGGCGTAGAGGGGAGCCGTGGGGGGCCCTGGGCGCGCTGGCGGGGCTCGGTTTCGCCGGGACGCTCTACCTGCTGGAACCCTGGGGCTTCTCCGAGCGCGGCTTCTTCCTCGCCTTCGGAGGGCTATTGCTCTGCCTCACGGCGGTACATGCCCGGCAGCAGCGCCGTCAGCAGGAGCGGTTTGAGAGTGCGACGCGCGCCGCGGAGCGCCTGCAACTGGAGTTGCTCAAGCGCAGCCTGCAGCCGCACTTCTTGATGAACACGCTAGGCGCGCTGAGTGAGTGGGTGGAGACGGAGCCCACTCAGGCCGTGCGCTTCATCGAGGCCCTGGGCTCGGTGTACCGGCACCTGCTTGCCGTCTCGGGTGAGCGCACCATTCCGCTCGCCCGCGAGCTCGAGCTGTGCCGCGCCCACCTGGCCGTCATGGGCTGCCGGCAGGGCACGGCCTTCCACCTCGAGACCGATGGCGTAGACCTCGAGGCCCCCGTCCCCCCTGCCCTGCTGCACACGCTGCTGGAGAACGCCTTCAGCCACAACCGCTACATCTCGCCCCACACCTTCCGGCTCCAGAGCAGCCTCGTTGCCGAGGGCGCCCGGCCGCGGCGGCGCTACGTCTTCCTCGCCCCCCCGGGCACGGGCACGCGCCAAGGGGGCGGTGAGGGCACCGGCTCGCGCTACCTGCGCGCACGCCTGGAGGAGGCCTTCCCCGGTGCGTGGCGGCTCGAGGACGGGCCCACGGAGGATGGGTGGATGACGCGGGTGGAGGTGCCGGCGTGAGGCTGCTCATCGTGGAGGACGAGCCGCTGGCGGCGCGCCGCCTCGCCCGGCTGTGCGAGCAGCAGCTGGGGCCGGGCGCCCCTCCCCCGCGCGTGTGCGCGAGTCTGGACGAGGCGCGCGCGCTGATGGCCGGGCGCGACGTGGACGTGCTGCTGCTGGACCTGAACCTCTCGGGCGAGGACGGCTTCGCGCTGCTCGCGGAGGCGGCCACGGGCGCATTCCAGACGGTGGTGGTCTCCGCGAACACCGACCAGGCGCTGCGCGCCTTCGAGCTGGGGGTGCTGGACTTCGTGCCAAAGCCATACACGCCGGAGCGGCTCGCCCTCGCGCTCGCCCGCGTGGGAAGCCGCGCGGCCACTCCATTGCGCACCCTCGCGGTGAGAAAGGGTGGAGGCGTGGTCCTCGTGCCACTGGACTCCGTCGCGTACATCCAGGGCGCTGGAGACTACGCGGAGCTGGTCCTGCGCGAAGGCGGCACCGAGCTGAGCGAGAAGAGCCTGGAGCGGCTCGAGCAACTCCTCCCCGCCGACTTCCTCCGCATCCACCGCTCCTATCTCGTCCGCGTGACGGACATCCGTGAGCTCGTCGTCTCGGAGGGCTCGCGCACCGCGGTGGAACTGCGGGACGGCACCCGACTGCCGGTGGGCCGCAGCCGCCTGGGAGTGCTGCGCAAGCGGCTGGAGGCGTAGGCGCCGTCGCGACCGGTGCTCGACACAGACGCCGCGAATGGCATCAAGGCGCGGCCGGTGCAGGAGCGTTGCACCGACCCGGCCACGGACGGAAGCCGGGCTGCCTCCTCGACCACCGCGAGGCCGCAGCCCGTCCTCCGCACAAGCGCCGGGCGAGTGCTCGACGTCAAGGCTTCGCCTTGACCTCCAGCCGCTCATCGCGGAGCGCTTCGCCCTTCAGGAAGGCCTTCATGCGCTCGAGGATGCGCGGGTCCGACTGGAAGAGGCCGTCGTGCCCCGCGCCCACCAGCACCAGGTGAGCGGTCCGGGAGAGCCCGGGGCGCAGGGCCTCCGCGTTGTCCGGGCTCGTGCGCCCATCCAGGGTGCCGCTGATGAGGAGCACGGGCACCGCGGCCTTCAGCGGACCGCGGAAGGACTCGCCCAGGTCGCTCACGCCGGGCACATCCCCTGCCCGCAGTGCCCCCGGGTTGGCGCTGCCACCGAGCAGTGCCTTCGCCGCTTCCCTCTCGATGAGGGCGTGTCGCGCCGGGCTCACGCCGGAGGCCGCGTCCATGGCGACCGACATGGGCTCCAGCCCCCCTTCGCGCAGCTGGCGCGCGAAGGGCGCCATCGGCGCATAGTCCCCGGCCTCCAGCGCCGGAAGCAGGGTGAGGAAGCGCCGGAAGGTGGCGGGGTCTCGAAGGGATTCGAAGGTGGCGCGCTGAAGGTCGAAGTGGCTGACCCGACAGGTGTGGCGCTCACCCTTCGCCGGGTCTGTGAACGCAACGGTGCGGGGCTCGCGCTTCAGCGACTTCAACAGCTTCGCCAGCCGCGCTTTCAGGCCCGGCCCGCGCTCGCCCTCGGCGCGCAGGACGGCCTCCCAGCGCTCGAGCAGGGCCTCCGCGTGGGCAGGCCGCTTCCAGGTGTCGTCTGGCCCCTCGATGCCGGCGAGGATGACGTGGTCCACCCGCTGTCCGTGGCGCCGCAGGTAGGCGAGGCCCAGGTGGGTGCCGTAGCTGATGCCCCAGAGGTTGAGCTTCGGCGCGCCCAGCGCCTTGCGCAGCACCTCCAGGTCGTCGGCGTTCTCCTCCGTGGTGTAGGCGCCCAGATCCACGCCGGCCGTGGCCCAGGTCCGGCTCGCCTCGGCGGCGGCCTTCTTCACCGTGGTGGTGAGCAGCGCCTCGTCCATGCGCTGCTCGAGCGGGATGGCCCAGCGCTGCTCCAGATCTGGATGGGGGTTCGACTGGCCGGTGCCGCGTTGGTCCAGCGCGATGACGTCGGCCACCTCGCGCAGGGCGAGGAACAGCTCGAAGCGGACGCCGCGTGCGGCCTCGATACCGGAGCCGCCCGGGCCACCGGCCAGGTAGACGATGGGGGCCGCGGGCGAGGGGCTCGTGCTCTTGAAGCGCACGAAGCGCAGGGGCAGACCCGGGCCCTCGGGGCGGGCGTGGCGCAGGGGCACGGTGACAGTGCCCAGCTCGGCCTGAACGCCGCGACCGTCGCGGGCCTGGAAGGCATAGGGCTCCAGTTGGAGTCCCTGGGCCCGGGCGATGGACAGCGGAAGGATGAGGGAGAGCAGGAGCACGGCGCGCATGGGCGTTCCTCCGAGAGCGGGGCGACTGCGAGGAGAATGCAGTGGCCCGCGCGGCGCGTGGGGTGCCGGTCGCCCAACGTCTCGCGGCGTCGCCGGAGTGCGCGTGGGGGGTTGAGCTCCTGTGCCGACGAGGTTCGGGTTCCTGCTGTCTGGCGAAGACTAGCTGCTCCGGCAGCGACTTCTTCCCGATGAGGGGGCAAAGGCCCGATGGCTGCCTTCTCGGCGCATACCGCTGAGCACATCTGGAAGCCACGATTCGAGCTCGCGCCGCCCACCAGGCAGGGGCAGACAAGCGAATCCGCCCTTGGATACCGAGCTTCGGCAACAAGGGCTTCCTGACGGGCAAGATCGACCCGAGCACGACGTTCGATTCGACCGACTTCCGCAGCACCATCCCGAGGTTCCAGCTTGAGCACACGGACGCCGCCAGCGTCGCGCTCACGGCGAACGAGCCGCGCAGCCTTGATTCGGCGTCACGCGGCGCCCCGCCCCCAAACTGGCGCGCATCCGCCAACTGGCCGATGCGCGCCGGGGCAGCAACCGCTGTGCTCCGGGCACTTGCTCCGTGCCAAGCTCTTCCCGTGATGAACCTGCGCCAGGATCCGGTGGCTTCGCTCTCCGCGCTGTCCTCCGTGCTCGACCTCGCCAATGGACTGGAGGGGGAGAAGAGCCTGCTGACCGGTCTGTTCGCGCTGGAGTTGGCGCTGGACGGCGGACTGTCCGAGGACGACGCCCGGGCCGCCTTCTACGTGGGCCTGCTGCGCCACCTGGGCTGCACCGCCTACGCGGCCGAGGAGTCGCGGCTGGGAAATGACGTCCACCTGCGCCGCAACCTGCTGCGCGGGGACGCGGGCCGCCCCGAGCATGTCGTGCGCTCCGTCCTGGATGCCAACCCCAGTCTTCCCCGCCGCGCCGTCGGACTGGCGCGTCTGCTGACGTCGTCGCGGCGACTGCGCTCGGAATGGTTCGCGGAGGCATGCGGCGCGGCGCGGCTGCTCGCCTCCGGCCTGGGGCTGGACACGCGGGTGCTCCAAGGGCTGGATGAGGCCTACGAGCGCTGGGATGGCACGGGGGGGCCGCGCCTCCTGGGCGGCACGGACCTGCATGAAGTCGGGCGCGTCGCGCAGGCGGCGCATGTGGCCGTCGTCTTCTTCGTCGGCTCGGGCACAGCCGTCGCGCAGGAGGCCCTGGCGCTGCAATCCGGGACGACGTTGGACCCGGCGTGGGCGAAGCGGGCCATGGCCGAGACCGCCTCGCTCCAGACCTTGTCGGATGCGCGCATCGAGGCGGCGGAAGAGTGCCTGCTCGAATCACCT
The DNA here is from genome assembly GCF_003668955.1 of Corallococcus sp. AB038B. Taxonomy (NCBI): domain Bacteria; kingdom Pseudomonadati; phylum Myxococcota; class Myxococcia; order Myxococcales; family Myxococcaceae; genus Corallococcus; species Corallococcus sp. AB038B. Next base: position 2,218,449 of record NZ_RAWO01000001.1, on the reverse strand, counting down.
CCCACCATCGACGCCACCGCGCTGGCAACGACCTTCGGGGACTTCGCGGACCTGCAGAGCCCCTTCACCCGCGGTCACTCACGGCGCGTGGCGGAAGCGTGCGCATCCGCCGCGCCCCGCCTGGGCCTGGACGCGGCGGAGCAGGCCACGCTCCAACTCGCGGCGTATCTGCACGACCTGGGACACGTGACCCTGCCCACCGGCCTGTGGCTGCGACCCGAATGGACCCCCTCGGACCGGGAGGCGTCCCGGGCCCATGCCCACGCCACCGAGCAACTGCTCACCGCCACGCCCATGCTGCGGGACGCGGCGAAGCTCGCGGGCGCGCATCACGAGCGACTGGATGGCGGCGGCTATCCCCGGGGCCTCGCGCCCGCCGCCCTGTCCCGGGCCGCGCGACTGCTCGCGGTGGCCGACGTCTGGGTCGCGCTCCAGGAGGAGCGCCCCCACCGTCCCGCGCGGACCGCCCCCCTGGCAAGGCATGCCCTGGAGGCCGAGGTGAAGGCGGGCCGGCTGGACGCGGACTGCGTCGCGGTGGTGGCCGGGACGAAGCATGTCCGGCGCGCGCCGGGCCCTGGCCCCACGTCCGCGCTGACGCCCCGAGAGGTGGACGTGCTGCGCCTGCTGGCGGGCGGAGCGACGAACAAGGAGATCGCGGAGAAGCTCGGGGTGTCGGACCGCACGGTGCAGCACCACACCATCCACATCTACGAAAAGCTGGGCGTGAGCACCCGCGCGGGCGCCTCGCTGGTGGCCGCGCGCACGGGCATCGTGTGATCCGCCATCTGGCCGATGTGGGCCGGAACACCGCATGGTGCATTGGGCCCCATGAACAAGCCCTTCCCCGTCGTCCCCTTCTTCACCGCCCTGGCCGCGCTCGTCCTGTTGCAGGGCTGCGCGGCCTCCACCGCGTGCCGCACGCGTCTCGCCACGTCCCCCGGCTTTGAGCGGACCGCCTCTGACGGCATGTGCCTGAGCAGCGTCCGGTGGGAGCCCGCCCGTCCGCCCGTGCGCGGCGTGGTGGTCCTCATCCACGGCCTGCGGGACTACTCCGACCGCTACGGCCGGCTCGCGGAGGCGCTCCAGGCCCAGGGGTTCGCCGTCGTCGCGCAGGACCACCGGGGCCACGGGCATTCCGGCGGGGACCGCCAGAGCATGGAGTCGATGCAGCAGTTGGTGGATGACGTGGATGGCGTCGTCCAGGATGCCCGCGCGAGACACCCGGACGTGCCGGTGGTGGTGTTCGGCCACAGCATGGGCGGACTCATCGCCACGCACTACGTGCTCCAGCACGCCCCCGGTGTGTCGGGGCTCATCCTGAGCGGCGCGGGCATCGTGCTCCCTCCCGGAGTGTCCGGCTTCGACACGCGCCTGGCGAAGATCTTCGGCACCATCCTCCCCGGCCTGCCCGCGCAAGACCTGGACAGCCAGATGTTCCTGCACGACGGCCCGGAGAAGGAGCGGTTCCTCACGGATCCCCTCATCACCCACGAGAAGCTGCCCGCGCGCTCCGCCAAGGCGCTCATCGCGGCCATCGAAGCGCTCGAGGGGAAGTTCCAGGACCTGAAGCTCCCACTGCTGGTGGTGCACGGGGGCGAGGACGTCATCACCTCCATCGATGGCAGCCGCGCCCTGGTGGCACAGGCCACGAGCACCGACAAGCGCCTCATCATCTACGAGGGCCAGCGCCACGACCTCGCGCACGAGCCCGACGCGGCCAAGGTCGTCGGAGACATCGTGAGCTGGGTGGAGGCCCACGTCCCACCGAGCGCCGCCGCGACCGTAGCCCCCTGACAACAGCCGTCGGGTAAGCGGGTTGTGCCTACCCAAAATTCAGTCGCTGCGTCATGAGCGCGTCAAGGCTGTGTCAAAACGCGCGTCATGACGTGAGCGATGCGCATGACGAGCCGCTGGGTCCTCCCTTCCGTTTGATTGGCGTCGGAATTACGCCCGGCGCAAACGCCTCAACACCTCTCTACCTGCGTGTGGACACTCCCCACCCTTCCTGCGAACACAGGTAGGCTGGTGCAGCACGCGCGGGTCAACGAGGGTGTTGTTGGAAGGACCGAGACTCTACGCAGCGCGGCGCTCGTACCGGTGGTGGAGCCCGAAAACTCCCCGCAGCTCTATCACCTTGGCTCCGTGCTCCGGGCCCTGCACCTCACGCGTCTCGGGCGCATCTTTCCCGAGCGACAGGTGCGTCCGGCTCGCGTTGGAGTAGCGCTGGGACTCGCGCAACAGGCGCCGAGCGTGGGCTTCGTGGAGGATTCGCCTGTCCCGGTGACTCACAACCACAAATCCCAACAGCATTCCAAACGTCGCAGCAGGTACCCGGTGATCAACTGTCCTGGCTGTTGACCAACGGAGCGCAGGCTCGCAACGAGCGCCGAATGGGGCGCCTCCTTCTCCGAGCAACAGCATCACGAGCCCGCTGGCGGCGAGGAGCCCGAACCACGGTTGCCGAGCCGATCCGCGGCCTCGACCACCTCGTCCGCGCGAGCTTCTGGGGGCGCGAAGAGCTGCACGCAGCGACGGGGAGACGGTTTTCACGAGCAACTCCCGGTCAGGTCTCGCGAGCGCTGCGGACCAGCTGAGTGGCGGGAAGCTCCGCAAGCAGGTGGTCGATGCAGGTACGCACCGCCGCCGTCAGCGACCGATGGGCGCGGTAGAGCAGATAGACACCGGCAGCCTCCCCTTCCCAGCCTTCCAGGACTCGAGCCATGTGCCTCTTGTTCACATCCTGGGCGCACAGCGACTCGGGGAGCATCGCGATGCCGACACCCGCGAGCACCGCGCGATAGGCAGCGGAGAACTCGCTCACGTAGAGGCGCGGCGCGAAGGTGAAACGTCGCTTCGTGCGACCTTGGGCGAGCGTCCACGTTGCGTGGCCGTCCGTGGCGCGCGTCGCGATGCAGTCATGAACGGCGAGCTCCTCGACTCCGCGAGGCGTGCCGTGCTCCTTCAGGTAATGCGGGCTCGCGAACAGCAACTTTCTGGTCATTGGGCGGACCTCGCGCGCAACGAAGTCGTCGGTGTCGTTCAATTTTTCCGTCATGATCGCGATGTCGAAGCCGCTGTCGGGGTCGGGGCGACGTCCGTCGATCTCCAGGTCGATCGACACCCCCGGGTGCTTGGCGAGGTACAGGTAGACCACGTTGGCGACGGCGGCTCCGAAGGCGGTCGGCGCGGCGATGCGAACGCGGCCGCGAGGTTCATCCTGGAGTTCGCGAACCCGCCCGGTGCCTTGCGCGAGGTCGTCCATCGCGCGTTCGGCATGGTCGAAGTACTTACGCCCCGCGTCCGTCAGGCGAAGCGTCCTCGTCGTGCGCTCGAGGAGCCGCAGGCCGAGCGCCGACTCGAGCCGGGCGATGCGGCGGCTCACCGTCGAGACGGGAACCCCGCGCTCACGAGCAGCGGCAGAGAAGCTCCGCCGTTGCACCACTCGCACGAGCAGAGCGACGTCGTTGAGGTCCAGGTCTATTTTTGCACGCATGATAAGAGTCCGTTTCCGATTGGCATACTAGTGCGTGCTCGTCCCGTCCGGTATCTCGTTGCGCATGACATGGTCGACCGAACAGACGCGCTGGCTCATGAAGGTGCTTCAGCCAGAGCAAACCGTGGCATCGCTTCCCGGGGCTGCGGCACTCACCGAGCCGATGCGTGCGGCGCTGCTCGGCCTCGCTCCGGACGCCTACTCCGCCGAGCTCGGGCGCCTGCGGGCAGGCGCGAAGGAGGCCGCGCGCGAGCTGCTCGCGGATCCCTCGGTGGGCGCGATGGTGGACCGCCTTCCCTTGCGGCCCGGGGCAAGGGTTCTCGCATTCGGCGATAGCCACACCTCTGATCCGCAGTCGTGGGCAGTGATCCTGAACGAGATGTTGGCCGCGCGCCGTCCCGCGGATGGAATCTCGATCGACGTCAGCGCCGTCGCCGGTGAGACGACAACGCACGGCCTGATTCGAATCGGCGGGGTCATCGCGAGGAATCCAGACTGGATCTTGTTCTTCATCGGAATGAACGACGCTCGAACACAAGGCCCGACGCCGAGCAAGACGCTCGTCGCGCCCGAAGAGACGGCGCGCAACCTCGCGGAGCTCCGCAAGCGCGTCTCCCGGGAGACGAAGGCGCAGTGTCTGTGGGTAACTCCTCCCCCGGTGCTCGAAGATCGCGTGTCGAAGCATTGGGGGTTGTCCCGCTTCGGGGTTCGCTTCCGCAACGAGGACATCGCCCGCGTCGCCGAGGTCATTGCCGCCTTCGACGAGCCCGCGATCAACCTGTTCGCGAGGCTCGGCCTGCCACCCCCGCAGGAGCTGCTCATGGAGGACGGCCTTCACTTCACGCAGGAGGGGCAAAAGAGAATAGCGCTCGAAGTCGTGCGCGGCTGGGCCGGCGCGAGGGCGCGATGAAGTATCTGGTCACGGGCGCGACCGGTAACATCGGCTCGGGGGTAACCCGGTGCCTCCTTGCACGGGGCGATATCCCGTGCGTGTTCGTGCGCGACGCGAAAAAGGCGCGAGCGCTTTTCGGGAAGCGCGTCGAAGTCCGGGTCGGCGATCTGGCCGGTTCGCGCGCCTCTCTCTCCGCCGCCCTCGCCGGGATCGATGCAGTGTTTCTCCTGAGCAGCGGTCCCAAGCTCGGTGTCCGGGATCGCGCGTTCGCGCTCGCCGCCAGGGCTGCCGGGGTAAAGCACCTGGTCAAGCTCTCGACGCTGGACGTGAGCACGGGCGTGGGGACCGGCCCATGGCATGCGCGCGGCGAGACCGCCGTTCGAGAGAGCGGCCTCTCGTTCACGTTCATCCGGTCGGCGGCGTTCATGTCGAACGCGCTCGGCTGGGCCGATTCGATCGCCTCCGAGGGCGTGCTCCGTTCCTCCGCGGGCGAGGGGAAGATAGCCTTCATCCATCCGGACGACATCGCCGAGGTGGTCACCAGCGCCCTGACGACGCGCGAGTACGTCGGGGAGTCTTTGGTGATTACGGGGCCGGAGGCGCTGAGCTACGGCGAGATGGCCACCCGGATCGGCGCCACCCTCGGAAAGACGGTTCGCTTCGAGCCGCTCTCCGATGAGGAGGCCCAGGCGGGCGTTGGCAGAGGCCCGTACGCTGCGGCGCTCGTCGACATCTGGCGCGCGATCCGCGAAGGGCGGATGGCGCTCGTCAACGAAGGAGTGGAGCGCGTCCTCGGACGAAGGCCGCTCTCCTTCGACCGCTGGGTCGTGCAGCACGCCGACGCGTTTCGCTGATCGAACAGCTTCGGTAGGCGCCCTGTGCCCACCCAGAATTCGAGGGCGGCATCATGCGCGCGTCAAAGCCGCGCCACGACTGAAGCGGATCAAGCCCACCTCAGCGACAAGTTCCGCGACGGCGTGCCGTTCCATCGCCAGGAGTGTATGGCTTAGACTCGCCGCATGGGACTCTTGACCTTCAGCATCAACGTCACCCTGGACGGCTGCGTCGACCACCAGGAGGGAATCGCCGACGACGAGACACACGCCTTATTCACCCGCCTCATGGACGAGGGCGGGGCGATGCTATGGGGCCGCGTCACCTACGAGATGATGGAGAGCTACTGGCCGGCGGTCGCCCGCGGCGACGAGGAGGCACCGCCGGCGCTTCGCGAGTGGGCGGTCAAGCTGGAGGCCAAGCCGAAGTACGTGGTGTCGTCGACGCGAAAGGACTTCCCGTGGACCAACAGCCACCACATCGCAGGCGACCTGCGCACGGGCGTGCAGCAGCTCAAGGACGCGACCCCGGCCGGCGTGCTCCTCGGTAGCGGCAAGCTCGCAACCGAGCTGGACCGGCTGGATCTGATTGACGAGTACAAGTTCCTCGTCCACCCCAGGATCGCCGGCCACGGCCCGACCCTGTACCAGAGCGGGCTGCCCAGCACGCGACGGCTCGAGCTGGTCTCGGCGAAGCCGCTCCGCTGCGGCGCGGTCGCCATGCACTACCGGCGCGCGCGCTGAGACGCCCGTCGCTCTGAGTTCGGGGAGCAAAAAAGAAGGCCCTGCCCTCATCCGGCAGGGCCTTTTTGCTTTTCCACGGGCCTCGCGATGAACGTCGCGGGGCCTTCGTTCTGGGGTCGGCTGGGCCCAAAACCACGGACCGGGCCAGAGTGGAACTACGAACCGAAGCGCATTTCCTGCCGCTCCTCAATGCAGCCCTGTTTCAAGATGCCCACTTTTAGAGGAGAGTTGGCTAGACACCATGGTCGGACAAACGCCGGACCCGATGCGGCCACAGACCTTTTTGACGCACGGAGGGCTCCGACCGCCTTCCCTCCGTCACCTCAGAAACAATAGCTGTAGCAACCGGCCTCGCAGTTGGAGGTGCCCTGGGGCCTACAACTGTTGGAGCAGAAGTAGTAGGCGCAGTTCTGGGTGTCGTTGGCCTTGTTGGGGTCGGAAATCCCATGGGCGTCGCACCCGCTCACGTTGCCGTCCCATGTCCTGCAAGCGAAGGTCTCGCTGTCAGCGCTATTGCAGTACGCGGAACAGCCGGCCTCACAGTTGGAGGTGCCCTGGGGCCTGCAACTGTTGGAGCAGAAGTAGTAGGCGCAGTTCTGGGTGTCGTTGGCCTTGTTGGAGTCGGAAATCCCATGGGCGTCGCACCCGCTGACGTCGCCGTCCCAGACGCTGCAGGGCGCAGACTCGTCCGCGTTGGGAATCGCGCTACAGAACGAGCCCTGCGAGTAGTTGAGGCAGCTCAGCGACGGAACCGGCGTGGCACTGGATCTGCCCGTCACCCAGTTCCAGAAACCGCCAGATTGATACCCCACCCAGCCCATGCCGCGGGCGTAGTAGTAGGTCTCACCAGCGCCGGGACCCGCGGTGATCGACATCTTGATGACGTCCGTGAACTTCTTGTTCAAGGGTGCCGGGCTCGTGACCGAGTCGAGATGCTGCACGGTGATGGTGTTGCCCTGATTGTCTCCCTCGTGCCAGGAGTCGCAGTCAGTGCAGTTGTTCTCGTGTTTGGAACGAATGTGGCTGACGAAACTATAGGTGCGCACCTGGTTGTCGAGCGGAATAAACCGCGGGATGCGCGGTCCCCCCAGGCTGGTATTGGCTGCGTCGCGAGGGGCCTGGTAGGCGTAATCGCCCTGAGTGCCCTACCACTGGCGCTTGCAATCCGTTGGGACTCCCTGCCCGCCGCACTGCTCATCACAGTAGTCGGTGTTGTCCTGGGGGTTCAGGTACGCGAAGGACGAGTCCGTCCAAAGGCGAATGTAGCTCCCATCCGCGGTGAACTCCTCGAAGTCCTTCCCGTCTGGATTCTTGACGTAGACGAACCGCGCCGCTCCATTGAGCGTGCCCATCGGGATGTAGCGAAAGATCCCAACCCCACCGTTCGAGTCCTTGGTGGCGTAGCCGACAGCCGCACTGCAGCTCGGGATGACGTAGTGAGCGACATCAAACTGGGTGACGAGCTGGCTGGTGGTCTCCTGCACCGACTCATCGGAGAATTCGGGCTGAGCCTCCCCGGCATCCTCATTGCTCCAGCACCCGACGGCAAAGAAGGCGCTCCATCCGAGCAAGGCTGCCTTCATCGCGCGCGAGACGGAACGGCAACGTGTCGCACGTGCCGGAGTGGATTCCACCGTGAGCCTCGAATTCCCATGCGTCCTGTTCATACACCCTCCGCGTAGGTGTTGCGTTCCAAAGACAGATGAAGTCGGCACGCGATTGAAGAGCCCTCACGCTGATGCTCGACTGCGGACCCGGTGACGGCTCAATGCGCTTGCACCGGCCCTGCTGGCGCGCAAAGTGTCATCCCAATACAGCATCGGCAACAGAAAACCGGATAAGCCGCTTAAAATGCAAGCGGGTGATTTCAGACTCGCTCGTGTGCGTCGCTGGAAGCGCCTCTACGGGCGGACTGCAACTTAAGTCGATATAACAACACCTGACGAAAGCGCGGATCGGGCTGGTTTGCGACAAGTGTCGTCCCGAGCTTGAGCGCATGCTCCGCGAACTCGTCCCCGTCGTCTTCTGGCAGAGCTGCGGCGGCTCTGTCCTGACACTTGTCAGGCGCTGTTAACCCGGCAGGGCCTTCTTGCTTTTCGCAACCCTCCGCAGAGAGACTCGAACAGGATGTCTCGGCGGGAGCGCCACGGAACGGGGCGACTCCCACTGGACCCGAATTTCCGGTAGCCACAGGCCCATGTGAAGAGCGCCCGGAGTCGAGACGATGCTCGGCCTCCGGGCGCCCTGGGGGCTCAGCGATTCACTTCACATGGAAGGCGAGGTCGTCCACGTCCGTGGTGCTGCCGCCGGGGCATGCGCCCGACAGGGTGGAGGGACGGAGGACCGCCCGGACGGCCTGCGTGGTGCCTGACGGGAGCGTATAGGTCTTCGTCACCCACGCGTACCCGGCGCTGGACAGCGTCGTCGTGCCCAGGCTCACCCAGGTAGGGCTCGAGGCATTCGCCGCGCGGAAGATCTCCAGTTGCTCTCCCGCCGACGAGGCATACGCGCTGACCTCGACACGCACGCTCTCGCCCACCGCGAGCTCTCGGTCCACCCGCGGCGTGATGACAGGGTTGTCGACCGTGGTGACCCGAACCCGCTCGATGGAGGGATGGGAGAGGTAGTCGCCGGAGGCGCCATCCGCGCAGGTGCCTTGCAGGGTGTTCGGCTGGTTGGCTTCCGGGTGCACCCCTCCGCGCCCCTCGTAGAAGCTCCCGGAGTCACAAGCCGTACCCACTGTCGAGCAGTACCCCACCTTCAGCACCGGATCGAACTCCGCGAGCCGGGTGGTGGCGGGCATGCAGGTCAGCCCCGCCGCGGCACGCGCGCACACGTCCGCGTAGCTGTCTCCATTGACGTCGCCCAGCGCGAGCGTCGCGCCGTACTCCTCGCCCGACCAGTTGGCGGCATCTCCGAAGTTCGTGTTGAGGACGTAGCGGTAGTTCCTGAAGGAAGTGCCCGTGGAGAAGGCGCAGACGATTCCCGTCGAGTGCCGGCCGCACACGTCCGCGTAGCCGTCCCCATCCACATCGCCCAGCTTGATGGACTTGTAGCGCGACGGGCTCGTGGCCCACCCCGACGCGTCATCGAAGGCCATCTGCGTCCAGAGGGACGGCGTGCCGAAGCCGCTGCCCGTCGACAACGCGCACAAGATTCCGTCAGGACCCCGGACGCAGAGGTCGGCGAGGTTGTCGTTGTTCACCTTCGCGAGTTGGAAGGTGGTGGCGTACTCCGGCTGCGACCAGGACGACGCGGTGAATGCCGAACTCCACTCCGCCGCCGCCGCGAAGGTCGTCCCGTTGAAGAGGCTACAGACGATCTTGCCGTTCGCGTCCCTGCCACAGATGTCCCCGTATCCGTCCCCATCGACGTCCCCGACGCGAATCGAGCCGTAGCGCGCCTCCGCGGCGTTCCAGCCATTCGCATTCGAGAACGACGTCGAGGGCCAGGCCGAGGTCTGGAAGCCCCCTGTGAGCGCCTTGAAGCAGAGGTAGCCGTCGACTCCGCGAATGCAGGCATCCACCTTGCCATCGTTGTCGATGTCCGCGAGCTGGAAGGTCGTGCTGTACTCTCTCGGCTTGTAGCCCAGGGTGTCCGACACGATGGAGAGCCACAGCGCCTCCGTCCCCATGGAGCCGTCGGCGTTCGACAGGGCGCAGCGGAGGCCCGCGCTGCCTCGACCGCAGACATCGGCCCGGCCATCCCCGTTGATGTCTCCCAGTCGGACGGTGCCGTGGTAACCGATGTCGGTGTTCCACAGGTCCGCGTCGGACAGGTAGGTCGTCGTCCAGTTGGTCGGTGACGGGAAGCTGAGCGTTCCCCGGACGCCCGGAATCGCGTCGAGCGGGACGAAGACATACGGGGTTCCCGACCTGGCCTTCAGCTTGGTGACCAGGGACACCACGAGGTCGTAGGACCAGGTCGTTCCGGCGAGGCCCTCTACCGGGCTTGCGTCGTGCAACTGCAAGATGCCCCGCTCCCGGGGGCCCGCCACGGTGCCTGCATCAGGGTTGGTGACATACGGCTTCTCACCTTCATAGATGTAGCTGTCGGCACACGCCGCGGGCGTCCCGCCCAGCTCCGCGCAAGCCCAGTCGTGGGCATCCCAGTCAAAACAGAACGGGCCGGCCATCTTGGACAGCAGTGGATCATTCCGGAGGTAGTTCGCGACCGCCGCCGACCCGTCGCAAGCATTGACGCCGTTGTGAGGATCCTGCCCCCACTTGTCGCCGGGCGCTCGGAAGAAATACATGCCGTCGCTGATGTGGGGATCAAGAAGGACCTGGGTATTGTGAATCGTGGCCGCCTGGGCCCCCGGTGCACCGCCATCGCTCGGATCGTGGCTCGGCAGGTCCTCATGGAAATAGGTGTGATTGGCGACGCGGTGGCCCAGCGCGACGACTCGTCCGGGGAAGTCGGGACGGTCGAAGCACACGCCGTCGCTAATCCCGTCAATCCGACAGCCATTGACGAAGAACGTCGCGCGAATCCCCTGCTGCTGAAGGTACTCCGCGATCATCACGCTGGTGTTGCCGCCATCGGCGCGGTCGATATCCGGACCATCGTCGAACGTGAGGGACACTGTCCTGTACGGCAGCGGTGAGTTTTTCTGGTAGGGATGTCCGATCTGTTCATGCGTCAGGACGCGGTCGGTCCGACTTGCCGTCTCGGCCTCCTTGGCCGGGGCGGATTGAATGCAAGCAACGCTCAGCAGGAGCGGAGTCAGGAGGAGGATTTTCATTGAGTTTGTGTGGGCCGTGTTGGGGGCCGCCTCATCTCCTATCACTCACGTCCGGCGCCCCCAACGCCTCGTGTTGCGTCATTCATATCGTCGGACGGTCTACCCAGAATTCGGAGTCAACAAGGGCACGCCCCGGCCTCGAGGTTCGTGTCAGGTCCGGGCCCGCCAGGTCAGCCACTCCCCCGGACGTGCCAACTCCACGTTCACCTTCCGCGTGCGCGCGGCGGCCAGAAGCAGCGCCTCCGCGTCCGGGACCTCCTGGTAGTCCTCGGAGGCAGCGAGGCCGTAGTGGATGGGCACGAGGAGCTTTGCTCCCAACACCACGGCCGCGGCCACCGCCTGCTCCGGCGTCAGGACGGCATGCACGTCGCTCACGGGCTTGCGCCAGCCGAAGCGCGCCCCGTTGATAGGCAGGAATGCCGCATCGAAGGGGCCGAACTGTCGCCCGATGTGCCACCAGGAGCCATGCCACAGCGTGTCGCCGCAGTGGATGATGCGGCGGCCTCCACCGGAGACGATCCACGAAACCTGGGGATCCCCATAGCCATCCACCGCGGGAACGGCGGTGGCGGTGAAGTCATTGAGCAAGAGGGGCTCGTAGAGCGGGGCGGACCGCACGCGGAATCCCGACGCGGAAGCCGCCGCGGCCATGTCCGGGGCGCACACCAGCGTCCCGCTGTCCCCCAGCGCCTGACGGACGGCCACCCGGTCGAAGTGGTCGGGATGGCGATGCGTCACCAGGACGAAGCGGCCCCCGTCGCTCACGTCCAACGGGACGAGCGGGTCCTTCAGCGCGGCCCCCCACACGGAGGGGTCGCTCAACGGGTCCAGGAAGAGCGTGTCCTGTCCAAGCCGCAGCCGCACTCCGGCCCAGGCCAACCGCTGGGCGCGAAGCGCGGCGCTGTCGGCAGGCTTCGTCGCACGGCCCGTCCCAGGAGGAAGCAGGACCGCGCCCGCGGAGAGCGCCACCGCCGCACGCAGGAAGTCCCGACGGCCCGTCCCCGAAGGCCGGGCCCTCTTGCCCCGTTCCTCCGTGTTCGAGGGTTCCATCCGGAATGGGGAGAAGGAAGTCAGGGCGTCCTGGCTCACCGGGCCCCCGGGGAGGCCACGAGGTTGATGCCGAAGAGGCGCACGCCGGTCTCGGTCCGCGGCTGATGACGGCTTGCCGGCGGGAAGACCAGGTATGAGCCCGGCCCCAGGCGCTGCTCCCCCTCGATGAGCTCACCGCTCACCACGAGGACCTCCTCGCCGGTGTCGTGGACGTCCACCCAGGGCCACTGACTCCCGGGAGCCATGTCCACGACCCAGACCCTCACGTCGCGAGGACCTGGCAAGTCCCTCCGAAGGCAGCCGGGGCCGACGACGACCGGTTCAATGTCGTCGATCCGCACGGACGACCATGGGGGTACGGCAAGGCTCTGAATCCTCGGGAAGCTGTCTGACCGGGTCATCCGTCCGTGCTCCTGGCGCTGGGACACCCACGTTAAGGGGACCCATTCCATGAGCGCAGCGAAACGATTTCGCGATGATGCTGAACCGGGCTCATGTGAAGCTGACCGGCATGCTCGAGCTCCGTCACTTCAAGCTGATTGCCGCGGTCGCCGACACTGGAAGCCTGGCCGCGGCGAGCCGGCAGCTTCACCTCACGTCCTCGGCACTGAGCCATCAACTCCGTGATGCCGAGGAGCGCCTGGGCGTGCAACTCTTCCAGCGCCGCCAGCGCCGCCTGCTCCTGACCGGCTCAGGCGAGAAGCTGCTCCTCTCCGCACGGCGGGTCCTGAGCGAGGTGGCCCAGGCCGAGGCGGTCTGCCGTGCGCACCCGCAGGACGACCTGCTCCGGCTCAGCACGGGCTGCTACACGGTGTATGGCTGGCTGCCGCCCATCCTGGGGCGGTGGCAGGCCGAGCACCCACGCGTCGAGCTGCGCATCGTCCTGGAGGCCACGCGTCAGCCTCTTGGGGCGCTGCTGAATGGCGAGCTGGATCTCGCCTTGACCACCGACGTCCCGCCGCAGGCCCGTCTGGCACAGACCGCGCTCTTCGAGGACGAACTCATGCTGGTGGTCCCCGAGGACCACGCGCTGGCGCGGCGGGAACATGTCACGGCGGAGGACCTGGTGAGGGAGCACCTGCTCACCTATGCCGCGCCTCGGGAGCAGCTCGATGTCTTCACGCGCGTGCTCTGGCCCGCGGGCATCGAGCCGCACCGGGTATCCCCCGTCCCCCTCACCGAGGCGCTGATCGAGCTGGTGCGTGGCGGTATCGGCGTGACGGCACTGCCTCAATGGATGCTGCCGGACCAGCGCCATGGACTGCGGACCGTCCGGCTCACCCCTCGGGGAATCAGACGCCGCTGGAGCGCCGTCACCCGCGCATCCCGCCAGCGCCCCGCTCCACTGAGCCATTTCATCCAGTTGCTCCGCGAGCGCTTCTCCCTCCACGGCAAAGCAAGGCCACGAGCTGCCTCACGGCGAGGAGTGCCGCCGCGCATGAGTGTGTGACTCGGCTTTCGGCCCCTCAGAGCGTTTGAGTCCTCTGAGAGAAAAGCCGAGAGTTGGTGCCCACGGTTCGTTCACGTCTCGTGGGCACCGAGATCACTCCTACAGCGCGAGCCCGATGTTCTGCCTCACCATCACGACGTTATCGAGCTTCTCCCCAGACCCGCCGCCGCCGTCGCCCAGCTCGGGACTGTCCGTGATGCTGAGGGACGCGATCTTCGACCGGTCGAACAGGGTGCAGCAGGTCGATCCGCCGAACGCGAAGTGGCCAATCTCGTCACCCCGCTGCACCAGGTCACCCGCCTTGACCGTCGCCACGCACGAGGACACCTCCGTCAGCCCCACGAAGACCATGGCGACCTCTCCGATGGCCGGATTCTCGGACTCGATGAAGAGAACCGTCCGGGTGTTGACGTGGCTGAGGAAGGGGAACGACGACGCGTAGTCCTGCTGCGGTGCCGGCTGCGCGAAGAAGAAGCCGGGGACCGTCCGCACCTTCTTGATCCGGCCAGTCACCGGCGAGTGCCACCGGTGGTAGTTGAAGGGCATCAGGACGATCTGCACCGCCAACCCATCGATGAAGGGCCGCAGCAGGGGACTGTCCGCGGGCTCGTTGAGGAGGTCCGTGAGGTAGTACTGCTCGCCCTTGATGTCGAAGGTGGCCTCGCGCTGCACCTGCTTGGAGATCTTCCAGACCTGCCCGTCCACGGGGCTGATGATCGCCTTCCCCGAGGGGTCCGGCGCGAGGGGGCGGCTGGCGTCGAGGTCCTTGAACTTGCGGATGAAGAACTCGTTCCAGGACTTGAAGCCGCCATGCGGCGCGGAGGGGGAACAGACGTAATCGTCCAGGCTCAGGTACTCCCGGGCGTCCGCGCTGAGCCAGTTCCCGTACGAGTCATTCATGTAGGCGAGGGAGGCGGGCGTCTCCAGCTTGTCGTGATAGGCCTTCAGGATCGCGGAGAAGTGGGGCCGGATTCCCTCGTTGGTGAAGAAAGCCCAACCGGGGCCGTTCTCCATGAAGGGCTGCAGGACCGTGTAGAACGGCAGCGCGGCCATGAAGTTCGCATCGTATTTCGGAAGGCTGTAGAGCGCATTGTCGAGCTGCTGGAAGAAGTCCGCGGGAGTCTTGATGTTGAGCGGGGTTCTTCTGGTTGGCCGCGTCCAGCATGCTTCCGATGTAGATGCGGAGGAAGTCGTTCTCGGGACGCTTCACATACTCGACCAAGGCCTGCACGGACGGCGCGAGTTCCTTGGGATGCTTGCGAGGACTCTCCGCGAACAGGCGATTGGACTCCATGGCTCTCAACGCGGACTGAGCGGGAGCGGCCCTCATCTACGAGGACCTGGGCGTGGCCACGGTACTTCCCGCGACCACGCCCTCCCAGACGCGTGTCTGCTTTCGCCCGGAGTTCCTCGGCCCTATCCCGTCCCTCAGTAGAAGGTGATGGTGAACTGCTCCCATTGCCCCACGGCGGCGCCGGCGGCATACACCGAGCCGTCGCCACCGTTATCGGCATACAGGTAGCGGGGGGTGAGGAGATCGTTCGTCGACAGGGCCACGGTGTCTCCGGTGCCGATGGTGAGCAGGCCCGTGCCGGCTATCTTCAAGATGCGGAAGGTTTCATAGTTGCCAGGCGCCGTGGGGGTGGCTGTCACCCCCGAGCCGCCACCGTTCACGGCCATGACATAGTTACCTGAGGCCGTCTGCAGGTGGATGAGGTCGCCGGTCTGCAGTTCGAACCCGTTGCGGTCCACCAGTTGGAACTTCTCCCAGGGACCCACGGCGGCACGATTAGCGTTCACCGCGCCGCCGCCGCCGCCCTCGGCCACCACGTAGTGGCCGCGCAAGGCACGCAGGGAGATGGTTCTCGAGTAGAGACGCGCCACGGTTGCCGCGTCCGTGATGCTCAGCGAATCGCGCTGCCCGATGGCCTGCCCCCCCAGTGGCTCGATGGTGGGTAGCCCATTCCTCGAGAACGCCGTCCTCGGGTAGTGCATGATGGAGCCGTAGTCATAGGCGAGGATGTCGTCACCGTCGGCGATCTGCTGGCTGAAGTTCTGCTCATAGCCCGCAGTGATGTTCTCGGGCCGGATGAGCACGTAGGTATTGCGGTCCTCGCGCGACTGCTCGTGCCACAGACCCAGGGCGTGTCCGATTTCATGGATGATGTTGCCCGTGCTGCACGCGGCCTCCAGCGACACCATCTGCCTGCCACCAATCCGTCCCACGTGGGCACTGCACCCGGTGCCCGTCTGGAAATTGACGTAGTTCGGGTACAGCGCCGCGTTGAGCACAGTGCGTTGCACGAAGCGCAGGTGCGTACGCTGTTGCCAGTGATTGATGGCGTCCGTGATTCGCGCCTGGTTTGGCACAGCCGCGTCGATGGTGTAGGGCACCTCGGAGTTGGGCCAGCGGAAGTTTGCTCCGGTGATGGCAACGCCCTGGGCCTGGACCCCCTGGGCGTGGATACCTCCCCGGGCCTTCACCTCGCGCACGCGCGCCTCCATCTCCTCCACCGTGCCGAGAACCATGTCTCCCTCAAGGATGGCCAGACCATCCACCTCGGCGTACTTCACTGGCACCAGCTTCCCTCTCGCGGCGTTCCAGGCGTAGCCCTCGCGAACCGGGGCGCCAGCAGGCACTCGGGCCATCTCCGGGTCCAGGGCGGGACGCGACTCCAATCCCTCACCGCAGGCGGTGAGGAGCAGGCTGGGGATGAACAGTGCAACCAGCGCGGACTTCAATGTGCTTCGAAGCATGGTGCCTCCTTTCCGGAAGGCATTCCGGGGAGCAGGAGACAACCACACCACTCTGACATTTGTCGTTTGAAATTAAGGACCGTCATCAATTCGCGACATACCCCGGAGACTCCGCCGCATGGAGGATGCACTGCGTCTGGACTCATGAGCGCCAAGGCGAACGGACACATGTGGATTCCCCGTACATATTTCAACTCTAGACCTCGGGCTCCAGGCGTAACGGCAGTTCATGACAAGCCCAGGCGCAAGGGCTCCACCAGGAAGCGGGGGAGGCATTTCAGCGCCTTTGGGGCTCCGAGCATCCGGTTCGCCTCCGCGAACGGGCGGGGGGCGGGGGAAGTCCTCCTCGTTTGCCTATGCCGCGCCTGGATGACTGGCACTTCCGGTTGTGCTGGCGTCACCTCCACTCGAAGGTTTGACGCTTGGCCGCGCACCTGGGGCTCACCGGCACTGTTGGCGATGCGCTACCATTCCCATCTCTGCGCATCGATTCGCGGAGACGGACACAGGCATGACATGGACTTTCTGTCGATGGTCCTCCAGGGCTTGTTGGCTGGCAGCCCGAGAACGTTTGCCATCATAGTGTTGCGTGCCTGGCAGCGGGGAGCACGGAATGGTGTCGTTCATTCCATGAGGAGGGGGGGCCATTCTGGGCTTCATCCTGTTCCTCGGAGGGAGACACTCGATGCGAAGTCATCCTGGTGTGCTGTGGTCATGGGGACTGGGCGTGGCGCTGGCCTTGTCGCTGGGGGCGTGTGCCGTGGAGTCCCTCGATGAGAAGGCAGGTCCTCCGGAGGATGGGGTGTCGCAAGCGGGTGACGAGGCGTTGACGCGTGAGCGGCCGGAAGCCTCCTTGACGTGGGACCCGTATGCGGACGCGGTGGTGTCAAGCACCACGGCGGCGGTGCTCAACGCGAGCGCGGCGTTGGGCGCTCCGGACGGGCAGGCCGCGACCATGCTGAGCGTGCTCAACTCGGCGCTGGTCCTGGACCTGGGCCAGGGAGAGGAAGGCACCGGAGACCTGCGCGTCTACTACCGGGGACTCACGCTGGCACTCGTGGCCCAGGTGGACTTCCTGAAGGCGGATGGGACCTTCATCGGCTCCAGCACGTTGCACCTGAAGGAGCTGGGCCTGGGGACGCATATCGCGGTGGCGACGTACCCGGGGAACGTGCCCTATCGCTACGTGCGCCTGAGAGGCGCGGTGCTCGCGCTCTACCTGGTGGACGCGGTGGAAACGTCGCTACGAGTCTTCTGTGGAGATGGAGTGTTGGGCGGATTCGAAGTCTGTGACGACGGCAATCAACTCTCGGGAGACGGCTGCAACAGCGTCTGCCAGTTGGAGCCGGGCTACACCTGCACGGGAGAGCCGACAGTGTGTACCGACATCGACGAGTGCGCCGCCGGTACCGACAACTGCAACGACAACGCCTCCTGCACCAACATCGGGGGCTCCTTCACCTGCGCCTGCAATGCGGGGTACGAGGGCGACGGCGTGACCTGCACCAACATCGACGAGTGCGCCGCAAACCCCTGCCTGAACGGTGGCACCTGCATCGACGGCGTGGGTAGCTACACCTGCAAGTGCGCGCCCACCTACGAGGGGAACATCTGCCAGTCTTGCTCAGGCACCCTCGCGGACTGCAACGCGAACTCGTCCGACGGCTGCGAGGTGAACCTCCAGAGCGACGCCGACAGTTGCGGCGCCTGCGGCATCGTGTGCTCGACGGGGCAGATATGCTCGAACGCCACCTGCCAGACCGCCCCCACCGGCCAGGTCCCCGGCACGCCGGTCAGCTCCCCCGCGAACCACAGCCCGCTGGCCCCGGCGGTCGCCGATGTGAATGGCGACGGCAAGCTCGACATCCTGGTGGCCAATGCCGAATCCGCGTCGACCCAGACTCCCTCTGGCTCGCTCTCCGTTTTCCTCGGGAATGGCGACGCCAGCGTCCAGTCGGAGGTCAACTACGGGAGCGCCTCGCTCTCCAGCAACGCGGTCGTGGCCGTGGACGTGGACGGCGACGGGTGGCTCGACGCCGTCACCGTCAACGGCCAGACCAACCTGCCCCTCATCAACGGAAACATCAGCGTCTACAAGAACCTGGGCTCGAGCGCGCCCGGGACCTTCGGCACGCCGACGAGCTTCACCACTGGCACCCCGGGCTCCGTCCACCTCTGCACCGGGGACTTCGATCACGACGGGGTGGCTGACATCGCCACGACCAGCGTGACCCAGAACCAGGTGAGCGTGCTCATCGGCAGCGGCGCGGGCAACTTCGGCGCGCCCACGTTCATCGGCATCCAGAACACCGGTGGCGCGCAGTCGAGCATCGCCTGCCGTGACCTGAACAGCGATGGCTTCTCCGATATCGTGGTGACGAGCCCCTCCAGCGCACGCCTGTCGGTCCTCATCAACCAGGGAGACGGCACGTTCGCCGCACCCGTCGCCTACAGCAATTCCGCCGGCGGCCAGACGGCGGGCATCGCCTTCGGCGACGCCAACGGCGACGGCACGCTCGACATCCTCTCGAACGGCGCGGCCGGCCGGTACCTCTTCTTCTTCCAAGGCAACGGCAACGGCACCTTCGCGAGCGGCGCTCAGTCAACCGCCGCGGCCACGACGGCCACCAACTCGGCGCTGGGCGTCGTGGCCGGTGACTTCAACGGCGATGGCAAGCTCGACGCCTACATCCTCGTGACCACGGCCTCGGGCGGCGTCCGCCCGATGACCGGCAACGGCAGCGGAGGCTTCACCTCGGGCACCGTCGTCACGACCGGCGCCTCGCCTGGCCTCAACGCCATCGCCACCGCGGACATGGACGCGGATGGGTACGCCGATCTCATCCTGACCAACAGGGGCTCCGGCACCGTGACCGTGGTCCCCAACGGACTCTAAGTCGCTGTCCGCGATACCGCGATGGGGCGGTGTGCCCTGATTTCAGCGCGGTCTCGGTAGGAGAATCGGTGCGCCGCGTGCTTCGCGCGCGGCGCACCGAAAGTCGCGCAGGCGCCTTACCCGACCTCACCTCCACAGAGGCCGTAAAGCGCCCGCCCCCGGTTGTTTGTCACCCCGTGAGCTTCTTGAAAGGCCCTCCCCACCGGTAAGGCCTATCAGCGCAGCGGCAATCCCAGCCGCATTGCCAGGAATGACTGCATCACGTCGGCCGCGGCCTGGGTGTATTCGTTCGTCATGCGGCCATGAAGGTAGAAGGACGTACGTAGGCTCGCGGTGCCGAACTCCACCGCCAGCGCTGCGATGTCCGGCGCCCCCCGCGGGATGTTGATGCCACGCGTCGCGAGCAGGCTGCGCGCGAGCGTGCCGAGGCGCGCGATCGTGGATTCGAGCGCGCGAAAGCTCACATCCGAGACCGGCCCGGTCAGCAGAACGACCTGCGCCGCCGGATGCGTGCGGTAGAAATCCGCCGCCGCATGAACCATGCGCGTGATCAGTTCCTGCCAGTCCTTGGCCCCCGCGAGGTTTTGGGCATGGCGCGTCAGGTGCGCTTCCAGCGCCCCGAGTTGGCGCTCCGCGAGCTCGTTGAGCAGGGCTTGGGGGGTCGGAAAGAACTTGTAGATCGTCGATCGAGGGTACTCGAGACGTTCCGCCAGCGTCGGGATCGAGAAGGCCGAAAGCCCTGATTCGAGCAGCAGTTCCTCCGCCGCCTGGAGCACGGCATCGACCCGGACCTTGGCGCGCTGCTGCTGCGGCTTGCGCGCCACGAAATCTGGGTTGGGGGCGGATTGACGCGCATCGTCAGCCATGGCGCTTGACTCCATTGCGTTCGTCGCGACTCGAAGTCGGCGGAGCGGGTTCTTCCACGCCAGGGTTCGCTCGACAACCCAGGCGGAGCCTGGCGCTGGCCGAGGGCATCCTCACTAGAGGCCATTAAGCGACAAATGTCGCCTACGACACTTTCGCGACAAATGTCCCTTTCCGGAGCACATGTGAAGTGAACTCATACGCACTGTGCGACTCGGAAACTGGCGTCTTCGAGCACGCGCCCACCCGGTCGGACCGAGGCCCCATCCGACCGACCCACAGGATGTCAGGAGGAGGGACGTCATGGCGGCACGTCTGACTCGAAGCGTTCTCGTCGCGATGTGTTTTGTGAGCGCGGGCGTCACACCCGCGGCAGCTCAATCGGACCTGCTCGGCAGCAAACGTGGCGGGCACTACTGGTTCGATTTCTGTACAGGCAAATCCGATGCGACGCTCTTACCGCCCGACCCACGGACACTCGTGACGCCGACGTCGAACAAGAACGTCGTCTTCAACGTGGGGTGGAACGCGTGCATGAACCGGGCTCCGCTGACGTGTGGCGAGCTGCGGTCGAGCAGCGCGGCTGGAGGGCGGCTGCTCGGCGGAAACGGAAGTCCCGATGCAGGCTGGGAGTTCAGCGGCCATTCCGCCTGGAGTCTCTGGTCGATGTCGGCGTCCCAGTACAATGCGCTGTGGCTGAAGTGGGGCCTGCCGTTTCGCCCTTCCGACTTCGACACCCTCGTCGCCGAGCGCTACGGCATCCCTCTCAGCCCACAGCGCAATCCGTATCCTCTCCCGTTCGAGAATCCGAACCACACGAACGGTGGCTCCGGCCAGCTGCCGATGGCACTGACCCAGACACGCAACCCCGACGGCTCGTGGAGCGGACAGATCGGCGTCACGTGTTCGGTCTGTCACAGCGGCCAGATTGGCAAGGCGAGCGACGGCGCGGGCCTGGGGGCGTTACACGGCACCAACGGCCTCACCGACGTGACCCTGTTCCTGGGCGAGCTCGGAGGCCTCAACCCCGCCTTCACGATCGCCTCCCTGAACCGCATCCGCGGCACGGGGAACATCACCAACTTCCAGCTCTTCGCCCTGCTCACGATCTTCGACCCCGACGGGACGATCCCCGGCGTCTTCCTCAATCCGGAGGTCTGGGCGGCCGGCTCGACCGGCACGGAAGACCCGCCGAACTGGTGGAACCTCGGGCACCGGCCGGTGAAGTTCTTCGACGCCGGGATGAGCAGCGACGCCACGCGCATCGAGCTCTCGTGGTACATGCCGGGCGCCGCACTGCCGAACTACCAGGAAGGCTACGACTGGATCCTCGACAACGAGTACCAGGCGAACACCTGGATGCTCGGTCTGAAGTCGCCGGCCTACCCTCTGCCGGTCAACACGGCACTCGCGCAGCAGGGGTCGATCCTGTTCCACACGCTCGATCTGTGGGCAGCGAACCGCAACAACCCGGTCGTGAAGCCGCAGCAGGCCGGAAACGGCTCGTGCGCGAGTTGCCATGGAGCCTACGCGCCGCGCTACGTGAACGATCCGAACTTCCTCGCCAATCCCTTGTTCGAGGGCATGGCGGCCAACGTCACGCCCATCGGGGTCCTCGACACCGATGACGCCCGACTGCTTGCCAACGACGGAGCCATCGCGACGCAGGCCCGGTACAGCTTCTTCGGGTACAACGGTCAGGACGGGTGCGCCGACAAATACAACATGATCGGCTATCTCGCGCAGCCGCTCTACGGTATCTGGGCGTCCGCCCCCTACTTCCACAACGGCTCGGTGCCCGACCTCTGGAGCTTGCTCAAGTCGTCGGACCGCCCGCGGATCTGGCGTCGCAAGTCGAAGTCGCCGAGGCTCGGCGTCGTGATGGGATTCGAGACCGACCTCGCGAAGGCCTATGAGCAGACCAAGGTTGGGTGGAAGTACGACACGATTCCGTGCAGCTACCTGACCTTCTCGCCGTTCAACCACTGCAATCCGTGGGATCCGAACGAGACGCCGCTCATCGAGAGCGGGCTGTCGCTGCTGTACGGCAACGGCGCGCTGGCCTGGAATCTCCTCGGCAGCATCGTGGCCCCGAGTTTCTCGAACTCGGATATCGAGGATCGCAAGATCTACAACACCCGGATGTTCAGCCAGTCGAACTCGGGCCACACGTTCACCGACGTGCTGACCGATGCGGAGCGCACCGCGCTGATCGAGTACATGAAGACGTTGTGAGCCCCACGCCGGAGCGTGGTGGGGATTCTCTCGCCACGCTCCGGCACACTCCATCGGCGTCCGGCGGGCCGGTGACTTCGTGGGCGACCGCGGTGATGAGGCGCAGGGCGCTGGCGCGGCCGGGAAAGGCGCCCACGGAGCGGATGCGGCGCTTCACCTCGCCGTGGAGGCACTCAAGGCTGTTGATGCTCCGCAGGCGCTTCCAGTGGGCCTTGCAGTGTAGACTGCGCCAAGACGAGGACTCCATGATTCCCGCGGAAGCATTCAGAGGCAACGTTGCGGCGCAGTTGCACTACGCCGCAGGACTCTCTCCGGCAGAGGCTTCAGTCGTCCTCGAAAGCCGGCTGGAGGACCAGACGTGGACAGCCGCGCCTGCCCTATGGGTCGAGGTCGCGTGCGGGGTCGACAGACATTCCGGGCGCAGCGGTATGGCCACTGCGCTGGTGGCCAGGCTGGCCCGACAGTTGATGGGAGTGCCCATTCGCGCCGACCATCATGACTTCCTGCCGCCCGTTTTCGCGGAGCTCATCGCCGCTCCTTCTACCGCGGCCTCCATTGGACCGGTCCTCGATCCGCTGGTGGGATGGATTGCGCAGAGCGCCAAGGCTGGAGACGCGGGACTGGTGGCCAAGATCCTGAATGCCACCCGGAGCCATCTCTCGATTGTTGCCGGCATTCGAGACCGGTCTATCGAGACCCTCAGTCAGATCTTCGGCCTCCGCTCACAAGCGGAATCCAGCAAAGACAGAACAGCACAGGAGCAGAGCGCGCAAGAACAGCACCTCCTGGAGCTGCGCCGGCGCACCGATCTGCTCAGGTCTTTCGTTCCCCTGGCTCAGTGGATGATTGAAAAGGGCGCAGCGGAACTTCGCCAGCCAGGGCAGGGGCCATTGCTCGCCATGCTGTTGGAGTGCCTCGCCGAGGGAAAGCCTGCGGAGCTTCAGCTCGTTCTTCGGTTCCTCTCTCTTCAATCCAGATCCGAGGGGAGCGTCGGGACTCAGTACATGGAGCTCTTCTGGCAAGTGGCGGAGCGTGTACTTGAGGAAGGTGCTCCAGGTTCGCTCATTTGCGAGTTGGTGGCTGCGCTGTACCGTGGAAACTGGTGGGCCGAGCACTGTTCCCATCCGCTGGAGGTTCCGGAGAAGCTGCCTCGGGCGAGTCAGGCCATTCTCCAGGGGCTCGTCGATGGGCGCTTCGAGGCCATCGCCCATGGCTCCAACGACCGCTTTCATCCAGTCACCTGGCGGCTGGCATTCCAGCATCCTCCTGGGCAGTCAAAGCCCTTGCGGTTCCTCACTGTGTCTCCTCTCTTCTGCGCGCTGGAGATTCTGGGCACCGCGGCAGGTGAAACGAACGCGCCCACAGCGGTAGCGGACTGGGCACACCATCTGGTCAAAGAATGGATTCGTCTTCATGGGCTGCGTGCCAGGAAGGACCTGGAGCCGCTCTTGAAGCTCACGGCCGTACCGGGTCTGGACGCGGCGGTGGCCACCGGTCTCAAGGAAGCACTCGAGGCGGCCCCTCTGACGGACGACACGCCTCTAGCGTTGCGACTTCTCAACGAACTTGGAGGGACCCCGGACGCCCTTCGAGCCGTGCTCACCCTTGAGTTGGAGCGGCCTGACTTCACCCGTCGCAACACAGCCTCTCTGAGTTGGCTCCAGGATGAGTTCCGCCGTGTCCTTCACCTGCCGTGGACCGAGCCCGTCTTCGGTATCGATCTGCCTCGGATGTTCCAGGGGGCGCGAGACGTGCGCTTCGCGGCGCTGCCCCAGGAGGCTCAAGTCGAAGTGCGCGGCGACTGCGTCACCCTCCACGAGCCGAGCTATCAGCAGATGGTGGCCAGTATCTCTGACAAGGAAGAGCTCCTGGCTACCGCCATGCTGTACTTCCTGCACGAGTGGGTTCACGTGCAACAAAACATTGGCCAGAAGCGCATGGTGGACCTCCTGCGAGAGGCAGCGGGCGAGTCGACGCTGATGCAGTTGGACCTGTCGGCGGACCATGCCGCGGCCCAACTCACCCGGCGCGTTGAGCCTCGGTGGAGCCTGGCCTGGCTCAAGGACCTTCAGAGCCGCTCCCTGCTCGGCTACCCGGCCGGGCGCGGTCACACCGCTGCATCGCGGGGCCGCAAGACCACCCGGCTCATCTCACTGCGGCTCGACTACCTTGTACGCACCGCTTCCCGCACTCCGAAATGGTTCTCGACGCTTGGTGAAGGTTACGTCTTCGTGGATCTCAGCCCAGGAGGCGGTGCCATGTTCCTCCTCGTCAGCGGCCCACCTCTCTCCGTCGTAGACCACACGCGCCTGTCGTCCGAACAGACCGCCTTCCTCACCGCAATCATGGATGAGCGCGAGGAGCAGGGCGACAGGCTCGCTGAGCTCGATGCGCTACTTCGGATCAGCTTTCGGTTCAGTTGAGCCGGGCAGGACCTGTGCCTGCTCCCATTTCGACCGCAGCGTAATGCCTGAGATGGCAGGTGTCCGCGCAGCAACAAAGCAAGTCCGCCCTGGAGGGGGCCCTACGCGACAGGTGCCTCCCAGGTGGTAGCCTCGCGCGGCTGTCCATACGAAAGGCCATTCCCCATGTCCAAGTGGCTCGCTGTCATGCTAGGCGTCGTTATTGGATTCGGCACGATGATCCCCGCGTTCGCCATGGCCGTCGAACCAGACGCGAGGCCGGACGACTACCCGGGCCCCTGCTACCTGTCGCTGATCTGCGAGAACGGCATGACGGTGAGTTGCACGGGACAGTACGAGTGCGATTACCGGTCAGACTCGCCGGGGTCCCCTGGCTGGGTTCGCTGTGACGGCGCGGGCTACTCCTGCGGTGGAGACAGCTGGTAACCCTTGCAAGAGACTGCTTTCCCGAACTCCGCGACCGATGTCGCGGAGCCTGCATCAGGCGCCTGTTCGAGCGAGCAACCGTACACCTCACCTTCGACTCGGTGGGGCATCGCGGGCGAGTCACCCGTCCGCGGCGAATGTGGCGCGCACGTAGGCAGCGTCTCCTTCAGGCTCCACCGGGTGTACTGGCGCGACACCAATTCCAAGCGAGGCGGGATGTACTCGCTGCGGAACTGATACTCAAAGCGCGTCACGGTACGCATCATGGGCACGTGACCGCATTTCTGACGGTGCTCGAAGCGCGTCACCATTCGCGTGCGCGGCACGGAGCGGGTCGTCTTCGAGGACGGGTCATACTGACTCTCGTAGTAGGTTTCCGAGACAGTGCGTGGCTCCGTGACGGACTGACATTGAAACTGGCTTTCGAAAACAGTCTTCGTGACAGGAACCATGTGATGCCGCATCTCGGTACGCCCCGGCGTACTTTGAAGCATCCGGCCGGTCTCAACTGAAGACTCCGGCACAATCTCTGTCCGGCACTCCACCGGCTCCCCATCCTGGTCACTCGCCAGCACGATGTGCACGTCGCTGACGTAGTGCCCCCCTGCGGCTTCCGCGCGCTTCATGAAGTCGAGCAGCAGCTGGGTACCATCCTGCTTGGCACCGAAGGCAACCGACAGCTTCCACGGCTTGAAGCCAGAGGCCGCGGCCGCCTCCCTCGTTGTCAGGGTCACCCCGTTCGCCTGGTACCCCTGAGGCTTATGCATGCACCCAACTGCAACGAGGACCACCCACGCATAGCTTGCAACCCGTCTCAAGAGACCACCCCCTCCTATCGACCGCTCGGGCTTCATAGCAGAAGACCGTACTGACACGGAGTGGATGGCAGCCACACCCGCCTTCATGCCGTGAGGAGCGGGAAGGCCATGAGGAATCAGCGTCTGTTCTTTTCGCTTCGGCACGGGGCCTTGCCTGCGTAGAGCGCCGTCGAATCGCGTCCGCGGATCCACGGGACGGCTACATCTTCGGCTCCGTGCTCAATGTGCGGTGAATCCGCCATCGACCGGCAGGCAGACGCCCACCACGAAACTCGCGCCCGGACTGCACAGCCACAACACGGCGGCTGCAACCTCGTCAGCCCGACCGAGCCGTCCAATCGACTGCTCCTTCAAGATTCCCTCCATCGCGTCTGCCTGGCCCTTCAGCATGTCCCGCACCATCGGCGTGTCGATGGTACCGGGGCAGACCGCGTTGATGCGGATGCCGCGCGGCGCGTACTCAACGCCCGCACTCTTGGTCATGCCGAGCACCGCGTGCTTGGTGCCATGGTATGCCGCGCGCTGTGGGAGTCCGACCAGGCCGCCCAGCGACGAGTTGTTCACGACCGTGCCAGACCCCTGCTCACGCATGACGCGCAGTTCGTGCTTCATGCTCGCCCAAACACCGAACTGGTTGACCGCCATGACACGATGAAAATTCTCCGCCGGCTCCTCCGCGGCGTCACTCGGGGGGACCTGAATGCCAGCGTTGTTGAACGCCATGTCGAGCCGGCCATACTCCGTCACTGTCCGATCGACCGCGGCGGCGACCTGCGCCTCGTCGGTGACGTCGCAGGCCACACCGATGGCGATACCGCCTTCTTCGACGATCTTCGCGGCTTCCTTCGCAGCTAGCTCCCCATCACGATCCGCCAGCACCACAGAGGCTCCACTCTGTGCGAAGGCTCGCGCCGTGGCGAGGCCCATTCCCATCGCCGCGCCGGTCACCAGGGCCACCTGCCCCTTGAAGTCATACGTCGGATTCATGTCTCGCTCTCCAGATTGATGTTGGGATACAGACCGCGAGGCAGGCCCTCGAGAACCTGTGGCCGCACGGCTACCAGGCATAGGCTTCGGGCGCCTGGCCTCTCGGCCCCGGCCAGATTCCATCCAGCCTCGTCATCGTTTCGCTGCCTTCCGGACTCAACATGTGCCCAACGCCCTTGATGCAAAAGGGCCCAGTAATGGATGCCTTGGTAAACTGAACTTGACAATCAAGGCCGCACGGGCCGAAGCAAGGTCATGGACGACATCCCGTTTACGCAGCTCCAGGCATTCCTGGCGGTCGCCCGTGCCAACAGCTTCGTCGGCGCCGCTCGCGAGCTCAGCATCTCGCGCTCGGCCGTGAGTCAGTCCGTGCAGCAGCTCGAGGAGCGCCTGCGGGTGGTACTCGTTCAGCGCACGACGCGGAGCGTCTCTCTTACGGACGCTGGGCGCCGCCTCGTCGACCGTGTCGGCCCCGTTTTCGCCCAGACCGCCGCCGCGCTCGCGGAGGTCTCCGCGAAGCAGGGTGAGGTCGTCGGGCGACTCCGGCTCTCAGTGCCGCATGCGGCGGTGTCGCTCATCCTTGAACCCGTGCTGCCAACGTTCCGTGAGAGATGCCCTCGTGTCGAGATCGAGCTCGTTCTCGACGAGCGCTTCGTGGACATCGTCGCAGGCGGTTACGACGCCGGCGTTCGCCTCAGCGAGAGCATTGAGCGTGACATGGTGCAAGTGCGACTCACAGAGCCTTTCCGCTTCGTCGTGGTCGGCTCACCCGGCTACCTGGCCAAGCACGGCCGTCCGCGGCGCCCCGAGGACCTGCTCGAGCATGAGTGCATCACGTTCCGGTCGCCGACAACTGGCGCGCTGTACGCGTGGGAACTGGAGCGGGGTCGCAAGTCCTGGCGCGTTCCGGTGCGCGGCGGCATTGCAACCAACGACGGACTCCTGTGCTCGACGCTTGCGAAGCGAGGGCTCGGCCTCGCGTACTCGCCGGAAGCCTGGATCCGCGATGAATTGCGTCGGGGAGAACTCGAGGTCGTGCTCGAGGAATATGCCCCCATGGTGCCGGGGTACTTTCTCTACTACCCAAGCCGCAACCAGCAGTCGGTGCCCCTGCGCCGCTTCGTGGAAACCGCGAAGGGACTGCTGTTGGGGCGGTAACCGCCATACGCTCAATACAGAGGGCGCCGCCTTGACCACGCCGCCGCGCGTCTGTTCCGTGACTGCCCGTCAGTCGATCCGCGTCCAGGCCGCGCCGTCGTAGAGGAACAGGTCCTTCGGGCCGACGGCGCACAGGCCGCTCTCGCCAATGCTCAGGGATTGCAAGGTTCGTGGGCGACCGCCACGCAGACGGCGCGGTTGAGGCCGACGCAGGCGTCGACGAACGAGGCGTCTGGACTCCAGTGCTTTGGCATGGTGCGGGCGTCAGTACCACGCCTTCGCACGCGCCGAAGCGCTCAGGACTCGGCCCGGCTCAGCTCGTGCTCCACGGCCTCGTAGAGGGCGCGGATGTTGGCGCCGCCGAAGCCGCGCGCGTCCTTGCGCTCCACGGCCTCGAAGAAGAGCGTCTGCCGCGGGTGCACCGAGCGCGTGAAGGACTGCAACAGCAGGCCCCATGGGTCCCGGTCCACCAGGATGCCCATCTCGCGCAGCGGGCCCAGGTCCAGGGGAATGGGGCCGAGCCGCCCCTCGAGCCGATCGTAGTAGGCGGCCGGAATGTCCAGGAACTCGATGCCCTGCGTCCGGAGCTGCCGCGCGCTGGCGACGATGTCCGGGGAGAGCATGGCCAGGTGCTGCACGCCCGGTCCGCCGTGGCGCGCGAGGAACTCGCCAATCTGCCCCGGGTTCTCGTGGGAGATGGGCTCCTGCATGGGGAAGCAGATGCGCCCGGAGGGGCTCTGCACCACCTTGGAGTTCATCCCGCTGCCGTGGGTCTTGACGTTCTCCTCGTGCGACTGCCGGAAGCCGAAGGCCTCCGTGTAGAAGCGCACCATGGCGTCCAGCGTGCCCGGGGTCAGGCAGATGGCCACGTGGTCCAGGCCGGAGAACAGCTCCTTCGCCGGAGACCGAGGCGCGTCCACCGCGCGCAGGCCCGGGGGCAGGAAGCCCTCCCAGGGCCCCTCGCGCTCGATGAGCGAGTGCACCACGTCGCCCATGGCCTGCACGGTGGCCTTCAGCACGCGGCGACCGTGGCCGTCCTGGAGGATGGCGGGCTCGCGCACCGGATGGGCGCCGCGCTCGATGACGTGCGCGTAGGTGGCCACCAGGTCCGGGGTGCGCAGCGCGATGTCCCGCACGCCGTCACCGTGACGCTGGACGTACTCGGACGAGGGCGACTCGGGGGTGAGCCCCTGCGTCAGCAGCACCCGGCAGCGGCCCTGCTGCATCAGCACGCAGCGCTGCGCCTCGAGCCCCGTCTCCGGACCGCCTTCCGCGACGCGACGGAAACCCAGCGCGTCCGTGAAGAAGCGGGTCGACTGGAGGAGATCTCCAACGCACAACTCGATGTACTCAATCTCATCGACGGCCACGTTCTTCATGTCGATCCTGGAACCTGCTCGCCCCAACCCAGGCAGCGAGAAGCGCTGATGCCGCATGTGAACAAAAACACTGCGCGTGTATCCAATTGAGCTATTTTTCCAGTACTGTCAAGCATACCTGGATTCACAAGAAGTACAGGGATGTGTCGCGTCGGGTCAGGCTTTGAAACGCGCGGGATTTCCTCCGCGTTTCAGCGCCTCGGACAGCCACCGGCCATAGACGGTCTGGACGGTCCGCGCGTCGGGCCAGAACCCGCGGGCGGCGTATTTGAACAGGCGGCCCGCGGTGCGGCGGCCACTGCGCATGTGGACCACGCGGAGGCGATGCCGGACGAAGTCGGACCACGAGTGGGGACCCGCGCGCAGGTAGGCGCCGTCCAGGGTGAACTGGCAGATGCTGAGGTCCGTCTGCTCGATGAGCGTGTCCGGCCTGGCCCCGTCCGGGAAGAGCGACGGAATGTACATGAACTGGATGACATGCCTCTCCGGTGAGGTGAGGCGCATGCAGTACATGTCGCGGCCATCCGGCATCGTCCGCAACAGGAGCCCTGGCAGGTCCGGCACGGACGCGTTCCTCGGGGGCTTGCGCACGGGGGATGGCTTGCGGCGCAGCATGCGCGGCACCGGGATGCCCGGCCAGGGATTCATGTACTGCACCCGGGTGATGGAGTAGCCCGTCTCCAGCATGCGGTTCAGGGTGCGTTCCATGGCCGGGAACGAGCCGGAGAAGAGGTCGTAGTCCCCATCGTCCACCGACGTGCTCATCTCCCCGCCGAGCCACCGCGTGACACGTCCGCCCATCATCCAGGTCTGCTCATCCAGCAGGTGGCTGTGGGGCAGCACCGGGAGCTTCAGGACGCGGCGCACGTCCTCGATGAGCGGAGGGGTCTTCACCACCGCCGCGTCCGGGTCGCGCAGGTCGCTCACGCCGAGCAACTCGCAAAGGCTCTGTACCTCCGACTGCGTGAAGTCACGGACCATGGACTGCTCCTGTGGGACGCTGGGGCTGGGACGCGCGGGCTCGCGCCGGGAGCCGTGCGGCTCCTAGGATGCCGGCCGCGGCGCAGGCAAAGGATGGGGAATTCACGTGATGGATGAAGAGCTGTCGCTGGTGGGCTTCACGGAGGACATGAACCTCAACGCCGTCTTCTTCGGCTTCCTGGGGTTGTTCCAGATGGTGTTCCCGGGCCGCCTCCAGGCCTGCTACCTGCTGGGGAGCCACGCGACGAGCGAGGCCGTGGGCGAGAGCGATATCGACCTGACGCTCGTCTTCAAGGGCCGGTTCCAGCCGGGAGAGCGGCGGCGCTTCGAGCACTTCCGCCGGCACGTGAGCCCGCTGAGCCCGCTGTCGCTGGACGCGAACGCGGTGGAGGAGGAGCAGCTGCTGGAGGAGGGCGCCGTCAACCTCAAGAAGACGTCGCTGCTGCTCATGGGCGAGGACCTCCGGGAGCGCATCCCGCTGATGCCGCTGGACGCGTGGATCCGCTACTGCATGCACCGGCCCTACGTCTTCATGGAGCGCGCCCGGGCCCGCGCCGAGGGCGAGCCCCTGCGCTTCCCGCTCATCTACCCGGACCCGCGCGGCGAGCTCTACGGCTACGACCACCGCGAGGTGCTGGATGCCCAGGGTCAGTCGCACCGGGGCTTCAAGGAGCTGGTCACCCTGGCCTGCCGGCTGGCGACGGCCGAGGTGGCGGTGAAGGCGGGCGGGTACACGTATTCCAAGCGCGAGGCCATCGAGGCGCACCGCGAGCTCGTCAACGACGCGTGGACGCCCCTGTACGAGCAGATCTACGCGGCCCGCAAGCGCTGGGGCTACCGGGTGCCGGAGGCCGCCGAGGACGTGGCGCACCTGCGGTCGCTCTGCGCGGGCATGTTGGAGGCGGAGAATCATTTCCTGGGGCTCTACAAGGGCTTCCTGCTGGAGGAACTGCGGCGTGGAGCGGTGAAGGACCGGGTGCTGGCGGCCCAGCGGCTGGGGGAGATCGCCTACCCGGGTGATGAAGTGCCCGCGGCGCTGCGGGCCCTCGCGCAGGCCCCGGAAGAGGAGCTGCGCGAGGCGGCGGCGGAGTCGCTCCGTCGCCTGGGCCCGTCCGGCACCTGACCGGACCCACCGGCGGCCTGAACACCCGGGCCGCCGGCACTGGGCCGGGACTACCCGACCCGCTGGAACGAGTCCCCGGATCGGGCCCGCTCCAGCAAGGCCGTGAGGCGCTCGGCCAACGCCTCCACGTGCGGCATGGCGATGAGGGTGAAGTGGTCGCCCGGCACTTCGAGCACCTCCACCCCGCCCCGCGCCACCCTGCCCCAGCCCAGGTCCGCCTCCAGGTCCGGAGGCGCCTCGGCGGCCCGCAGCAGCACCAGTGAGCCGCTATAGGACCCGGGCACGAAGGCCCGAGCAGCCCGCCGGTTTCGCGCGAACACCCGCCACAGCCCGCGCAGCTCCTCGCACGCCTCCTCCTCGAGGCCCGGGATGACGGGGGCCGGCCCCTCCAGCAGGGAGCGCAGCTCCACCGCGTCCACCTGCTGGAGCACTTCGGCCGCGCGCGGGTGCACGCCCGACAGCTTCGACAGGTGGTCCGCGAACTCGAGCACGCCCTGCCACTCCTCCTCGGCCGGGCCCTCGTCCTGGCTGCTCGCGTCGATGACGACCAGCATCCCCACCTGCTCGCCCAGGGCCTCGAGCTGCCGCGCCATCTCGTACGCGACGCGTCCGCCCAGCGACCAGCCGCCCAGCAGGTACGGCCCTTCCGGCTGCACCTCGCGCACGGCCTCCAGGTAGCGGGTGGCCATCTCCTCCACCGTCTCGCCACCTCCGCTCGCCGGCACCTGCAACCCGTAGAAGGGCTGCTCCGGCGGCAGGCGCCGCGCCAGCTCCAGGTAGCCGAGCACGCTGCCACCCACCGGGTGCACGCAGAAGAAGGGACGCGACTCACCGCCCTTGCGCAGCGTCACCAGCGGCGAGTCCGACGACGTGCCCGCCTCGATGCGCGCCGCCAGTCCTTCCAGCGTCGGCGCCTCGAAGAGGTCGATGACCGCGAGCTGGACGTCGAACAGCGCCCGCACGCGCGCCACCACCTGCGTGGCCAGCAGCGAGTGGCCGCCCAGGTCGAAGAAGTCATCGTGCACGCTCACGCGCGGCACGTTGAGCAGCTCCCGCCAGAGCACCGCCAGCCGTTCCTCCGTCGGCGTGCGCGGAGCGGTGTAGGACGTCTCCGTCCGCACGCGCGACGGCGCCGGGAGCGCCTTGCGGTCCACCTTGCCATTGGACGTCAGCGGCAGCGCTTCCAGCACCACGAAGGCCGACGGGACCATGTAGTCCGGCAGCCGGGCCGCCAGGTGGTCGCGCAGCCCCGCTTCCTCCAGGGTGACGCCCGGCTTCGCCACCGCGTACGCCACCAGCTGCTTTCCGCTGGCCTCGTCGCGCGCCACCACCACGCACTCGCCCACGCCGGCATGCTGTGCCAGCACCGCCTCCACCTCGCCCAGCTCCACGCGGTAGCCGCGAATCTTGAGCTGGTGGTCCACGCGGCCGAGGAACTCGATGCGGCCGTCCTCCAGCCACCGCACCCGGTCTCCGGTGCGGTAGAGCCTGGCGCCGGCCACGTTGCTGAAGCCGTCTGGCAGGAAGCGCTCCGCCGTCAGGTCCGGCCGGCCCAGGTAGCCGCGGCCGACACTCTCGCCGCCGACGAACAGCTCGCCCGGCACGCCCGGGGGCACCGGCTGGCCATACCCGTCCAGCACGTACACCCGCACGTTGCCCAGGGGCTTGCCCAGCGGCACCGTCTGCGCCCCTGGCACGCGCACGCCGCGCTCCACCTTCTGCGCGAGCACGCCCACCGTCGTCTCCGTGGGGCCGTAGTGGTTGAACACCTCGCACTCCGGCGCGAGCGCGTGCACCCGCTCCACCAGCGTCCACTCCGACTTGTCGCCGCCCAGCACCAACCGCTTGCGA
Organism: Corallococcus sp. AB038B; assembly: GCF_003668955.1. NCBI lineage: Bacteria > Pseudomonadati > Myxococcota > Myxococcia > Myxococcales > Myxococcaceae > Corallococcus > Corallococcus sp. AB038B. Next base: position 2,185,345 of record NZ_RAWO01000001.1, on the reverse strand, counting down.
GGCAGCAGCGCCTGGGCGGCCTCGTCCGCCAGCAGCGCCTCCAGGTGCGTCGGGACGATCTTCAAGCCCTCCACCTGGTGCTCGCGCCCGTACGCCGTCATCAGCGCCGAGTCCGAGACGGTCTGCCGGTCCACCAGGTGCACCGCCCCGCCCGCGCACAGCGTGGGGAAGAGCGCGGTGTGCCCCAGGTCCGCCGCCAGCGTGGACACCGACGCGAAGCTCATCTCGCGCGGCAGGTCCAGCCTGCGGCTCACGCCCGCCACGTAGCAGGCGAGCTGGCCGTGTTCGATGCACACGCCCTTGGGCTGCCCCGTGCTTCCCGACGTGTAGATGACGTAGGCCACGTTGCCCGGCACCGCGCCGCTGACCGGCGCCTCCTCCGGCTGGGACTCCAAGAGCCCGTCCCCGGCGTCCAGGCTGACCAGGAACTCGCCCTGCGACGGCAGCTCGTTGGCCAGCGCCTCTTCGGTGACGATGACCTGCACCCGCGCGTCGTTGAGGACGTGCCGCACGCGCTCGCTCATGTGCGCGTGCGCCGGGTCCAGGGCCACGTAGGCGCCGCCGGCCTTGAGGATGCCCAGCATGCCCACCAGCGCGTGCGCCCGCCGCTCCACGAACAGGCCCACCCGCGTCTCCGGCCCCACGCCCAGCGCCTTCAGCCAGTGCGCCAGCTGGTTGGCCTTGAGCTCCAGCTCCGCGTAGGTGAGCCGCTCGTCACCAGCCACCACCGCCACCGCGTCCGGCACGCGCGCCGCCTGCGCGGAGATGAGCTCGTGGATGCACCGCCGCTCGTACGGCGCCGCGGTGTCGTTCCAATCCACCAGCACGCGCTTGCGCTCCTCCTCGGACAGCAGGGGGAGCTGGGACAGCCGCAGGGCGCCGCCCTTCTGGGCCACCACGCCCTCCAGCAGCCGCTGGAAGCGCCGCGCCAGGAGCGCGATGGTGGGCTCGTCGAAGAGGTCCATGCTGTACATCCAGGTGATGACCAGCCCGTCGGGCCGGGGGTTCACCAGCACCGTCAGGTCCAGCTTCGCGGTGGCCGGGTCGCCACCCTCCGCGCTCACCTTGAGCCCGGGCAGCTCCAGCGCCGACACGGGCATGTTCTGGAGCACGAACTTCACCTGGAACAGCGGCGCGTGCGCCGTGGTGCGGTCCGGGTTGATGGCGCGCACCACCTCCTCGAAGGGGAGGTCCTGGTGCGCGTACGCGTCCATCGACACCTGCTTCGCCTGCGCCAGCAGCTCGGTGAAGGTCGGGTCGCCCTCCATTCGCAGGCGCAGCACGAGCTGGTTGATGAAGAAGCCAATGAGCGACTCGGTCTCCGCGTGGTTGCGGTTGGCCACGTCCGTGCCCACCACCAGGTCGGTCTGCCCGCTGTAGCGGTGCAGCAGGGACTGGAAGCCCGCCATCAGGACCATGAAGAGGGTGGCGCCCTCGCGCTGGCCCAGCGCCTCCAGGTTGCCGGCGAGGCGCGCGTCCATCATCGACACGTGCGTTCCGCCCCGGTAGCTGCGCGCCGCGGGCCGCGGACGGTCCGCCGGCAGCTCCAGCGAGGAGGGCGCGCCCTCCAGCTGCTTCCGCCAGTAGCCGAGCTGCGTCTCCAGGGTTTCTTCCCGCAGCCACTGCCGCTGCCACGCCGCGTAGTCCGCGTACTGCAGCGTCAGCTCCGGCAGGGGCGAGGGCTGGCCGTCGCGGTAGGCCCCGTAGAGCGACACCACCTCGCGCACCAGCACGCCCATGGACCAGCCGTCCGAGACGATGTGGTGCATCGTCAGGAGCAGCAGGTGCGACTCCTCGCTCAGCCACAGCAGCGTGGCGCGCACCAGCGGGCCGCGCGCCAGGTCGAACGGCCGGCGCGCCTCCTCCTCCTGGAGCCGCTGCGCCTGCGCGTCGCGCTGCGCTTCCGGAAGCTCGCGCAGGTCCATCCGGGACAGCGGCGGCATCGCCTGGGGCCACACCACCTGGGCCGGACCGTCCTCGCCGTCGTGGAACGTGGTGCGCAGGGACTCATGGCGGCGCACCACCTCCTGGAAGGCGCGATCCAGCGCCTCGGCGTTCAGCGCGCCCTCGACCCGGACCGCGATGGGGATGTTGTAGAAGGGCATCCCCGGCTCCAGCTGATCCAGGAACCAGAGCCGCTGCTGCGCGAAGGACATGGGCATGCGCTCCCGCCGCGGCATGGGCCGCAGGGGGAAGGCGTCGGCCCCGCTCGCGTGTCCGGCGAGGGCGTCCACGCGCGCGGCCTGCTCGGCCAGGGTGCGGGCCTCGAAGACGACGCGCAGGGGCAGCTCCACCTGGAAGCCGTTGCGGATGCGCGACAGCAGCTGGGTGGCCACCAGCGAGTGGCCGCCCAGGTCGAAGAAGCTGTCGTGCACGCTGACGCGCTCCACGCCGAGCAGCTCGCTCCAGATGGCGGCGAGCCGCCGCTCCGTGTCGGTGGACGGCCCGACGAAGTCCTCCTCGGCGCGCAGCGTCTCCGGCACCGGCAGCGCCTGCTTGTCCACCTTGCCGCTGGAGCTCAGCGGCAGCGTGGGCAGCGCGACGAACGCGGAGGGGACCATGTACTCGGGCAGCCGCGCCTGGAGGAAGCCGCGCAGCTCGGCCGCGGTGAGCGAGTCCTCCCCGACGTGGTAGGCCACCATCCGCATCAGGCCCGGCGCGTCCTCGCGCACCAGCACCACTGCTTCGCGCACCCCGGGGTGCTTGAGCAGCACGGCCTCCACTTCGCCCAGCTCCACGCGGTAGCCGCGCAGCTTCACCTGGTTGTCGAGCCGTCCCAGGAACTCGATGGAGCCCTCGGGCAGCCAGCGCACCAGGTCACCGGTGCGGTACAGCCGGGCGCCGGGGGCACCGAGGAACGGATCCGGCACGAAGCGGTCCGCCGTCAGCTCGGGACGGCCGAGGTAGCCGCGGCCCACGCCCGCGCCGCCGATGTACAGCTCGCCGGGCAGCCCCGTGGGGACGGGCTCCAGGTGCGCATCCAGCACGTACACCTGGGCGTTGGTGATGGGCTGGCCGATGGTGGGCCGGGCCGCGTCCACGTCCGCGCTGAAGGTGGCGCAGATGGTGGTCTCCGTGGGGCCGTAGGCGTTGATGAACCGCCGGCCGGGCTTCCAGCGCGCCACCACTTCCGGCGTGCAGGCCTCGCCCGCCGCGGCCACCACCTTCAGGGCCGGCAGCTCGTCGGGCGACAGCTGGGCCAGCACCGACGGCGTGAGCGTCACGGTGGTGATGGCGTGCTCGGCGAGCAGCGTCTTCAGGGACGTGCCGGGCATCAGGTCCTCCCGGCGTGCCAGGGACAGCCGGGCGCCGGACACCAGCGTCGGGAAGATTTCCCAGACGGACGCGTCGAAGCCGGAGGAGAAGAACTGCAGCACCCGCTTCCCGGGGCCCAGCTCCAGGGCCTCGATGCAGGCCAGGGTGGTGTTGGTCAGCCCGCGGTGCTCCAGCAGCACGCCCTTGGGGGTGCCCGTGGAGCCGGAGGTGAAGATGACATAGGCGAGGTGGCTGTCCTTGGCGCCTCCCTCCAGGTCATGGTCCGGGTAGCGCTCCACGCGATCCCAGTCCAGGTCCAGGCACAGGGTGTGGGCGGCACGGTGGCTGAGCTGATCCGCCAGCGACTCCTGCGTCAGCAGCAGCGGCGTGCGGGCCTCGTCGGCGATGAGCTCGAGCCGGTCCTCGGGCAGGGCGGGATCCAGCGGGACGTAGGCGGCGCCGGACTTGAGGATGCCGAGCACACCCACCAGCAGCTCCAGCGAGCGGTCGACGTAGAGGCCCACGAGGACGTCGGGCAGCACGCCGCGCGCGCGCAGGTAGTGCGCGAGCTGGTTCGCGCGGCCGTTGAGCTCCGCGTAGGTGAGTTCCTGGCCATCGAAGGTGACGGCGATGGCGTCCGGGGTGCGGCGCACCTGGGCCTCGAAGAGGCGGTGGACGGGCTCGGACGCGACGGGACGGGCGGTGTCGTTCCACGCGCGCAGCAGCTGATGCCGCTCGGCCGGAGCGAGCATCGGCAGCGTGGCCAGGGGCCGCGTGGGCGACTCCACCAGCGCCTCGACGAGCGCCCGCAGGTGGCTGCTCATGCGGGCGATGGTGGCCGGTTCGAACAGGTCGGTGGCGTACGAGATGGCGCCGGAGAAGCCGTCGGGCGAGTCGACGAGCGACAGCGTCAGGTCGAACTGGGTGGTGGAGTCCTCCAGCGCCAGCGGCCGCAGGGTGAGGCCCGGCAGGACGTGGGCCAGGGACTCCTCGGGGTTGAGGACGAACCACGCCTGGAACAGCGGATTGCGGCTGAGGTCGCGCTCGGGACGCAGCTCGTCCACGAGCCGCTCGAAGGGCACGTCCTGGTGGGCGTGGGCGCCGAGCGTCACCTCGCGCACGCGGGCGAGCAGCTCCTGGAACGTGAGCGGGCCCGGCATGCGGGTGCGCAGCACCAGGGTGTTGATGAAGAAGCCGATGACGCCCTCCAGCTCGAGCTGGCCACGGCCGGCGCCGGGCGAGCCCACGCTGATGTCGTCCTGGCCCGAGTAGCGGTACAGCAGGGCCTGGAAGGCGGCGAGCATCACCATGAAGGGCGTGGCGCCCTCGCGCTGGCCGAGTGCCTTGAGCCGTTCCACCAGCTCGCGCGGCAGCGACACCGGGTGGCTCGCGCCACGGGAGGACTGCGCGGCCGGACGGGGCTTGTCCGTGGGCAGCTCCAGGGCGGGCGGAGCGCCGTCGAGCTGGGCCCTCCACCAGGAGAGCTGCGACTCCAGGGCCTCGCCCTGGAGCCACGCGCGCTGCCACACCGCGTAGTCGGCGTACTGCATGGACAGCGGAGGCAGCGGGGCCTCGTGGCCCCGGCGATGGGCGTCGTACAGCGCGGTGAGGTCGCGGACGAGGACCTGGGTGGACCAGCCGTCGAAGACGATGTGGTGCACGGTGAGCACCAACACGTGGGTGTGCTCACCCAGCCGCAGCAGGAGGGTGCGCAGCAGCGGGCTCCGGCCCAGGTCGAAGGGCCGCTGGGCCTCTCGCGTGGCCTGGCGCAGTGCCTCGGCCTCGCGCTCGGCGTCGGGGATGGGGCGCAGGTCGACGAGCTCCAGGACCGGCTCCGCCTCCGAGGCGATGACCTGCCAGACCTCCCCGGCCTCTCCCCGGAAGGAGGTGCGCAGGGACTCGTGGCGCTGCTGCAGCCCGTGGAGCGCGTGCCGCAGGGCGGCCACGTCGAGCGCCCCTTCCAGCCGGAAGACGGCCGGGATGTTGTAGCGCGAGCCGCCCGGAGCGAGCTGCTCCAGGAACCACAGCCGCTGCTGGGCGAAGGACAGGGGCAGCGGGCCCGAGCGATCCGCGCGGACCAGCGGTGGCGCCTGCGTCGTCGGCGCCATCGCGCTGCGCTGGAGGAGCGAGGCCAACTCCGCCACCGTGGGCGCGTCGAAGAGGGCCTTGAGGGGCAACTCCACCTTCAGCGCCTCTCGGATGCGGGAGATGGCACGGGTGGCGAGGAGTGAGTGCCCGCCCAGCTCGAAGAAGCTGTCGTGCACGCCCACGCGCTCCGCGCCCAGCACCTGCGTCCACACGTCCGCCAGCGACTTCTCCGCGTCCGTGCGCGGCGCCACGTACTCTCGCGCCCGTTCCAGCAGCGCGCCCTCCGGCTCCGGCAGGGCCTTGCGGTCCACCTTGCCGTTCGACGTCAGCGGCAGCGCCTCCAGCGTCACGAACGCCGAGGGCACCATGTACTCGGGCAGTCGGCTCTTGAGTGCGCGACGCAGCTCACCCACGTCGAGCGAATCGGGGCCATGGCCGACGACGTAGGCGACGAGACGCTTGTCGCCCGCGCCCTGGCCCTTGGCCACCACCACCGCTTCCTTCACCGCAGGGTGCGCTCGCAGCGCTCCCTCCACTTCGCCCAGCTCGATTCGGAAGCCCCGCACCTTCACCTGCGTGTCCGCACGGCCCAGGAACTCCAGCGTCCCGTCCGCACGCCACCGCGCCAGGTCTCCCGTCCGGTACATCCGCTCTCCGGCCAGGCCTCCGTGCACGTCCGGCACGAAGCGCTCCGCCGTCAGCTCCGCGCTTCCCAGGTAGCCTCGCGCCACGCCCTCGCCGGCTGCGTACAGCTCGCCTGCAACGCCCACCGGTACCGGATTCAGCGCCGCGTCCAGCACGTACACGCGCGTGTTGCCAATCGGCTGGCCAATGGCCACCACTTCGCCCACCTGACTGCCTTCCGTCATCCGGTGGCAGCTGGTGAATAGGGTGTTCTCCGTCGGGCCGTAGCACGCCGTCACCGGCACCTTCAGCTCTTCCACCACCCGACGCACGTGCGGCGCCGACACCACGTCTCCGCCCGTCAGCAACTGCTTGAGGCCGCGCAGCACCTCCACGTCCGCGTCCACCACCTGCGCGAAGAGGCCCGCCGTCAGGTGCAGCGTCGTCACGCCCTGCCCCTTCACCACCCGCTTCAACTCTTCCACGTCTCCCACCGGGCCCGGCGGGTACACCACCAGCCTTGCCCCATTCAGCAGGCTGCCCCATACCTCCAGCGTCGAGGCGTCAAACGACACCGGCGCAATCAGCAGCAGCGTCTCTTCAGGGCCCAGGTGCGCGTACTTCGTCCCCTTCACCGTGCGCAGCACGCCCCGCTGCTCCGTGCACACGCCCTTCGGCTTGCCCGTGCTTCCAGAGGTGAAGTCGATGTACGCCAGGTTGCGTCCACTCACTCCACTCCTCGGCGCGTGCTTCGGCTGCTGGGCCAGCGTCTCCGCCATTTCCTCCAGCAGCACGCACTCCACGCCCTGCACCGGCAGCTTCTCCGCCAGCGCCCGCCGCGTCACCACCACTCGCGGCCTCACCTCCGACACCATCTGCTCAAGCCGCGACTGGGGGTAGTCCGCCTCCAGCGGCACGTACGCGCCTCCGGACTTCGCGATGCCCACCAGCGCCACCACCAGCTCCACCGAGCGCTCCAGGCACAACCCCACCCGCTCCTCGGCTCCTACGCCCTTGCTTCTCAGCAAGTGCGCCAGCTGGTTGGCTCGCTCATCGAGCTGCCGGTACGTCAGCTTCTCTTCTCCGCACTCCACCGCCACCGCGTCCGGCCTCTGCGCCACCTGACGCTCGAACTCCTCCGCGATGCTGCTTTCGCGCGCGTACTCCTGCTCCGTCGCGTTCCATCCCTTCAGCACCTGCTGGCGCTCCGCCTCCGTCAGCAGCGGCACCTCGGAGAGCCGCTTGCTGGCGCTCGCCACCAACTCCAGCAGCGCCACCTTCCACTGATTCAGCAGCACATCCATCCCGCGCTGCTCGAAGCGCGGGGTCTCGTAGACCAGCTTCAGCCGTAGCTGGGAGCCGGGCATCGCGGACAACGTGAGCGCGTAGTTCGTCCGCTCCTTCGAGCGGACATCCCGCACGTCCCAACGGCTCGCACGGCCCTTCAGCGACTCATCGACAGGGTAGTTCTCGAAGATCAACAAGCTGTCGAAGAGCGGCTGGCCGCGAGGCACGTTGCTCCAGCCCTGCACCTGCACCAGCGGGCTCTGCTCGAACTGCTGCTGCTCGGCCTGCTGCTTCTGGAGCCCCTTCAGCCACTCCGCCACTCCTCCGTCATCGGGCAGCTGCACCCGGACCGGGAGCGTGTTGATGAAGAGGCCGACCATGCCTTCGACACCGTCGAGCTCGGCCGGGCGGCCCGCCACCGTGGCGCCGAAGACGACTTCGCCTTCGCCCGCGTGCCGTCCCAGCACCAATGCCCAGGCGCCCTGCACCAGGGTGTTCACCGTCACCTGCTGCCGCTGCGCGAAGCCCTGCACCGCCGACGTCTCCTCCTCCGTCAGCTGCAGCGTCACCTCGTCCTGGTTGTTCGTGCCGCCCTTCGCCCCACGCGCTTCCAGCGGCAGCCGCGTCGGCGCGCTCACGCCCTTCAGCGCCTCACGCCAGTACGCCTCCGCCTTCTTCGTGTCCTGCTTCGCAAGCCACCCGATGTACTCGCGGTACGCAGGGCGCGTCCTGCCTCGCACGTCGCCGCCCGTGACGAGCGCCTCGTACGTCGTGAAGACCTCCTCCAGCACCAGACCGAGGCTCCACCCGTCCAGCAGCAGGTGGTGGTGGCTCCACACGCACCGCCACCCCTCCTCGCCCAGCTTCATCACCGCCATGCGCATCAGCGGCGCCTGGCCCAATTCGAAGCCCTGGCGGGCGTCTTCCTTCAGGTACTCGTCCAGCGCGTGCTGCTGCGCCTCGCGGCCCAGGCTGCTCCAGTCACGCTCTTCCCACGGCAGCTGCACCGTGCGCTGCACCACTTGCAGCGGCTCCTCCAGCCCTTCCCAGAGGAAGCGCGTGCGCAGGATGGACAGCCGCTCCACCACCGTCTGCCACGCCTGCTTCAGTGCCTCCACCTTCAGCCCGCCGCGCACTTCCCACGCGAGCTGCTCCACGTACACGCCGCTGCCGCCTTCCAGCAGCGAGTGGAAGAGCAGACCCTGCTGCAACGGAGAGAGCGGATAGACGTCCTCTACGCCCTCGCCCCGGCCCAGCACCTTCTCCAACTGCTGCGCGCTGGCCTTCACCAGCGGGAAATCCACCGGCGTCCACAGCCCTGCTTCGGACTCCGTCCGCTGCCGCAGCAACTGACGCAACTCCTGGGCGTAGTGCCGCGCCAGCTCTTCCACGCTCTCGCGCCGGTGCAGCTCTCGGCCGTAGTCGATGGCCACTTCCAAGCGGCCGCCCACCACCAGTCCGTTGACGCCCAACACGTGCGCGCGCTTCTCGCCCTTCGCCTGCGCCTCGCCCGCCTTCTCCTTCGCCGGCGCGAAGTACTTCGACTGCGCCGCCGTCGCGTCCACCTGGCCCAGGTAGTTGAAGACGACTTCCGCCTTCGGCAGCGCGCGCAGCTTCTTCTGACTCTCGTCACTGCCCAGGTACTTCAGCAGCCCGAAGCCCAGGCCCTTTCCAGGCACCCGCCGCACCGTCTCCTTCACCGCCCTCACCCACGCGCCCGCGCCTTCCGCCTTCGGCGCCTCCACCACCACCGGGTACACGCTGGTGAACCAACCCACCGTGCGCGACACCTCCAGCCCCACTTCCTCCTCGCGCCCGTGGCCCTCCAGCTCCACCCGCACCTGCTCCAGCCCTCTCCACTTCTTCAGCGCCGCCGCCAGTCCCGCCAGCAGCACTTCATCCACTCGCGCCCGGTACGCACCGGGCACCTCGCGCAGCAGCGCCGCCGTCTCCTCGCGGCTCAACTCCAGACGGACCTCTCCCTCCAGGCCTGTCTCGTTGCGGCCGCCCGCCTCGTCCACTGGCAGCGACGGCACCTGCGCGGCGCCCTGGGCCTCCCAGTACGCAACCTCCCCTTCCACCTGCCCCGCGTACTCCTTCAGCCTCTTGGCCCACTGCTGGTACGAGGCGCTCTTCGGCCCCAACTCCACCTGCTCGCACGCCCGCTCCACGTCCTCCACCAACACCCGCCACGACACCCCATCCACCACCAGGTGGTGCACCACCACCAGCAGCCGCCGGCCCTTCTCTCCCAGCTCGAAGAGCACCGCCTTCACCAGCGGGCCCTTCTCCAAGTCCAGGCTGCCCTGCACCCGCGTCGCCACCTGCTCCAGCTCCGTGGCCACGTCCTGCGCCCCGCGCAGGTCCACCTGCTCCAGCTTCAGCGCACCCGCTTCTTCCACGCTCGCGTTGCGCTGCTTCCACTCGCCGTCCACTCGCTCGAAGCGCATCCGCAGCGCGTCGTGGTGCTTCACCACCTCATTCAGCGCCCTCTCCAGCACCGCCGCGTCCAGCGCGCGCGAGACTTCCAGCAGCAGCGACTGGTTGAAGTGGTGCGGCTGACTCCGCTCCTGCTCGAAGAACGCCTGCTGCACAGGCGTCAGCTCCACCGGGCCTTCCACCGGGCCCTGCGCGGCCACCACCTGCGCGGCCTTCACCACCTGCGCCAGCGCCTCCACCGTCTGCTTCTGGAAGAGCTGCTTCGGCGTCACCTCCAGGCCCGCCCTCTTCGCGCGGGACACCACCTGCAGGCTCAGGATGGAGTCACCACCCAGCTCGAAGAAGTTGTCCTGCACGCCCACGCGGTCCAGCCCCAGCACCTGGGCCCAGACCTCCGCAAGCGTCTTCTCCACCTCCGTGCGCGGCGCCACGTACTGACGCGCCAGCTCCGGACGAACGCCTTCCGGCTCGGGCAGGGCCTTGCGATCCACCTTGCCGTTCGACGTCAGCGGCAGCGCCTCCAGCGGCACGAAGATCGCGGGGACCATGTACTCCGGCACCCGGCTCTGGAGCGCGCGGCGCAGCTCCCCTACATCCAGAAGCTCGGGGCCATGACCGACGACGTAGGCGACGAGGCGCTTGTCTCCGGCGCCCTGGCCCTTGGCCACCACCACTGCTTCTTTCACCGCCGGGTGCGCTCGCAGCGCTCCTTCCACTTCGCCCAGCTCGATTCGGAAGCCACGCACCTTCACCTGCGTGTCCGCACGGCCCAGGAACTCCAGCGTCCCGTCCGCGCGCCACCGCGCCAGGTCTCCCGTCCGGTACATCCGCTCCCCGGCCACGCCGCCGTGCACGTCCGGGATGAAGCGCTCCGCCGTCAGCTCCGCGCTTCCCAGGTAGCCGCGCGCCACGCCCTCTCCGGCTGCGTACAGCTCTCCGGCCACTCCCACCGGCACCGGACTCAGCGCCGCGTCCAGCACGTACACGCGCGTGTTACCAATCGGCTGGCCGATGGCCACCACCTCACCCACCTGACTGCCTTCCGTCATCCGGTGGCAGCTGGTGAAGAGCGTGTTCTCCGTCGGGCCGTAGCACGCCGTCACCGGCACCTTCAGCTCTTCCACCACCCGACGCACGTGCGGCGCCGACACCACGTCTCCGCCCGTCAGCAGCTGCTTGAGGCCGCGCAGCACCTCCACGTCCGCGTCCACCACCTGCGCGAAGAGGCCCGCCGTCAGGTGCAGCGTCGTCACGCCCTTCCCCTTCACCACCCGCTTCAACTCCTCCACGTCTCCCACCGGGCCCGGCGGGTACACCACCAGCCGCGCCCCATTCAGCAGGCTGCCCCACACCTCCAGCGTCGAAGCGTCGAACGACACCGGGGCTATCAGCAGCAGCGTCTCTTCGGGGCCCAGCTGCGCGTACTTCGTCCCCTTCACCGTGCGCAGCACTCCGCGCTGCTCCGTGCACACGCCCTTGGGCTTGCCCGTGCTTCCCGACGTGAAGTCGATGTACGCCAGGTTGCGTCCACCCACTCCACTCTTCGGCGCGTGCTTCGGCTGCTGCGCAAGCGTCTCCGCAACTTCCTCCAGCAGCACGCACTCCACGCCCTGCACCGGCAGCTTCTCCGCCAGCGCCCGCCGCGTCACCACCACTCGCGGCCTCACCTCCGACACCATCTGCTCAAGCCGCGACTGGGGGTAGTCCGCTTCCAGCGGCACGTACGCGCCTCCGGACTTCGCGATGCCCACCAGCGCCACCACCAGCTCCACCGAGCGCTCCAGGCACAGCCCCACCCGCTCCTCGGCTCCAACGCCCTTGCTCCTCAGCAAGTGCGCCAGCTGGTTGGCTCGCTCATCGAGCTGCCGGTAACTCAGCTTCTCTTCCCCGCACTCCACCGCCACGGCGTCCGGCCGCTGCGCCACCTGCCGCGAGAACTCCTCCGCGATGCTGCTCTCTCGCGCGTACTCCTGCGCCGTCGCGTTCCAGCCCTTCAGCACCTGCTGACGCTCCGCCTCCGTCAGCAGCGTCACCTCGGACAACTTGCGCTCCGGCGCCGCGACCGCAGCCTCCAGCAGCACGCGCAGGTGCCCCAGCATCCGCTGCACCGTCGCCGCCTCGAACAGGTCCGTGCTGTATTCCAGCGTCCCCTGGAACCCCTCCGCCGTGTCCGCGAGGGAGAGCGTGAAGTCGAAGCGGGAGGTGCCGACATCCACGTCGCGCAGGCGCGCGCTCAGCCCTGGCAGGTTCAGCTCGGCCTGCAGGTCCTGCTGGAGGATGAGCATCACCTGGAACAGCGGCGAGTACCCCAGCCGCCGCTCGGGCTGGAGCGCCTGCACCAGCCGCTCGAAGGGCACCTGCTGGTGCGCGAACGCGCCCAGGGTCGTCTCGCGCACCTGTCCCAGCAGTGTCCGGAAGGACGCCTCGGACTCCAGCTTCGTGCGCAGCACCAGCGTGTTGATGAACACGCCGATCAGCTCCTCCACCTCCGCGCCGTGGCGCCCCGCCACCGGCGTGCCCACGCTCACGTCCTGCTGTCCCGAGTACCGCGACAGCAGCACCTGGAGCCCCGCCAGCAGCACCATGAAGGGCGTGACGCCCTCCGCACGGGCCAGCGACTTCAGCGCGCCGGAGAGCTCCCGGGTCAACTGGACCGGCAGCAGCGCGCCGCGGAAGCCCTGCACCGCCGTGCGGGGCCTGTCGGTGGGAAGGTCCAGCACGGGAGGCGCCCCCACCAGTTGCTCGCGCCACCAGGCCACCTGCGCGTCCAGCACCTCGCCCCGGAGCCACTCCCGCTGCCACAGTGCATGATCCGCGTACTGCACCGGGAGCAGTGGCAGCACGGGGGCACGTCCCTCGACGAGGGCCCCATAGGCCTGCACCACCTCGCGCACCAGCACCCGCAGCGACCAGCCATCCGAGATGATGTGGTGGAGCGTCAGCAGCAGCACGTGCTCATGCGCCCCGAGCCGCAGCAGCGTGGCGCGCATCAGCGGCCCGCGCGTGAGCTCGAACGGACGGCGGGCCTCCTCACGGGAGCGCCGGAGGGCCTCGTCCTCGCGCGCGGCCGCATCCCCGCCCTGGACCTCCACCACCTCCAACAGCGGGCCGTCCGGCACGGGCGAGATGACCTGGACGGGTCCTCCCTCCTGCTCACTGAAGCGCGTCCGAAGGGCCTCGTGACGCCGGAGCACCTCGCGGAGCGCCTCCTCGATGGCGGCCACGTCGAGGGCGCCGTCGAGCCACACGGCGCCGGGAACGTTGTACGCCGGGTTGCCCGGCTCCATCTGGTCCAGGAACCACAGCCGCTGCTGCGCGAACGACAGCGGCGCCGTCTCGCCGCGAGCCACGGGCCGCACCGGGGGCAGCACCGAGGCCAGCCCGCCTCCCGCCGCGGCCTGGAGTCGCTCCGCCAGGCCGGCCACCGTCGGGGCCGAGAACACGTCCCGCAGCGGCACCTCCACGCCGAACGACGCGCGCACCGCGGCCACCAGCCGGGCCGCCAGCAGCGAGTGCCCGCCCAGCTCGAAGAAGTCATCGTGGAGGCCCACCCGCTCCACCTGCAGCAGGCGCACCCAGAGTCCCGCCACCCGCTCCTCGGTGGGCGTGCGCGGCGCGACGAAGGTCTCGCGGCGCGGCTCCAGCCCCCGGCCCTCCGGCGCGGGCAGCGCCTTGCGGTCCACCTTGCCGTTGGGCGTCAGCGGCAGCGCAGCAAGCACCACGAAGGCCGAGGGCACCATGTACTCCGGCAGCCCGCGCCGCAGGTGCTCGCGCAGCGAGCTGACGTCCAGCGTGTGTCCCGGGCGGGGCACGGCATACGCCACCAGCCTCCGGTCCCCGGGCGAATCCTCGCGGGCGGACACCACCGCGGCCAGGACGCCAGGGTGCCGCGCGAGGACGGCCTCCACTTCGCCCAATTCGATGCGGAAGCCGCGCACCTTCACCTGGAAGTCCACGCGGCCCAGGAACTCCAGCGTCCCGTCCGCCCTCCACCGCGCCAGGTCTCCCGTCCGGTACAGCCGCGCCCCCGGCCTGCCGCTGAACGGATCCGGAATGAAGCGCTCCGCCGACAGCTCCGGGCGTCCGCGGTAGCCGCGCACCACGCCCTCGCCGCCGATGTACAGCTCTCCTGCCACGCCTCCCGGTACCGGGCGCAGGTGCGCGTCCAGCACGTACAGCTCCGTGTTGGCCAGGGGCCTGCCAATCGGCACCGGCGACTCCGCCGCCCCCACCGTGTGCGTGGAGGACCAGACGGTGGTCTCCGTCGGGCCATACATGTTGAGCAGCCGCCGGGGCAGCCGCCTCGCCAGCGATGCCGCCAGCGCCGGAGGAAGGGCCTCACCGCCCACCATCAGGCAGCGCAGCGTGCCCAGCACGTCCTCGGCTCCGGGCTCCAGCAGCAGCGCCCGCGCCAGCGACGGCGTGCCCTGCAGGTGCGTCACCGAGTGCTGGCGCACCTCCGCCAGCACCGAGGCCGCGCCCACCTCGTCCCCGTGCACCACCACCTGGAACCCGCGCGCCAGCGTCCACAGCAGCTCCAGCACGGAGATGTCGAAGGAGACGCTGGTGACGGCCAGCCACACCGGCCGAGGCCCCACCGGCACGCGCTCGTCCATGCCGGCGAAGAAGTTGGCCACGTTGCGCTGCACCACCTGCACGCCCTTGGGGCGCCCCGTGCTGCCCGACGTGTACAGCACATACGCCAGGTGCTCCGGGCCCGCGCCGTCGCCGGGCCCGTGCTCGGACGCCTCGCCGAGCGACTCCGGCGCGTCCACCAGGACCGGGCGCACGCCGTCCGCGCCCAGCGTCCCGGCCAGCGACGCCTGCGTCAGCAGCAGGCGCGCCCCCGAGTCCTCCAACATGTACGCCAGCCGCTCCGCCGGGTAGTTGGGGTCCAGCGGCAGGTACGCGCCTCCCGCCTTGAGGATGCCCAGCATCCCCACCACCAGCTCCACCGAGCGGCGCACGCACAGGCCCACCACGACCTCGGGCCCCACGCCCTCCGCGCGCAGCCGCGACGCCAGCGCGTTCGCCCGGCGGTGCAGCGCGCGGTACGTGAGGCGCTCCGTGCCAGACACCAGCGCCACCGCGTCCGGCGTGCGCGCAGCCTGCGCCTCCAGCAGCGCCGCGAGCCCCGCATCCTCGTAGGGCCGGCGCGTGGCGTTCCACTCCCCCAGCACCCGCCGCCGCTCGTCCTCCGACAGCAGCGGCAGCTGGGAAACCGCCCGCGAGGGCTCCGCCACGGCGCCCGTCAGCAGCGTCTCCAGGTTCGACACCAGCCGCGCGGCGGTGGAGGCCTGGAAGAGGTCGGTGCTGTACTCCAGCGTCCCTTCCAGCGCGCCCTGGACCTGGTGCAGCGACAGCGTCAGGTCGTACTGCGCCGTGCCGGTGTCCACGTCCTCCAGGCGCGCCTCCACGCCGGGCAGCGCGGGCGACACCGCCGAGGCCGGCTGCAGGATGAGCATGGCCTGGAAGAGCGGCGAGTGGCTGCGCGAGCGCGCTGGCTGAAGGGCCTGCACCAGCAGCTCGAAGGGCACGTCCTGGTGCGCATAGGCGCCCAGGGTCACCTCGCGCACGCGCGCCAGCAGATCCCGGAAGGACTTCTGTCCCTCCACCCGCGTGCGCAGCACGAGCGCGTTGATGCACACGCCCACCATCCCCTCCAGCTCCGCGTGCGTCCGGCCCGCCACCGGCGTACCCACGCACACGTCCTCCTGGCCGGAGTAACGGTGCAACACCGCCTGGAAGGCGGCCAGCAACACCATGAAGGGCGTCACACCCTCCCGCACGGCCAACTCGCGCACGGCCCGGGTGAGCTCCGCGGACAGACGCACGGGCCGCTTCGCGCCCCGGTAGGACTGCACAGGCGGCCGGGGCGCGTCCCCCAGCAGCTCCAGCACCGGCGGCGCGCCCGCGAGCTGCTTGCGCCACCACGCGAGCTGGGACTCCAGCACGTCGCCCTTCAGCCACTCCCTATGCCAGACCGTGTAGTCCACGTACCGCACGGGGAGCGTCGGCAGCGCGGCGTCCCGGCCCTCGCGAAGCGCGGCGTAGAGCGCGCCCACCTCGCGCACGAGCACGCCCAGGGACCAGCCGTCGGCCACCAGGTGGTGCACCACCAGCAGCAGCACGTGCTCCCGCTCTCCGGTGCGCAACAGGAGCGCACGCAGCAGCGGGCCGTGCGTCAGGTCAAAAGGGCGGCACGCCTCCTCCCGCAGGCGCCGGTGCATCTCCGCCTCGCGCCGGGCCGCGGGCACGTCCGTCAGGTCCTCCACTCGCGGCGTCACGTCCAGGTGGGCGAGGACGCGCTGCACGGGCACGCCGTCCCGCTCGTCCACCGTGGTGCGCAGGGCCTCGTGGCGCCGCACCAGCGCACCCAGGGCTCCCGACAGGGCCGCCACGTCCAGCTCGCCGGTGAGGCGCACGGCCGCGGGGATGTGGTGCAGCGGGCTGCCCGGCTCCAACTGGTGGAGGAACCACAGGCGCTGCTGCGCGAAGGACAGCGGCACCGCGTCCTCGAGCGACGTCCGGGTGGGCGCGCCCCGGTGGGCCCCCTCCTGCTTCGCGCAGATGCGGCGGGCCAGCTCGGACAGGCTGGGGCCCTGCAGGAGCACCTCCATGGGCAACGCCACGCCCAGGCCGGTCTCCACCTCGTTCGCGAGCTCGACGGCGGCCAGCGAGTCCAACCCGTGGCGGGTGATGGGCTCGTCGAGCCGGAGCGACTCGGGGCGCAGGTGCAGCCGCGCCGCCAGCCGCGAGACCAGCCACGCCTCCACCGCCTCCAGCCGACTCGGAGCGCCGGCCCCGCCCTCGGCGCGCGCCGTCCCACCGCCCGACCCGGAGGACGGTGGCGAGGACGTCCCGGACGACGACCCACTCGACGGACCACCGGAAACACCACCACCGGAAGGACCACCCTCCGGGGGACCCTCCTCCTCCCAGGACAGCACGACGCGCAGCGAACCCTCCAGATAGGCCGCGCGGGTGGCGCGGCGCTGCACCTTGCCGCTGGACGTCTTCGACAGACTGCCCGGCTCGATGAGCACCACCGCGTGGGGCCGCACCTCGTGCCCCTCGGCCAGCCGCTGGCGGATGGCGCCCAGGGCGACCTCGCCCGCCTCGAACTGCTGGCGCAGGTTCGCGTAGCGGCGCAGGTCCACCTCCTGGACCAGGACGAGCCGCTCCTGACCGCCCACCTCCACGGCGAAGGCCGCGCCACAGCCGGGCCGCAGCGCCGGGTGGCTCGACTCCGCGGTCAGCTCCAGGTCCTGCGGGTAGTGATTGCGCCCGCGCAGGATGATGAGGTCCTTCATGCGGCCGGTGACGAAGAGCTCACCGTCCGCGTCGAGGAAGCCCAGGTCACCGGTGCGCAGGAAGGGGCCACGCCCGTCCGCCAGCCGACCCTGGAAGGACGCCTCGGACTCCTCGGGCCGCCGCCAGTACCCGCGCGCGACGCTCTGTCCCGACACCCAGACCTCTCCCACCACGCCCGGGGGACACGGCTCGCGCAGCTCCGGGTGCACCACCCGCAGCTCCTGATCCTCCAGGGACTTGCCGCAGCCCACCAGCGTGCGCGCCTCCGTGCTCGCGGACGGGGACTCGGCCCGGCCCAGCTCCAGCGCCTTGCGATCCAGCGTGCGCAGCACCGGCACGTGGCCCTTCGTCGCGCCGGAGGCGATGAGCGTCCCTTCCGCCAGCCCGTAGCACGTGTAGAACGCCTCCCGGCGGAAGCCGCTCGGCCCGAACGCCTCCGCGAAGCGATCCAGCGCCTCCGCGCGGATGGGCTCCGCGCCGCAGAACGCCACCTCCCAACGGCTCAGGTCCAGCTGGCGCCGCTGCTCCTCCGACACCTTGCGCACGCACAGGTCGAAGGCGAAGTTGGGCCCTCCACTGATGGTGCCCCGGGTGCGCGACAGCGCCTCCAGCCACCGGAAGGGGTTCTTGAGGAACGTCATCGGCGACATCAGCGTGCACGCGAAGCCGGCGTACAGCGGCTGGAGGATGCCGCCGATGAGCCCCATGTCGTGGTACGGCGGCAGCCAGATGACGCCCGCGCTGTCGGCGCGCACCTGGAAGGCCCCGGAGATGAGCCTCAGGTTGTGCAACAGATTGCCGTGGCTCAGCATCACCCCGCGCGGCGTGCCCGTGGAGCCAGAGGTGTACTGGAGGAACGCCAGCGACTCCGGATCCGCCTCCGTGCCCCGCCAACCTGCCTCCCCGCCTTCCGGCAGTTCGTCCGTGGCCACCCAGCGCAGCGCCGCCAGGTCCGGCGCGAACTCGAAGAGGGCCTCCTTCATCGACAGCACGAAGGACGTGGTGAGCACCACCGTCGCCTGCGCGTCCTGGATGATGGCCCTCAGCCGCGGCAGCGTCCGCTCCAGCCGCATCGGATCCGGCGGGTAGGCCGGCACCGCCACCACCCCCGCGTACAGACACCCGAAGAAGCCCGCCACGTACTCCAGCCCCGGCGGATACAGCAGCACCGCGCGCTCACCGGCGGGCGTGGACTCCTGGAGCGCCACCGCGATACGTCGCGCCCGCGCATCCAGCCCGCGATACGTCAGCTCCGCGTCCGGGCCGTCTTCTTCCAGGAAGGAGTAGAGGCGCTCGTCGGGCTTCGTCTCCGCCCGCCCCAACAACAACTCCACCAACGTGCCGCCACGCGGGGTAAGCCCAGCACCCATACCCATCCTCAGAGATGTATGTTTCCCGGTTGCACCGCAGTTTTTACAGAGAGCCCACAATGCACGGAATGCAATTATGGCCGGGCTGACACCTATACAATTTCACTGATTGTGGCAAACTACCCCACGCGCACGCAGTGACCCGCAGCCGACCCAGGTCGTGACCCGAGGGAGCTGCAGGACCGTGCGCGCTCACCAGGGCGTGCGCCACCAAGGATTGAAGGATGTCTCAGCCCGCATTGTTCCTGAAACAAAACGTCGTCACCGAGCCGCTCTACAACCAGTGGTACGCGTGGTGGTTCCTGGCCTCGCCCATGACGGCGCCGCTGTTCGTGGCGAACCTCCATGTGAAGATCATGGAGTCCTTCGTGGCCAACCCGGCCATCCACGTGGCGGCGCTGAAGAGCCCGGCGCTGCGCGGCGGCCCGTACCTCAACCTCGGCGTGGACCGGGTGGGCGACGTGAAGGCGTTGCTGGAGCGCACGCTGAAGGACGAGGCGCTGTCGCTCCAGTACGCGAAGGCCATGCTGGAGCTGGACAAGCTGCTGGCCACCGCGGAGGGATATTCGCTGGAGGACCTGTACCCGCGCGTGCCGGACCTGCTGCGCGGCTACGTGGAGCTGACGTACGACCTGAACAACCGGGCCTCGCCGCGCTTCTTCGAGGCGCTGCTCTACCGCAGCCCCTTCCACCGCGAGTCCTCGCAGAGCCTGTCCATGCGGCTCATCCACGGGGACGAGCGCCCGTACGTCTTCAGCACGCCGCGCCTGGACACCGCGGACGGCAGCCTCCAGGTGAAGGTGCCCTACCGGCACGAGGCCCTTGACCGGCTCTTCGCCATGAGCCGCACCCCGGCGCCGGTGGCGCCCGTGCGCGAGGCGCTGGGCATCTCGGAGAAGGACGCGGACACCTTCGCCGCCTTCTTCACGGAAGAGCCCCCGCGTCCGGCGCCCCGGTACGACGGGGACGGGGTGCGCGTGCGCTACTTCGGCCACGCGTGCGCGCTCATCGAGTCACGCCACGTCAGCATCCTCACGGACCCGGTCGTCAGCTACGACTTCCCCACGGACCTGCCGCGCTACACCTTCGCGGACCTGCCGGAGAAGATCGACTACGTCCTCATCACCCACGGCCACGCGGACCACCTGATGTTCGAGCCGCTGCTGCAGCTGCGGCACCGCATCGGCACCCTCGTCGTGCCGGCCGCCGGCGGTGGCAGCCTGGCGGACCCGTCGCTCAAGCTGATGCTCAAGCAGGCGGGCTTCCAGAACGTGGTGGCGCTGGCGGAGCTGGAGTCCCTGCCGCTCCCCAACGGCGAGCTCATCGGCCTGCCCTTCATCGGCGAGCACGGCGACCTGGACATCCAGGCCAAGCTGGCCCACCTCGTCAAGCTGGAGGGCAAGTCCCTGCTGATGGCGGCGGACTCCAACGCGCTGGAGCCCCACCTGTACGAGCACATCCACCGCGAGGTGGGCCACATCGACATGATGTGGCTGGGCATGGAGTCCGAGGGCGGGCCCCTGAGCTGGATGTACGGCCCGCTGCTGCCCGCGCCGATGCAGCGCAAGATGGACCAGTCGCGCAGGCTCAACGGCTCCAACGCCGTGCGCGCCATCGAAATCGTCCAGCGGCTCAAGCCCGGACAGGTCCACATCTACGCCATGGGCCGCGAGCCGTGGCTGGGCCACGTCATGGTGATGGGCTACCACGAGAACTCCCCGCAGCTCGTCGAGTCCCGGAAGCTGCTCGCGTACTGCGCGGAGAAGGGCATTCCGGCGGGCATGCCCTACGGACAGGCCGAGTACTTCCTCCGCTAACCCGGCCCCGCCCGGGGTGACCCGGGCCGTGGCGCCTCCCCCGAGGTCCCCCATGCAGCCCCCCACGACTCCCTCGCGGCCGGGTGACCGGGCCACCTTCCTCATGGTCACGCCGGGCGGCGATGGCCAGATGAAGGGCCACCTGACGCGCGTGCTCGACCTGGCCCAGAGCCTGGTCGCGCGCGGGCACCGGGTGCTCGTGTTCACCGAGGCGGCCATCCCCGCCGAGGTGGAGGCCTCGGGGGCGGAGCTGGTGCCGGTCGGCGACTACCGGGGCATCATGGACCGGATGGCCGCCGCCCGCGAGACGCTTCCCGCCTGGATGCGCGTCTCGCTGCTGCTGCGCAGGGCCTACTGGTTCGCGTGCTACCGCCGCGCGGTGCTGGGCAGCGCGGAGGACTACTGCCACCAGTTGGAGCCCCTGCTGCGCCGTGAGCAGGTGGACTGCGTGGTGTACGACTACTTCGCCTTCGGCGCGGGGTACGCGGCGGAGCGGCTGGGCATTCCCGCCATCAGCACCGGCAACCTGGGGAGCGTCATCGACGCGGATGGACTGCCGGTGCTGCTGCGCACCGCGCCCCCGGGCCGGCTCGCGCGGCGCGTGCCCCGGCTGACGCACGCCCTGGTGGAGGCGTTCCTGCCCCTGCGGCGCACGCGGGCGAAGCTCGGCCTGCCGCCGCGCGCCGAGAAGCACGCCGAGCTGTTCCAGACCATGGGCTCCAGCGAGCTCCACCTCGCCATGGTGCCCGAGAACATCCTGGCGGGAGTCCCCCGGAGGGGCGAGCAGCTCTACGCGGGCACCATCGCCTTCGACGGGGCGACCGCGGAGAACGCCGCGACGTTCGGCCCCATCGCGCCCGGCACCGTGCTGGTCAGCACCACCAGCGTGGGCCAGGACGGAGGGCTGATGCGCCGGGTGCTGAAGGCCCTGGACCCCACGGGGATGCCGGTCCTGGCCACCACGGCCGGCGCCCGCGACGTGCCCGACAACCTGGGCCCCCACATCCGCACCGAGGCCTTCTTGCCCCACGAGCAGGTCTTCCCCCACGTCGCGGCGCTGGTGACGCACGGGGGCTGGGGCGCGGTGGGCCGGGCCCTGCGGCACGGCGTGCCCATGCTCATCATCCCCCTGTTCGCCGACCAGCCGCTCAACGCGGAGCTGCTGGAGAAGCAGGGACTCGCCTACCAATTGTCGCTGCGCGAGGCCACGCCGGAGGCCATCCGCGAGCGCGTCCAGGCCCTGCTGAAGGACCAGGTGCTCCACGCGCGCGTCCAGAAGCTCTCCGAGGAGCTGAAGGCCATGCGCAAGAACAGCGTGGCCATCGACACCCTCGAGCGGCTCGCGCTCGAAACCCGCGGCCGCAGGCAGGCCCAGGCGGCCTGACGCCGTTCGCGTCCCCCGCCCCCACCGTTTCCGGTGACTCCGGCACCCGGCCGGAAACGCCCACCGCGCCTCCTCGTCCGACCGACCCATGCCCCCTGCCGCGTCCTCCGTCACTCCGCGCCGCATCCTGAGCCTTGCCCGTCCCGAGGCGCGCAGGCTCTCCGCGGGCGTCTTCTTCCTGTTCATCGGCAGCGGGCTGTCCCTGCTCTTCCCGCAGGCCATCCGCCTCATCATCGACGAGGCGCTCGGCGCCCGGGACCAGGCCCTCATCGACCGGGCCACGCTCTGGATGACGGTCATCTTCGCGGTCACGGCCGTGGCGAACGCGCTGCGCTACTACTTCTTCACCAGCGCGGGCGAAAACGTCGTGCAGGCGCTGCGCGAGCGGCTCTTCTCCCACCTCGTGTCCCAGGAGGTGGCCTTCTTCGACAACAGCAAGACGGGCGAGCTGGTCACCCGGCTGGGCGCCGACACGGCAGTGCTCCAGCAGTCGGTGAGCGGCAACATCGCCATGGCGCTGCGCAGCGGGGCGCAGGTGCTGGGCGGCGTCGCGCTGCTCTTCTACACCTCGCCCACGCTCACGCTCCTGATGCTCACCGTGGTGCCTCCGGTGGTGGTGGTGGCCATGGTGTATGGCCGGCGCATGCGGTTGACCTCCCGGCGCGTGAACGACGAGCACGCCGCGTCCAACGCGGTGGCCGAGGAGATCTTCGTCGGCATCCGCACCGTGCGCTCCTTCGCGGCCGAGCGCCACGAGGGGGGACGATACAGCGTCGCCCTGGCGAAGGCGCTCGCGCTGGCCCGCCGGCGCACCCAGCTGTCCGCCATCTTCATCGGCGGCAGCACCTTCGGTGGCTTCATCGCCGGGTCCCTCGTGCTGTGGTACGGCAGCCGGCTGATGCTGAGGGGCGACCTGTCCATTGGAAGCCTCACCTCCTTCCTCGTCTACACCACGCTGGTCTCCATGTCGGTGAGCGGGCTGACGGACCTGTGGGCGGACTTCATGCGGGCCTCCGGCTCCGCCGAGCGCGTCTTCGACTTGCTGGATCGCAAGCCCGGCATGCCCATCTCCGGCGGTGAGCGCATCGACCCCCTCCAGGGCCACGTCGAGTTCCAGTCCGTGCGCTTCGCCTACCCGACGCGGCTGGACGCGCCCGTGCTGAGGGACCTCAACCTGGCCATCCAGCCCGGCGAGGTGGTGGCCATCGTCGGCCCCTCGGGCGCGGGCAAGTCCACCATCGCCGGGCTGCTGGCGCGCATGTATGACCCGCAGGGAGGGAGTCTCCTCCTGGACGGGCGGGACCTGCGCACGGTGGACCCGGAGTGGCTGCGTCAGCAGATTGGCGTGGTGGCGCAGGAGCCCATGCTCTTCTCCGGCTCCATCTTCGACAACATCCGCTACGGGCGGCTCGACGCCACGGAGGCCGAGGTGGAGGCCGCCGCCCGCGCCGCCAACGCGCACGACTTCGTCTGCCGCTTCCCGGACGGCTACCGCACCTCCGTGGGCGAGCGCGGCGTGCAGCTCTCCGGCGGCCAGAAGCAGCGCGTGGCCATTGCCCGCGCCATCCTCAAGGACCCGCGCCTGCTCGTCCTGGACGAGGCCACCAGCGCCCTCGACGCGGAGAGCGAGCACCTGGTGAAGGACGCCCTGGAGCGGCTGATGCGCGGGCGCACCACGCTCATCATCGCCCACCGCCTGTCCACGGTGCTCGGCGCGGACCGCGTGCTGGTGCTGGAAGGCGGGCAGGTGGTCCAGAGCGGCAGCCATGCCTCCCTCATGGAGCAGGAAGGCCTGTACCGCCGCCTGGTGGAGCGGCAGTTCGCGGCCGCCTGAGCCCGCTACAACCTCACCCCACGGAGAGTGCCCGGGCGGGCTGCTGCTCCAGCGCCGAACGGATCAGCCTGGCCAGGCGAGAGATTCCCTCTTCAATCTGGGCGGGAGTGAGATAGCTGCAGGAGAGCCGCAGCTCGGTCTCTCCTCCCGAGCCCAGGTAGAAATACCGCATGGGCGTCCAGATGACCTGGTGGTGCTTCGCGGACTGCTCGAGCAGGGCTTCATCGGCCTCGATGGGAAGCTTCATCACCAGGAAGAAGCCGCCCTCGGGAACGTTCCACGTCACGCCGCGCGCCCAGGCCTCGCTCCTCGGGAAGTGACGCTCCAGCGCACCGAGGGTGGCGTCCATGTTCTCCTTGTAGAAGCGAATCGCCTCGCGGTTCGCGTCAAGGAGTCCCCCCTCATTCATCACCAGCATCCCGCCGATGATGGCCTGGCTGAGGGCGGGCGTATTCACGGTCATCATGCTCTTGATCTTCGAGAACTCGTCCGCCAACAGGTGCTGCTTCCCCGTGGCGCCCAGGACACGCTGGTCCGCCACTGCGTAGCCCACCCGCACGCCAGGGAAGGCGGACTTCGAGAACGAGCCCAGGTAGATGACCTGCTGGTGCTCATCCATGGACTTCAGGGTGGGCTTTCGGGGGCCCTCCCGGAAGAAGAAGCCGTAGGGGTTGTCCTCGATGATGAGAAACTCCGCGCCCCTGGCGATTTCCAGCAGACGCTTGCGGGCCGGCACCGGGAGGCTCTTCCCGGAGGGATTGGCGAAGTCCGCGACGAGGTAGAGCGCTCGGGGCTGTTTGCCTTCCGCCTTGAGCCTGCTCAGCGTGTCTTCAAGCTCCTGCAGATCCAACCCGTCCTCGCGCTCGGTCACGGGGACGATCTCGATTCCCAGGAGCTTGGCCGCGCCGGTAATGCCGATGTAACAAGGCATTGCCACCAGCAACACATCGGTGGGCGCTGAAAACAGCGCGCGCAAGGAGATGAACATCCCCTCCTGGCACCCGACCGTGACGACGATGGACTCCTTCGCGGCCCGGATTCCCTCGTCCTTCTCCAGCATCCGCGCGATCAGGTCGTGGATGTGGCCATTGGTCCGGCCGTATTGAAACAGCTGCGTCTTGACCTGCGCCTCGGTCAGCCCGCGTTCCTCGCGCAGATAGCGGCAGTACGCGTCGAGATACACGGTGAGCTTTTCGGCTTCATAGAACTGCTCGTTCGGCCTCCCCGGAGCGAACGAGATCGCCTCTGGAAAGCGGATCGCGATCTCGTTCAGGAAGTTCATGACCTCCAGACTCGGATCCGTCAACGAAGCGTGAAGCGCGTTTTGCAGGAGCATGGCGAGAGCGACCCGGACAGGAGCAAGGCACGCAAACCACCCGTGCCACCGCGAGACGATAAACGACCCCGACCCACGAAAGGTAGGCCCTTGCGGGGAATGCGATTTTGGGGGATTACGAATGGTTGACTTGAACTCCAGCCCTCCTAACGAGGCTGAAGACGGACATGCCCAAGACAGCCAATATCGAGGATCTGCGTCAGCGGGCGCGGCGCCGGATTCCACGCTTCCTCTTCGATTTCGTGGAGGGAGGCGCGGACGACGAGTTCACCGTGCGCGCCAACCGGGAATCCTTTGGCCGCCATGCGTTCCGGGCTCGCTCGCTGGTGGACGTCAGCACGCGGGACCTGTCAACGACGCTGCTGGGGCAGCGGCTGGAGCTCCCGTTGATCCTCGGGCCGGTGGGTCTCGCGGGTCTGCTCGCGCCGGGCGGGGAGCGCCTCGCGGCTCGGGCTGCCGTGAAGAAGGGGGCCCTCTTCGCGCTGAGCACCATGTCGGTGTGCACCATTGAAGAGGTCGCCGCGGCGGTTCCGGCACCGGGGTGGTTTCAGCTCTACATCTGGAAGGATCGTGGAGTCACGCGTTCGCTCGTGGAACGGGCGAAGGCCGCGGGCTACACGGCGCTTTGCGTGACGGTGGATGTCCCGGACATGGGCAATCGCGAGCGTGACGTGCGCAATGGCTTCACGGTGCCGCCGCGCCTCACGGTGGCCAATGCCTTTGACCTCCTGCTGCATCTGGGTTGGGTGCTGCGGATGACCCGCTCGCCACGGGCCACCTTCGGCAACTTCGAGGACAGCAAGGCACTGACGCGCCGGGATGCGGTCTCCGTGGCTGCCTATACCTCGCGCCAGTTCGATGCCTCCATCACCTGGGCGGATCTGGCGTGGCTTCGGGAGCTGTGGCCCGGTCCGCTGGTGCTCAAGGGGATCAGTTGCGCCGAGGATGCCCGGCGCGCCGTGGAGCACGGAGTCCAGGCCCTCGTCGTCTCCAACCACGGAGGGAGGCAGCTGGATGGCCTGCCTGCCGCGCTCGACGTGTTGCCCGAGATCGTCGACGCAGTGGGTGGGCGCGCGGAGGTCATCTTGGACGGCGGCGTTCGTCGTGGCTCGGATGTGGTGAAGGCAATCGCCTTGGGCGCGCGAGCCTGCATGATTGGCCGGCCCTACCTGTATGGGTTGGCCGCCGGTGGCCAGGCCGGCGTGGAACTCGCGCTGGAGCTCTTCCGCAAGGAAATCGATCGCACGCTGACGCTGTTGGGCTGCCCTCGTCTGGATCAGCTGGATGCCTCGTATCTGCGAGGACCTGGCGAGGCTCCACGGCTGTCATTGCCAGCGGGGCGTACGTCCAACGGGTGAGAAGGAGGGCCTGCGCGACCTCTGGCGAAGGCTCCCCTTGTCTCTCAGAGGTCCTTGAGAAGCGCGAGTCCCCAGGCTGCGTTGTTGGCAGCCTCCGGAGCCTCTTCCTCGCGCAGGCCCATCATCCGGCCCAGACCGGCAAAGGCCTTTTCGCCGAGTGCCTTGCGCAGTGCCTCGGGCTCACCTTCATGCAACTCATGGTTGTTTGAGAAGCGTGCGAGGGTCTCGTAGGTCTCGTCCTCGCATTCCCAGTCATGATTTCCGAACAGGCCGATGCGCGCTTTCGTCGTGCCCACGACGCGAGAGATCCCGGCCTCGTAGAAGCCATGCGGAAAGGGCCGACACGTCAAAGCGAATGGCTGACACGTCAATCCCCAGGCAAATCCTGCCTGCGGGCGGAGGCACTGGGAGTCATTCCCGCTATTTGAAGTGCTGGCACATCCCCTGCACTTCCCACCGAGTCGTCTCTACGACGCACCGGAGGAACCCATGTCCACCCTCACCCCTGCCCTCAATCTCTGTCAGAAAGCCTTTCTCCTCACCCGGGAATCCAACCAGGTGGGTGACATGCAAGGCGATACCCAGACGCTGGCCAAGGCCCTGCACACCAAGCTGAACTCCTACCTGGTCCGGCCGGACGTCCAGAAGGCCATGGGGGGACAATGGTCGCTGGTGTGGGGACCGGCGGTCTTCGAGGCCCAGGAGAGCGCGACGAGCTACGCGGACAATGTGATGTATGTCGCGGCGAGCCCTGACCAGTCCACCTATGTCGTCGCCATCGCGGGGACGAACATGCATTCCGACTATGACAAGGACAAGGAGGACAACGGCGTCAACACCACGAAGCTCTGGACGGATGCGTTCCCGGGCCTGCCGCCCTACGGCGTGCCCGGGGGTGTCAAACCCTGGCCCGTTGTCTCCACGGGGACCGCGTTGGGGGTCAACAACCTGCTGGGGATGATCGACACGCTGACGACCCAGAAGAGCCTGCTGGACTTCCTGCGCTCGCTGAGCGGGACCGGGAACAAGACGCTCATCTTCGGTGGCCACAGCCTGGGCGGCGCGCTGGCGCCGACGCTCGCCCTGGCCCTGTTCAATCCCGCGGGCGGGCCCCTCCACACCAGCGCCTGGAACCATGTCCACGTGCTCCCCGTGGCCGGCCCCACGCCTGGCAACAAGGGCCTCACCGAGTTCTTCCAGAAGGTGTTCCCGCCGATCGGCGTGGACGTGTCCCAGCCGCCGAACGCCTGGAACCAGAACATCTGGAACAGACTCGACGCCGTGCCACACGCATGGGTCGTCCACATGCTCAAGCAGATTCCCACCCTCTATCCCGCGAACTGGGAAGGGGGCCTGGTGCCCCCGGACATCACGAAGGCGGTCAACGGCGCGGTCCTGGCCTCGGACCTTGGCGGCGCCCTTCCCGGCCCCTACACGCAGCTGCCCAACATCCAGGTACCGGGCAAACTCCATGGCGACATGCCCATCACGACCGAAGCGCAGTTCTTCGCCCAGGTCGCGTACCAGCACCTGAATGCCTACGAGATCCACTTCGGGGTCGACACCCTGCTCTCCGAAGACAGCCGGTCCGCGCTCCAGAAGAGCCTCAAGCGGTGGTGGAACTCCCTGCCGAAGATGGCGCCCCGGGACGCGAGCCGCGCCGCGACCGGGAGCTGACGGGTCCCACCGCGGAAGTGAGGCGGGGAGGAGTCACCCAGTCGGTGGCTTCCTCCGAACCCATGACGCTGCACTGCTTGCTTCTCGGCAGGGTGTGTCCTGAAGTTCAGCCGCAAGAACGGCGGCACTCGCCCACACACTTCGACTTGTTCCTGACGCCCTTGCAGTTGCTGTTGCACGCGCGCTTGCACTTGGTGACCGCCGCGGAAACACCGCTCCCGGTGTCACCACCTTCGTCACCTTCGGATTCCGCAAGCGGCTTCAGGTCGGCGCAGACCGCCCAGTCCACGTCTCTGTCGTCGAACTGGATGTGCGCGAGCTTGCCGTACACCTCGTCGACGGTGCCGTTGGTGAGCGTGATGGCGGTGCTCCAGCGGGCCTGAACGCGGTCACCCACGGCGGCGCCGCAGGTGTCCTCCTTGGGGGGATGCGACACGGCTCCCTGGGCTCGATTTCCTTGAGCAGCGCCCAGCCGATGTTGGTGTCGGCGAAGCGCAGCTTGGCCACCTTGCCGTAGACCTCGAGCACCTTGGCGTTCTGCTTCTTGCGCTTACCGAGCGGCGCCTTCACCTTCGCGCCTTCGGAGAACTTCTCGCCTGCGAGCTCCTCAGCCGTGAGCTCGGGTGGGTCCTTCGAGTCGGGTCCGCCCTTCGAGCACGAGCCGTGCTGAGTCAGGGAGGTTCCAGACGGACCGAGATGCGAAGATTCGGGGTGTCGTTGCTGTCTGTGTTCAGCTGACGGTCAGCGCGCCGTCATTCCGCCGTCAACGCGGTAGTTCACACCGGTCAGCCACCTGCCGCGTTCCGAGACGAGCAGCGCGACGACCTCCGCGATGTCGTCGGGGGTCCCCCAGCGGCCGAGCGGCACCGACTGGAGCCACGCCTCGGCGGGAACGCCCATCGCGTCGCCAAACGTCTTCCGCATCGAATCCGAGCCTACGGTCGTCACCGGACCGGGGGTCACGACGTTCACGCGGATATTGCTCGGCGCCAGGTCGACGGCAAGGATTCGCGAGTAGGCGTCGAGCCCCGCCTTCGCCGCGCTGTAGTGGGCGAACGGGCCTGCTCCGGCCCCCATCGTCGCGGCCGTCGAGGAGATATTCACGACCGCGGCCGCCTTGGATTCGCGGAGCGCCGGCAACACCGCGTTGGTGAGACGGACCGAGGAGAAGAGGTTCAACGCGAAGACGTCCTGCCACTCCTCGTCCGGAATCGAGGCGGCGCCTTCCGGGAACCCGTTCGACCCTCCCGCGTTGTTCACGAGGATGTCGAGCCCACCGAGGGATGATAGCGCTCCCGACGCAATCGCTTTCACCCCTTCGCGGGTCCGGATGTCACCGGCAACGAACGTCGCCGCGGTGGGCGTCTCCTCGTTGCGCGACCGCGCGGAGACAACGACCTTCGCGCCGGCGTCGAGCAGACGTTGCGCGATCGCCGCGCCGATGCCGCGTGAGCCTCCGGTGACGAGCGCACGGCGACCGATGAGCTCCTTCGAGAGCTCGAGCTTGCTGGACATGATGTTCCTTTCGCCAAGGACGCCCCCCGGATGGGTTATGTTTCCGGAGCGGTGCTCCTATTTTCCGGAGCAGTGCTCCATATATTCGGAGCACCGCTCCTTTTGTCAAGGGAACCTCATGCGCGCTGACGCCAAGAAGAACTACGAACACCTGCTTGCTGTCGCGCGCGCCGTCGTCGAGGAGCAGGGGGCCGACGCATCGCTGCGTGACATCGCCCGCCGGGCCGACGTCGGCCTTGCCACGCTTTACCGTCACTTCCCGACACGGGAGGCGTTGCTGGAGGCGCTGCTTCGCACGAGCCTCGACGAGATGACGGCGCAGGCGGCCGAACTCGAAACCTCGGGCACACCCGACGAGGCGCTCGTGATGTGGCTACGCGACGCGGTCGCGTTCACGCAGACCTACCACGGCGTCACTGAGTTGATGATGGCCGCGCTAGACGATCCGAAGTCCGCGCTCCACGCTTCGTGCGTCACGGTGCGAGCGGCGGGCACGCGACTCCTCTCCCGAGCTCAAGCCGCGGGGAAGGCGCGAAGCGACATCGACGGCACGGAGTTGTTCGCGCTGATTGCGGCGCTGGCATGGCTCGGCAACCAGCCCTCGCTCGGCCGGCACGCTGATCATCTCTTCGAGATCATCGCGAGCGCGATCCTGACAAATCAAACGGGCGCCGGTGGCCGGGCCCAACGCCGGCCTCGGGCCCGGAGCTGAAACATTTTCGACCGAGCACGGCACGTGCGCCGGCTCCAGAACAGGGGCCAGCCCTTCAGAGGTACTTCGCGCACTCAGACCAGTTGGCCATGTAGCACGCCCCCTTGTAGAGGCGCCCCAGGCCGTCACGGCACTTCCCCGACTCCGATGACTTCAGCTTCACCCAGCACTTCGGGCGCTGCTTCAGGTCGGCGGCAAAGTCATCGTCTGACTCTGGTGCGATGGCTTGATCCTCCACCGCCACTGTGCGGCCTCGAAGCACGACAACGGCCACTGCCGCTCCGGCAAGGAGGACAGCAACTGCGATCGCGATCACCCTCATCCGATTCATGACGTCTCCCGGGACGAGGGCAAGCCTACCGCTCCATGGCGCGCCCATCCACGAGAGGCCTCAAGCCTCCGTCGCCGGGGCCGGCGTCTCGCCGCGTGGCAGGACGCCCTGCATCACCAGGCTCAGCACCACCACCAGCGCACAGCCGATGACGTTGAACCAGAGGTAGCCCACGTCGGAGAGGAAGAAGAGGGCAATCACCGTCGCCTGGGAGATGACGGCCGCCGCGAACACGGCATGGCCGCGCACGTGCTTCACGAAGAAGGCCACCAGGAAGAGGCCCAGCACCGTGCCGTAGAAGATGGAGCCCAGGATGTTGATGGCCTGGATGAGGTTGTCCAGCAGCGAAGCGAAGGTCGCGAAGGCCACCGCTACCAGCCCCCAGAACACGGTGAACAGCTTGGACGCCACCAGGACATGCCGGTCCGAGGCGTCGGGCCGGAACACCCGCCGGTAGAAGTCCACCGTCGTGGTGGTCCCCAACGCCACCAGCTCGCTGGAGATGGAGCTCATGGCCGCGGACAGGATGACGGCGATGAGCAACCCGAACAGCCCGCTGGGCAACCAGCGCTTCACGAAGGCGATGAAGATGTAGTCCGAGTCCTTCGTCTCCGCGCCCGGAAGCGCACGCACCACCATGGCCTTGGCCTCCTTGCGGACCTCGCTCGCCTGCCGCTGTGCGCCCTGGAGCAGCGCCCGTGACGCCTCGCCGGCCGCCACGTCGCCCGACTCGATGGCCGACAGGTAGCGCTCCACCTCCTCGCGCTTGCCGGACTGGACCTGCTCCCACTTCGCTTCCAGGTCGGCGTACTCGGCCGCCTGCGCCGTGCCCTGCACGCGGGTGCGCAGCGCGTCGTTGAAGAGCAGCGGCGGCGTGCTGAACTGGTAGAAGACGAAGACGAGAATCCCGACGAAGAGGATGAAGAACTGCATCGGGATCTTCAGCACGCCGTTGAAGAGCAGCCCCAGCCGGCTCTCGGAGATGGAGCGGCCCGTCAGGTAGCGACCCACCTGGGACTGGTCCGTGCCGAAGTACGACAGTGACAGGAACAGACCTCCCGTGATGCCGGACCAGAAGTTGTAGCGGTCCTGCATGTCGAAGTCGAAGCTCACCACGTTCATCCGGCCGAACGCGCCGGCGACGTCCACCGCCTTGCCGAACGACACGTGCTCCGGCAGGCGCCAGAGGATGACCGCGGCGGCCATCACCATGCCGCCCATCATCACCACCATCTGCTGCTTCTGCGTCTGGCTCACCGCCCTGGAGCCTCCCGTCACCGTGTAGAGGATGACGAGCGCGCCCATGACGATGACCGTGGGCTCCAACGGCCAACCGAGGATGGTGGAGAGGATGATGGACGGCGCGTAGATGGTGATGCCCGCGGCCAGCCCTCGCTGGATGAGGAAGAGGAAGGCGCCCAAGAGCCGCGTCTTCAGGTCGAAGCGCGACTCCAGGTACTCGTACGCGGTGATGACGTTCAGCCGGTAGTAGATGGGCACGAAGACCGCGCTGATGATGATCATCGCGAACGGCAGCCCGAAGTAGAACTGCACGAAGCGCATCCCGTCCTCGTAGGCCTGCCCGGGGACGGAGAGGAAGGTGACGGCGCTTGCCTGCGTGGCCATGACGGCCAGGCCAATGGTGGGCCACCGCAGCTCACGGCCTCCACGCATGTACTCGTCGCTGGTGGCCTGCCCCCGGGACTTCCAGAGGCCCCACACCACGATGAACGCAATCGTCCCGCCCAGGACCAGCCAGTCGAGCCCCGTCACGCGTACGCCTCGGTGAGGCCCCAGAACACGGCGACGAACAGCACGAAGGCGCCCAGCACCAGGATGTAGATGTTGCGCCAGGAGCCCAGCAGCGGAGGCGCGTCATCGAGCTCGGGCCGGCGCACGGGGGCGACGGCGGCGGGCTCGGGAGGGGTCAGGTTGGGAGCGGTGCTCATGGAGAAAGGATGTTGGCCAACAGGCGGTAGGCGCCGGGAACCCCGGCGGGGAGCTGACGGAAGAAGGCGAGGCCCGTGTAGATGAAGGTGCCCTTGCCATGACGCGCGACCAGCAGCGCGCCCTGGAGCGGCGCCTCGCCGGCATCGTGCATGGCGAACACGGGCTGATAGCGGGCGTCCCACGACGACGCGAAGTAGAGGCCACGCTCCTGCACCCAGCCCTCGAAGTCCGCGGCCGTCAGCGCATTGGGCGCGCGCAGCAGCGGTTCATTGGCGCGCACGGGAGTCATCGCCGCCGTCTCATCCGTCACCCGGTCGCGGCCAATCTCCAGCGGATAGGGCCCGACGAAGGACGTGAGCGGCCCCACGCGGCTGTTGGTGTTGTACTGCACCACCAGCCGCCCGCCGCCTTCCACGTACTGGAGCAGCCGCTCCCGGTGGACGGCCAGGTGCGTGTTGGCGTTGAAGGCGCGCACGCCCACGAGGATGGCGTCGAAGCGCTCCAGCGGCTCCCGGGCCAGCCGCTCCTCGGGAAGCAGCGTCACCTCGTAGCCCACCGCGCTCAGGCTCTCCGCGACGCGGTCGCCCGGACCGGGGATGTAGCCAATGCGCTTGCCCTTCATGGCCAGGGAGAACGGCACCCCCGTGGCCGTGGAGGGCTGGCGCACCGTCAACGGCGGGATGTGGGGATGGGACACGGAACGGGCACTCCACGACCAGGCGCGGTCCCCCACGTCGACCTCCACGGAGAGGACTCCCTCCTGCTTCGAGCCCGGGGGCGGAGTGATCTGGAAGGTGACGGTGCGCTCGTCTCCGCGGGCCGCGAGCTTGAACTCGACCGACGCGGGCTCCACGCGCCAGCCGGGCGGCGCCACCATCCGCACCGTGCCCGGCACCTGGTCCATCCCCGCGGCCAGCACCACCGGCACGGCCCGGGACTCGCCGTTGGGGAACATGAGCACGTCCTCCGCCAGCGTGGCGGTGACGGGCGGGACGACCTCGAAGTCACGATAGAGTTCGCCGCGCACCGGGTCCGTCCAGGCGTGGACCACCGGACGCACCGCGCGGAAGCGCCGGCCCGCGACCTGGTACTCGAACGCCACCGACAGCGCGGGAACGCCCTCCGGCTGGCCGGTGAGCGCGCGGTCCTCGCCCTTGAGCGTGTAGAGCCCTCCGGTGACAGGCTCCCGGAGCCAGTAGGGCGTGGAGATGGGCGCCGTCGTCGGCAGCGTCACCGTGCGCGACAGCTTCAGGGGCACGTTCGCGGCCAGCGCCTTCCCCACGGCCTCGGTCTTCTCGCCTGGCAGCGTCAGCCCCACCCACTCGACGGCGGCAGGCGAGCGGTTCAGCGCCACCACATCCAACGCCACGGGCAGCCCCGGGATGCCCGTGGGCGCGGCGGCGCGCACCTCCAGGAACAGCCCCGCGCAGTGGGCGATGAGCGCCTCCACCTCACGCAGCTTGGGCGCCTTCCACGGGTGGGTGTCCGGCAGCGCGGTCAGCACCTCGTGGACGCGGACGAGCGCGGGCAGGGAGCGGTGAGGGGCGCGCGCATCGAACGCCTTCGTCGCGGCGGCCACCGCGCGGGACACCGCCTCCGAGCCCGTCCAACGCTTCCAGGAGAAGTCGAGCCCCTCGAACACGTCGCGCTTCGGAAGCGTCCCCGCCAGCGGCGTGAAGTACTCGGCGGCGGGGCCCCGGTCCGCGGCCTGACCGAAGCCCTGGCTCTTGTGCTGGCTGCGGCTCTCCGCGGCCACCTCGCCCCATGAACGCCCGAGCAACGCGTCGTAGCCGCCCACCTCCAGCTTCACGTAGCGGGACAGGTCCTCATCCGGCTTGAACGACCACGAGGAGGCGTTCTGCAGCAGGCGGTCCGCCTTCCACGGCTTCACCTCGGACAACTGCTCGGGGAAGCGCTTCGGGTCTGCGGCGGCGATGAAGGCCTCCGCCGCCAGCAGCGCGGAGGCCGTGTGGTGGCCGTGGTTCGGAGGCTCCGTGGTGAAGCGGGTGATGATGACGTCCGGCTGGAAGCGCCGGATGGCGAGCACCACATCCGCCAGCACCGCGTCATGTCCCCAGATGCGCAGCGTCTCTTCCGCGCTCTTCGAATAACCGAAGTCCCGCGCCCGCGTGAAGAACTGCTCCGCGCCGTCCACGCTCCGGGCGGCGAGCAACTCATGCGTGCGGATCAGCCCGAGCAGGGCGCCCTGCTCGGTGCCGATGAGGTTCTGCCCACCATCCCCGCGCGTCACGGACAGGTAACCCGTGCGCAGGCCGCGTTCTCCCACCAGCCATGCGAGCAGGCGCGTGTTCTCGTCGTCCGGGTGGGCCGCGACATAGAGCACACTGCCCGTCACACCGAGCCGCTTCAGGCCCGCCGCGATTTCACCCGCGTGGAGCTGCCGGGCTGGCCGCGCCACCGCCGTCGACCCGAATCCAAGGCTCATGGCCAGCATCATTCCGAGGAGCAGGTTCCGCATCCGGACGGACCCTATACCAACCCGCGCGGTCCGCATTCATTCCGGGATGACGCCCGCCGTCACGTCCGAACGCGGCGTGCGAGCGCGCACTTCCGGTGGCGGGCCCGCCGCGACCTGTTATCACCGCAAGCCGTGACGTCCTCCTTCTCGACCGCGTGGCTTCGCGGAGATGCGTCCGCGCTCTCCTTTCTTTCGGATGACTATCGGCACCGTGAAGCGCGCGCCCGGGCCGTGGCCGCCGCCGCGTCGCGCACGGTGTCGCCCGCGCTGCTGGACGTCCTCGCCGCGCAGAACGCGCGCCTCGCGCCGAGTCCCGCCCGGGAGCGAAACCTCGCGCTGCTCGCGCGGCCCGGCACCGTGGCGGTGGTGACGGGACAGCAGATGGGCCTCTTCCTGGGCCCGCTGTACACGCTCTACAAAGCCGCGTCCGCCATCGTCACGGCGCGCGCGCTCCAGGAAGAAACCGGCCGGCCCTGTGTTCCCGTCTTCTGGCTTCAGACGGAGGACCACGACCTTCCGGAGATCGACCACTGTGTCATCCCACGTCCGGGCGGAGGGCCCTGTCGCCTGGCGCTCGAGCTTCCAGATGCGGCCACGTCTCGAGCGCCCATCGCCCACCGCCACCTGGGCCCGAGCGTCCTCCCCGCCCTGGCCACCCTCCGCGCCGAGCTGGGAGCAGAACCCCACGCGGAGGAGTTCCTCTCCCTGCTGGAGCGGGCCTACCGTCCCGAAGCCACGCTCGCGGGTGCCTTCACTGACGTGCTGTCGTCCCTCTTCGCCAGCGAGGGCCTGGTCTTCCTCGACCCGAGAGACGCACGGCTCGCGCCCCTGGCCGCGCCCGTGCATCGCTTCGCCCTCCAGGAAGCGGGAACACTCTCCGCGGTGCTCGCGGCCCGTGCGGAGGCGCTCACCCGCGCGGGCTACGCGGTGCAGGTCCATGTCCGCCCCGGCTCGCCGCTCAGCTTCTTCTCACCAGATGCGCTCGAGGGCCCGCGCTACCGGCTGGATCCGGCGGAAGCAGGCGCCTGGAGTCTGGTGGGCCACCCGGAAGGCAGCACCATCCCCCACGACGCGCTGCACGCCGCCCTGGAGCGTGAACCGCTGCGCTTCACCACGTCCGCGCTGCTGCGCCCCTTCCTCCAGGACACCTGGCTCCCCACGGCGGCGTATGTCGGCGGCCCGGGCGAGCTGGCCTACTTCGCGCAACTGGCGCCGCTCTACGCCCACGCGGGCCAGCCGATGCCGCTCGCCATTCCCCGGGCCCGTTTCCGCGTGCTCGATGACCGCGCGCGCCGGTGGCTGGGCAAGGTGGGGCTCCAGCCGGATGAGGTGAACGTGCCGCGCGACACGCTGCTCACGCGGCTGGCCACGCGGAATGCCCTGGAGCCGGTGGAGACGCCCGAGGCCCTGGAGGCCCGCCTCTTCAACGCATTCTCCTCCGAGCTGGAGCGCGTCGCCGGACAGGTGTCGGCGGTGGACGCGAGCCTCCAGGATGCGCTGCGCCGCACCCAGGGCACGGTGCGGGTCGCGGTGTCCCGGCTGACGGGCCGCTACCGCCGCGCGCTCGCCCGGCGCGATGCCACGGCGGCCGGACAGGTGGACCGCCTGCGCACGTTCCTCTTCCCGGAGGACGCGCCCCAGGAGCGTGTCCTGGGGCTGCCCTACTTCGCCTGCCGCATCGGGACGCGTGCCTTCACGAAGCAGGTGCTGGACGCGTGTGTCCCCTTCTCCGGTGACTCGAAGGACCTGACGCCATGACCGCGAGCAGCACCGCCTACGACATCGACGTCCTCGCCTTTGGTCCACACCCGGATGACGTGGAGCTGTTCTGCGGCGGGCTGATGGCGAGCATGGCCGCCCGCGGCTACCGCACCGGCATCGTCGACCTGACGCGCGGCGAGAAGAGCTCGCGCGGCACGCCGCAATCCCGCGCGGAGGAGACAGAAGCCGCCACCCGCGCGCTGGGGCTGTCCCACCGGGAGAACCTGGAGCTGCCAGACGGCTGGCTCAATCCATGGGCGGGCTTCGACACGCCCGAGCCCGAGCGCGCCCGCACCGCCGCCGTGGTCCGCGTGGTGGAGGCGCTGCGCCGCCTGCGTCCGGAGCTGGTCGTCGTGCCCTGGGAGCAGGAGCGACACCCTGACCACGAGGCAGCCAGTGCGCTGGTGACGCGCGCCCTCTTCTTCGCGGGCGTGCGCAAGTTCGACGCGCAGTCCGCCGCGGAGCCCTTCACGCCGCGGCAGGTCCTCTACTATCCGCTGCGGCACCTGGCCGAGCCTGGCGTCATCATCGACGTCTCCGCCGTCTACGAGCGAAAGCTGGCGGCGGTGCACTGCTACGCCAGCCAGGTGATGCCCCGCCCGGACGCTCCGCCCACGCTGGTGGGCTCACCGCTGTCGCTGTCCTCGCTGGAGGCCCGGGACCGCTTCCATGGCGCGCAGATTGGCGTCACCCACGGCGAGCCCTACATCCTCCGCGAGGCGCTGGGACTGGCCGATCCGCTCGACCACTTCCGAAGGAATAGCTTCGCCAGGCCGCTGTTCTTCCCAGCACGCTCATGAACGCCCCGCTCAACGTGGCCATCACCTGCTTTCCGACGTTCGGTGGCAGCGGCATGGTCGCCACGGAGATTGGCCTCGCGATGGCGGACCGGGGCCACCGCGTCCACTTCATCGCCCGGGACCTGCCAGTCCGCCTCCATGGCGCGAACCGGAAGGTCGTCTTCCACGAGGTGACGGAGAGCGACTACCCGGCGCTCCAGCAGTCCAGCACCTATCCCATCGCGCTGGCCTCCAAGATGATTGAGGTCGCCAGCTACGAGCGCCTGGACATCCTGCACGTCCACTACGCGGTGCCGCACGCCACCGCCGCGTGGATGGCGCGCGAGGTGCTGGGCCCCAGGGCGCCGCGCATCGTCACCACGCTGCACGGGACGGACACCACGCTGGTGGGAATCGACCCCAGCTACCTGCCGATTACGCGCTTCTCCATCATGCGCAGCGACGCGGTGACGGTGCCGTCGGCCTACCTGCGCCGCGCGACGTGGCGGGGCTTCGACATCCCCGAGAACGTCCCCATCGACGTCATCGCCAACTTCGCGGACACCGCGCGCTTCGCCCCGGTGCGCGACCGCGCCTGCCTGCGCGCGCTCTTCCCGGCCCTGCACGACCACGAGCCGGTGCTCATCCACGTCTCCAACTTCCGGCCGGTGAAGCGCATCGTCGACGTGGTCTCCATCTTCACGGAGGTCCACCGCCGCCGTCCCTGCCGGTTGGTGATGGTGGGAGACGGTCCAGAGCGCTCGCCCGCGGAGCGGATGCTGCGGGAGATGGGCCTGGAGGACCGCGTCGCGTTCCTCGGCAAGCAGGACCGCTTCGAGGAGCTGCTCGCCGCCTCCGACGTCTTCCTGCTCCCCAGCGAGCAGGAGAGCTTCGGGCTCGCCGCGCTGGAGGCGCTGAGCTGCGGCATTCCCGTGGTGGCCAGCGACCTGGGCGGAATCCCAGAGCTTGTCACGCACGGAGAGACGGGCTTCCTGGCGCCGCTGGGGGATGTCCCCGCCATGGCCCGGCACGTGCTCACGCTGGTCGAGGACGCGGAGCGCTGGCGGGGCTTCTCACACCGCGCGCGGGCGCGGGTCCTGGAGCACTTCCAGATGGCCCCCGCCATCGACCGCTACGAGGCGCTCTACCGCCGGCTCCTGACGGAGCCCCTCGGTCGCTGAGGGGCCCCGGGAGCTGAAGCGGGCTACTTCTTGTTCTTCCACTCCGCCAGCGACTGGGTGACCTGGTCACGGGCGTAGAAGTTCTTGTCCTTCTGCCCCAGGTCCCACGCGGTCTGCGCGGCCTTGCGGGCCTCGGCGTACTTGCCCATCTGCGACAGGACGTTCGCGCGAGTCCAGTGGGCGTACCACGTGGGGTTGGCGGCCACGGCCGCGTCGGCGTGCTTCAGCGCGGCGGGAAGGTCCTGGGGAGTGCCCGACAGGTAGGAGGCCGCGTTCGCGTGCATGCTGGCCGCGCTCTTCTCCGCCTGCTCGATATTGGCCTTCGCGAAGGCGGCGGTGTCCACCGTGATGGGCACGGAGACGCGCAGCTTCTCCCACTCCAGATCCAGCCGCGTGCTGGTGTCCGTGGTGTCGGTGAAGAGGTACGTCAGGCGCTCGCGCGCCGGAATCGCCGTGGTGGTGGCGCTCACCGAGGCCACGTCCTTGGAGGCGTCATAGGGCGCGGCGCCCCGCCACAGGCCCAGGTCCGTGTTCAGCATCACCTTCCAGCCCTTCTGCGAGGGCAGGCTGACGATGGCATAGGAACCGGCAGGGACGGCCTTGTCGCCGAAGGTGACAGGGTGGCTGAAGGTGATCTTCGTCGCCGAGTTGGCGCCGCTGCGCCACGCCTTGTCATTGGGGACCAGCTCGCCCCAGACCTTCCGGCCCTTCACGCCGGGGCTGGAATATTCGACGGAGATTTCGGAGACACCCACCGCCTGCGACACCTTCGCCGCGGGGCTGGGGGCCGGCAGTTGAAGCTGCGCCAGCGCGGGCGTCGCCGCCAGGGTCATGAGCGCGGAGGCCATACAGCCGAAAAGCGGGTTCCTCATCGTCTTCACTTCGTCCTTTCCGACCCGCGAAGGGTCGCAGAGCCCGCGAAGTGTAGGGACGCGCAGTCGGATGTCCACCACCACCACCTGCCGTAACGCGCCCTTCCCAGTCGACCCGAAGAACGAGATGTTCGACCCTTCCTCCTTTTCCCCCTCTGGAGTGAGTCGAATGCGCATCCTGACAACGTCCCTCATCGTCGCCACCCTCCTGGTCGGTTGCCAGGAGGATCCAGAACCCACACCTCAGGACTCGGGCGTCACGCAGCAGGACTCGGGCGTCCCCCCACAGGACTCGGGCGTCACGGCAGACGCAGGCGTCACAGCGGACGCGGGCATCACTGAAGACGCGGGCGTCACCGAAGACGCGGGCGTTCCGGAGGATCCGCTCCCCAGCGGCCCCCCGGTTCCGCAGGGCCCGCCCAACGTGCCTGAAAACACGCAGGCCTTCCCCGGGCAGACGCGCGTCCCCGCCATCCAGACGAAGACGCCCTTCCAGGTCACGGAGATTGCCTCGGGCTTCAGGAACCCCTGGGCCATCGCCTTCCTGCCGGACCAGCGCATGCTGGTGACGGAGAAGGCCACCGGCTCGCTCTACATCGTCACGCAGCAGGGCGCGAAGTCCCCCGCCATCAGCGGCCTGCCCGCCGTGGACGCGCGCGGTCAGGGCGGCCTGCTCGACGTGGAGGTGGGGCCGGACTACGCAGAGAGCGGGCTCATCTACTGGACCTATACCGAGCCCCGCACGGGCGGCAACGGGCTGGCGGTGGCGCGCGCGCGGCTCGTGGACGGAGCGCAGCCTCGCGTGGAGAACGTCAAGGTCATCTTCCGCATGATGCCCACGCTCGAGTCGACGCTGCACTCTGGGGGACGGATGGTGTTCACCCCGGACGGCAAGCTGTTCGTCACGCTCGGGGAGCGCTCCATCCTCGCGGGCCGTGTCCAGGCACAGGACGTGAAGAGCCACTTCGGCAAGATCGTCCGCATCAATCCCGACGGCAGCGTGCCCCAGGACAACCCGTACCTGAACAACCCGGAGGCGAAGCCGGAGATCTGGTCCATCGGTCACCGCAACGTCCTGTCCGCGGCGCTCGACAGCCAGAACCGGCTGTGGACGGTGGAGATGGGGCCGCAGGGAGGTGACGAGGTGAACCGCCCCGAGGCGGGCAAGGACTACGGCTGGCCCACCATTGGCTATGGCGAGGAGTACTCCGGCGCGCCCATCCACCAGAGCACCCAGGCTCCGGGCATGGAGCAGCCCGTGTACTACTGGGACCCGGTGATTGCGCCCTCCGGGATGACCATCTACTCCGGGACCCTGTTCCCCGAGTGGCGCAACAACATGTTCATCGGCGGCCTGGCCGCCCAGACGCTGGTGCGGCTCATGGTGCGCAATGACCGCGTGGTGGGCGAGGAGCATCTCCTCAAGAACCTGAACGCGCGCATCCGCGAGGTGGTGCAGGGCCCCGAAGGCGCCCTCTACCTGCTCACCGACGCCACCAACGGCAAGCTGCTCAAGGTCACGCCGGAGTGAAGCATCCGTAGGCCACGCGCTCCCCACTCCCCGAGAGAATCAAACCTCGGGGAGCGGAAGGGGCGCCGTGGCTACTCCGCCGGCATCCAGGCCAGCCCCAGGTTCCTGGCGCTGCCCGAGTTCACGGTCTGGATGTCTCCACCGTCGGCCAGATTCGCGCTCCGGACCGCGGTCCCCAGCCAATCCGCCCAATACAGCCGCCCGGCCGTGACATCGATGGCAATCCCATGCACCGTGTACTGCGGGTTGGTCACCAGGGCGGTGGCGCTGGAGCCGTCCAGGTTGGAGGCATAGAGGCTGCTGCCTCGGGTCGAGTAGTACATCTTCCCGCTGCTCGAATCGATCGCCAGGCCCACGCCCAGTCCGTTCAGGCTTGAAGCGACCGTCTCCGGGTTGGTGCCATCCAGATTGAACCGCACGATCCGGGTGTTGTTGTAGGTAATGACATACGCCTTGCCGTTCGGGACATCGAACGCGAGGGCGGACGGACTATCGATGTTGCCGACGACCTGCGTGGGATTGCTGCCGTCCAGCTCGGCGCGCATGACCCGATTGCCGTTGAAGTCGGACCAGTACAGCTTGCGGTTCGTCGAATCGACCGCAAGCCCGCTGGGGAAGCCTCCGTTCGCCACGACATCGACCGGGTTCGCCCCATCACTGTCCACTCGAACGATGGCGCTGTCGCGATTGTAGAAGACGGTACGGGTAACCGGGTCGGTTGCGAGAGAAGACGCCCCGCTGATGCCCGTCTTGAGCTCAATGGCATTCGTGCCGTTCACGTCGACCCGCCACAGCGAGTTGGAGGCCGTCATCCAGTAGAGGCGCGCAAGAACGGTGACGTCGACCGTGAAGGTGGTGGAGGTGGTGTCGGAGCCGTCACTCACCGAGAGGGTGATGGTGGTGGAGCCGCTGCCGCTGGCGACGGGAACCACCTTGAGGGTGCGACTGGTGCCGGAGCCCCCGAAGACGAGGTTCGCGGGGGCGTTGGGCACCAGGTCGGGATTGGAGGACGTGGCGATGACCGTGAGGCCGTCGGCGGCGGTCTCCACGTCGCCCACGGTGAAAGCCAGATCGCCGGTCGAGCTGCCAGCAGGGATGCGCTGGTCAGCCACCGGGGAAAGGGTGGGAACGTCGTTCACCGCGGTGACGTCGACCGTGAAGGTCGTGGAGGTGGTGGCGGAACCATCGCTCACCGAGAGGGTGATGGTGGTGGAACCGCTGGCGTTGG
The DNA here is from genome assembly GCF_003668955.1 of Corallococcus sp. AB038B. Lineage (NCBI taxonomy): Bacteria > Pseudomonadati > Myxococcota > Myxococcia > Myxococcales > Myxococcaceae > Corallococcus > Corallococcus sp. AB038B. The sequence continues at coordinate 2,143,223 of NZ_RAWO01000001.1, read as the reverse complement.
CGGCGGGAACCACCTTGAGGGTACGGCTGCCGCTGGAGCCTCCGAAAATGAGGTTCGCGGGAGCGTTGGGCACCAGGGCGGGGTTGGAGGACGTGGCGGAGACCGTGAGGCCGTCAGCGGGGGTCTCCACGTCGCTCAGGGCGAAGGCCAGGTCACCGGACGAGCTGTCCTCGGCGAGGGTCTGGTTGGCCACCGAGGAGAGCTCGGGCGCGTCATTCACCGGGGTGATGGTGAGGGTCACCGTGCCCTGAGCGCTTTGGCCCTGGCTGTTGGTGGTGCGAAAGACGAGCGCATCTTTGCCATTGTAGTCGGCGCTGGGGGTGTAGGTGATGGAGCCATTGGCGCGGATCTCACTCACCGCGCCGTGGTCCGGTGCATCGACGATGGTGAAGGTGAGTGCCCCATTGCCGCTGGCCGGCAGGTCCACCTCGAGGGGCGTGTCTTCCACCCCCTCGAGGATGACATCGCGGGCGACCGGCGGCGTCGGGGCGTTGGGCGCCGGATCCTTGTCGCGACAAGCGCCAAGGGTGCTGACGGCCATTCCAAGCACCCATGCGGTGCGCAATGCTGCGGCCCATCTTGAAGACACATATGACATGGACTTTCCTCTACTCCGTCCAGGCCTGGCCGGTCCACCCCATGCCTGGCGGGAGGGATGCTCACCTCCGTCACGCCCCGAGCGCTGAGTGAGCGAAGGACTCGCGCCGGAACGCTGCCGGGCCCGTGCCCTGCCAACGCTTGAACGCGCGGCTGAACGCAGGAACGCTCTCGTACCCCACGCGGCCTGCGATGGTCTCCACCTTCTCGGTGGTGTCGCGAAGCAGTTCCGCGGCCCGCGCGATGCGCCAGCGCGCGAGGTATTGGAGCGGGGATTCTCCCACGAGATCCGTGAAGCGCGCCGCGAACCCCGAGCGCGACATGCCCACGCGTCGCGCGAGCAGGTCGACGGTCCATGGGTCGGCGACGCGGGCATGCATGAGGCTCAGCGATTCGTAGATCCGTGGGTCGGCCACGGCGGCGATGGCGCCGCGCTGACATTGCCCCTCCCCTACCGTCGAGCGGAGGGCGAGCACGAACAGCACGTCAGCAAGACGCTGAAGCACGATGTTGCTCGCCGGTCGGGGCGACGCGCTCTCGGCGAGCATGAACTGAACCGCGGCGGAGACCCAAGGCACCGAAGCAGGGTCGCTCGCCGACAAGACGACGAGCGGCGGCACGCCTTGAAGGAGCACCGGGCCCAGTCCGTCGCTCAGTTCGAAGAAGCCAGCGACCAGGGTGGTCGCCGCGCCGCGTCCTCCGATGCGCAGGGGCCGCCGGTTGAGCGAGTACGAACCGTCGCAGACCGGGAACAGCTCGCTGTCAGCCGAATCGCGCAGCACGTGAGCCGTGCCGTGAGGGACGAAGCCGACATCTCCAGGCGAGAGGACATGCGTTCGCGCCCCCTCGACCTCGATTCGCGCGCTGCCGTGCGCGACCAGGTAGAAGCTCGCGCGATTCCGGCGGGGCATGCGAAGCCCCCACGGCACGCGCGCCTCGATGGGAGTGTAGAGAGCGTGCCGGATCAACGAGGCGCCGAGCACGTCGGCGACCGCGTCGCCACGTGGGTCTCGAAGCTCCAACGGCGTTGGCTTTTCAGCTAACAGGTTTGGAGTCTTGCGCATGGACCGTCCATAGCGCAGGCCTTATCCCAAGACCCATGAGCAAATCGAACCCTCGAAATGAAGCGCCCGCGCCGGTGGTGTCGGTGCGTCCAGTCGTCCTCCCCGCACCGGGGCGTGGCGCGGATCTGGAAGTGAGGGTCTCCGCGCCCGTCACGGGAAGCGGTTTGCCCATCATCGTCTTCGCGCATGGCCATGGCTCGTCGTCGGACGGCTATCTTCCCCTTGCGCATGATTGGGCGGCGCGTGGCTTCGTCGTGATCCAACCCACGTTTCTTGATTCGAGGACGTTCGGCCTCGGACCGGAGGATCCACGGAGCCCGTGGGTCTGGAAATTCCGCATCGAGGATGTCACGCGCGTCCTCGATCATCTGGACGTCATCGAAGCGTCCGTTCCGGGGCTCACGGGCCGCGTCGATCGCAGCCGGCTCGCCATGGCTGGACACTCATTCGGGGCACAGACGACGGCGATGCTGCTCGGCGCCAGAATCCGGGGACCCGATGGCCAGTTGAGTGAGGACCTTTCCGATCCCCGGATCCAGGTTGGCGTGTTGCTATGCGCAGGTGGCCGCGGGGGCGATGCGCTGAGCCCACTCGCGCGTGAGCATTTTCCGTATTTGAATCAGGTCTATGCCGAGATGACCACGCCGACCCTCGTCGTGGCGGGCGACCAGGACCATTCTCCTTTGACCGTCCTCGGTCCGGAGTGGTTCACGGACGCGTACACCTTGAGCCCGGGCCCCAAGTCGCTCCTGACGCTGTTTGGAGCCGAGCACATGCTGGGTGGAATCTCCGGCGATCTCGTGACGGAGACGACCGACGAGAACCCCGCGAGGGTCGCAGCCGTTCAGCGCCTCACCTGGGCGTACCTCCACGAGGCGTTCTACCCCGACAAGCGTGCGTGGGCCGTGGCGTGCGAGGAGTTGATGGCAAGCCCAACTCCGCAGGGACGGGTTGAAAGCAAACCACGGCCCCCCTGATTCGGGCAGGCGCTCGAGTTCGCCTCGCCAGCCCTCTCCGCTCTTTCCACAGCCAGCAAATGCCAGACCCCGGGTGTTGCCGCAAGCCCCCCCGGCCATGCTCCACCATCGTCCGTTTCGGTCCACGAGCGGGAGGTCGGAGAGATGCACACGGACAGGGTGACGCAGCACGCAGTGGTGATTGCTGGAGGAGGCCCGACCGGGCTGATGCTGGCGGCGGAGCTGGCGTTGGCGCAGGTGGACGTGGCCATCGTCGAGCGGCGAGCCAGTCAGGAGGTCGCCGGCTCTCGCGCGCGCGGCCTGCACGCGCGCAGCCTGGAGGTGCTCGACCAGCGCGGGGTCGTCGAGCGCTTCACCTCGCAAGGGCAAGCGGTCCAGAACGTCGCGTTCGGGCAGGCGCCCCTGGACCTCAGCGACTTCCCGACGCGTCACAACCATGGGCTCGCGCTTTTGCAGGAGCGCTTCGAGCGCATCCTGGCGGAGTGGGTGGCCGAACTGGCGGTGCCCATCTACCGTGGGTGCGAGGTGACGGGCTTCGCGCAGGACGACACCGGCGTCGACGTCGCGCTGTCCGACGGCCGTGCGCTGCGGGCGAAGTACCTCGTCGGATGCGACGGGGGCCGCAGCCTCGTCCGCAAGCAGGCGGGCATCGGGTTCCCGGGGTGGGACGCGTCCATCAGCTACCTCATCGCCGAGGTCGAGATGACCGGAGCGCCGTCGTTCGGCATCCGCCGGGACGAGAAGGGCACCTACGCCATGGGCAAGCTGGAGGACGGACGCGTGGGCGTCGTGCTGAGAGAGGAGCAGGTCTGCACGGGCGACGCGCCAACCCTCGAAACTCTGCGCGAAGGACTCGTCGCGCTCTACGGGACGGACTACGGCCTGCGCGGCGCCACGTACCTCTCCAGGTTCACCGACATGACGCGGCAGGCGGCGGCCTACCGGGACCGTCGGGTGCTCCTGGCCGGCGACGCGGCCCACGTGCACTCGCCCATGGGCGGACAGGGGCTCAACCTCGGCGTGCAGGACGCCGTGAACCTGGGGTGGAAGCTGGCCCAGGTCGTGCGCGGCGTCTCACCGGAGGACCTGCTCGACACGTACCAGGCCGAGCGGCACCCGGTCGCGGCCCGTGCGCTGCGCAAGACCATGGCGCAGACCGCGCTGAGCCGCGGTGACGCGCGGATGGACGCCGTGCGCGAGACGCTGTCCGAGTTGCTGCGGATGGACGGGCCGCGCAAGGAGTACGCGGCGATGATGTCGGGGCTGGACGTCCGCTACGACCTGGGCAACGGACACCCGCTGCTCGGGCGCCGCATGCCGGACCTCGACCTGATCACCGCCGACGGCCCCCGGCGCGTGTTCCACCTGCTGCACGACGCGCGGCCCGTGCTGCTCGACCTGGGCGAGCCCGGCACGCTCGACGTCACGCCCTGGGCGGACCGGGTTCGAAGCGTCGCCGCTCGCTACACGGGGGCGTGGGAGCTCCCGGTGCTCGGCTCGGTCACGGCGCCCGTCGCGGTGCTGATTCGACCGGACGGACACGTCGCGTGGGTCGGAGAGGGCACGGACCAGGGTCTGCGTGAAGCCCTGGCCCGATGGTTCGGCCCGGCGCTTGCGGCGTAACGCGTTTCGCTTGCCGCTAGCCCGGCGTCAGAAGTGGCAGGTCCAGTCCGAGCCGCAGTAGCCCGCGACGCCGTTGCAGCTGCACTCCCAGTTCTCGGTGCAGATCTGCTCGGTGCAGAACGGACCACCAGGGCCACCGCCACCGCCCGTGTAGGTGAACTCGCAGGTGTTCTGGACGCAGGTCGCGGTGCGAGCGCTGGGGCAGGAGTTCCGGCAGTCCTGGTCCGTGTCGCAAATGCTCTCATGACAGATGGGGCCGAGCATGGCCTGGCTGGAGGAGGCTTCCTCGTAGCTCGCGTTCGGGGCTTCCGCGGAGGCCACGGAGGCGGCGAGGAGGGTCGCGGCGAACAACTGACGGAAGAAGGACATGGGGCTCCTTGAGGGAAAGGCTCGACATCCGGAGATGTCGCGCCTCGATAAACATACAGGCTCCACGTTGTGGATGAACGGGTTCAGCCCGCCTCCCTCAACGGGGCCCCATGCGTTCTATCCTCCGGACAACTCTCGAAGTGTGCTCGCTGCGCATCGCATCAACTCGACAGTCCACCCGTTCCGGATGACGTCAATCGCAGACGGCAGCGCTACAGGAACTCGTCCCCTCCCCCAGTCTCCGGCTCCTGTGCGGAGAGGAGGACATCCCCGGGCCGCTGCTCCACGCGGAGGCCCAGTCCCATGGCCGTCAACTCCTCGAGCGCGGCGAGTGCATCCATGACGGGCGGGACATCGGCAACCCTGGCCGGCACGGCGATGCGCTCGAGACGCGAGCCCACCTGTTCCAGCAGCGTGTGAGGAGGGAGTGCCTCGAGGTATCGGCCATACAGATAGGCGGGCGCGGTCAGATGGGCCACATCGGAGGGCGGGACGGTCGCGACATACGCATCGAAGCGCGCCCTCACCTCCTCCACCGAAGTGTCCTGACGCCACAGGCCGAGCAGCGAGCGCAGGAAGTCCATCAACGGCTGCGACCGGGCCGAGCCCATCTGGGCCGAGGCGACCTCCAGCGCCCGCTCGGCGCGTGCGAGGTCGGGCTCGACGAAGAACAGCGGCAGCACTTCCTCAATGCCAGGGGTGTAGAGGGGCTCCGCGAGTTGCTCCGGCGCGCCCGCGAACGAGCGCAGCGTCTCGGGTTCGAGCGGCTCACCCGCCAGCCAGCGGCACCACAGCGCCTCGAGCGAGCCCGCGGAGAGCGACGCGCGGCGCAGCAGATGGGCTCGCGCCTGCTCCACGCCTCCGAACAACAAGACGGTCACCAGATCCTGGGCGGATGGCCCCTCGGGGAACTCGAGCGCATCCGCCCCCGTCCAGCGCGCGTACCGTTTGCGCTTCAGGTCGCGCTGGACCTCGCTCGCCACCTCGCTCCACGCGGACCAGGGCACACCGAGCGCCGCGTAGTCCTTCCGGAGGCGCTCGTCCGCGGGGGCCGAGACCTCGTTGGGGCGCTTCTTGAAGTCGGCCCGCACGCGCTTGAGTTCCTTCGCGAGCGCGGGCAGTTCCTCCGCCGGACAGCCGCCGGTCAGGAGCCGGAGATGGGAGATGGGAACGCCGTTCAACTTGAGCAGCCAGGCCTTGAACGCCGACCAGGCGGGTGCGGAGAGGTGTCGGATTTCCACGGTCTGTCCTCGCTCAGGCTGCGCCTGAGGCATTGGCGAATGGCACGAATGGCCGGCGCGGGAGGAGCTCCTCCGGGAGATGGAAGGACACCTCGCGCTGACAGAGGACCTCGCGTTTGTGCACATCCACGAGCTTCACCACCGCGGCATGGGGTCCTCCGGTGATGAGCTGGTTCGCCGCGCACGGCGCCAGGGACTCGACGCGTGCCGCGCGCGCCCGCGACACCCGCTGCCTGCCCCAGACGAACGCCCCGCCCAGCAACAAGGCCACGCCACCCACGAGCCATTTCAGGATGCGCACCGAGAACCCCTCGTCTTCGACCGCCCATGGGAAGGCGCTGTGCCCGGCCAGCATTTGTTCGCGGCATCAGGAGTGCGTCAAGGAGAGGCCGCTTCGTTCATTCCGGAGCCGCCCTGTAGACTGAGGCCATGTCTTCTCGCGCGACATCCTCCGCCTTGTGGCTCCTGCTCCTGTTGCCGCTGACAGCCGGCATGTTGACCGTGGATTTCTTCGTCGTATCCACCGCGGTCCTCCAGGCGCAGTCCGCGAGCTGGCCGACCGTGCAGGGCACCATCACCCGGAGCGAGGTGGAGACGGCGCGCTCGAACAAGAGCACCACCTATCGCCTGAAGCTGGCCTACACCTACTCCGTCGACGGACAGTCCCATGAGGGCGGCAAGCGCCGCTTGTACGCCTGGAGTACGGGGGACCTTGAGCCGGTGGAGGCGCTGGTGACGCGCTACCCCGTGGGGGCCAGCGTCCCCGTGTACTACCGCCCCGCGCAGCCCTCGGAGGCGGTGTTGCAGCCGGGCCCGGGGAGCGCGGAGCTGTTCATGCTCATGTTCCTGCTGCCCTTCAATCTGCTGACGATCTGGACGTGGATCGTCGCGTCGCGAAACTGGAGGCCAGAGCCGCCGCTCGTGCCCACCTTCTTCCGGGAGGACGGCAGCGAGTGCGTGACGCTCACTGAGCTGGGGACCACCTTCTGGGTGTTCCTGGCCTTGGGTGGCTCCGCCTTCCTTTGCGGCGTGTTCCTCGGAGGAGTCGCAGGGGGACACAACGCACCGGTGCTGGCGGGCATTGGGGCCTGGGGGCTCGTCATCGCCTGCGGTGTGCTCACCGGACGGGTGTCGAGCGCATGGCGGAAGGCCGGGCGCTTCGATCTGCGCCTCCACGTCCAGGCGCGCACGCTTTCCCTGCCGGCCGGCTCCGGACGGAAGCACCGGCTCGACCTACGGTGGCGCGACGTGCGGGCGATCCGCGTCGACCCGCCGGTTCGCGGGAATCAGCGGGGAAGCGTCAACCGCTACCCTCTCACGCTCGAACACGTCACCGCCGAAGGCGAATCGCGCCCGGAAATCATCGCCTACTTCCTCCGCGAGGAGCAGGCGGAAGCCATGGCACACTGGCTGCGAACGCACCTGGATGTTTGCGAGGCGGCTCCGGAAGAACGGCGCGCCGCGCAGCCTCGCGCCAGGCCTCCAGGCCTCCAACGACTGTCTTGAAGGTCAGCTCCACGGTGTCGACTTGATGAAGTCGACGAACGTGCGCAGCGGCACCGGCAGGTGCTTCCGGCCCGAGTAGTAGAGGAAGGGCCCCGAGAAGCTCGGCCACCACCGTTCGAGCACGGGCTCCAGTTCTCCCCGGTCGATATACGGGCGCAGCCAGTCCTCCAACAGATAGACGATTCCACCGCCCGCGACCGCGGACTCCACGGCGAGGTCGGTGCTCGTGTTGAGGCTGAAGAGCAGCGGCCCTTTGGGTTCGACGTGGATTGTCTCTCCACGACGCTCAAACTCCCACGCGGGCACCGGTCCACTCAGCAAGCGCCCGCGCAGGCAGTCGTGTTCGAGCAGCTCGCGAGGATGCTTCGGCCGGCCCCGACGATCGAGGTAGGCGGGCGAGGCGGCCGCCGCGTAACGCTGCGTGCGTGGCCCGATGGGCACCGCCACCATGTCCTGCTCGAGGCGCTCCTCGTAACGGATCCCGGCGTCATAGCCTTCCGCGACCACGTCGATGAGCCGCTCTTCGGCGGTCACCTCCATGGAGATGTCGGGGTACTTCGCGAGGAACGGCTGCACGATGCGAGGGAGGATGAGGCGCGCGGCGGCGATGGGCACATTGAGCCGCAAGCGCCCCGCGGGCCGGTCACGGAAGGTGTTGACCACGTCCAGTGCCGACCGCACCTCACCCAACGCTGGCGTGAGCCGTTCGAGCAAACGCGCCCCCGCGTCCGTCGGCGTCACGCTGCGCGTGTTCCGGTGGAGCAAGCGAACGCCCAGACGGGACTCGAGGCGGCGGATCGCATCACCCAAGCGGGAGGCGCTCGTGCCCGACGCACGAGCCGCGCTGCGGAAGCCGCCCTCGCGAGCGACCGCCAGGAACGCCGTAAGGTCAGAGAGGTCATCCATCACCGTGCGGATTTTCGCACGACCTGTGCGGATTGCCACCGATAGTCGCGCAGTGATTCCTTGCGTAAACGAGTGGGCGACCTCAAACAACGAAGGAGCCTCGCCGTGGCCCACAATCACATCTCCAGCAGCTACCGCATTGGCACACACACCGTTCGCCGCGTGGGTTACGGCGCGATGCAGCTCTCCGGCCCCGGCGTCTTTGGCCCGCCCAGTGACCGCAAGGCGGCGGTCGCGGTGCTGCAAGAGGCCATCGCCCAGGGCGTCGACCATCTGGACACCAGTGACATCTACGGCCCCCACGTGACCAACCAGCTCATCCGTGAGGCGCTGCACCCGTATCGCGACGGTCTGGTGATCGCCACGAAGGTCGGCGCGGTCCGCGGGCCCAACGGTTCCTGGGAGCCTGCGTTCTCCCCCACTGACCTTGAACGCGCGGTCCACGACAACCTGCGCAATCTCGGGCTCGAGGTGCTCGATGTCGTGAACTTCCGTGCGATGTTCAGCGCCGTGGGCCCGGTGGAAGGCTCCATCGAGGCGCCGCTCACCGCTCTCGCGGAGCTTCAGCAGCGAGGCCTCATCCGCCACATCGGCTTGAGCAACGTCACGCCGACGCAGGTCGCCGAGGGCCGCAAGGTCGCCGAGATCGTCTGCGTGCAGAACCACTACAACCTGGCGCACCGGCGGGACGACGCCCTGCTCGACCAACTCGCCGCCACGGGTACGGCCTACGTGCCGTTCTACCCGCTGGGCGGTTTCACGCCGCTGCAGTCGAGCGCGCTGAACGACGTGGCCACGCGGTTGGGCGTGACACCCATGCAGGTGGCGCTGGCCTGGCTGCTGCACCGGTCCCCCAACGTGCTTCTCATCCCGGGTACGTCGTCAATCACACACCTCCGGGAGAACCTCGCCAGTGCGGAGCTCACCTTGAGCGCGGAGGACATGGACACCTTGAACCATCTTGCAGAGCGGACCTGACCGCATGCGAGCGGGCCCCCATTCCGCCTATCCTGGGCCAGCGGACTCGAAGCGTGCCTGGGGGGCAGCATGGACAAGCACCGGCTGGAAGCGTTCAGCGACGGCGTCATCGCCATCATCATCACCATCATGGTGCTGGAGCTCAAGGTACCGCACGGCAGCCAACTGGCCGACCTGCGGCCGCTGATCCCCGTCTTTCTCAGCTATGTGCTCAGCTTCATCTACATTGGCATCTACTGGAACAACCACCATCACCTCCTGCACACCATCGCCCATGTCACCGGCGGCGTGCTGTGGGCGAACCTGTACTTGTTGTTCTGGCTGTCGCTGATCCCCTTCGCCACCGGCTGGATGGGCGAAAACCATTTCTCGGCCGTGCCGCTGGCGCTCTATGGCTTCGTGCTCCTGATGAGCGCCTTCGCCTGGAGGCTGCTGCAAACCCGCCTGGTGGTGATGCAAGGCCAGCAGTCGGCACTGGCCCTGGCGGTCGGGCGCGATTTCAAGGGCAGGATTTCACCGCTCTTCTATCTGGCCGGCATCATCAGCGCCTTCTTCAACGGGCATTTTTCCGAGGCAATCTATGTGCTGGCCGCGATGATGTGGCTGGTGCCGGATCGCCGCTTCGAGAAGGCGACGCATGCAAGCTAGGCCTCGGGTCGCTACCGGCTCAGCGTCACCTGCTCGCCGAGCCGGCCCATCTTTTGAGGGTTGCGCATGGCATAGATCCGGGTGATCCGGCCGCTCTCGACGACGACGCTGATTGCGGTGTCGAGGTTTCCATCGATGTCGACCCGGAGCGAGGGCGCTCCGTTGAGCCACATGGTCGCGATCCGGGCGCCAGGCGCGAGCGTGGGGAAGCGGGACAGGAGCTGGGCCACGCGATCGCCGCCGACAATCGGGGTCCGGACCGCCGTCACCACGCCGCCGCCGTCCGCGACCAGCACCACGTCGGGCGCGAGCACGTCGAGCAGGCTCTTCAAATCGCCGGAGTTGACCGCGGCCATGAACCGCTCCAGGACCGCCTCCTGCTCCGCCCGGCCGACCTGCATCCGGGGTCGACGCGCGGCCACGTGTTCCCGCGCCCGGTGGGCAATCTGCCGGACGGCGGCGGGCGTCTTGTCGAGCGCCGGAGCAATCTCGTCGTACGGCATGTCGAAGACCTCCCGGAGCACGAACACCACCCGCTCGGCCGGAGTGAGGGTCTCCAGCACGGTGAGCATCGCGATGGAGACGCTCTCCGCGAGCGCCATGTCCTCGGCGACGTCGGGGCTGGTGAGCAGCGGCTCGGGCAGCCATTCGCCGACGTACTCCTCCTTGCGACGGGTGAGCGTGCGCAGCCGGTTGAGCGCCTGACGGGTGACGATCCGGACCAGGTAGCTGCGCGGGTCGCGCACCTCCGCCCGGCTTGCGTCACCCAAGTCCGCCCACCGCAGCCAGGTCTCCTGCACGACGTCCTCGGCGTCGGCCGCGGAGCCGAGCATCTCGTACGCGATCGTGAAGAGCAGGCTGCGCTGGGTGACGAAGGGGTCCTCCGAGCCTGGCGGAGTGCCGGCCGCATCGGGCGCGGACGTCATGACGCGGACGCCTCCCCCAGCCTTGCGCTCGGCTGGGCCATCGGCTTCAGCCCGCACGAGGCGGCGAAGCCCTCCGACTCGATACCCAGGGCCGTGTTGGAGCGGGTCGTCAGGTTGGCGAACCCGATGACCGTGGTGAGCTCGATGAGCGCCGCGGCACCCAGCTGCGCCCTCAGGCTCGCGACCATCTCGTCCGTCACCGTGGGGGGTGTCTGGCTCACCGCCTCGGCATACTCCAGCACCTCCCGTTCCAGGGAGGTGAACACGGTCGACTCCCGCCACCGAGGAATCTCCCGCGCCTTGGCCACATCCAACCCCTGGTTGTGGGCCATGAAGTAGTTGAAGTCCAGACAGAACGAGCAGCCCACCAGCGAAGCCACCACCATGTGCGCATACGACTTCAGGCTCTCATCGCACTGGTCCCACTTCTGGACCTTCTGCCCGAAGCCCATGCTGGCCTTGAGCACCGGCAGGTGGTGCCACATCACGCCAAGTGACTTGGGGACCCGGCCGAACGTCCGGCTGGCGAACAACTTCGCCATGGCGCCATAGAGTCCGGTGAGTTCCTTCGGGGGAATCCTGGTCGAGGTCATGTCTTCTCCGGTGTCAGCATCGGGTGCCGTCGGCCTGAAGACACCGGTCCTCCGCGGGATGTGACATCCCCCGAAGAGGGCTCCACCTTTTCATCGCTCCCGGCCGCCCAATGCCCTCAGATGCTCAACCGTAGCCGTGACGCCACCGCAGACGATCACCGCGATGCGTGACGCGGCGGCAAGCGCCGGCGACGCCGTGTCGAGCGCGGCCAGTGCGGCCCCGCAAGCGGGCTCCACCAGAATCCGGTGTTCGTCGAGAAACCGCAGGGAGGCCGCCACTGCTGCCGCATCGGACACAACGATGTTGTCGACCGCGTGGCGCGTCGACCACTCAACCGCGGCGTCGCAAGGCCTCTTCGCGCCGAGCGACGTGGCGATGCTCGAAATCCCCGGCAATTCGACAGGTCGCCCCTGCGCGACCGAACGCGCATAGCAGTCCGCGCCCTGGGTCTCGGCCGCGACGACCGGCACATCGCCCCAACCGTTGCGCGCCATCCCTTCGAGCACGCCGCACAGCAACCCGCCGCCGCCAACCGCCAGCACGACTGCATCCGGCTTCGGTCCAGCTGCCGCCATCTCGTCGATCATCGTTGCATGGCCCTGCCACAGCACTGGATCGTCGAATGGATGCACGAACGCGTCGTGCGAGCCAATCACGGATTGCGCATACGTGTTCGCCTCTGCCCACGAAGCGCCATGGACGACCAACTCCGCGCCTTCAAGACGGATCAGGTCGCGTGCGCGCGCGGACGTGCTCTCCGGAACAACGACGAGCACGGGCACGCCGAGCTCACGACCGGCATAGGCGACCGCAATGCCCGCGTTGCCGCCTGAAGACGACACGAAACGACGGACGCCTGCCGCGCGCCGCGCGTCGCATACCGCACCGACGCCACGCAGCTTGAACGACCCGGACGGCTGCATCGCCTCGAGCTTGAGCAGGACGTCTTTGCCGAGCCGGCGGGACGCGGCTTGCGAACGGAGGTAGGGAGTCTGGATATGGAGTGGCATGTGAAGAAGGGCGACAAACGTCCGCGACGCGCGGACAGGTGTCACGACGCAGGTCAACCTAGGCTGGGCCACCCATACTTCCCAATACCATTCAATGCAGCATGCTATACCTTCCAGGCATACCCACGGAACGGGCAGGCACTGCATGCGACAGGTCGAATTGCGCCACCTCCGCTACTTCGTGGCGGTCGCTGAAGCCGGCAGTGTGATGGCCGGCGCCCGCGCAATCGGGATTGTGCAACCCGCGCTTTCCCGCCAGCTCCGCGAGCTTGAGGAGGCGATCGGCACCCCGCTGTTGATCCGCCGCTCGACGGGCGTCGCGCTCACGGCGGCCGGCGTGAGCTTCCTGCAGGACGCCACGCGCATGCTCGCCGAGCTGCAGGGCAGCCGCGAACGTGCGCTGCGCAGCGCAGCCGGCCAACTCGGCGAGCTGCGTCTCGGCGTGCTGCCGAACTATTTCCCATTGCCTGTGGTGTCGAACGTTCTCAAGGCCTTCCGGAACGCCTGCCCGGACGTGATGCTGTCCATCTCGCCAATGCTGTCGGCCGAGCAGGCGACGGCCATCGCACGCGGCGATCTCGATGGCGGCATCATGGCGTGGCGGCAGGACGAAGCGCCGCATCTGTCAGGCACGCGGCTGCTACGCGACCGGTTCGTGCTCGCGATGCTGTCCACGCCGGGCCAGCGCTCCCGCGCACCCCGTCAACTGGCCGAACTCGCGGGCGCGCCGTTTGTCTGGTTCGACCCGCTCCGGTCCGCCGCGAATCACCGGTTCCTGCTCGAGCAGTGCCGGCGGGCCGGATTCACGCCTCGCATCGCGCAGGTCGGCAGCGACATCCCAACGCTCATCGGGCTCGTCGCAGCCGGAATGGGCTATGCGTTCGTGCCGGAGAGCACTTCAACGACGTGCCCGAGCACGGTGAGACTGGTCGCGCTTGACGAGCTCGACGGCCGCTTCGACGTCGAATTCGTGCATGACGGCCGGGCGGGCTCGCCGGTCGTGCAGCAATTCCTCGCGGCGCTGCGCACGACCGCCAACGCATGAGCGGGACCGCGCCGGAGGTCGCAGCGTCGACAGCGCGTGCGGGGCGGCCTTGCCGCACGCTGCATGCGCCAGTCCGCGGCTCACTCCCCAGGACGGCGCAATCCAAACGCCTCGGGCCGGTGTGTCGCGGATGGCGTTCAGCCACCCCATCCCGTCTTGCGCGACAGGAAGTAGACGTTCCCGCCTGGGTCCGTGTGCGTCTCTTCCAGCGTGAGCCCGTGCGCGCGCAGCAGGTCGCGATACCCGTCGACGCTGTACGAGTAATAGCGGAACGGCACGCCATCCATCGGCTCGCCGTCGATGGAGCCGTGGGCGTCGCCCGAGGTGAAGAGGAACGCGGCGCCAGGTTTCAATGCCCGCGCGATATGGGCGATTGCCTGGTCCTGCTCTTCGTGGCGCAGGTGGAACAAGACGCCCCACGCGATCGCGGCATCGAACGCCCGCTCCTGAAGCTCACAGGACTGGATGGGCGCACACGTCACCGGCACGTGGGGGAAGTTCGCTTGAAACCGCGCCAGCAACTCGCGGGAGCTATCCACGCCCATCACGTGGCAGCCATGCTCCAGCAGCACCCGCGTCAGCGGCAGTCCCGTGCCACAGCCGACGTCCAGCACCGAGGCACCGGCCGGCAGTGAGGCCGCGAGCGCCGTCACTTCCGGGACACCCATGGGGCCCGCGCGGTGGGATGCATACCAGTCCGCGATCAAATCGTACTCGTGCACGCGTCAGTCTCCGCTATCGGAGCCGAAGTCACGGGCCACGTGCGCCCTCAGGATTCGCGCGAAGCTCTCACGCTGCCTTGCACCGGAACGACGCAGGGAGTCCTGTTCGGAAATCCAAGACGATTCAAGCCGCCTCGATTCCTCGCTCACCACCTCGACGAGCGCTTCGAGGAAGTGCCGGACACGATCCGGCTCCAGTCGTGCGGAGGGTGGCACGGCATTCCACTCCTGCTCCTCCACCTGGGTGAGCACCTCCTCTTCAAAGGTGACCACCCGGAACGTGATGGAGAGAGCGCCGTCCGGACGCTGCTGGGTGTCCACCCAGTGGAGGGCGCTCTCAAGCGGTGAACGCACCACTTGGGTGCTTGCCATGGCACCCTGCTCGACGGGAGGCACTGGGTGCGAGCCCGAGGTGTACACAGCGATCGCTCCTGGAATCGACATGGCACGCTCCCACCCGATGCAGGGCCCGGCGTCATCCACCGGGAGCCGTTCGGGCAGGCCGCACTCTTCCCACATTGCAGCCCCGGCATCCATCCAGGACGCCCGGAGCCGAGAAGCTCCGGGCGCTGACTGTGCGGAGGGCTAGCGGCTGACCCAGAAGGACCTGCTGCCGCAGGAGACCGCCCGTTTGAAGAACGCAACGTCGAGTGCCGCCCCCTTGTCGTCGACCGCGGCCACCATTTGCACAGTGTCGCTGAGTCTGTTCGCGGGAATCCTGACGGTTGTCCCAGCCGCCACACCGCCACGGACCTCGAAGACGACCACACGCTTCGTGGGGTCAAAGACGATGATCCCTCCCACCCTTCTCGTGATGTTCACCAAGACGTAGTCCGCCGAGCTATTGATGTCGCCCATCGTTTCGCCCTGGCCCCCCGAGCTGCCGCCCCTGGGCGTGTAGGTCGACTCGTGCCACTTCCCTTCCTCATCGAAGTAGCCAGCCCAGACAGCCTCGTGATTTTGATCGTAGAGGATGACTTTGTTGCCCGCCTCCCCCATGTGCCAGCCGCCGGGAAGGGCTTCGGCCTTGCCTCCAACCAGACAGACACTGACAGCCAGAATGCATGCAAACAGTTGATTGTGCATTGACTCTCTCCTTGGCGTACAGCGGGGTTACCACCGTGAGCACCTGCCCACGGGCAAGCTCGGTTCAGTCACTGTCATTCGCATGAGTTCCACTCGACGACGGAGCTCGCGGAAAGTACGGGAACCCATTGAAAGCGGGCATCACCCATAGGGGTGACGCTGTCCCGCATGGTAAAACCATCCCAACCGTCGTGCTTACGCTTGAATCCAGACGTGGAGGAAAGTCATGCGCGTGAAGGGCCAGCCGGATTCCATGCAGCGGGAGCAGGTGCTGTTGGAGGTCATGACAGCGCTGACCAGCTCACTCGACATGAAAGAGGTCTTCTCCGAGTCCCACAGGATTCTGTCGCGCGTGCTGGCGGCGGACTTTGGCGGGCTCTGCGTGTCCAGGCCCGGTGAGCCCGGTCAATACGACTGGCCCATGATCCAGGACATGCCGCAGGTCTTCTTTGACCGCTACCCGGAGATTTCACACGAGTGCTTCGTGAGCGCCGCGGTGGTCCAGCAGCCCAACACGGTGCTGCGGGAGTCCGAGATGCTGTCGCGCCAGGCGATGCGGAACAGCGCCATGTATGCGCACTGCCGGGAGATGCACATGCCGGTGGAGCGCATCATCTCCGTGTCGCTGGACATGGGGCTGGGCTGGCACAGCGGCTTCACCCTGTATCGGGAGAACCGGAAGGCCTTCTCGGAGCACGAGCAGGCCTTTCTTCAACGCCTGACGCCCATCCTCGCCAGGACGGTTCGCAACTGCCTCATGCTGGGAGACCTGGTCCGTCAGGGAGACCTCCTGGACCAGCTCTTCCGCCATACCGGGCTTGAGAGCATCGTGCTGAGCCCGCCGGCCATCGAGCTGATGCGCACGCCCCGCTCCACGGCGCTGCTCCATCGCTGGTTCCCGGATGAGCCCTGTGGCCGTTTCGGACTGCCCCAGGTCCTCCTGGACGCCTTGGAGCGGCTCAGTCGCTCCGGACAGCGGATGCTCGCCGGGCAGGACGTCCTGACGTTCCGGCGGCTGGGGCGGAGCTTGAAGGTGACGTTCCTCCCGTTGCCAGCCCATCCCGGGAGAACGCCCTGGGCGCTGTTGTTCCAGGAGGTGTCACACAGCGTTCAGGTTCCCACCGAGTGGCGCAAGCGGCTCACCCCTCGCGAGCTGGATGTGGTTCAGCGCGTCTTGAATGGTTGGGACAACCGAACCATCGCGGAGGACATGGGGAGCTCGCTGAACACGTTGAAGACTCACCTGAAGCGGATCTTCGTCAAGCTGGCCGTGCCCAGCCGCGCCAAGCTGATCCTCCTCGCGCAGGAGCGGAGCACCGAGGCAGCAGGGTAGGCTCCCTGTCCATGCTCAGCCCGTCCCACCGGGTTCGTCGCCAGCAAGGAAGGCCGCTTCGCTGACGGCGAACCGGTAGGGCTCCGGCTCGCCCCGGGCGCGGTCGAGGAAGGCGAGCGCCAGCGGGCGTGCTTCCGGGAGCGTCCGCCCTGACAGCCGGGCGCAATCGGCGAGGTGGACGATCAAGGTTGTGGCCTCGGACGTACTGGCCCCGGTCCGCACGGCCTCCTCCCCTGCCCTGATGAGCGCGCGGATGATTTCGGGCTGCGCCTCTGGCGTTTCCTGGAAGAGCTCAATCAACGCCTCGCAGAGCCCGTAGGCCGCTTTGCTTGTCGGACGCGCCACCAGCCTCGCCTCTATCGGCGCGAGGATCTCCCTCCCGCGCTGGACCAGCTCGTGGACGATGTGGAGCAGCGCCCATTCGCCGAGCGGCTCGAGGTCGAGCGCGTCGAGGAGTTCTTCGAGCGAAGCCTTCTCCGCGTTCCTTCGCGCGAACGCCCCCTGGTCATCCGCGCTGAGACCTGTCAGTCGCTCTGGAAGTCTCATCTCGATGGGGCCCTCAGGGGAATACCATGCCGATCCTGCCGAAAGAGCGAGACCCCGGTTGATCACGCTTCGTCGTGGCGGGAGCCTGCCCGACAAGGACGACCACCTGCTCGCGGAATGTCCCAGGGAACCCCCGCGCGGGCCCAGACGTCCACAGGCGCATGGTCCCCATCCTGCTGCTCCTCGCCCTGACCCCTGTCGACGCGGAGCCCGAGCCTCCACGCCCAGAGCGTCCCTATGCCGAGGTGGTCGCCGGGTTGGAGGCCCGACGACAGGACTTCGGCACACGGTGGCACCAGCCCGGCGTCAAGCGCACATCCCTGCGGGACGAGGCCCGTTCAACCGTACTTGAGGCCATCACCCGACAGCTGATGCCGGCCTGGTACGGCACGCCCTGGGAGTTCTACGGCCACAGCCAGACTCCCGGAACAGGGAGCATTGCCTGTGGCTACTTCGTCTCCACCGTGCTTCGGGACGCGGGCTTCCGAATCGAGCGCGTACGGATGGCCCAACAGCCCGCCGAGCACATCGTGAAGACGCTGGCACCTGCGCTGAAGACCTGGCGGTTTCGCGACCGTCCTGTGTCCGAAGTCGTCGACCGGTTGATGAGCACCGGTGCCGGGCTCTACGTCGTCGGACTCGACTACCACGTCGGGCTCCTCTGGAACGACAGCGCGAAGGTATGGATGTGTCACTCGTCCTACCTGGGCGAAGCCAAGGTCGTCTGCGAGGACGCGCTCACCTCCCCGGCGATGGTGTCGCGCTACCACGTCGTCGGGAAGCTGCTCGAGGACGGGATGATGGACGCCTGGATGAAGGGGCGGGCCATCCCCACCTTCATCCCGTAGCCCAGGTGGAACCCGAGACTTCCGGAATGACACGGCACCTCAAGCATCCGGTGCGGTGCCGCCGGTCAACAGGTTGATCAGCCCGTGCGGCGCGTTGTCGTCGTTGAAGCAGAGCGCGTGAATCCTCGCGGCCTCGGCGGATGCGTCCACGCCGCGGAGGAACATCGCGTCCTCGTACTCGGCGACCGCGGCATCGAAGTCGCCCCGGTGCGCGGCCAGGGCCTTGCCCAGCTCGGCGCCGTCGTACATCGCGAGGTTGGCGCCCTCTCCGTCGGGCGGGTTCAGATGCGCGGCGTCGCCGAGCAATGTCACACCGGGCACGCGAGTCCACCGATGTCCGGGCGGGAGCGCATGGATCTTCCGGAGGACGGGGGCTGTCTCACCGTCGGTGATCAGCGCGGTGAGCTCCGGCGCCCAGCCGTCGAACTCCGCCGCGACCCGACCCTTCACCACCTTCGGGTCGGAGAAGTCGATGTCCGTGAACCACTCCTGCGGCCGGCTGAGCGCGACGTAGGTGTGCAGGACGCCGTGGGGCTCGCGGTGGGCGAGGATGGCCTTGCCGGGTGCGAGGACGTAGAGCGCTCCGCCTCCGACGAGCTTCGCGCTGGCCGGGTGGCGTGCGTCGGCGTCGAGCAGGTAGGTCTCGACGAACGAGGTGCCGACATACGCGGGCTTCGCGTCGGACAGCAGCGGCCGGACCTTTGACCATGCGCCGTCCGCCCCGACCACGAGGCTCGTCGTCACGCTCGCCCCATCCGCGAACGTCAGCGTGTGCTGCCCGCCGCCGAGCGGGTGGATGGTTGTGACCTTGCGTCCCCACTGCACGGTGCCGTCGGGCAACGAGTCGAGGAGGATGCGCCGCAGTTCGCCGCGCGGCACCTCGGGGCGAACGCCGCTGCCGTCGTCGGGCTGGTCGAGCAGGACCGTGCCGTGCGGGTCGAGGATCCGCGAAGCCTCGCCGCCTTCATGGATGATCCGGCGGAACGCGTCGAACAGCCCGGCCGCCTTCAGCGCGAGCTGCCCGTTGTAGTCATGGATGTCGAGCATGCCGCCCTGCGTGCGCGCATCGGCGGACGCGTCGGCCTCGTAGACCGTGGCGGAGATGCCGTGGACGTGCAGGACGCGAGCGAGCGTCAGCCCGCCCAGGCCAGCGCCAATGATGGCAATGGGAGTCATCGTGCTTCCTCTCGGAATGGCCACTGGAACACCGTTCCATTAACCACATTGGAACGCCGTTCCAGTTCTGTCAAGATGGGGCCATGGGAAAGGAAAGGCGCGGGTCGGAACGGCGTGAGGACGCGCTCTCACGCGAGCGGATCGTCGAAGCGGCGATCGCGCTGCTCGACGACCAGGGGGAGGACGGGTTGACCTTCCGCGCGCTCGCCACGCGGCTGGAGACCGGCGCCGGCGCGATCTACTGGCACATCGCGAACAAGGACGAGCTGCTCGTCGCCGCTGCCGACGTCGTCGTCGCCCGCGCGATGCCCGAAGTCCCCGCCTCCGCCACGCCCCAGGAATCGCTTCGCGGGCTCGCCGTCGCGGTGTTCGAGACGGTCGATGCGCATCCGTGGGTGGGCGCGCAGCTCTCTCTCGCCCCGTGGGAGTCTCCGATGCTGCGGATCTTCGAGCGCATCGGGCACCAGCTCCAGGCGATGGGGCTTTCAGACAGAGCCCAATTCACGGCGGGGTCGACCCTGATGAGCTACATCGTCGGCGTGAGCATCCAGAATGCCGCGAACGGCCGCATGCTCGATCCGTCCGTGGACCGCGTTGAGTTTCTCAACACGGTGTCGGCCCGGTGGAAGGAGCTCGACGCGAATGAGTATCCGTTCACCCGCAAGCTCGCGGCCCAACTGCCCGGGCACGATGACCTCGCCGAGTTCCTGGCCGGCATCGATCTCATCCTGAAGGGGATCGCGGCCTCCCGCTAAAGGCGGTTCCCATGGCGTCCGCGGGAACCTACTTTGGCGGGATCGTGTCGAACCGCGGCACCCCGTCCGCCACGTCGTAATAGTCGCCCTTGTTGGCCATGTAGACATGGACGGCGATGCGGGTGTGGGTAGGCGTGTCGAAGGCTCCCAACGCGATTCCCATCCAATCGCGTTGAAGCGGATCCCAGAACAGCGACGAGCCGCAGACAGAGCAGAACCCGCGACGCGCCTTCTCGGACGACTGGAACCAGCCGACCTTGTCCGCGCCCTCGATCGTGACGGCGGAGCGCGGCACGTCGGTCGAGACGAAGTAGTGGCCCGAGTGCTTGCGACACCGGGTGCAGTGGCAGGCGTCAGGGGCGGGCAGCTCGCCCTCCACGGTGAAGCGGACCGCGCCGCACAAGCAGGAACCGCGATGCATGGACGACCTCCTCTCGACACTCGCTTCGGTCAGCGCATGTCCTCCGGCCACTTGCGCTCCACGCCGGTGGGGTTCTGATTGTACAGCTCCGCGAGCCGGGCCTTCACCTCCTCCACGGTGCCGACGATGACGTAGCTCCGCGTCTTGATGTCCTCCGGCACGCCGCCCGACATCCCGAAGGTGACGCTGAGCTTGGAGCAGTCGTCCGTGGGGTTGTTGAGGTCGAACTGGTGCAGGCGGTACTGGAGGTCCGGCAGCGTCTCGTCCGGCGACCAGATGGCCATGGCATGCTTGCCATCCTCCGTGGCGACGATGAGCGGCACGTTGCCCGCCTCATCCTTGAAGCCGCCCGGCGTCGGGTCCTCCGAGTGCACCCGGGGGTACTCGCGCGACTCGCCCGTCGCCGGGTCGAAGCGGTAGTGCTTCTCGAACTCGCGGTTGACGTAGGTGGTGGGGGCCTCGACGTAGGCCGTGTCGTGAGGCGCGGCGAGGTGGATGTGACTGTCGTACTGGATGACGTTGTCGTGACCGCCCACACCGACGGTGATGTCCTTGGTGATGAGATCCTCGGAGACCAGGGTCGTGTTCTTGGCGTGGGAAACGCCGTTGTACGGGCCCGCCTCCTCTCCCGGCTCCAGCCAGTATGCGGGATGCACGGTGCTGGTCATGTGGCCCGGCTGCGCGCCGTAGCCCACCACCTGCGTCGTGGAAATGGGGTCCGTGCCGTTCCGGTGGCTCCCCGCCTCGGTGGGCATCAGGGCCTCGTTGTAACCATCCAGGGAGAAGGCCACCTGCATCTGCCGGCCATGGTCCTTGTTGTTGATGTACTCCTTGCCGTCGTAGACGAGGCTGGTCACAGCGCCGCCGTGGCTCGCGGAGGTGCCCATTTGCACCGTCGCGTTGCCGAAGGAGGTGTCCCCGTTCAACGGGCCGGTGGTGCCGTAGGGGCCCGTTGGCTGCTGGACGCCCCCAGGGTCCTGCGTCGGCGCCGCGGTCATGTCCCCGCCGGGCCACGCGGTGCCCAGGCGCTGTCCATCCTTGGAGAAGGCCTGCACCTTGCCGCCAAGGTCGGCGAGGTAGCCGTTCTGGAACTCCTGGAAGGGCACCGCGTCGGGCTTGCCGGAGGCGACCCGGGCGTCACGGAACGCCTTCACCATCGGATCATCGAGAAAGGGCGGACGGGTCTTCACGGCGTCCTCGAGGCCGGAGTTGGGGTAGCCCAGGCGGGAGTTGGTGCCCTGCCGGCCATGGGTGAAGGTGTTGTCCGAGTAGGCCTTGCAGATGTCGCCGTGCACCTCGAAGGACACCCACTGGTTGCGGTCCTCGGGCTTCAGGGCCTGGCCTGGAGGCGGACGGCAGAAGGTGTAGAGCTGCATCTGCCGCTCGCCGGTGGCGGGGAAGTCCTGGAAGAAGGCGGGGACGTTCTCGTTGCCGGTCACGGTGGAGCGACCCGCGGCATACATGGGCGAGCGGGAACCATGCATGGCCTGGTCGGCGGCGAGGTCCGGCAGGGTGGTGCCGCGCTTGCGGGTGAGCTCGGCCTCTGCATTGCCTTTGAATTGTTCGCACCAGGCCTGCCAATCATCCACGGACGGGTTGGACACGTCCGGAGGAGGCGTGCTCTCGGCCAGGGCCTTGTAGGACGAGGATGTCGAGGGCCGGGACTGCGCTTCGAAGCTGCTGTGGAAGAACAGCTCCCGGAGCGTGCGCTCGGCGGTGGAGTCCTGGGACGTCGTTGCCTGCGACGCCGGCTCCGAAACCGAAGACACGCGGATACCATTCAGACCCGATTGGAAACGAGAAACACTGTCCATGTGAGCCTCCCCCCGAGGCATGCGGCGACATCCGCTGCACTCATTACGAGGGTCGGGGGAATCCATTGCCGAATTGCTGAATCGGCCCTGGTCGAACAGGCTTTCAGTGTAAAAGCGGGAATCACCACTCGCAGTTCGACCGGGATGAGCAGCGATGACAGGAACGAATGTACGAGCCGCCGTGTGCGCGGTCTTCTCCCTCCTCGTGGGCTGCTCGACGCAGTCACCCCCGGAGCTGGCGGAAGCGCGAGCGGCCGCGGTCATGCAAGACGCCAACTTCGCCGACTCGGTCTTTGTCAGTGGCCTCCAGGGCCCCACCACCATGACCTTCGCGCCTGACGGGCGCCTGTTCATCTCTGAGAAGAATGGCTCGCTGCGCGTCGTCGTGAACGGCCAGCTTCTGGCGACTCCGTTCATGACGCTCGCCGTGGACAACGACAACGAGCGTGGGTTGATGGGCATCGCGTTCGATCCCAACTTCAACAGCAACCACTATCTCTACGTCTATTACACGTCGGTCGCCGGCAGCATCCACAACCGGGTCAGCCGCTTCACCGCCAACGGCAATGTGGTGGTTCCCGGAAGCGAGCTGGTGCTCGCCGACTTTCCGACGCTCGACGCCGCCAACCACAACGGCGGCGCGGTCCGCTTCGGACTCGACGGCAAGCTCTATGTCTCCGTCGGCGAGAACGCGGTCTCCTCCAATTCACAGAGCCTGAACACGCCGCTCGGCAAGCTGCTGCGCTTCAACCCGGACGGCAGCATCCCCACGGACAATCCGTTCTATGCGACCGCCACCGGGCTCGCGAAGGCGACCTGGGCGATGGGGCTGCGCAACCCCTTCACCTTCGACGTTCAACCCGGCACGGGCATCCTGTTCATCAACGACGTGGGCGAAGGCGGCTGGGAGGAGATCAACCGCGGCCAGGCCGGTGCCAACTACGGCTGGCCGATGACGGAGGGCTACTTCACGAACCGCCCGGAACTCACGCAGCCGTTCTACGCGTACCCGCATGGCTCCGGCACGGCTGCCGGCAACTGCATCGCTGGCGGTGCCTTCTACAATCCGCCCATCTCGGCCTTTCCCAGCGCGTATGTCGGTCAGTACTTCTTCGCGGACTACACCAACAATTGGATTGCGCGCATCGACCCGAACACCGGCGCGAATTCGCTGTTCGCGACGGCCGCCGCCGGGCCCGTGGACCTCGATGTCGGGCCCGATGGCGCGCTCTACTACCTGGCGCGCGGCTCGGGCCAGGTGGGCCGCATCGCCTATACGGCCTCGCTGCCGCCGAGCATCGCGCAGCAGCCGGCGAGCACGTTGGTATCCGTCGGCTATCCGGCCTCCTTCACGGTGTCGGCGAGCGGCGAGCCGCCCCTCACCTACCGGTGGCAGCGCAACGGCGTGGACATCGCCGGCGCGACCTCGCCGAGCTACGAGCTGGCCGCCGCTCAGCTCACCGACAGCGGCGCGCGTTTCCGCGCGGTCGTGACCAACGGGCTTGGCTCGGCCACCAGCACCGAGGCCGTGCTGACGGTGACGTCCAACAAGCCGCCAGTGGCCACGATCGTGACGCCGGCCACGGGCGCGACCTACATCGCCTCCACCAACATGACGTTCTCCGGCTCGGCCAGCGACCAGGAGGATGGCGCGCTGCCTCCGAGCGCGATGACCTGGAACATCACCTTCCATCACGACACCCACACGCACCCGGCCATGGCGGATACCACCGGCGTCGCGAGCGGGAGCTGGCCCATCCCGAGCATCGGCGAGAGCTCGGCCAACGTCTGGTATCGCCTGCGGCTCACGGTGCGTGACTCGATTGGCCTGACCCACACGACGTATCGCGACATCCACCCCGTCACGGTCCCGCTCACGGTGACCAGCGTGCCGAACGGACTGCAGGTCCTGATGGACGGGCGGCCGGTCGCGGCGCCGCACAACACGACGGGCGTGGTCGGTGTCGTCCGCTCCGTGGGCGCCGAGTCGCCGCAGTATGCGGGTGGCAAGTTCTGGGCGTTCTCGTCGTGGTCTGACGGAGGCGCGCAATCACACACCTTCATCACGCCTGGCAGCGCGGCCACCTACACCGCCTGGTTCGTCGAGACCTCGGGCGGGAGCTGCTATCAGATTCAAAGCGAGCGCACCGACAAGTGGCTCACCGTCAACATCGCGGGCAAGGTCATCGCCGGCAGCGCGACGCAAGCCGGCGGGCAGGTCTTCCAGCTCGTTCCGAACGGCACCCAGTACAAGCTCAAGGGCTCGGGCGACGCGTTCCTGACGGTGGTGGCGAACCAGCTCACGATGGGCGCCAACTTCACCAGCGGAGAGTCGTTCACCCAGCTGGCCTGCGGCTACGGCGGGCGCACCCGCGTCGGCTTCCGGGCCTCCGTGGGGAGCGCGCCCCATTGGAAGGAAACCGCGCCGGGCGAGCCCATCCAGAGTGGTGACGGCGGCAATGGCGGCGCCTGCAATCCGGCCGATGGCGGGGCCTGGGAGGCCTTCTACCTCGAACCGGTTTCCTGCCCGGGCAGCGGCGGCGGCCCCGTGTGCGGCAACGGCACGGTCGAGAGCGGCGAGCAGTGCGATGATGGCAACACCCAGTCAGGCGATGGCTGCGATGCGACCTGCCATACCGAGGCCAGCGGCAGCGCGGGCTGCTTCCGCATCCAGAGTGAGCGCACCGACCAGTGGCTCACCGTCGACGGCACGGGCAAGGTGGCCGCCCTCGGCACGACGCAGACCGGTGGCGAGGTCTTCGAGCTCGTCACCAGCGGCGCGAAATACAAGCTCAAGGGAACGAGCGGCGCGTACCTGGCGGTGGTCGCGGATCAGCTCACCCTGAATGCCTCGCTCGGCACGGCGGAGTCGTTCACCCGCCACGCATGCGGCGTCTTCGGCGGCCGCAATCGATATGGCTTCGAATCGACGACAGGCACCGCGCGCAACTGGAAGGAGAACACTCCCGGCGCTCCCATCCAGAGCGGCAATGGCGGCAACGGAGGCATCTGCAATCCCACCGACACGGGCTCGTGGGAAGCCTTCTACCTCGAGCCCGCGACCTGCCCTTGATCGGTCAGTAGTCGAAGCGCTCCATGACGACCTTCTGGAGCGCTCGGAACGACAGACCCACGAAGGCCTCCAGCACCGCCTGAGGGCCTTCGCGTTGGGGGCCTGGGGTTGCCTGCTCCCCCGGAACCCGCTCCCCCTCGACCGCGCTCAGCGCCGGATGCCGGTCAGCGCGAGGCGCAGCACCCGGCGCGCGGTGTTCGGATCATTCTCGTTCGCGACGGCGATCGCGTTCGCCAGCATCATCAGGTCCTCCGCCGTGGCGCCCGCTTGAAGCGCACCGACGGATGACGCCCGCGCCACCAGGACCTTCAGCACTTTGAGCAGCATGTCGGTGCAGCAGATGTCTTCGGCGGACAGGCCATCCGGGCCGGCCAGCAGCGCGGCGGCGAGCCCGCGGTGGGTCGCGGTGTAGACCGTCACCTCCTCGAGCCAGTCCGCCAGCTCGGCGGCGGGCGCCTTGCCCGGTTGCGCGGCGGCCCGCGCACAGAGCTGCGCGACGCCGTCGCGGAAGACCACCTCCAGCAGCGCCTGCCGCGACGGGAAATGCCGGTGCAGGGTCGCCGAACCGACCCCCGCCTTCCGAGCGATCTCCTCGAGCGACACCTGCGCGCCCTCCTTGGCGACGAGCTCCGCGGCGACCGCGACAATCCGCTCCCTGTTGCGTTGCCCGTCCGCGCGCAACCGCTTCACCTGCTCCACGGCGAACTCCTCCTCACGAGACCCTTCTCTTTGACAAACGGGGGGCCCCTCCGTATTTAACACGAACAATAAACGGTGGGGTCCCCCACTTACAAAGGAGCCGCCGATGCGCAGCAACGCGTCCGTTCTCGTCACCGCCGCCACAGGACGCCAGGGGGGCGCCACCGCCCGGGCATTGCTGGCCGAGGGCCGCACGAAAGTGCGCGTCCTGGTGCGCAATCCGGAGGCGGCGAACGCCAGGGCCCTCGCGGCGGCTGGCGCGGAGGTGGTCGTCGGGGACCTGGATGATCCAGCGTCGTTGCGCGCCGCCTGTGCCGGGACGCGGGCGGTCTTCTCGATGCAGTCCCCCATCGTCTCCGCGACCGGCATCGACTTCAGCAAGGAGCGCCAGCAAGGGAAGAACCTCGTCGAGGCCGCGCTTGCCGAGGGCGTCGAGACCTTCGTGCACACCGCGACGACCGGCGTCGGCGCCCACCGCAACGTCGAAGGCTGGGCGGAGGGGCGCTGGAAGTTCCACGAGGAGTACTGGGAGAACAAGCTCGCCACGTGCGACCTCGTCCGCACCGCGGGCTTCAAGCACTGGACCATCCTCCTGCCCGCCACCTTCATGGACCACGCGATGTTGGATCCCTCCGGCTTCGTCGACGGGCGCCGATTGCTCACGGTGGTCAAGGCCGACAAGCCCATCGGTCTCATCGCCCCCGAGGACATCGGCAAGGCAGCCGCGGCGGCGATCAACGAGCCCGCGAAGTTCCAGGGAGTGACGCTGGAGCTCGCGGGGGACCTGCTCACGCTTCCTCAAATCGCCGAGGTCCTCTCACGCGTCGACGGCAAGGAGTACGTGGTCCAGTCCTCCACGATCGAAGAGGCCGTCGCGGCCGGCCTGCATCCCGGCGTGGCTCAAGGCATGACGTACATGAACGTCGCCCCGGTGCTGGCTCGGCCTGAAATCGCGCGCTCCTACGGCCTTTCACCCATGAGCTTCGAGGCCTGGGCGCGGCTGCGTCGTGAAATGACATGACGCGTCCATGTGTCACGGTCGTGTTCAAGCCAGACACTGTCGCATGTGTGTCTTTAATTACCCATCTTCCGCGCGCCCGTTTCTCGTGGTCTTGCAAGAGTGCCGTGACGTCAGATCTCCCTCCCTGACGCCGCGGTGCTGTTCCCCCCACTGAGAAATGGAGTTCGTGATGAAACACCTTCTCTTGAGCATGTTTGGGTTCGCGGGCGTTATCGGCGCCGCGGGCATCCCCTCCGTCGCAGCGGCCCAGGTTCCGTCCCCCTCCTGGGTGGCCCAGCTCGGCGCCAACCTGGATGAGCAGGCCAACGCCGTGGCCGTGGCAGGCGCGAGCGTCTACGTGGTGGGTCAGACGACCAGCCAGCTCGGCTCCGACCCGAAGGCCGGCGGTCAGGACGCGTTCATTGCCCGGTACGACACCGCCGGCAACCTCCAGTGGGTCCACCAGCTCGGCACCACCGGGGCGGACCGAGCCACCGCCGTGGCCACTGACGCGGATGGCAACGCGTATGTGGCTGGAACCACCTTCGGTGGCTTCGACTTCTACAGCAACGCGGGCGGCATCGACTTCTTCATCGCCAAGTATGACGCAGCCGGCAACCGCCTGTGGTTGCGCCAGAACGGCACGCAGATGGATGACTTCGCCACCGGCATCGCCATTGGCGCGGACGACACCCTCTACTTCACCGGTTACACCGGCGGCAGCTTCGCCAACGGCGGCAACCCCAACAACTACGACATCATCGCCGGGCTCTATGACACGGCGGGCAACCCGTACTGGCTCCAGCAGTTCGGCAGCTCCGACAGCGACATGGCGCGCGGCATCGCCGTCACGCCCACCCACGAGGTCTACATCGTCGGGAACACCTACGGCAGCCTCGACGGCACCACCCCGGCGCTGAGCAGCGACATCTTCCTGCTCAAGCTCAACATCCTGGGCGCCCAGCAGTGGGTCCGGCAGATTGACGCGGGCGACCTGGATGACGGCAAGAGCGTCGCCGTGGGCCCCGATGGCGGCGTCTACATTGTTGGTGAAACGTTCGGCAGCCTGGACGGCAACACCAACAACGGCACCATCGACGTGCTGCTCGCCCGCTACGACAGCGCCGGCAACCGCGACTGGAGCCGCATGCTCGGAGGTGGGCAGCCCGACTACGCGTTCGGCGTCGCCGTCTCCTCGACCAACGTCGTGCAGGTGGTCGGCTACACGGGCGGGCTCGCCGGCATCCCGTATGCGGGCGCCTCCGATGCCTTCCTCACCCGTTACGACGCGCTCGGCACGAAGCTGGGCAGCCAGACCCTGGGCACCTCGCGCCAGGACGTCGCCCGCGGCGTGGCCGTGGACGCTTCCGGCAACGCCTACGTCGCGGGACAGACGGGCGGAAGCCTTGGCGGCAATACCAGCGCCGGCAACAACGACGCCTTCCTCGCCCGCTTCTGAGCAAGGCCTCTGACGAAAGCCCGGCAGGGCCCGAACACGTTCCGGGCCCTGCCGCGGTTCGCGCGTGACTAGCCCCGGTGCTTCGCGATGAGCGCGTTCGCCGCTTCCGGATGGCCCTGGCACTCCAGCAGCGCGCGGAGCATCAGCGGGACGACGATGGTGGCGTCCGACTCGATGACGAACATCGGCGTCGTCTCCGTCAGCTTGTCCCAGGTGATCTTCTCGTTGGGCGTCGCGCCCGAGTACGAGCCGTAGGACGTCGTCGAGTCGCTGATCTGGCAGAAGTAGGCCCACGGCTTCACGGGCTTCTGCATGTCGTACTTCGTCGACGGCACGACGCAGATGGGGAAGTCACCGGCGATGCCGCCGCCAATCTGGAAGAAGCCCACGCCCTTGCCCGCGGACAGCTCCTCGTAGCGGTCGTAGAAGTCGGCCATGTACTCGATGCCAGACTTGGCGATGCTCGCGTTGCAGTCGCCCGTCTTCACGTAGGACGCGAAGATGTTCCCGAACGTCGAGTCCTCGTAGCCCGGGACGACGATGGGCAGCTTGCGCTTCGCCGCCTCCATCAGCCAGCAGGCCTCCGGGTCACCCTCGTATGCCGCAGGCTCCAGCACCTGGATGAGTTCGTAGAAGTACTCATGCCAGAAGCGGCGCTCGCCCTTCGCGGAGGCATTCTTCCACATGGGGACGACAATCTTCTCCACCGCCCGGAACGCCTCGTCCTCGGGGATGCTCGTGTCGGTGACCCGGCGCATCCGCTGCTCGAGGATTTTCGTGTCGTCCTGCTTGGTGAAGTAGCGGTACTCGGGGAAGTCCTTGTACGCCGTGTGCGCGACGAGCCGGAAGAGCGACTCCTCCAGGTTGGCGCCCGTCACCGACAGGCCGTGAATCAGTCCCGAGCGGATGGAGGGCGCGAGCGTGATGCCAAGCTGCGCGGACGACATCGCGCCCGCGACGCTCCAGAACATCCGGCCACCGCTCGACACATGCTCCCAGTAGGACAGGAGCGCGTCGCGCGTCGCGCGGGCGTTGAAGTTCTTGTAGTTCGTGAGGATGAACTCGAGGACGGGCAGTTCGGACGTGGACATGGGGGCCTCCAGAAACAACGGGGTCATGACCCGGGAGGCGCCAGCCGACGGAATGCCACCCGAGGACACCCTACGGTCGCGACGAAACGTCGCACCGCCATCGGAGCGTCAAGTGGCTGCCGGGCAGGTACCACGGAAGGGGGCTTGCGGCTATCGCTTCCCCACCGGCGTGGCCAGGCGGTTCGCCATGTACCGCGCGGGCGACGTTCCGAGCGCCTTGCGGAACATGGTCACGAAGCTGCTCGCGTTCTCGTAGCCCAGGTCCAGCGCCACGTTCTGCACGGTCGCGTCCCGGGAGAGCTTCTGGATGGCCAGGATGATGTGGAGCTGCTGGCGCCAGCGGCCGAAGCTCAAGCCCGTCTCCTCGACGAGAACGCGGTTCAAGGTGCGCTCGCTGACGCCGATCCGCTTCGCCCACGTCTTCGTCGTCACGCCAATCGCCGGCTCGGCGGCCATCGCGTCCACCAGACGCCGGAGCCGGGGGTCGCTCGGCATCGGCAGGCGGTGCTTCTCAATGGAGACCGTCGCCAGCTCGTCGAGGAGCACGGTCACCAGACGCGCGTCCGGCCCCTTGAGGTCGTAGAGCGCGGGGCGCGTCGCCAGGCGCAGCAGGAGTTCGCGGAAGAGCGGCGTCACCGACACCGCGCAGCAATCCTTCGGAAGGTTCGGCGCCGAGCGCGGATTGAGGAAGACACTGTAGCCTTCGAGCGGCGCGCGACCCCGGATCCGGTGCGTCACGCCTCCGGGGATCCACAGCGCGGATTGCGGCGGGACAATCCAGAGGGCGTTCGACGCCTCGCAGATCATCTCTCCGCGCACCAGGTACATGAGCTGCGATTCGCGGTGCTCGTGGGGTTCGCTCTCGATCCCACCGCTCGCCATGCGGATCCCGATCGCGTTCGCCGGCCGCTCGACCGCGGTCTTCAAGCGTCCACGCGCATCAAGCGTGAACCGGCTCCCGAGCGACTCGAGCGACGCCACCGCACCAGGAGGCCCGTTCGCCACCTGGACGTCTCCGCTGAACGTCCAGCTCGTCGGATCCACGGGCCGTGTCGCCTTCGATTTCCGCCGCTTCGCCGCCATGACCGTTTTGATAAACAAATTGTCCTGATTGCGCAATGTGGCCAGGGACGCGACTCCCTATGGTCTCCCGCATGCCGTCGCAATCCACCGCGCCTTCGGGCGTCGTCGAGTCCATGTTCCATCGCCTCGTCTCGCGCCGCGCCAGGGTTCGCGAAGTCGAGTCCGTGGGCGAGGCGTTCCGCCTCGTGACGATCGAGGGAGAAGACCTTGAAGACCGCCGCTGGACACCCGGCGACATGATCCAGATCGGCTTCGCCGGCCTGGCCGGGCGGGCCTACACGCCGCTCTCCTTCGAGCCGCGAACCGGCACCGCCACGTTTCTCGGTTTCGTTCATGGCCAGGGCATCGCGTCGAACTGGCTCGCGTCGGCGACCACTGGAGAGCCGCTCTTCCTCGTGGGCCCGCGTTCGGCGCTGGACCTCGCCTCCGTCGGCCGGCCGTTGTTCTTCTTCGGCGACGAAACCTCGTTCAGCACCGCGGCCGCGCTTCGAGCGACTCCAGAGGGAATCCAGGAGGTGGCGTTCTCGTTCGAGGTGGAATCCACCGAAGCCTCGCGCATCGCACTCGACCGGATTGGCGTCACCACCGGCGTGACGCTGACCGTGCGCGAGCCGGAGGGTCGTCACCTCGATCGCATCGAGAACGAACTCATGCGCGCGCTGCTCGCCGAACCGCGGACCCGGTGTGTCTTCACCGGGAAGGCTCCGTCAATCCAGCGCCTCTACAAGGCGGTGCGACGAGCAGGCATCTCCGCGAAGCAGGTCACCAACGTCGCCTATTGGGCGCCAGGCCGAAAGGGATTCTCCGGTGTTCAGCGCTAATGACCATGACAGGGGTCCCCTGTCCGTCCTGCCCGACGAACGGGTGCGCGCCGTGCTGCGGCGACTCCACGGCGAGGCCGAACGGCAGATGCCGGGCGTCCTCCTCCACCTCCTGCCACAGCTGCCGCAGATGCTCCTCGGCCGCCCCATCGACAAGCCGGGCACCGAGCACGCCTTCGCGGACAAGTACCTCGCGATCGAGCGCGCCCAGGGCGCCTTCTGCTACCTGACGGCGCGGGCGCTCCGCGCCAGGACCGTCGTCGAGTTCGGCACGTCCTTTGGTGTCTCCACGCTGTGGCTGGCGGCGGCGGTGCGCGACAACGGCGGCGGCCGAGTCATCGGCACCGAACTCCTGCCGGAGAAGGCGCGATGTGCGCAGGCGAACCTGGAGGAGGCGGGGCTCGCGTCCTTCGCGGAGATTCGCGTGGGTGACGCGACGGAGACGCTGCGGGCGGACCTCGGCGAGGTGGACTTCATGCTCAACGATGGGTTCCCCGTGCGGGCGCTCGACGTGCTCAAGCTCGTCGCCCCGGCCCTGCGTCCGGGCGCCGTGGTGGTGACCGACAACGTCGGCGTCTTCAAGGCCGACTATCGAGACTACGTCACCTGGGTGCGCGACCCGCGCCACGGTTTCGCGTCGATGACCATCCCCTTCCGCTCGGGCACCGAGTACTCGGTCCGGAAGTAGGCGCGGCCAGGCCTGTGCGTATCCAGCCACACCTGAGGCTGCTCACCCGCGGGAAAGCGCCTGGAATCGGGACCTTTCCTCGAACATGCCGTCCGTAATGCTGGCATGCACCCTGCTTCGTTCCCGGGCATGTCTCAGCACACGACGCGGCGAGAGCTCCTGCTCCAAGCACTGACGGGCTATGCCCTGATCCCCATGCTCCTGCGGCAGGATGCACTCGCGGGGCCCGTGCGCAAGGAGGCCCAGGCCTGGCTCTCCCGCACCCATCAACTCTGTTCGGAGGTCCATGACCGGAAGCTCGAGCCACGGGAATGGCAGCAGCAGGTCGAGTCGCTCTTTGCCCGGGTCCCCCTCTCCGAGCTGGTTCGGGCCATCGACGCCGACCGCCTGAAGCCGGGCCTCGAGTTGCCGGATGACCGGGCCGGTGCGACGTCCGCGCCCTTGCCCAGGGTCGAAGGGTTGCCGCGCGTCTTCGGCACGAAGCTCTTCGGGCTGGCACAAGGCCGGGCCATCGTGCCTCACGGACATCAGAACATGGTGTCCATGCACGTGGTGCTCGCCGGAGAGTTCCACCTGCGCCACTTCGAACGCGTCGAAAGTCAGCCCAAGCACCTGGTGCTGCGTCCGAGCATCGACCGCGTGTCCGGACCCGGAGATCTTTCAAGCATCTCGGACCAACACGACAACGTGCATGGGTTGGTGGCCACGAAGGGCCCCGCCTACACCTTCGACCTCATCGTCGACCGGCTCGACCCGGCACTCGGCTTCGCCTGGAAGCTCGACTATGTGGACGTCGACGGAGCAGAGCCCCTCGCGGGTGGACTGCTGCGGGCACGCCGAATTGAATTTGACGAGGCCGTGCGCCGCTACGGCAAGACCTGACTTCGCAGCGTGTCATTTGCACGCACCCATCAAAATACATCCACACTCAACATCCTGAACACCAAACAAAGCCAGACTCCGGAGTCTTGGATTGCGGGACACACTGGGAGTACCATCCCAGCCGCCTCTCAACCCAAGGAGCATCAGATGCTGCGGACGCTTGTTTCCGGAGTTGCCCTGAGTTTTGCCTTCGTGGTGGGAATGGCTGTTTCCTCCTCTCAGCTCGCCCCGAGCGAAGTGGTGCCGAACGAGGCCGTGCTCGTTTCGACCAGCCCCAGCAGCGCGGTTCCGGACGAGACCACGGACGAGTCCTCGCGTTTGCTCGGGTGCTGCACGGGTGATGGCTTGTTCTGCATCAACACGGCGGCATGTCAGGCCCGTGGGGCGGGCACCTGCGGCGCGCCCTGTAACTAGCCTTCGCCTCGGTTGATGTCGCTGGACCGGCCTGGAAGCAGGCGCTGGACGCGAGCTACGTCCAGCGCCTGTTCGGCGTCGCGTGGCGGAGTGGCGTGCGCGTCACCGCATGAAGCCTCACAGACATTGGTGTCTGGGATTGAGACCGCGCCACCCATGCCTGGGCATGGGAGGACTGTCACTCCTTGCCGAAGGCCTTGGCGAAGAGCTTCTCGATGCCCGACTTCTCGGGCTCGATGGCGATCGCGGGGGCGGGCACGCCCATCGCGGTGCCGAGGGCGGGGCGCAGGCCCGACGCGATACCCGGCTTGATGTGGTGACGCAGGTCGACCGCCACGTCCGACTTCACGTGGGTGCCCACGCCCAGGGCGGTGTTCACGTCCGCGGACTGCTTGAGGAAGCCATTCTCCAGGCCGAACTTGCCGCCCGCCTGGGCCGACGCGCCCGCCACCGCGCCGGCGGTGACCGAGCCGTGCACCCGGCCCACGTGCCCGCCCGCCGTGGCGTACGCGCCCGCCGTGGCGCCCGCGCCCACCTGCCCGGAGACCATCGCCGTGGCCGTCTTCGGGTCCAGCATGGCCACGCCTTCCGCGAAGGCGGAGGCGCCGGCCTTCGCCTCACCCTTCACGTAGCCGCCCACGTGCCGGTTGAAGTCGTGGTTCGCGCTCGCCGTGACGCCCACACCCGTCTCCGCCTTGGCCGTCAGCGCGGCGGTGTAGGCGTGCGAGCCCGTGTCGGCCGACACGCCGGCCTGGGCCTGCGCCTTGAAGCTGTTGGCCTCGCCAGTGAGCTGCGCGCTCGACACGCCCAGCCGGCCCGCGTGCGTCTTCTGCATCCCGAAGGAGGCGTTGGGACCCTGGACCTCGGCCTGGGCCGAGTAGTGGTGCACGCCACCGCCGCTGTGGCTGGTGGTGGAGGCCTGCATCGAACCCATGTTGGCGCTCAGCTTGCCGCCGCCGAAGGTGTCCTTCTGGTAGGGCGTGGCCGGCTTGTCGATGAACATCGTCTGCTTCGCGGCCGCGGGCGCCGTGAGCTTGTTGTCACCGCCGCTCACCGCCACGTCCGAGGCGCCCGAGGTCAGCTCCCAGGGGCTGTAGGAGGGCTGCCCCTCGGGAGCCGCCGCGTGCTTCGGCGGCGTCGCCGTGTTCGCGGCGTTCGTCGTCGCCGTGGGCTTGGTGGCCGTCGCCGTGGGCGGGGTCGCCGTGGCCGTCGTCGCCGTGGGCTTGGTGGCCGTCGCCGCGGGCGGGGTCGCCGTGGGCTTCGCGGCCGTCGTCGAGGCGGGGAGCGTCGACGCGCGCGCCGGGGGCTTCGGCTGGGACACCGTGGAGGTCGGGAGGCTGGAGGTGCGGGGCAGGGACGAACCGATGCGACGGGCCATGGCGGGAACCTCGGGAAGGCGTCGAAGGGGGAGCAGTACAGCGATGCCCTGCCCTACTGCACCCGGCATGCCGGGCCCATGTCGACCGGTGTGGCCCCATGCGCGCCTGTGGTTTCAACGAGTTGGCGGAAGGGGCTTCAACGGGAGGAGCCCGCGGGCTGGTGACTGCGGTCACCAGGAGGATGGCGCCAGTCACCATGGGCCCGCGCTTGCCGCCCGGTGTGATTGCCCGGAAGCTGCCTGGGCATGATCGACCCACGCTTTCCCGCCAGGCTCCTGGAAGACCTCTCCGAGCCGCGCACCATCGCCGGGCCGAGGACGCGCCTCAACCTCGACAGGTGGGGCGATGAGAGCGACGAACTGCCCCCCGGACTGGTTCCCTTCGCCAGGGATGGGGGCGGAGGCGTCTGGTACCTCGACGTCGAGGATCGGCTGAAGAAGGGCGTGGGGGCCATCTTCTACCTCCACATGAGCGAGACGTACGGCGACACCCGCTACATGGCGTCGTCCTATGACGAGCTCCTGCAACGCGTCTCCGAGGGTCTGCACCCGGATGACCTGCCGTCCTTCGATGCGCTCGCGTCGCGGCAGGCTCCGAAGGGTGTGCGCGTGCCGGGCATCGAAGGCCTGGTGGACGTCGAGCGCATCCATGCGAGCACCGGCAGACCCGCGCTCGTGACCGTGCATGACAACGCGCGCTGCGAGGGAGGCTTCGTGGCTCGGGCGGGCACGTCCGTCTACATGACCGACGCGGGCCGCATCCACTTCGTCACCCTGGCTGAACGCGCGGTCGTGGACGGCATCCCGTGCGCTGGGGACACGGTGCTCGCCCCTCATCCGATGACGGGACGCCCGCTGCGCTTCACACCGACCGAGCCCATCGTCGTCGACGGCATCCCGCTGGCCCCCTTCCACGAGGTCGTGGTCGAGGATCCCATCTACTCCTCCGGATTGTCTGGCGTGCTGGCCCGCGACCACGACGTGGAGGGGCTCCCCCTGGCCGCCGGCACCCCGGTGCATTTCCTCCACGGGAGTCTCTTCAACGGCACGTTGCGCGCCGACGCGACCGTCGCGGGGACCCTGCTTCCCGCCGGCACCTCGTTCGAGTTCGCGAACGGAGTTCTCTACCGCACCCGCCCGCCGGCGACGTGACGCCAGCGGGCGGAGCTCCTGCTCAAGCGGCCTGCGAGTCCGAGCGGTGCGCCTTCATGAACCGGTGTCGTCCCAGGTAGCGCTCGAAGGCCTCCAGCACCGCGTCCTGCGCCTTCAGCTTGCTCAAGCAGATGGCGCGCCCGCCCTTGAAGCGGCCCTCGCCGGTGACCTTCAGGTCCAGGTACTTCTTGAACATGCGGTCGGCGGTGGAGGCGGAGGCGATCCGCTCGAACTCGACGGGCTCGTCCCACTCCGAGCAGCTCACCTGCGCGTAGTCCATCCGCACCTCGTAGCCGGCCTCCTTGCCCTCGAAGACGAGCGCCGGGAAGAACTTCTCCACGTGCTGCCGCTCCTCGTCCGTGGACGGCTCGTAACGACACGCGAGCGCCAGGTCATGGGCCTGGGAGAAGCGCGCCTCGTAGGCGCCCCACAGCCGCGCCTCGATGGCCTCCGCGTCCTCGAAGGCCTCCGCCCACGAGGACTCCACGGGCTCCAGGAGCACCTGCGCCATGTCCGCGGGCTTGAGGTGGACGCCCACGTTCTCCATGCGCGCGCCGAGCGGCGGGTGTGAGTCGAACGGATGGGGCGTCACGGCGCCCTGCAGGTCGTCGTGCACCGCCTCGGACTGGGCGTATTCGGAGAAGCCGTGCGCGACCCGCTGGGAGATGCCCACCGACTGGTGCTGCTCGTCCTGGGCGAAGAGCTTCGCCTCCACGCGGTCCCGGAAGCTCGAGTACGCGCCCACCTTCACCAGCGAGCGGGCGATGTCCTGCCCCGACGTGACACCCGCCGCCAGCCTGTCCGCCGCGAGTTCGCTGGCGCGACGGCTGCGGCCCAGGGACAGCTCGAACAGACCGCGATAGGCCGCCATGAAATAGAAGACAGGGAGCGTCACGCCGCCCTCGTACAGCGTCTCCAGGTAGTGGCCGAAGTGCGAGAGCATGGGCGCCAGCCGCTTGCCGTGCCCGGTATCACCGCCCAGCAGGTGCCCCATCTCGTGCGCCAGCACGGCCTCCGCTTCGGAGCGCTCCAGCAGGCGCAGCAGGGACAGGCTCACGAAGAGCGTGCGGCCGGAGAGGATGCGCCCGTCCACGCGCACGTCGTTCTCCGTGACGAAGAAGTTGGTGTCGATGCCCGCGAGGATGTGGTCGGGCGGCGTCGTCTGGAGCCGCTCGCACAGCCGGCGCACGCAGGCCCACAGCTCCGGGGCGCGCGCTTCGGGCACCTCTTCCGCCTCCACGTCGAAGTCCATGGATGGGCGGCGGAAGATGGCCACCACCACCAGGAAGACGGCGGCCGCCGCCAGGAGGGCCATGATGCCGATGAGCTTCGGGTAGTAGCGATCGGCCCAGAGCGCGGTCACCCAGTAGGAGAGCCACACCAGCAGCACACCCTGCCCCAGCACCTGGAGCGCGCTGGTGATGCGGAGCACGAGCCAGCCCACCACGAAGCTGCCGTACTGGAAGGGACGCGAGATGAACGCAGCCAGGCCGCACAGGAGCGCGACCCCCGTGGAGGCAAGCCCGAGCGCCAGCAGGACCCAGGAGGCCAGGTACGCCCACCCGAACTGCTTCGCGTCCGAGCACGCTTCGCCCAGGCTGTTGCGGTAGCGCGCCAGGTCCTCGCTGTCGCTCGTGCAGGCCGCCGACGCGGGGACCTCGCGGTAGAAGGCGAGCGCCTCCTGGCGGTCCTCCGCGCTCAACTCCGTGTCGCGTCCAATCTGCTTCTCGATGACTTCGAACACCTGCGCGTCGAAGCGGTCGGAGGCATGACCGGAGAACCAGAGCCCGAACAGCGGCAGGGCGAAGAGCAGCAGCGCGGGCAATACGAGGCTGCGGACGAAACCAGGGGATTTGCGAGAAGAGGCCATGGGGATAGGTGACGCAGCATAGCGCGCTGCGCGCTCCGCCCCATCCCCTGCTCCGTCTCCATCGCGACATGGCCGACCTCGAAGCCATGGGGCACCTCGAGTCTCCATGAGCGCACCCCTACGAAATAGCTCCCACTGAGAGTTCGTTCTCCCGATAGGAGAGCACCCGACCCTCAAGCGGGAGCAGAACCCATGAGCCGCCTGGCCTTCCCTTCTCGTCGTACGTGGCGCATGCGAGCACTCTCGCTCGCGGTGATGGGGGCCGCAGCCAGCCTTGGCGCGTGCGCCGCGCCGTCCGCGCTCGCGGTGTCTCCGTCCGGGGTGCCGGCGGTCAGCGAAGACATGCTGTCGCCTGAGTTCTGGATCCGCCGCGCGCCGTCTCCCGATGCGGTGCTGCTCGATGCCGACCAGGTGAAGGCGAAGCGTGCACACGCGTTCGGTCCTGAGGGCGGCCTGTTCGACCTGAAGGGCATCCCAGACACGCTGACTCGGGCCCAGGTCTCCGGTTGGGTCAGGGATGCGCAGCAGACGCCCATCAAGGCGGTCATCGACGAACAGGGCCGTCCGGTGACGGAGGCGATGCTCGACGAGCTTCGCCAGAACGCCGCGGCCGAGCACATCCCCGAAACCTCCACCGCGCGCTACGGCCTCAGCGTGCGGCGCACGCACTTGCGGTCACTGCCGTCCGGTCGACTGTTCTTCGCTTCGCAGGACCTGCGCGACTACGAGAGCCTGCAGGCCGGCATCCTGTTCCCGGGTGAGCCGGTCGTCATCGCGCACCAGAGCGCGGACCAGCAATGGCTGTTCGTCCAGACGACGCAGGGGCCCGCGTGGGTCAAGCGCGGCGACATCGCGGAAGGCACGGCGGACGCGGTGTTCTCCTACGTGGCGAAGGCGCCCGGGCGCGTCGTCACGGGTGACCAGGTGCGCACGGTCTTCACTCCGGAAGCGCCGGGAGTGTCCGAGCTCGAGCTCGACATGGGGGTCGCGCTGCCACGAGCTGACGTGTCGCCCGGCGAGCCCGTCAATGGCGCCAGCAGCTATGCCTCATGGCCGGTGCAGTTGCCGGTGCGCGAGCAGGACGGCTCACTGGCCTTCCGGAGCGCCCTGCTGCGCCGGACCGCGGACACCGCGCCCGGCTATCTGCCGCTGACCCGCGCCAACATCCTCCGCCAGTCCTTCAAGTTCCTCGGCGAGCGCTACGGCTGGGGGCACCAGTTCAATGCGCGCGACTGCAGCGGCCTGACCAGCGAGGTGTACCGCAGCATGGGGCTGCTCCTCCCGCCCAACTCCGGGATGCAAGGGAAGAGCGCGGCGCTGAACCACCGCCTCTTCACGGCGCAGGACTCACACGCCGAGCGGGTGCGCGCGCTGGAACAGGCGGAGGTGGGCGACCTCGTCGTCGTCCCCGGCCATGTGCTGATGATCATCGGCCACGTGAACGGCGAGCCCTACGTCATCCAGGATGTCCCGTATGCCGTGTTCAAGGACCCGGCCACGCAGCAGGTCCGCAAGACGAAGCTCAACCAGGTGTCGGTCACCCCGCTGCTGCCGCTGTACGCCGACGACACGACCCTGTACGTGGACGCGATGACGAGCCTCGTGCACGTCACGCGGCCCTAGAGCGCCGAACAGGTCAGGTCACGCTGCGAGTTGGTAACGCGCGGCGACCTCAAGGTTTTGGACGACCGAGAGTCGCCTGAGGTCAAAGAGGTTGCGGCGCGTGCCTCTGTAACGGGCCTTCGGGCCCTGGCGGTTGGCGAGATGAGCCAGGCGATGCTCGACGCCGACACGCTCGCGGAGTTGTGCGCGGCCCGCGCGCGAC
The DNA here is from genome assembly GCF_003668955.1 of Corallococcus sp. AB038B. NCBI lineage: Bacteria > Pseudomonadati > Myxococcota > Myxococcia > Myxococcales > Myxococcaceae > Corallococcus > Corallococcus sp. AB038B. Next base: position 2,103,603 of record NZ_RAWO01000001.1, on the reverse strand, counting down.
GGCAGACGTGAGCGAAGGCGCTGCTGGAGCCGCTCATCGTCACCCATCGTGACGCTGCGCCCCTTGCCGGATGCGCCGTGCCGCCATGAAGTCGCGCCATCGTCCACGAACCAGAGTAGGTTCCCCCTCCCTGTTCGTTGGAGTTCCGTCGATGCCACAAGCCACACCGCGCTCGTCACTTCAGGGAGCGCGTCCCAGCGTCTTCCTGCTCGCCGGAGCGTTCGTCACCGGCATGTTCCTCTTCGCCCATGGCGGCTGCGGAGGTGACGAGTGCCAGGACGCCGCCGACTGCCGTGAAGACAAGGGGCCGCCGGCTTCGAACACGGAGTGGGTCTGCGAGGACAAGCGCTGTGAGCAGCATTCCGTCCAGGTGCCGCCCCCGGATTCCGGCACGGACGCGGGGACGCCCGACTCGGGGACGCCCGACTCGGGGATGCCCGACTCGGGGACGCCCGACGCGGGTCCCACCACGGTGAGCGTGCAGGTGCTGGCGTTCAATGACTTCCACGGACAGCTCGAGGCCCCCGCGGGCCAGATTCTGACGGGCGTGGCCCCCGATGGTGGACCGGTGCGGGTGAACGCGGGCGGCGTGACGTACTTCGCCCGGCACATCGCGGCCCTGCGGGCCACCAATCCGAACACGGTGGTGGTAGCGGCGGGAGACCTCATCGGCGCCTCCCCGCTGCTGTCGGGGCTCTTCCACGACGAGCCCACCGTCGAGGCGATGAACCTGATTGGCCTGGACCTGGTCGCGGTGGGCAACCACGAGTTCGACGAGGGCAGCACGGAGCTGTTGCGCATGCAGTCGGGCGGCTGCCACCCGGTGGATGGCTGCCTGGACGGGGATGGCTTCCCGGGCGCGAAGTTCAAGTTCCTGGCGGCCAACGTGGCCACGAGCGTGGACCGCACGCTGTTCCCCCGCTACGACGTGCGCGAGTTCGAGGGCGTGAAGGTGGCCTTCATCGGCATGACGTTGGAGAACACGCCGGAAAGCGTCATACCCACGGGCGTGGCGGGGCTCACCTTCAAGGACGAAGTGCAGACGGTGAACGCGCTGGTGCCGGAGCTGCGGCGGCAGGGCGTCGAAGCCATCATCGTGGTGGTGCACCAGGGCGGAATTCCGACCTCGGGCTCGCTGGTGAACGAATGCAAGGGCGCGGGTGCGGACGGCCTCATCTCAGGTGCCATCGTGGGCATGGCCAAGGGCCTCAACGACGCGGTGGATGTCATCGTCAGCGGCCACACGCATCAGGCCTACAACTGCGTCATCGATGGCAAGGTCGTCACGAGCGCCTCGTCGATGGGGCAGCTCGTCACGGACATCGACCTGACGTTGAGCAAGGCGACGGGCGACGTCGTGGAGGCGCGAGCGAACAACGTCATCGTCACTCGCGACGTGCAGGAGGTCGGCGCGGTGAAGGAGCTGGTGACGAAGTACCAGGAGCTCGTCACGCCGAGGGCCAACCGGGTCATCGGATGGGTGTCGCAGACGCTCAGGACACAGACGGACTCCGCGGGCCAGTCCACCCTGGGCTTCGTCATCGCGGACTCGCAGCTGGAGGCGACGAAGCCCGCGAACCTGGGTGGGGCGCAGGTGGCCTTCATGAACCCGGGCGGCGTGCGCGCGGACATCGCCCAGGGCGAGGTCACCTACGGCGAGGCCTTCACCACGCAGCCGTTCGGCAACAGCCTGGTCACCCTGACGCTGACGGGCGCGCAAATCGAGCAACTGCTGGAGCGGCAGTGGCGGCCGTCGGGAGCCACCCTCATGCTGCTTCCGTCGGCGGGCTTCACCTATGCGTTCAGCGCGTCGGCGCCCATCGGAAGCCGCGTCGACCCGGCGTCCATCCGGATCAACGGCGTGCCAGTGAGCCTGACGGCGGAGTACCGCGTCACCGCGAACAACTACCTCGCGAGTGGGGGTGATGGCTTCCCGGTGTTCGCCGAGGGGACGAACCGGCTGGGTGGCACCGTGGACAGCGACGCGCTGGAGGCATACCTGAAGGCGCACAGCAGTATGGCGAGCCCCTTGCCCGCCCCCGCGCTCAATCGCGTCACCCTGCTGCCCTAGAGCGCCGAACAGGTCAGGTCACGACGCGCGAAGGTAACGCGCGGCGACCTCGAGGTTTTGGACGACCGCGAGTCGCCTGAGGTCAAAGAGGTTGCGGCGCGTGCCTCGGTAACGGGCCTTCGGGCCCTGGCGGTTGGCGAGATGAGCCAGGCGATGTTCGACGCCGACATGCTCGCGGAGTTGTGCGCGGCCCGCGCGCGACTGCGGACGTGAGCGAAGGCGCTGCTGGAGCCGCTCATCGTGACGCTGCGCCCCCTGCCGGACGCGGCCTGGGTACAACGCGAGCGCAGCTTGCACGGCCCGCAGGCTTCCGGGTCGAAGTGCACGACGGCGCCGGGCTCGAAGGGCTCCACCTCGCCAGCAGGTCACGTGAGGGTGCCGTCGCGGATGTTCACTTTGAAGTCGCGCTTGCCGAACAGTCCGGGCTTCGCGCTGGCTCCTCGCCACGGCCGGCAGACGACGTCGCCGCCGCTCGCCAGCACGTCTTCGGTCATTGCGCTGTTGAGGTACGCCCTGTCGATGAGGAGGACGTCGGGGAAGAGGTCCTAGGTCCTGGTGGGCCATGTCTTCCCGCAGTGCACAGGGCGTCATCCCGTGGTGACACGGGCTCCCCGCCCCGATACCGCTACAGGGGACGCAGGGAGGCCCGGTCGATCTCGACGGAGTCTTCCTCGTCCTCGTCATGGCCGGACGAGGCTTCGTTGGCGCGAAAGCGCTTCCCGTCGGGCATGACGAGGAACCAGGAGGTGGCGACCGCCGGGTCGTCCGCGGGAGGCGAGACGAGGAGTTCCTCGCCGAGCAGGGCCGCGACCCGGGTGGCTACATCCACCGACGTGAGCCCCGAGGCCTCTCGGGTGCGGGAGACATCGACGTAGAGGGTCACATCCATGCGGAAGCCTTTGGACCGGAGCGCGGTCTCGACGAGCACCGCCGCATCCGAGGGGCCGTCCACGTCGAAGCGCGCCACACCTTCGGGAGGGAGACCGAGCGCGCGGCCGATGCTGTCGAAGAGGCGTCCTTCCTCCACGGCTCCCCGCGCGATGAATCCGACAACCTGTCTTTCCGGCTGCATGGCTCTCCCTCTCAACCCGCTTTGTGCGCCTTGAGCGCGGCGTTCCTGTCGCCCTGGGACGTGCCCATCTTGTCCAGGATCTCCTTGGCGCGCGGGGTGTCGTCAAACTTGTTGTAGACCCCCAATGCCTTGAAGGCCGAGCGGTTCAGCTCATGGAACCCGGTGCCACGGATGGGATACAGCGTACCATTGTCGTGGGCCCCATAGGTCCGCCCGCCAAGCGTCCAGGTCACGGTCCCCGAATCGCTGCCCTTCTTGGCCTTGCCGTCGTTGATGTCCTTCACATCCCGGCTGACATCGACCCGCGACTCGATGACGGTGTTCTTGTCCTTGGCGACGGAGGACTGGTCGACCTTGCGGATGTAGTGCCGGTCCGCGGGCCGGGACGTGGGCTTCGCGGGCTTCTCCGCCCACGCGGGCGGCGCGATGAGCAGGACACCGAGCGCCATCAGCACGGTGGCCAGGGTCAACGGGATGAAAGGCTTCGGGACAGCGGGACGAAGCATCGGAGGCGCTCCTGAGGAGGGTGATGCGACCGTCCGGTAAGCCTCTCACAGTTACTTTAGACTTGGCTTGCGCTTCGCTCGCGAGGCCTTCGGCTTGCTCTTGCCTTCGAGGTTGAGCACCACCGCGGCGCGGATGAGCGCCTTGAAGGCTGCTTCGTTGATCTTGTCGCCTTCGTGGATGTCGATGGCGCGCCGGACGTTCCCGTCGAGGCTGGAGTTGAAGAGCCCTGAAGGGTCATTCAACGCGGCGCCCTTGATGAACGTCAGCTTGACGGCGGCCTTGTACGACTCGCCTGTGCAGATGATGCCCTCGTGGGACCAGACAGGGGTCCCCATCCACTTCCACTCCTCGACGACCTCGGGAACCGCCGCGTGGATGAGCGCGCGCACCTTCGCGAGCGTCTTCCCACGCCAGTCCCCCAGGTCCTGGATCCGCTGGTCGATCAACTTGGACGCGGACTCCGTCGCGACGGCCTTCTTCATGCCCGCCCCGCCTGCAGGCTGCGCCAGGAGCCGTACGAGAGCACCCAGAGCACGCCGGTGACCGCAGCGAAGGCCCACGCCTCCGGGCCATCTCCCATCGCGAAGTGGGCGATGAGCGCCGAGACCAGATTGATGGCGAAGCCGGCGTAGGCCCACTCCTTGAGGCGTGCCGGCACCGGTGCGAGCAGCACCAGGATTCCGAGAAACTTGGCCCACGCCAGCTCCACCCGGAAGTAGCTGGGGAAGCCGAGACGGGTGAACCCCTCCGCCGCATCCCGCAGGTTCAACTGCGCGTAGGCGGTGAAGCCCATCTCCAGGCAGAAGAGCACGGTGGCGATCCAGAAGGTGATGGTCGCGGCTTTGGGGGACGTCCTGGCGGCGACGAGCGCCGGCTTCGGCAGGGTCGATTCCATGGTGTGTTCCTTCACTCCTTCGAGTTGCTGGCCTTCCAGGTGGGACTCTGGACCCCGAACTGCGCCGCGTACTCGGAGTTCAAGCGCTGCCAGTCGTACTGCATCGCATCGGGCCCCACGATGCGCCCCATGGGGTCGCCCGAGAGGAGCTGATCGAGCACGTCGAAGCAGATGTGCCAGCCCGCGGCGCCCCACGAGATGAAGCCCCGGTCGATGTTGTGCCAGAGCGTGAGCCGGGTGCCGCCGACGCCCGTCGCCTCCAGCTCCCAGCGCAGGTCCTGCTGCCCCCAGCTGTACTCGAGCAGCTTCGGCTCTTCCGCTCGCCTCACGGTGGTCTCGGCGACCATGGGCGTCGGCGCACCGACCGTGGAGAGCTTCACCGGCCCCACGCTGGCCATGTTCCGGTCCGCGTCGAACGGCGCCCATTCAGACAGGTGCGCGGGGTCGGTCAGCGCCTTCCACACCTTCGCCGGGGGATGACGCAGGTCCCGCACAAGGACGAGCGTCCACTTGTCGCCTGCCTTCTGGACACTGGCTCCGGCCGCGGGGCCGGGCGTGTACTTCGCACGGTGGCTCATCGTTTCTTTCCCTTCTTGGGTTCGGGTTCCTGGTCCATCCGGTCGAGATGGCGTTCGAGCGCGTCCACGTGGAGCGTCCAGAAGCGCCGGAATGGCGTGAGCCACTCATCGACCTCCATGAGCGGCTCCGGCCGGATGCGATAGACGCGCCGTTGAGCGTCGACGCGCGACTCCACGAAGCCGGCATCACGAAGCACGCGGAGGTGCTTGGAGACCGACGTCTGGGGCATCCGCAGCTGGTGCTCGATTTCGCCGACGGAGTGCTCCGACGACGCCAGCAGGCTGAGGATGGCCCGGCGGTTCGGCTCCGCGATGATCGCGAACGATGATTCCATGACCCGTATATGCCCACGACTTCATATGCTCGTCAAGGCATATACGACCCCTGACGGTGCCCAGGCGGGCTGCCCGGGGGACTGGCACTCAAGGAATGTGCTGCATCCAGAGCCGGCGGAAGATGAGCGCGTGGCCAAACAGCGCCGAGCCCACCAGGACCGCAGGCAGCCACACGATAGAATGGCGCCAACATGATCTCTTCGCTGCTCGTTCGGACCCTTGCCATCAGTGTGTTGCTCCTGGGCGCGGCCGGCTGCACCGGTACTGTCGGCGGTCCGGATGGCGGCGGAATCGTCGCGGACACTGACGCTGGAGTCGATGCGGGCTCCGATGCCGGCACTGACGCAGGCGTTGATGCCGGGGTCGTCTCTTGCGGTGAGCAGCCCGCGCGCCCTGCCCCGCCGACGAACCTCGCCGCGGCCAGCGTCTCCTCCTTCGAAGTCGCGCTGACGTGGGAGCCGTCGCCGGATGCGTTGGTCAAACGCTACCGAGTGCTGCGGGGCCCGGCGCTGGTCGGTCAGGTGCTTCGGCCGTCCTTCGCCCACCGTCCGGTCGTCCCGGGCGAGACGTACACGTACACCGTCACCGCGCTCACGGACGAAGGCGGCGAGAGCCTCCCGTCGAATCCGGTGACGGTGACGATCCCCGCGGCCCCGCCGGATGTGTTCTCCGCGCTGGCACCGGGACACTGGTACGAGTTTCCTGCCTCGAACCTGCGGGCCTTCTCGCTGTCCCCATCCCTGTACCCGTGGCTCGGTCTGGGCGAGGGCATCAGCGGCATCATGGACGACTGGTCGAGCGGCGGCTTCGACACCCAGCGCGACCGGCTCTACATCTCCGGCGGCGGCCACAACGGCTACTACGGCAATGAAATCTACGGCTTCGACCTCCGGACGGGCGCGTGGGTGCGCCTGACCGATCCGGATCCCGTCGGCTCCGGGCAGGAGTGCCCCGACCGTGCGCTGGGGGTCAACTGCGCCATCCACACGTACGACGGGCTCGAGTACCTGCCGCCGCCCTTCGACAGGTTCCTCGCGATTGGTTGGGATGGCTGGCCGCAGACGGCGCTCAACCTGGACACGAACCGCTGGGAGAACCACCCCGACCTTCCGCAGTTGGGGACTCGCACCGGCGCCAACAGCGCCTACGACCCCAACACGCGCGTCGTCTGGTACCACGCCGGCTCGCAGGCGCTGTCGTTCTGGGATCCTGTCACCGGCAAGTGGACGATTCGCGGCGAGGCGGATCAGCAGGGCTATTACAAGAACGCGGTCGTCGACCCTCGGCGCAAGCTCTACGTCGAGATTGGACAGGGCGTCACCGACACCACGGCCATCGACGCGCTGGGGAAGTTCGTTCCGAAGCGCGTGCGGCTCGCCACCACGGGCGCACGGGAGATCGAGGACGGGGGCAACCCTGGCGTCGACTACGATGCGGTGACCGACCGCATCGTCGCGTGGAAGGGCGGCGGGGACGTCTACTCGCTGGACCTGGACACCCGCGTCTGGACGAAGCACGCGGCGCTCAGCACGGTGGTGCCCGGTCCGGCCAACATGAACGGGACCTATGGCCGGTTCCGCTACGTGCCGAGCCTGAATGTCTTCGTGGTCGTGAACACCGTCGACACCAACGTCTTCGTGTACCGGCTCGATCCAAGGCCCGCTCGACTGTTGCGGCGCATCGATGTGACCGCGTCCACCGCGCCGGTCGAGGTGGGGATGGGTGGCAAGCTCCAGGTGACGGCGGTGTTCCAGGACGGGACCTCGGTCGCCGCCACCTCCGAAGTCACGTTCAGCTCGCTCGATCCACTGGTGGCGACCGTGGACGCGGTCGGTAGCTTCCGGGCCCTCAACCCGGGCCGGGCACGGCTGCAGGCCAGCTACACCGACCCGCTCACCCGGCGTGCGCTGGTGGGAGCGCTGGAACTCGAAGTGGTGCCGATGGCGGGCGTCGTCGTGCTCGAAGCGTTGCAGGTCCAGCCTCCACCGACGCTCAAGGTGGTTCGTGGCAGGTCCGCAGGCATCAAGGCCGTGGGCTCCTTCCATCGAGGAACCGACATCTTCACGCGCGACGTCACCTGCGAGGCCACCTGGAGCTCCGCCGCCCCGGCCGTCGCCACGGTGGCCCACGGCACGGTCCAGGGACTCTCGGAGGGCACCACGACACTCCACGCGAAGGTCGGGACGGTCGAAGCCCAGGCGGCCCTGGACGTCATTCCGAATGCGACGCTTGAGCTGATCGCCTTGAACTTCCAGCCGCCCGGAGCGCCGCTGGTGTCGGGCTGGGCGGTGGCGGACGACTCCGCCTTCGATGCGGCGCGCGGTTGGGGCTGGCAGGGCGCGGGCGGACTCCAGACCCGAGGCGATCGCAACGGCACCCAGGATCCGCGCCTCGCCAGCTTCGTGCTGACGACGGGCGCGAAGTTCCGGGTCCAGGTCCCCGATGGCCGGTACCACGTGGCGGCCTCGGTCGGAGACAACAACTTCGGCGCGGGCCTCGCGAGCGTGGAGTTCGCGGACACGGGCATCGCCTACGGCGTCGGCACGGGCAACACGGCGGGAGCCGGCATCGTCGAAGCCACGGCGGGACAAGGCCTCGTCTTCGACGTCGTGGGCGCCATCAACTGGCTCGCGGTGATGCGGGTCAACGGCCTGGACTTCAACGAGGCGCTCGCCTCGGCGAAGACCTGGTAACGGATCACCCAGAGACCGCCCTGCGCACCGCGGGGCGTTGAGAGTGGCGCCTGACGTACGCCACCAGTTCCGGATACCCGTCGAGCAGCATCAGCGTGTTCGCGAGGTGGAGGATGGAAGCCATCACCACGTCGGCGGCGGTGAAGGCCTCACCCACGAGGAATTCACGGCCGCCGAGTCCCCTCTGGATGAGGTCGAGAGCGGACGTGAGCCGGGTCCTGAGCTTCGCGGCCTCCCCTTCCGGGACTTCGCGCGCCACCGGCGACTGCGCGTCCCGGTAGAACTCCATCACCAGGGGGTCGAGGCTCAACTCGGCGAAGACCATCCAGCCGTAATAGGGACCGCGCTCCGCGCTCCCCACCGGCGGCGCCAGGTGCTTCTCCGGGAACCGGTCGGCCAGGTGCAGACAGATGGACAGGGACTCGAGCAGCGTGACGTCCCCATCCACCAGGGCGGGGAGGTCTCCCAGCGGATGCACCGCCAGGTACTCAGGGGCGGTGTTCTCCTGCCGGGCCAGGTCGAGCCTGACCAGCTCATAGGGCACGCCGAGTTCCTCCAGCAGCCAGCGGGGGCGGACCGCTCGGGTCCTGAGGGCGAAGTAGAGCTTCATGGGTGGCACTCCTGTGGTTGCGTGAGGCAACACCATGCGTCCGCTGGAGTGCCCGGACAATGCGGCCCCGGACGAACTCATTGTCAGGTTAATCTTGACGCCCATGATTCCACCGGCCGACATGCTCCTCTTCGCGACGGTTGTCCGAGAGGAGAGCTTCACCCGCGCGGCACTCAAGCTCGGCATCACCAAGCAGACCGTCAGCGAGCGCATCCGCCACCTGGAGGAGCGGCTGGGCGTGCGGCTCCTGGAGCGGACCACGCGGCGACTGCGCGTGACGGGGGCAGGCGTGACGTACTCCGAGCGCTGCGCCGCCATCGCCGCGCTCATCGAAGAAGCGAACAGCGAGGTGCAGCAGGGCAAGGCGGATCCCACCGGCCTGATTCGGGTCTCCTCGCCGGTTCTCTACGGCCGGCGCTACCTCACGCCTGTCATCTCGAAGTTCCTCGGTCGCTATCCCCAGGCGCGGGTGGAGCTGGTGCTGGCGGACCGCCGTGTCCACCTCATCGAAGAGGGGTTCGACGTCGCCATCCACATCGGCCCGCTCAATGATTCGTCGCTCGTGGCGCGAAAGCTGGGAGAGGGCGCGGTCCGCTTCGTGGCGAGCCCCCGCTTCCTGTCGAAGCACGGCATCCCGGCCGCCAGGGAGCTGGGCTCCGCGCGCTGCATTGGATTCAGCGCGTTCGAGACGTGGGAGGCCGAGGGCGTGAAGTCCCGGATCGATCCGGTCCTGATGGTGAACGACAGCGAGCTCGCGTGCGATGCGGCCATCGCCGGGGTCGGCATCGCGCGGGTGCCCGACATCCTCTGCCAGGAAGCCATCCGGGACGGACGGCTGAAGGTCCTCTTCGGCCCCCGGCCCGCGTCGATGCGGCCCATCCACGTCGTCTATCCCAGCCGGCTGAACCTTCCCCCCAAGGTCCGGCTCTTCGTGGATGCCCTTGCCACCCTGGCCGAGCCGGCGCCGACAAAAGCCCGTGGCCGGAAGCGGAAGTGAGGTTCACCGGGGCGCGGTCATGAAGAGCTCCCCCAGCTGCGCGGCCTGCTCCTCCGCGAAGTCCGCGTAGGTGTTCCCCAGCAGGGCCACGACGAGCTGGGAGTCCGGGAAGAGCATCAGCATCGCGCGGCCGCCTTCGATGGCGCCCCGGTGGTGGAGGATGCGCCGTCCCTGCGCGGAGACACCGATGCGCCAGCCGAGGCCCACGCCCGTCTCCTTGCCGGACTTGAGTTTCTGCGAGGTGAAGAGGAGGGCCAGCGTCTCCTTGCGCAGGAAGCCGGGCTGGAGGTGCGCGGAGCCGAAGACGACGAGGTCCTCGGCGGTGGAGAGGAAGCCTCCGCCGGGCCACTTGTAGCTGTTGTCCACGTGGGCGGCGTGCTGGTGACTGCCCTCCGGGCCGTTCGCATAGAAGCGCGTGCGGTGGGGAATCAGCTGGTGGGGATGATCCGCACTGGTGTGGCGCATGCCCAGCGGCTCGAAGACGGCGCGCTGCATGTAGCGGAGGAACTCCTCGTGCGCGGCTCCTTCCACCACGGCGCCCACCAGGTTGAAGCCATAACTGGAGTAGGCGTACGCCGTTCCGGGCTCGGACAGCAGCGCGTCGTCCTGGAAGAGGCCCAGGGCCTGGGTGAGGCTGCTGAAGTGCCTCGACTCCTGGAAGATGGCTTCATCCCGGTCCAGGTAGTGACGGATGCCCGCCAGGTGCCCGGTGAGCTGGCGCGTGGTGATGGGCCATGGCTTCACGGGGAAGGCCGGCACGTACTTCTGGATGGGGGCATCCAGGTTCAATCTCCCCTCCTCCACCAGACGCGCCACGGCGGCGGCGGTGAGGACCTTGGACACGCTGCCCACGCGGAAGCGGGTCAGTGGGGTGACGGGGATGCCCTGCTCCAGGTCCGCGTAGCCAAAGCCTTCGGACCAGATGACCTGACCGCGATGCGCGACGGCCACGGAGAGGCCCGGCAGCTTGAAGTCCTTGAGCACCTTCTGGGCGAAGGCCCGCGCCTGCTGGACCTGTGCTTCATGGCGCGAGGAGGCAGGCGGGAGCGGATACGACGCGTTCGGCGCGGCGCTCGCGGGTGCCACCGCGAGCAGCGTGCCCAGGACGAGGGCGGACAACCTCAGGACGCTCGGGCGCGGGGACAGGGCAGATGACGCGGGCATGGAGTGCCTCCGTGGGGAGTGAGCGGACGGCACCGTGCCCGCGCGAATGGCCCGCGGGGAAAGTGTTCAGCCGGTGGGGACTGCCTCGCGGCGAACCGGTCCGCCCGTGCGGCGAACGGGCAGCCCCGAAAACGCAACACAGTTGCATTTAAATCCATGGCGCAGTACTTGGAGCCACCCTGGCGTTCACCTGAGGGGACAATTCCATGCCTGAATCGGACAACAACGCGGTCACGACGGAGGGGGGTCTTCCCGGTTCGTCCTGTGACTGCTCCCACCATCGAGCGGAGGCTTCACGCCCCGGGGGCCGCTGGGCTTCATGGGTACCGCTCCTGGCGTGTGCCGTGTGCCCGGGGCACCTTTCGGCCTATGCGCAGGTGCTGTCCTTCGTGGGGGTCGGCGTCTCGCTCTCCGAGTCGTCCCATCAGCTTGTCCTGGGGGTGGCCATCGCCCTGTCGCTCGCCGTGAATGCATGGAGGGCGTGGCGCCTTCGCAGCATGGCTCCGCTTGCGATTTCAGGCGCGGGTGGCGGACTGCTCGTCCTCAGTCATGCGCTGGATGAGAACGCGCTGCTGCTCTGGAGCGGCGCCGCGGTGCTGCTGGGAGGGGTTCTCTGGGAACGACAGGTGTGGCGGCGATTCCCGGTGCGCCGCGCCTCCACGCCCCTGGCTTCGTGACGTTCAGCGCAGGTGCTGGAACTTCTCGCGGTGGCTGCGGGCGACGCGCAGCTCCGCGCCGGAGGTGAGCACCACGACCAGGTCCCTGCGGCCCTCGCTGCGCAGCTCGCGGATGCGGCGCGCGTTCACGATGGCCGACCGGTGGATGCGCATGAAGCGCTCCGGCTCCAGGCGCTCCTCCAGGCTCTGCATCGTCTCGCGGTGGAGGTAGGCCTTCCCGCCCGCGTGGATCTGCACGTAGTAGTCAGCGGCCTCGATGTATTCGATTTCGTCCACGTCGAGGAACACCACCCGGCCCGCGTCGCGGATGGCCAGCCGGCGCATCCATGGCTCGGGCGGTGTGGGCGCCGGGGTGGGCGTGCTGTCTCGCTCGCCGTAGGTGGAGAGCACGGACATCAACCGCTGGCTGAGGTCGGACATCCGCGCCATGCGGATCTGCGCCTTGGCGCGGCCAATGGCGTCGTGGAAGCGGTCGTCGCGGAAGGGCTTGAGGAGGTAGTCGAGCGCGTGGATGTCGAAGGCGCGCAGCGCGTACTGATCATACGCGGTGACGAAGATGACGGCGGGCACTTCGCCAGGGTCCAGCCGCGCGAGCACCTCGAAGCCGTTGAGCTCCGGCATCTGCACGTCCAGCAGGACCAGGTCCGGCCGGTACTCGCGGATGAGGCGCACCGCCTCCGGTCCGTTGCCGGCCTCGCCCACCACGCGGACATCCGGATCCGCGGCCAGCAGCAGACGCAGGCCCTCGCGCGCCAGGGGCTCGTCATCCACGACGAGCGTGCGGATGGCGACGGCCGCGTTCATGCCCCGAGCGCCTCCGGCACGGCGGACTGGAAGGGCAGCTCCAGGCGGGCGCGCACGCCGCCCCCGGCGCGGTTCTCCAGCGTGAAGACATGGCGGTCGCCGTAGAGCTGTCGCAGTCGGTCACGCACGTTGGCCACGCCAATGCGGCCATCCTGGCGGTCCCATCCGGGTGCGAGCCCGGGACCGTCGTCGAGCACCTCCAGCACCAGCCGGGCTCCTTCGCGCGAGGCGCGCAGCTCCACGCGTCCCGGACCTGAGCGGGTGGCGATGCCGTGCTTGATGGCGTTCTCCACCAGGGGCTGGAGGATGAGGCTGGGCACGAGCGCGCCCAGCGTGGCCGGGGCGATGGCGCGCACCACCTGGAGCCGGTCCTGGAAGCGGGTCTGCTCGATGTCGAGGTAGCGCTCCAGGAAGTCCACGTCCTCGTGGAAGGGAACCTGCTGGCGGCCCGTGGTGTGGAGGGCCATGCGCAGGAGCTCACTGACGCCGGTGAGCATGCGGATGGAGCCGGCGGTGTCCTGCTTGCGCACGAGCACGGAGATGGCGTTGAGCGTGTTGAAGAGGAAGTGCGGGTGGAGCTGCGCGCGCAGGGCATCCAACTGCGCGTGCGCGAGGCGCGTCTCCAGGTGGGCCTGGGCCAGCTCTCCCTCGCGGAAGCGGCGGTGGTAGTCCACGGCGTAGCCGATGGCGAGGATGCCGCCGTAGATGAGCAGGGACAGGACGCTGTACTTGGCCATCATCAAGGGCAGCATCCGCGCCCAGGTGCTCTCCAAAAGCCACGTCTCTCCCGTGGCCCGGGCGGCGAAGTAGATGATGCTCACGTAGGGGACCATGACCGCGACGAGCGCGGCCAGGAGGACCGCGAGGCTCCGGGGCCAGACGCCGCGCTCCAGTCGGAAGCGCTGGCCGAGCGCGAGGATGAAAGGCGTGGCTAATGCCCAGTACTGCCACTGCGGCACCTGCACCATCAGCGCCCGGCTGAGCGGGTAGCCCGGCTCCCGGGCCTGCGCATAGACCCAGGTATGGAGCGCGGTGACGACGCCCGGCACCGCGCAGACGAGCATCAGCAGCGGCACGCGGCGCAGCAGGGGCAGCAGCACGGACGGCGCGGCGGGAGAGGTGGATTCCACGGCCGGTGGAGTCTACGCCCGAAGCGGGTCCACTTCCGGACGGGTGCAGCCAAAGGGACCCGAGCTGCAGCGAACGGGACGACGGCGCCTCGCCAGGGGCCATGTATTCTCGCGGGACCTCGCTCCGCCATGGCCTCTCCCCGTCCCTCCTCCTTCGCCCGGCTCGCGGCCCTGGCCGTCCTGGTCTCCAGCAGTGCAGCGCTCGCGGACAATCCGCCGCTCACCAGCTCCAACTACGCCATCGACGTGTACCAGGGCCCGGTGCTGGCGCCGGTGCGGGTGTCCGGCCTGGCCGGCGCGTATGCCCCCATCGCCGAGGGCGTCGAGGGAATCAGCGTCAACACGGCCGCTCCGGCGGTGCGCTCGCTCTATTCGTCCAAGCACGTCGACTACGACCTGTCGCTCGCCTTCACGTTTCCCAGCTCGCTGCGCGACAGCGACTTCGACAACAACGGCGCGGTGGGCTTCGCCAACGACGACTTCGTCTTCACCCAGATTGGTGGACTGATTCAGTGGGGCCCCTGGGGAGTGGGCGGCGCCGCGTCACTGCAGACCTATGCCCTGGGACAGGACGCGAATGGACGGCTCCTCAACCTGAGCATGACCCGCTTCCAGTTCCAGCTCGCGCGCGGCTTCCTGGATGGCGAACTGACGGTGGGCGTGGGGCTGCGCGCGGTCACCCTGGAGATCAACACCGCCGAGGATGCGAACAACAAGCTCGCCAGCATGTTCGGCGGCAACGTGGAGGCCGGTGCCCTCTGGACGCCCATGGGGCTGCCGATGCGTGCCGCGCTGACCCTCCGGGCTCCCGTCCAGGGAGGGCTCACCCCTGGCGGCCCGACCACCGCGGACGAGGCCGGCAACGTGAAGGTCGCCGGGCTCTACCTGCCCGCCTCCGTCCGGCTCCCCTGGGAGATTGAAGCGGGAGTCGCCTGGCAGTTCGGCGACCGCCCGCTCCAGATGCCGTGGGGCCCGGACCGCGCGGAACGCTACAGGGCCCTGCCACGCTCGAAGCTGCTGCTGACCGGGTCCGTGCTCATCAGCGGCTCCGTGCCGAATGCCATCGGCTTCGACTCCTTCCTGTCGCAGCAGCTGGAGCGCTCCGGGCGGCACCTCTCGATTTCACCCCGCGTCGGCGCGGAGCTGGAGCCCCTCGAGAACCGGCTGCAGCTGCGCGCGGGCAGCTACCTGGAGCCCAGCCGCTTCGACACTGTCGGGCCTCGCCTGCATGGCACCGCCAGCGCGGAGTTGCGGCTGTTCCAATGGTCCGTCTTCGGCTTGTTTTCGCCCGACACCTCGTGGCGCGTCAGCGGCTTCGCCGACGTGTCCCGCCGCTACTTCGGCTGGGGTTTCGGCGTGGGCACCTGGCACTAGCCCTCCGGCGTGTCGAGCGGCACCGCCGGTCCAATCCAGAGGATGTCCCGGAAGGACAGGAGCCGCTCGCGGTACGAGCCGATGGGAGCGCGCGGGTGGAGGAGGATTCCCTCGTCGGAGACCTCGAGCAGGGCCCCGAGCGCGTACCACGTCCCGTACTGCGTCTGGCGCAGCATCACCCCCTTGCCGAGATACGGCGTGAGGTTGGCGCGGCTGATGGCGGGACCGTGCGTGAACACCGGGTCGGCCCTGTAATGATCCAGGGGCCGCGTGGGGGCCTCGTATTGCTTCAGGAATCCCCACGTCCCGTGCCGGGCGTCTCTCGCCGCCAGCGTCTCGCCTTCGGGCACGGGGACGCGCCGCTCCTCGAACGCGGCCTCCGCCTGGGGCTCGACGAGCGAAAGTGCCCCGGACTCCCAGCGCGCATGCGGGGTCCCCTCGGCCCAGCGCCAGGGCCAGGCATGGCGGCCCCCCACCGAGAACATCAGCCGGGGCTCGAGCTTCTCCCGCGACCCCGGAGGACACTCCACGGTGCCGTCCGGCTGTGTTCGCGTAAAGTCCCAGCCGCGCTCGGTCGGAATGAACCGTGCGACTTCGTCCGGCCAGGGGTTCCAGTCGCTCGGGGGCGGCACGCGGCCCGGCTCCAACTCCAACGAGGAGCGGGAGCGCTGCTCTCCGGTGTTCACGTCCCAGAAGGCGATGGCATGGGGCCCCGTTCCCACGAGCATGCCGTCCGCGCCCCAGGCCAGTCCGTCGATGCCGTTGGCGCCCTCGAGCCGCCGGAGCATCTTGGGCGAGGACCCCACCTTCCATAGCTCGACCTTGAGCCCTTCACGCTTCCACAGCTCGGCCATGCCTCCCTCGCGCAGCAGGCATGCGCCCATGGAGCCATCCGGCGACCAGGCCCAGCGGCCCAGGTCGCCGCTCTTGAGGGCCAGCCCGAACGAACGGCGCTTCAGGTCCATCTGGCACAGGAACTTGCCGTTCTCGAAGATGAGGACCTGCGGGAACTCGTAGCCGTTGAGGAGCACGGCCAGACGCCGGCCGTCGCGGGACCAGACGTATTCCGCGACCGAGAGAATGCGCGCGCCGAAGTCCTTGCTCAGGTCGGACACCGCGTGGCCGGTGTGTCCGTTGGCGAGCCGGGACGGCTCCTCGCCGTAGGCCAGGCGGGCACCGTCCGGCGAGAACGCCACCGGCAGCTTCAGCTCATCGAGGCGGTACTGGAGGTCGCCACTCTGTACGTCGATGACGGAGGCGGACGGATGGGCGTCCTGGCCCGAGTCGGGGTGCGGCTCGGACACGTACTCGTACTTGCAATAGCCATGGATGCGGGAGCCATCCGGGCTCCACCGCACCCAGGCATGCGGCTGCGACTTCGAAGGCCGTCCGTCCAACCGGGCCGGGCACCAGCGAAGCCCTTCACCGTCCTCGTTGACCCGGGCCCCCTCCCGGAACGGGACGATGCATCCCAGCGCGCCGTCCGGCCCGGGGGTGGAGATGAACAGCTGGGTTTCATCCGGAGACCAGCACCAGGCGGGCAGGTGCCCCTTGTTCTCCACGGTCTTGGGATTGATGACAGCCGCCCCCGGCGGCGAGCCCCAGCGCCGGGTGACGTCGGCGGTGAAGGAAGGCGGGGTTCCGGCGAAGGCCCGCAGCACGCCCACGACGACATCGTCCAGGTTGACGCCGAGCCACTCCCCTGACGGCGACCACTGGAGGCAGGAGGGATCCCCCGTGGAGCCGACCTGCGTCGTCTCGAACCCGACGGCGTCGACCACGCGCCCCGTCGCCAGCTCCCAGATGCGTACGTCTCCGCCGGGCAATTTGTCGAGGCGGCCGCTCGCGATGGCAAGGTGGCGTCCATCCGGACTGAGCGCGAAGCTGTGTTGCACGCCGATGTAGCGCGGGCTCTCCACGAGCCGTGCCCCCGCGGCCAGGACCTTCTCGGAGAAGAGCCGGTGGACCTCCGTGAGGCCGCGCTCGCGCTCCAGCCGGAGCAGCCGTTCGCGCAGCGGCGGAAGGTCCCGGCCAGGCTCGAAGTTTCCGAAGTCAGCCTGTTCCACCAACGCTTCGAGCTCCGCGTCGGAGCATTGGACCAGCTGGGTAGGGTTCGCGAAGGGTCCTGACATTGGACCGACGATACCGCCGACACCCTACCCGTGGCAGCCCCTCCGAGCGCGGGCCTCACGGCCCGGTCTCAGGGCCTTCAAGCGCCACCGCCGGCCCGACCCACGAAATCTCGCCGTAGGGCAGCACCGGCTCACGGTTCGACCAGAGCGAAGGGCAAGGAGGGTCGAGCAGGAGTCCCTTCTCCGTGGCCTCAAGCAGGACCCCGAGTGCATAGCTCCACCCGTGCCAGTTCAGGCGCAGCAGCAGTGTCTGGCCCACATACGGCGCGAGGTTGTCGCGGATGGCGGGGCCAGGAGTGAAGACCGGCTCGGCCCGGTAATGGATTGGCGATTCGACAGGGACCTTGGACACGACGGGAGTGGGGGCTTTCTCCTCCCAGCGCGCATGCGGGGTCCCCTCGGCCCAGCGCCAGGGCCAGGCATGGCGTCCCCCCACCGAGAACATCAGCCACGGCTCGAGCTTCTCCCGCGAGCCCGGGGACGCGCGAGCCGCGGTTCCACGAGCGGCATGAGTTCCCGCAGCGCCCGGGGCGTGACGCGCAGCTGCTGGACCATCCGCTCCGCCATTCCCTGGCGCATGTCGATGAAGGTCCGCATCTTCTCCGCGGGCGTCATCGCCGCGTTGACGGCCGCCTCCAGTTTCGCGAAGGCCGCATCGCAGACGTCGTCCACCACCGCGTCGAAGAGCTCCTTCTTACCCTTGAAGAGCTCAGCCATCCGGACCGGAGACAACCGCGCGCGGTACGCGATGTCTCCCAGGGAGACGTCCAGGAAGCCTCTGCGTGCGAAGATTTCGCGCGCGGCATCGAGGACGGCCGCGCGCTGCCTGGGGATGAGAGACAAGACAGTCATCTTGAGAGCCCGTGCCCCGAAGGGCGGCTAGAAACCGAACCCCACCGTGACGACGGGCAGGATGTCCCCTGACTCCGGATCGCGCACCGCCTCCAGGCCCACGGCCGGAACGGCCACGTCGCGCAGATAGACGCGGACGCCCACGCCCGGAGTGGCATACCGCGTCAGCGTGTCCCTCCACTTCACCCGGCCCACATCCACGAAGACATGCGCGGTGACCGTGGCCAGGCGGGGACTCCACAGCGGCACCTGATACTCCAGCGTCGCGGTGCTGGCCGTCTCCGCCCAGAGGGTCGCGGCGGTGAAGCCGCGGCTCCCCGTGAGGGCGCCCAACAGTTGCGCGTCCAGGAATGGGTCCCCCCGCGTCCGCGAATACGCGGCGGTCAACGTCAGCGCATGGGTGCCCAGCACCGGCAGCGTGTAGCTGGCGGAGAGGGAGAACTGTTGCAGGTCCCGCGCGGACCCCAGGGCCCTCACGCCCTCGCGGTAGGTGGCCCGTGCCACCAGCCCTTCGTTGAAATAGAAGTGGAAGTCCTGGCCCAGGTACTCCGCCATGAGCGTGACGCCGTGGACCGACCCGCGCTCGGGCACGGCTCCGCCTGGCGCCGAGGCCAGCGGCTTGTTGGTGAGGGAGAACAAGCCCGCGCCGACATTCAGCTCCGGCGTGAGTTGGTAGCCGAGCGTCCCCGAGAGGTCGAAGCGACGGTCGGTGAACGCATCCGTGATGACGTCGTTCACGCGCCGCTCGCGGTCCGTCCTGGAGGCGTTGAGCGTGACGAGCCCCGTCCAGCGGCTCCCCGCGATGCCCGGGTCCTTGAACATCGTGAACAGCGTGCCGCCGCGGTTGCCGCCCAGCCCGCCGAACACCAGCATCTTGTTGAGGCCCAGCAGGTTGCTTTCGACGGCGAAGAGGCCCGCCTGCCATTGCCCATCGCTGGAGGAGAAGATGGGAATGGGCAGCAGCGTCCAGCGCTCCTCCACCTGGACATGAAGCGCGACACCCGGCCCTTCCGCGTGCGTCGTCACGTCCACGCTCGTGAAGAGCTTGAGGTTCATCAACCGGCGCTTCAGCTCGTCCACGTCCCCGGCGGTGAGGTGGTCGCCCGGGGCCATGCGCAGCGCCCGGACGATGATGGATTCCTTCGTGCGGGTGTTGCCCTGGATCTCGATGCGCTCGATGCGCCCCGTCAGCACCTTGGGCTCCGGCGGGGCGGCTTCGGCCTTCAGCTCCACCGGGGAGGATTGAGCCAGGGCCAGGCCAGGAAGCCCCACGACGTGGAGCATGGCCAGCAGGAGGAATCTGTCCGCCATGGCTACGGCTGAACCAGGGAGTGGCCCGTGGGGTCGAAGAGGCCCATGGCCCGCATCAGCGCCAGGCGGGACAGCCGCACGTTGAGCGACTCGGCCACGGCCGACAGCTGGGCGTTCGCGAGCGCCGCGTTGACGTCCGTCACCTGGAGGTACGTCGTGGCCCCGGCGTCGAAGTTCTGCTTCGCCAGCCGTGCGCTCTCCCAGGCCAGCTTCACCCGCTCCTCGGCCGTGCTGAGGTTGACCTCCGCGCTCTCCAGCTCGCTGCGGGACTTTCGCACCTCATCGCGAATCTTCTCTTCCAGGCCGCGCAGGTTGGCGTTCGCCTCGGCGATCTTCCCGGAGGACTCGCGTAGGTTGGCCTCGCGCAGGCCGCCGTCGAACAGCGTCCACGACAGGGACAGCCCCGCCGTCCAGGTGGTGCTCTGGCCGGTGAGCCCGGCGGTGTTCGCCGCCGAGTAGTTCCCGTTGGCGTACAGGTTGGGCAGGTACTCGAAGAGGATCTGCTTCCGGCCGCCGCGCGCGACGTCCACGTTGAGGCGCGCCGCCGCCGCGTCCGGCCGCCGGTCCAGCGCGGTCTTCTCCGCGCCCTCCGCGTCACCGGCCTCGGTGGGGACGGTGACCGCATTGCCCTGCGGTGGCGCCACGTCGAAGTCCACCGGCCGCGCGAGCAGTGCGGCCAGGGCGCTCCTCGCAATGGCGTAGGCGTTGCGGCTGCGCACCACCGCCTGCTCCGCCTCCTTGCGGTCCAGCGTCGCGCGCAGGACGGCCAGCTTCTCCGCGTCGCCGGCCTGGAAGCGCGCCTCGGCATCGCGCTCGAAGCCGCGGCGGACGTCGAGGAGCTGCTCATTCACCGCCAGGGCCTCCCGCAGGCTGGCGGCGCCGAGATAGGACTGGGCCACCGCGAAGAGGATCTCCCGCCGGGTGTTCTCCGCCGTCAGCGCCGCCGCCTTCTCGCCCAGGTAGGCGTTCTGGATGGCGGGCCACAGCGTGGGGACGATCAACGCCTGCCGCGCGGTGAGCTGTCCGCCCAGCTGGTCCTTCTTCTGCAAGGTGATGGGGTCCGGCGCTCCGGGGAGCGCGAACGACACGTCCCTCGGGTACCGGGTGTACGAACCGCTCGCGGTGACGTTGGGCAGGTAGCCCGACCAGGCCTTGTTGCCCAGCTCCCGGGACTGCTGGAGCCGCGCGCGGGCGGCGTCGAGGCTGGGGCTCTGCTTCTCCGCGAGGGCGATGGCCTCCTCGAGGGAGAGCAGCGGGAACGCGGAGGCCGGAGCCACCTTCGGCTCTGGGATGGGGGTCTGAACGGGCCGGTCGGACACACCGGGGGCCTGCGTCAGCAGAACGCTGGAGAGAAGAGCACGGATGATCATGATGTAGGTCTTGCTGAAAGGGTTTGGGGATGGCCGCGCTCAGTGCGCGCCTTCTTCCGTGAGTTGGACCGACACCGGAGCGTCCGCCTCGCGGCGCTTGAAGCGCGCGGAGACTCCGTCCAGCAGCGAGTAGACGACGGGCACCACCACCAGCGTCAGCACCGTGGAGCTGATGAGGCCGCCGATGATGACCAGCGCCATGGGCACGCGCATCTCCGCGCCATCCCCCTTGGCGAGCGCCACCGGCACCATGCCGGCCACCATCGCGATGGTCGTCATGAGGATGGGGCGCAGGCGCATGGGCGCGGCCTCCAGCAGTGCATCACGCGCGCTCCGGCCCGCCTCACGCAGCTGCTGGGTGAAGTCCACGAGCAGGATGCCGTTCTTCACCACCAGGCCCATCAGCATGATGACGCCGATGAGCGCGAAGATGGACAGCGCGTGGCCCGACAGCAGCAGCGCACCAATGGCACCGATGAGCGCGAAGGGCAGCGACAACATGATGGTGAACGGGTGGATGTAGCTGCCGAACTGCGCCGCCAGGATCATGTAGAGCAGCAGGATGCCCAGCCCCAGCGCGGTGGCGAAGGCGGCGGTCGTCTTGCCCAGCTCCTTCGCGTTGCCGGCGAAGCCGCCCACCACGCCCTGGGGCAGGTCCTGCTGGGCCTGCGCCGTGAGGTACGCCATGCCCTCGCCCAGCGTGTAGCCCGGGGCCAGGTTGGCGAGCAGGGTGATCTGCCGCTTCTGGTTCTGCCGGTCGATCTGCACCGGGCCCTCCGAAGGCGTGATGTTGGCCACGTTGCGCAGCTCCACCAACTGTCCGCTCGTGGAGCGCACGGTGAGCTGTCCCAGCGCCTCCTCGGAGGCGAGCGTCGCGTCCGGCAGGCGCAGCTTCACGTCGTACGTCTCACCGCCCTCGCGGTAGGTCATGAACTCGTCGCGACCCAGGTAGGCACGGAGGGAGAGGCCCACCTGCGCGGCCGGCACGCCCAGCTTCGCGGCCCGCTCACGGTCGATGCGCACGTCGTACTGCGGCTTGCCGCTGCGGAACGTGGTGTCCACGTCGGTGAGGCCCAGGTTGGACTTCATCGCGGCGAGCAGCTTCTCGCTGCCTGCGACGACCTGGGGCCAGTCCGTGCCGCGCAGCACGTACTGCACCTGCTGGTTGCGGCCACCGCCAATGCCCGCCGCGTCCTGCACGGTGAGCAGCACGCCCGGCTGCTGCGTCAGCGCGGCGCGCAGCTGGACCTTGAAGGTCTCCTGGTCGAAGGAGCGCGCCTTGCGCGGCACCAGGTTCACCAGCACCTCGCCCTTGTGCACCTCCTCCAGCGTGCCGCCGCCCGCGGTGCTGAACGTCTCCTTCACGCCCTCCAGGGCGCGCGCCTGCTGGGCCACGGTGGCCAGCTCACGCTCGGTGTCGTCCAACGTCGAGCCCACGGGCAGCTCCAGCGTCACGCGCACCGCGCCGTTGTCCGAGGGCGGGATGAACGTGAACTTGAGGAAGCGGGCCATGCCCAGCGTCAGCACCAGCACGCCCACCGCCGCGGCCACCGCCAGGCCCCGCCGGTTGAGCACGGCGCCCAGCACGCGGCGATAGCCGTTCTCCACCCAGACGAGCGCGCTCTCGATGGCCGCGCTCACGCGGTTGGTGGGAGCGCCATGCTTGTGCCCCTTGAGCAGGCGGCTGGAGAGCATGGGCGTGAGCGTCATCGACACCGCGTAGGAGATGAGCACCGCCACGGCCACCGTGACGCCGAACTGGAAGAAGAACTGGCCAATCATTCCTTCCATGAAGGCCACGGGGACGAACACCGCCACGATGGCCAGCGTCACCGCGAGCACCGCGATGACAATCTGCTTCGTGCCCTCCAGCGCCGCCTGCATGGGCGTCTTCCCCTCCTCCAGGTGCCGGACGATGTTCTCGATGACCACGATGGCGTCGTCGATGAGCAGGCCGATGGAGAGCGTCAGCGCCAGCATGGTGATGATGTTGAAGGTGAAGCCCAGCAGCGCCATCACCGCGAACGTACCGATGACGCTCACCGGCAGCGCGATGGCGGAGACGAGCGTCGAGCGCAGGTTGCGCAGGAACAGCAGCACGATGAGCACGGACAGCACGCCGCCCAGCAGCATGTCCTCCTGCACCGCGTGGATGGACGCGCGGATGTTGGTGGAGTTGTCGCTGATGGTGCTGACCGTCACGCCCTCGGGCAGCGCCGAGTTGAGCTCCGCCAGGGAGTCCTTGACGGCCTCGGCCACCTGCACCGTGTTGGCGCCGGACTGCTTGCGCACCACGAGCGCGATGGCGGCGCCCGTGTCCGAGCGGGCCAGGCCGCGCGCCTCCTGCGCACCGTCCACCACCGCCGCCACGTCCCGCACGCGCACCGGGGTGCCGTTGGGGCTGGCGACGATGATGTCGCCAATCTCTCCCACGCTGCGCGCTTCCGCCGTCAGCCGGACGATGCGCTCACGTCCGCCCTGCGTGGTGCGCCCGCCGGGCAGGTCCACGCTCTGCGACTGGAGCGCCTGACTCACGTCGCCAACGGCCAGCCCGTAGCCGCGCAGCCGCTGCGGGTCCACCACCAGTTGCACCTCGCGCTTCCGGCCACCCACCACGCCGATGCTGCCCACGCCCGGCTGGCTCTGGAGGGCGGGCTTCACCACGTCCTCCGCCACGCGCGTCAGCTCGTCCACGGGCAGGGAGCCGGAGAGCGACAGCGTGAGGATGGGCGCCGCGCCGATGTCGAACTTCTCCACGACGGGCGTCTCGATGTCGTCCGGCAGTGAGCGCAGCGTGGCCTGCACGCGGTCGCGCACGTCCTGGGCCGCGGTGTTCACGTCGGTTCCCAGCTTGAAGGCGATGGTCACCTGGCTCACGTTCTCCAGGTTGATGGAGTTGAGCTCATCCACGCCGTTGACCGTGTTGAGCGCCTCCTCCAGCGGGTCGGTGACGTTCTTCTCGATGGACTCGGGGTCCGCGCCCGGCAGGAGCGTGGTGACGGAGACGTAGGGGATGTCGACGTTGGGGTACTGGTCCACGCCGATGCGCGGATAGGCGTACAGGCCGAAGACGACGACCGCCGCCATCAGCATGACTGTGAAGACAGAGTGTTTGATGAAGGTCTGGAGCATGGGGATGGCGTGACGGTGAAAGGGGTTGGGAAGAAGGGCGCCCGGCTACTGGACGACCTGGAGCGCGGTGCCGTCCTGGAGCGGCAGGCTGGCGTCGGCCACGACGCGGTCGGCGGTGCCCAGGCCCTGCACCACCCGCACGAAGCCGGGCAGCACGCGCTCCACCTTGACGTCCCGGCGCTGCGCCTTGCCGTCCTGCACCACCCAGACGAAGCCCTGCTGGCCCCGGGCGTTGACGGCCTGCGTGGGCAGGAAGAGGCCCGCCTGCTCCGGTGCGTTGTTGGAGGCCGCCACGCTGGAGAAGTCCAGCTCCACCAGGGCGCCCGCGCGCAGCCGCGCACCGGCGTCCTTCGCAGGCAGCACCTCCGCGAGCACCTCCACGGTCCGCGTCTGCTCGTCGATGGTGGCGCCCAGGCTCTTCACCTTCGCCTCGAAGGGCGCGCCGGAGGGATTGAGCGTGCCCTTCACGACGGTGCCCACCGACACGCGGTCCACGAGTGACTCGGGCACCGGGGCGCGCACTTCCAGCGCCTGCGTGTTGACGAGCCCGAAGATGGCCGTGCCCGGCGACACGTAGTCGCCCGCGTTGCGGCTCTTGCTGGTGATGACGCCGTCGAAGGGGGCCGTGAGCGTGGCGTCGCGCACGGACTCCTGCGCGCTGTCCAGGGCGGCGGCGGCCTGCTGCGCCTGGGCCTGCGCCTGACGGAAGCCCACCTCCGCCTTGTCGAGCGAGGCGCGCGGGAGGCTGCCCGACTGAGCCAGCACACGCGTCCGCTCCACCTCCGACGTCGCGCCATCCAGCGCCGCGTCCGCCGCCGCCTTGGAGGCACGCGCCTGATTGACGGCGATGCGCGCGTTGGAGGTGTCCAGCTGCGCCAGCACCTGGCCCCGCTTCACCGTGTCGCCCACGTCCACGCTGACGCGCGTGAGCGTGCCGGACGCCTGCGCGCTCAGCGTCGCTGACTGCTTGGAGCGCACGCTGCCGGTGGCCTTGAGGACGCTCGACTCCAGCTGCGTGGCGGGTGTGACGGCACGCACGCCCACCGGCTTCTGCGCGACCTGCGCGGCGGAGGCCTGCGGGACGACAGCCTTGTCACCCCCACCGCACCCCGTCGCCACCACCGCCACCGCCACCGCTGCCGCCTTCATGAACGTCTTCATTGCTTCGCTCCTCGTGCTGTGGCCGGAGACCCCGGCACTGGATGACTGAATCGGTTTTCTGGTCAGTCCCGGCCAAACGAAAGCCCCACCGCGCCCGGGCGCGAAGTGGGGCCAGGAAAAGGAGTGGGTCAGCTGGGAGGCCGCTTCAGGAGGCCGCGAACGAAGACCTCGAAGAAGCTGTCCACCGACTGCTTCAGTTCGGCATCCGGCTCATCCGGCATCATCTTCACGGTGAGCTGCATGAGCATCATCACGAGCCCCCGGGCCACGTGAGGGGGCTCCGCCACGATGAACGCGCCTTGCGCCACGCCCTCTTCGAGGATGCGCGCCAGGACCGCCGCATCGTCCTCGAGCATCCGGGGGATGAACTGGGCCGCCTGCAGGCCCAGCTCGAAGAGCGTGCTCAACTCGATGCGCTCCCCCAACGGCTTCCGGCTCTGCTGCTCCAGCTTGCACTGGATGTAGGCGCGAACCTGGCCCTCGGGCGTCGAGGCGCGACGGACCCGCGCGTTGAGCTCGGAGAGGGCCGCCGAGTGCGCCATCCGGACGCAGGCCTCGAAGAGCGCCTCCTTGCTCTCGAAGTGCAGGTAGATGCTGCCCTTGCCCACGCCCGCCCGCTTGGCGATGTCCTCGACCGAGGCCTTCTTGAAGCCAAAGCGGGCGAAGACCTCGCCGGCGGCGCCCATGATGGCGGTGCGTGGGTCGGAACTCATGACCAGATTTATAATCTGGTCATCTGGTCAGCGCAAGTCCCCTTTCGTTTGAGCCCCTAGGGCAGCGTCACCGGGATGGGCCGGGGGCTGTTCGCCGCCTCGCCATTGCCGAGCTGGCCCGCGACATTGGCGCCCCAGGCCCAGACCGTCCCGGCGCGCGTGACAGCCAGGGTGTAGGCGCTGCCCGCCGCGATGGCGCGGGCATCGCGAAGCGAGGCGATCTCTCCGCGCGACTGGTTCCCGGTTCCCTCGCCCAGCCCCAGCTGCCCGGAGGCATTGCTCCCAAAAGTGACGAGGGGGCCTCCGTTCGTCACGGCCAGCGAGTGGCCGTCACCCGCGGCGATGCGCTGGACTCCCGCCAGGCCGGGAACCTGCACCGGGGACCGCTGGCTGAGAGTCGTCCCGTCGCCGAACTGGCCCTGGCCGTTGTACCCCCACGCCCAGAGGGTGCCGTCGTCGCGCAGGGCCAGGGAGTGGTATTTCCCTGCGGCCACGGCGACGACTCCCGTCAGGCCCGGCACCTGCGCCGGCATGGCGTGTGAGGTGTTCGTTCCATCCCCCAGGGCCCCGAAGTCGTTGTCCCCCCATGCCCAGACGGTGCCGTCCTCACGCAGCGCCAGCGCGTGGATTGCGCCCGTGGCGATGGCGGTGACCTGCGTCAGTCCCGCCACCTGCCCCGGCACGCGGCGTCCATCGGTCGTCCCGTCGCCGAGCTGGCCCTTGTTGTTGTACCCCCAGGACCAGACGGTGCCGTCCTCACGCAGGGCCATTGCATACCAGCGACCCGCGGACACGGCCGTGACGCCGCTCAGCCCGGTGATGGGTTCGGGGGCAAAACCGTATGACGAGGACTCGACCCCCAGTTGCCCGAAGATACTGGCCCCCCACGACATGACGGTGCCATCGGAGAGCACCGCCAGTGAGAGGCCCCAGCCCGCGGCAATGCCCCTGGCGTCGGGGAGGTTTGGCACCTGGGCGGGCGTCGTGCTGCCGCCGTGCGCGGCGCCAATCCCCAGGCTGCCTTCGCGGTTGTCGCCCCAGGCCCAGACCGTGCCATCCGCGCGCAGGGCCAGGGAATGGGCTTCACCCGCGGCCACGCTGCTCGCCTCCGTCAGCCCCGGCACCTGCACGGGTCCGCCGCGGTTCACGGTCTCCGGATGGATGCCGAGCTGCATGTACCGGTTGTCGCCCCAGGCCCGCAGGCTCCCGTCGGAGAGCACGGCCAGGACATGCTCGTCACCCGCCGCCACGGCCGCGACGCCCGCGAGGCCCGACACCTGCGTGGGAGCATGGCGGGTGTACGTCCCATCCCCGAGCTGGCCGGAGCCGTTGGTTCCCCAGCCCCGGACGGTGCCATCCCCCATCAGGGCCACCGCGTAGAAGGTGCCCGCGGAGAGGGTGGTCACGTCGGTCATTCCCGGCACCTTGCCCGGAATGAGTCCGTTCCTCCGGGAATCACCGCCCAGGGCCCCATCCACGTTGGCGCCCCACGACGACACGGTGCCGTCCGAGTGCACGGCGAACGAGAGCCCATCACTCGCGGCAACGGAGACCACGTCCGTCAGCTTGAGCACCGCCACCGGGAGGAGGCTGCCGACCTCCCAGTTGAACTCTCCATTGCCAAGCTGACCCGAGGAGTTGTTACCCCATGCCCGTACCGTCCCATCCGCGAGCACGGCCAGCGAGTGATCCCTGGAAGCGGCGATGCCGGTGACCCGTGCCAGCCCCGGCACCTGCACGGGGGTGAGACGTCCCTCCGTCGTTCCATCGCCGAGCTGGCCATCGCTGTTATCCCCCCACGCCCAGACCGTACCGTCCTTGCACAGGGCCAGCGAGGAGTAGCCAGTCGCGGCGACGGCAAGGACCTCCGTCAGCCCCACCACCCGCACCGGCGTGGAGCGGTAGGTCTCCGTTCCATCCCCAAGTTGTCCAGCGCTGTTGCCCCCCCACGCCCAGACGGTGCCGTCCGCGCGCAAGGCCAGCGCATGGTCGCCTCCCGCCGCCACGGCCCGGACGTTGGTCAGTCCGGGCACCGGGCGGGCGGCTCCGTCGAAGCGGAGATAGGAGAGGCCCCACTCCACGACCGTGCCGTCAGGGCGGAGCACCAGCGAATGGTAGCGGCCCGCGGCGACGGCCGGCGCCGCGGGACACGCGACGACGGAGAGCGCGAAGCTCCGCGTGATGGCGGGCGCCACATGATTGGTGATGGTCACCGTCACCCTGGCGCGCATTCCCGCGGGCAGACATTCCGGGCCCTTCCAGCGCACGTCGCTGGTCGTCGCGGTGCTTTGCGGCTGCTCCAGGACACCCGTGCTGGCCTCCCAGCTGAAGCCCAGGGCCCGCTGGGCGTCATCCTTCGCGGCGACGTGGAACGTCACCGCCTCGTTGGCCATCAGGTTGACGGCGGACTGTGTGCTCTCGACGAGCGTGGGGGATTTCGGCTGGGACTGCGGCTCCGGGTCGGAACCACAGCCGGTGCCCAGGAGCGTCAGTACAGCCAGCAATGCCAGTTGGAAACGAAAGCCAATCAGTCGGTTCATGGGGCCCCCCTGGAGATGACAGGAAACGCGAGTCATCTAGCATGGGCTGTTCACTGCTGGCATCTGGTGGGCCGCCGCCGTCTTGCGTGTACGCTGGGAGTGCGTGCCCGACCGCTCCCTCATCGCTGGCGTCTGCCTTGGCATGGGCCTGTCGCTGGCCGCGTGCAGGGCCCCCTCCACCCCACCGGAAGGCCCTTCCATGCCCTGGGTGAGAATCCCCGCCACCGACGCGCGCGTGCGGTACGTGGGCCGGACGTACCACTCAGCGACAGGGGTCGTCTTCTCGCATCCAGGTGTGACGGTGCGCGCGCGCTTCTGGGGCGACGCAGTGCGGATGCGGCTCGATGACGCGGGCGCGGGCGGCGACGTGGGGACCAACCACTTCGACGTCGTGGTGGACGGGGCACCTCCCAGGCTGCTCGCGGTGAAGCCCGGTCAGGCCACGTACCTGCTCGCCAGCGACCTCCCCGTGGGCCTGCACACGGTGGAACTCTTCAAGCGCACCGAGTCCCTGGTGGGCGCCAGCACGCTCCTGGCGCTGGAGGTCCATGGTGAGCTCCGGGATCCGCCCCCGCGGCACACAGGGCTCAAGCTGGAGTTCGTCGGGGACTCCATCACCTGTGGCTACGGCACCGACGCCACCTTCCGTCCCGAGACAGCCTCCTCCAGGGTGCCTGGCTTCACGTCGAAGCACCAGAATCCCAGACGCGGCCATGGCTGGCTCACGGCCCAACGACTGGGCGCGGAGGCCGTGTTCGTCTGTTATTCGGGCCACGGCGTGTACCGCAACCTGGACCTGTCCACGTCCGGCTTGATTCCGGCCATCTACGAGCGCGCCGTCCCGGACCACCCCGCCGCCTGGGACTTCTCCAACGACTCGCCGGACGTGATTGTCCTCAACGCCGGCACCAACGACACGTTCGCGGGCGCGGGCACCGCCGCGTTCCTTCCGGACGAAGCGGCGTTCAAGTCCGCCTACCGGACCTTCCTCGAACGGCTCCGCACGCTGCATCCCCGCGCGCACCTCGTCTGCACGCTGGGCAGCATGACGGATGGCTTCAAGCGAAAGGAACAGCAGGGCGTGGTGACGTCCGTGCACGTCGGCGATTGGATTTCCGACCTGGTGGCCGAACGTCAGCGCCTGGGCGACGCACGGGTCCACCGCCACGTGATGGCCATGCAGAACCCCTTCGCTGACGGCGTCGGCGAGGACTGGCATCCCTCCGCCGCCACGCACCAGAAGATGGCGGAGTCACTGAGCCGGTTCATCCAGGACGTCGTGCGCCCCTGAGCCAGGGCCTGTAGAACAAATCCCTCATCACGTTCTGACGAGCAAAGGCACGAGGGGGCCATCCCCTGGCGTGCCAGCCTGTGATTGCAGGACGCGCGGTGCGTGTCGAAGGTTGCGTGGGCCGCGAGAAGGCCTTCGAGCACCACCGAGGTCGCCCCTCCCTCTTCACCGGGACAGGCCGGCTCCTCCTTCCCGAGGGCACGTATGAGTCCACTCCTCATCCTCTTCGCGGCCATGGCCCAGGCGCCCACGCCTCCTCCCGACCCGGCGGATGCCTCCTCACCGGCTTCCGTTGGAGCCGAAGCAGACGAGGACGAGGACGAAGGGCCCTGGACGGGCTCGGCCGGGCTCGGTGCCTCCATGTTCACCGGCAACGCCCGCTCCTTCACCATCACGGGCGACGCCATGGCGGAGTACGAGTCTCCGGTGTGGGCGCTCACCCTGGAGGCGGATGGCGCCTACGGCAACGCGGCCGCGGAGGACGAGGAGGAGCGGGAGGTCACGGCCCTGACGCTCGGCGGATGGGCGCGCGGCGACTACCGCTTCACGCGCCTGGTCAGCGCCTACACCTTCCTGGGCCTGGAGACAGACCATCCCGCCAGCCTGGAGCTGCGCACCGAGGTGGAGCTGGGCATCGGCCTCACGCTCCTGGAGCGGAAGAAGAAGTCGAAGGAGCTCTTCCTGCGCACGTACCTGGGCGGGAGCTACGCCAAGGACCGCCGGTTCCAGTACACCCCCACGCGCGAGGACCTGCCGAATGTGACCCTGTGGTCACCCGCGGTGGGCGTGGCGTTCCGCTACGACATCAACGAGCACGTGTACCTGCGCGAGGACGCCGTGCTGCTCCCGGACATCTTCGGCGACACACGCGTCCTGCTGGACTCCACCACCAAGCTGTCCGTGCACCTGACGGACCGCTTCGCGCTCACCACGTACTTCGAACTGCAACACGACAGCGTACCCGCGGCGGGCAAGGTCAAGACGGATACCTCGCTCTCCGTGGGTGGCGAGCTGGAGATCTGAGGGATTGGAAAGGAGCAGCACTCCCATGGCCAAAGCGGCTCATTTCGACGACGTCCAGGTCCCAGGCGAGACCAAGAACAAACAGCGCACGCCACCGAAGAAGAAGGGCATGGAGCGGGTGCTCGACGCCATCGAGCGGGTGGGCAACAAGGTCCCCCACCCCGCCATCATCTTCGTCGCGCTGATTGCCATCGTGATGGTGCTCTCCCACATCTTCTACAGGATGGGGGCCAGCGTCACCTACGAGACCATCAACCCGGACACCCACCAGGTGGAGCAGACGACCTCCGCCGCGAAGAGCCTGCTGACGGGCGAGGGCCTGCGCTTCATGTTCGCCGGCGTCGTCCAGCACTTCATGGACTTCAACGCGGTGGGCGTCATCATCGTCGCCATGCTGGGCGTGGGCGTCGCGGACGCGGCGGGCCTGGTGGGCGCGCTCATCCGCAAGCTGGTGGCGGTCGCTCCGGCCCGGCTCCTCACGTACATCCTGGTGTTCGTGGGCGTCCTGTCGAGCATCGCCGCGGATGCCGGCTACCTGGTGCTGATTCCCCTGGC
The DNA here is from genome assembly GCF_003668955.1 of Corallococcus sp. AB038B. NCBI lineage: Bacteria > Pseudomonadati > Myxococcota > Myxococcia > Myxococcales > Myxococcaceae > Corallococcus > Corallococcus sp. AB038B. The sequence continues at coordinate 2,072,615 of NZ_RAWO01000001.1, read as the reverse complement.
GGCGGCGGCCTACCTCACCGTGGGCAGGCATCCCCTCGCGGGCCTGGCGGCCTCCTTCGCCGGTGTCGCGGCGGTCTTCACCGTCAACATCCTGATCAAACCGCTGGACGGCATCCTGACGGAGATCACCAACGACGCCATCCACATCATGGCGCCGGACCGCTCCATCGACCTGACGGCGAACTTCTGGTTCTCCGTCGCGTCGGTGGTGATGCTGACCCTCGTGGTGTCGCTCATCAGCGACAAGCTCATCGAACCCCGGCTGGGTGAGTACAAGGGAGAGAAGCCGGCCACGACGGGCGCGAAGCTGTCGCCGGAGGAGTCGCGAGGGCTGAAGTTCGCGTTCTGGGGGCTCGTGGGCGTCCTGGTGTTCTTCGGTCTGCTGGCGCTGCCCCCGGGGGCTCCGCTGCGCAATCCGGAGACGGGCGCGCTCATCGGGGATTCGCCGTTCATGAACGGCCTCATCGTCGCCATCACCGTGCTGTTCCTGGTGACGGGAGCCGCCTATGGCGTCGGCGCCAGGACGATGAAGAACAGCGTGGACGTCATCAAGGCCATGGAGAAGGCGGTCGCCGGGCTGGGCGGCCTCATCTTCCTGCTGTTCATCATCAGCCAGTTCATCGCCCTCTTCACCTACACGAACATGGCGACCATCGCGGCCGTGAAGGTGGGTGATGCCCTGGAGCACGCGGGCCTGGGCGCGCTGCCGCTGCTCATCGGGTTCGTGCTGGTGGTCGCCGTCCTGGACCTCATCATGACGGGCGCCATTCCGAAGTGGGCCATCTTCGCTCCGGTGTTCGTGCCGCTCTTGATGCGGCTGAACGTGGACCCGGAGGCCGTGCTCGCCGCGTACCGCGTGGGCGACGGTCCGTTCAATGCCATCTCACCGCTGAACGCCTACTTCGCGCTCATCGTCACCTTCGCCCAGAAGTACCAGAAGGACGCGGGCGTGGGGACCGTGGTGGCCTTGATGCTGCCGTACGTCATCGTGGTCTTCGCCGTGTGGATTGCCCTGTTGGTCGCGTGGCAGGTGCTGGGACTGCCCTGGGGGCTTGGGTAGGTATGAGGGATGGAGCGCCTCGCCGTGCGGGAGGCGCTCTATCGCCACCAGGACACCCCTCCCTCAGCGCCGCGAGTCGCGCTGGGTCTGGGTCCGGCGGCCCCGGCTAGAGGCATGGGCCTTCCGCTTGAGGGCGGGAAAGCGCTCCTGCTTCAGGGCCCCTCCCCGCTTCTTGCCGGACGCCTGCTTCGAGGCGGTGACCTTCGCGGTGCGGCCAGCGGCTCGCGTCCGGCGCGCGGGCTTGCGTCCTCCCGTGGCCACGCGCGTCGTCCGCCGGGGGGCCGGACGGCTCGCGGCGCGGGTCCGGATCTGGGCCTTGCGCTCGAGCACGGCGAGCCGCTTCTCGAAGCGCTCCAGGGTGAGGGCGAAGTACTCGGCCTTCTGCAGGGTGTTGCGGTTGCCCTCGGCGCGGCGGGAGCGGGAGGGCACCTCCTTGCGGAGCGCCTCCCTGCGCTGCCGCCGCGCCGCGTCCTGGTACTTCTCCATCAGTCGGCGCGCACTCAGGATGCGGCCGCGCAGTTCCCGTGGCGAAAGCTCCGCCAGGTTGCGTGGGGCGCTGGACAGGACGAGCTGGGCTTCGCGCTCGGTGAGCAATGACATCCGCTTCGACGGCAGTGTGCGCATGGGCTTCCCCCCTCATGGGATTGAGTGGCGGAACATCCACACCTCCCATCCGCCGGCAAACCGCTCCCGGAGGCAGGGGCGAGTAGCCTTCTGGATGTTGCACCCCCCTGGCGCCGTGCCCAGTTCCTCCATCAGGAGGCTTCCATGTTGACCTCGTTTCATTCACGCGCGCAGGCCGAGTTCCACCCCGCTCCTTCCATCGAACCCCCGGAGGAGACGAAGCTCGCCGTAGCAGCCACCGTCCCCACCGACGCCGGTTGCGTCGGCACGTTCGTGGGAGCGGACGAAGAGGTGAAGGCCCCCGGCCTCGACCGCGCGTTCCTGAAGGCGGCGGGCTTCGAGGGCAAGGCCGGCCAGACGCTGCTCATTCCCCGCTCGGGAGGCCCGCCCCTGGTCGCCGTCGGCATGGGGGCGAGGGCACAGCTGGATGCAGGCAAGCTCCGGGATGCCGCCGCCGCGTTCGCGCGGGCCGTGGGCCAACAGAAGCGCGTGGCGCTCCAGGTCCCGGACACCGGGAGCGTCCCGGCGGACCTCGCCGCGCAGGCCCTGACCGAAGGCGTCCTGCTCGCCCGCTACCGCTACCGGCCCTACAAGCGGAACTCGGAGCAGGAGCCGCCGCTCGAATCGCTGACGCTCGTCTCGGGTTCGAAGAACACCGAGGACGTTGAACAGGGAATGATGCGCGGAGGCATCCACTCCCGCGCCACGGCGTTCGCGCGTGACCTCGCCAATTCCCCCGCCACCCTGCTGACCGCCGCACGGCTGGCGGAGGTGGCCGAGTCGCTGGCCAAACGCTGCGGCCTGGAGGTCGAGATCTTCGACGGGGAGGCCTTGGCCAAACTCGGCTGCGGAGGCCTGCTGGGCGTCAACGCCGGCAGCGCGGAGCCGCCGCGGATGATCAAGCTGACGTACACGCCCAAGGGCAGCAAGGGCGAAGCCGTCCAGCCCCTGGGCCGCGTCTCTCTGGTGGGCAAGGGCATCATGTTCGACTCGGGCGGCCTGGGCCTGAAGCCGAACGACCTGGTGCACGCGACCATGAAGGGCGACATGTCTGGCGCGGGCGCCATCCTCGCGGCGATGACGGCGCTGAAGTCCCTGGGCTGCAGGACGGCGGTGACGGCGTACCTGATGTGCACGGACAACATGCCCTCCGGCACCGCCATGAAGCTGGGGGACGTGCTGACGGTCCGCGGCGGCAAGACGGTGGAGGTCATCAACACCGACGCCGAAGGCCGCCTGGTGATGTCGGATGGGCTCGTCCTGGCCACCGAGCAGTCGCCGAGGCCCGACGCCATCGTGGACGTCGCCACGCTCACCGGGGCGTGTCAGCGCGCGCTGGGCCTCCTGAGCGCGGGGGTCATGGGCAACGAGCAGTCCCTGGTGGAGCAGGTGAAGGACTCCGGAGAGCGCACTGGCGACACCGTGTGGCAGCTCCCGCTGGACCGGCGCCTGCGGCAGGAATTGGAGTCGGAGGTGGCGGACATGAAGAACGTCGGCGGAGACAACGCCGGGGCCATCACCGCGGCCCTCTTCCTGGAGGAGTTCGTGGACGGGCTGCCCTGGGCGCACATCGACATGGCGGGGACCGCGCGGGCCGAGCGCGACAACGCGTGGCGCAGCAAGGGCGCCACGGGCTACGGCACCCGCCTGCTCATCGACTTCCTCGTGGGCTTCAAGCCTACCCGCGAAACCCGCCACTGAAGCCGGCGCTTCAGTCCGGAAGCCAGTCCGCGCGCCCCCGCTCGACGCGCGTCCGGTGCTCGCCCTGGAAGGAGGCCCGGACGCGCTCCGCCTGGGCGAGCAGGCGGTGGAAGCGGTCCTTCTCCGTGGAGCCCTGGACGTCCGCGAGCACGCGTGCGAGCAGCGCGTGCGCCGCGGCGCGGTCCTGCGCGTCGCGCGCGACCAGGCCCACGGTGAGGGCGATTTGAAGCACCTCCTCCAGCACCTCCGGGTCGCCCCCCGCGTAATGGAGGGGGCCATCCACGGCGAGGAAGAGGTAGTCGCGCAGCCGCAGGGCCACCAGTGACACGCGCGCCCTGCCATCCGGGTCGACGACGTTCCAGTCCCCCTGCGGCAGGCCCGCCAGCCGGCGCATCACCGAGCGGATCTGCTGCAGCGCCTGCCGGGCCGTGTACGGGTCGTTCGCGGACGAGGACAGGGCCCGGTTCGCGACGTCGACGAGGATGCGGAGCCCCAGGGAGGGGTCGCAGTCGGGCTCGCGCGCCGACGTGATGCTCAACGTGGCGGCGAGGCCGTGGAGTACGTGGGCCTCCACGGCGCCCCCTCCGTCCGCCACCACCCAGCCGGCGACCTCGTCCTGGTCGATGTACTCGCCCACGGTGATGCAGATGCGGACCCGCACGCCCCACTTCCGGGCGAGCCGCGTGAGGTCCTGGAGGTCGACGTCCGCGAGGTAGCCCGACGAGGCAGCCAGCAGCGAGGTGGCATCCGCCGGCAACCGCAGGGTCACCGCCGGATCCAGCGGCAGGCGCTTCAGACGGGCCTGGATGCGGCGCTCCGTCGCGGACACGATCAGATGCTGGACGAGCCCGAGGACGCGCTCCACCCGCAGGAAGCGGAAGGTGCGGGCCAGGACGATGATGAGCACGAAGAGCGCCACCAGCACCAGGATGATGGCTCCCGACAGGACGGGCCGGGGCCTGACGCCAGCGTCCTCGATGACGCCCAGCTCCCGGACCGCCGTGAGGATGTAGCTGGTGGAGAGGGCGAAGAAGGGAATGGCGCGGCGGAGCGGCGCGCTCTTCAGGTAGATGGGGACCAGCCGTGGCGAGTACTGGTTCGCGGCGGACTGGATGACCGGCGCGTTCAGGGACAGGGCGATGGTGAGGACGGTGATCTGCAACCCGAGCAACGCCCCCAGGGCGCCCCGGGTGTCGTCGACGTCCCCGGGCCAGGCATGCCCGAACAGGGCCGGCGCGGTGTCCGTCTGCACGCGGGCGATAGCAATTCCGAGCACGCCCCCGACGACGACCAGGACGCCCAGGAGCAGCCAGTAGGGCTCGCGGAGGAACCTGCGCAGGCGACGGATGAACATGCGGACCTCGCGGAGGCGAAAAGGGGGCGCCTAGTGCGTGCCCTCTTCGTCCCGGGCCTCCACCGCATGGCCCCGGGTCAACCGCTCCGGAGAGAGCAGCTCGGCCAGCTGCTCGCGCGTCAGCAGGCCGGCGGACACCACCAGGTCCGCGATGCTGGCGTTCGTGGCCAGGGCCTCCCTCGCCAGCCGTGCCGCGGGCGCGTAACCGATGTGCGGCATGAGGGCGGTGATGACGCCCACGAAGGATTCCACCTGGCGCGCGAGCCGCTCCTTGTTGGCGGTGATGCCCCGCACGCAGTTCACACGCAGGGTCGCCATGGCGGCGGTCATGTACTTGAGGTTCTCGAACAGCACGTGGGCCATGACGGGCCCGAAGGCGTTGAGCTGGAGCTGCCCTGCCTCGGCGGCCATCGTCAGCGTCACGTCTCCCCCGGCGACCACGAACGCCACTTCGTTCACGACCTCCGGAATGACCGGGTTCACCTTGCCCGGCATGATGCTGGAGCCCGCCTGCATGGGCGGGAGGTTGATTTCGTTGAAGCCCGCCTGCGGGCCGGAGCCGAGCAGCCGCAGGTCGTTGCAGATCTTCGACAGCTTCATCGCGGTGCGCTTGAGGGTGCCGGACACCTCCATGAAGACGCCCACGTCGGTGGTCGCTTCAATCAGGTCCGGCGCGGTGACGATGGGGCGCCCGGTGATGTCCGCCAGGTGCGCTCGCGCGGCCTCCGCGAAGCGCGGGTCCGCGGCGATGCCCGTCCCAATCGCCGTCGCCCCCAGGTTGATCTCCCCCAGGCGGCGGGTGACCTCCGTCAGGCTCGCGTGTTCCTCGGCCAGCGTGACGGCGAAGCCTTCGAACTCCTGCTGGAGCGTCATGGGCACGGCGTCCTGGAGCTGCGTCCGGCCAATCTTCACGATGCCCGCGAACTCCTGCCCCTTGTCGCGGAACGCCTGCTCCAGCAGGTGCAGCTGGGCCAGCAGGCGCTCGACGGACAGCATCAACCCGACCTTGAGCGCCGTCGGGTAGGTGTCGTTCGTGCTCTGGCTCCGGTTCACGTGGTCATTCGGGTCCAGGTGCGCGTAGTGGCCCTTGGGGTGGCCGGCCAGCTCCAGGCCGCGGTTGGCGATGACCTCGTTGAAGTTCATGTTCGTGGAGGTGCCGGCCCCGCCCTGCATGACGTCCACGACGAACTGCTCGTGCAGCCTGCCGGCCTTGATGTCCTCGCAAGCCTGGTCGATGAGCGAGGCCCGCGTCGCATCCAGCACGCCCAGCTCCGCGTTCGCGCGCGCGGCGGCCTGCTTCACGCAGGCGTAGCCGAAGAGCAGGTCGGGATAGACGGAGATGGGGCGCCCGCTGATGGCGAAGTTGTCCAGCGCGCGGCTGACGTTGATGCCCCAGTAGGCCTCCGCCGGGAGCCGGCGGGAGCCCAGGTCGTCAGTCTCCGTCCGGGGCGACGCGCCGTCCTGGTTCAGCGTGTGGATGCTCTTCTGGAACGTCTCTTCCGCGCGTGGGTCGGCCATCCCCGGCAACGTAGGAACGCGGGAGGCCCGGTGGGACATGCCCTCAAGGGAAGAGGGCTGTCCACCGGGCGTCCCTCGGTTCCTTACGTCACTGCACGACGGGCGCGCACTTCGCCGGGCCGAGCGTGGCCTGGAAGTACTTCGCGTAGAGGTCCGGCGCGAGCGTGAAGTTGCAGGTGTTCACCGCGTCCGGAGACAGGTTCTGGTGCTCCTGCATGTAGCGCGCGACGTAGTCACGCACCCCGTCCGCGGAGGACCACAGCATGCGGCCCTCCTTGAACATGCTGTACCCGCCGCCGCCACCGCCGCGGTAGTTGTTGACGGCGATGCGGAAGACCTGGTCGTCCTTCACGTCCTCGCCCTTGAAGCGCAGGTGCGTGAGCCGGGAGCCCGCGGGCTTCGTCAAGTCATAGCCGTACTCGATGTGCGAGTAGAGGTCCCAGTTGTAGTCCGCGACGACGGGCGTGGTGGCCTTCGCGTCCGCGGGCTTCGCGGGCAGGTTGGCCGCGTCCAGCTGCTTGAAGTACAGCGTGTTCATCTCCAGCGCGCGCCGGAGGATGGAGCCGTTGATCTCCATCACGTACAGCGTGTTGTCGTAGATGTAGACGCTGTAGGCGTCACGCAGGGTGACGTCCCCCGCAGGCAGCGCGACGTCATTGGAGAACAGGGCGGTCGCGGACAGGTCCACGGGGAAGCCGGCCTCCGCCGCGGCCTCCTCCTGCACGATGTTGAGCAGGTCCGACAGGGCGCTGTCGACATAGCGGCCGGGGAAGCCGCCCGTGAAGGCCGCGGTGGTGCTGCCAATCTTCTGGTTCACGTAGGCCACCGTGGTGTCGTGGGCGGCCTGGGTGAGCTGCTTGACGTTGGCATCCTCCGCCACCGTTTCGTCCACCGCGTGGAGCTGCGAGTCGTGCGCGTCCACGCCCCAGCGCTCGCCGTTCCAGGTGACGTTGAGCTGCACGTCCGCCAGGTGGCTGCCCCAGCGGTTGGGCTGCGTGAGGAGGACCTCGCGGCCATCCTGCTGCTTCAGCAGCATCTTCGGGATGGGCTGGTGGGTGTGGCCGGTGAGGAGCACGTCCACGTCCGCCACCTGCTGGGCGATCTGCACGGCCTGGTTCTCAGCGGTGAGGTTGCCGCGGTCGGTCCACTTCGTGGCGTCCGCGTAGTCCGCGAGCCACGACTCGGGGCTGGTCGCGCTGCCCGTCGGCTGCTTGTCCGGGCCGCCGTGGATGGCCACCACCACCACGTCCGCGCCGGCCTGCTTCATCTTCGGCACATACGTCTTCGCGGTCTCCAGCGGTTCATCGAAGCGCAGCCCGGCGATGTTGTCCTTGCGCTCCCACGTGGCCACGCCCGGCGTCACCAGGCCGAGGATGCCGACCTTCACGCCGCACACCGTGGTCATCACGTACGGGGTGAAGGCCTCGGAGCCGTCCGAGCTCTTGCGCACGTTGGCGCCGAGCAGGGGGAAGTTCGCCTCGCCCTTGAACTTGTTGAGGACGTCCTGGCCGTAGTTGAACTCGTGGTTGCCCATGGCCATGGCGGCGTAGCCCAGCTCGTTCATGGCGGCGGCCATGGGGTGCTTGGGCGCGTTGTCCACCTGGGCGTAGTAGGTGCCGAGCGGCGAGCCCTGGATGGTGTCACCCGTGTCGACGAGCAGCGTGCAGTCCGGGTTCTTCGCGCGCTCCTGCTTGATGAGCGTGGCCACCTTGGCCAGGCCGCGCTTCGCGTCAGCCTTCCCGGAGAAGTAGTCCCACGGGAAGATGTTGGTGTGCAGGTCACTGGTCTGCAGCAGCGTCAGCGTGCGCGGCGACCGGTCCACCGGAGCCGGGTCGACGGGTGAATCATCATCGTTGGAATCACAGGCGGTCATCAGCGAGCTGGCGCCCACGAGACAGAGCGTGCCGGTGCGCAGCGCGCGCATCAGGAAGGAGGAGCGGTTCAAGAGGCCTCGACCTTGTGCAATGCCGGAAGGGAATCTTCCGGAGGGGCGCGCACCCTACAAGACCCCTCTGACGTTCTGGGAAATGATGGCTCAATCCCCGGACGCCGGCTCCAGGTTGTCCACCACGCGGCGCAGGAGCGACATGAACGTGGCGCGCTCGCGTTCGCTGAAGCCCGCGGTCGCCTGATCCGCGACCTCCTCCAGTTGCTCCTTCGCCTGGGGCAGGCGCTCCCGGGCCTTGGCCGAGAGCGATATCCGGGTCGCGCGCTTGTCGTCCGGGTGCGGCTGACGCTGGATGAGCCCATCGCGCTCCATCCGCGTGAGGAGCGCGGCCATGGTGGGCTGCTCGACGTGGGCGTACTCCGCGAGCTGCTTCTGCAGGAGCGGCCCGTGCTCCTCCAGCGCGATGACCACCGGCAGGTAGGCCATCCCGAACTCGAGCGGCCGCAACCGCTGCTCGAAGTGGCGCATCAGCAACCGGGACGCATGGTTGATCCAGAAGGTCGGTACGGCTCCGGGGTCCCAGCGGGGGGCGGTCTTCGCGCTCATTGGAGGTTGCCCGAGGAGTCCTCCGACTCCTCCTCGGCCGTCGGATAGGCGGAGACGGCCAGGGCGATTCCCTGGTCCGCGAACCACCGGACGTCGTCGGGTGGGAAGTGGACGGAGCTGGTGAAGTGCCGCGAGGTGCCGACGAACAGCCCGAAATCCACGACGCAGGGGACGGCCTGCTGGCGCAGCTCCGCGAGCAGGGGGGCCAGCACCTCCAGTTGCCTGCGGGCGGCGGCGACGGGGCCGTGCAGCGTGCCCTCCCCGTCCTCCACCAGGGTGAGGTTGAAGCCCGAGGTCGAGTGCCTTCCCTGGCGCTGCAGCTGCTCCCCCTGGAGCCAGACGGCATCCGGGTGGCAGTCCGGGAAGCGGTCCAGGACGGACGCCACATCGAACTCCGGGGCCTGGGCCCGTAGGACCGCCACCGTCATGACACCGCTCCATTCCCCTGCTTCGACACGTCCATGGGCCCATCCTCGACTGGAGCGGATCTTTTCGCGAGCCCGTCAGGCACGGTGTGTTGGATCGTCCAGGGGGTCGCGGACGCTCCGGCGTCCCGACCGCGGCTGCTGACCCGAGGTCTCGAATCCATCGCTCACGTCCCCCGGGCTGAAATCCGCCCGGGTCAGATCCCGAGAAGGTCATGCAGCCGAAACTGAACCGGCTCCTGCGGGCACTTGCCCGCGAGGGGCTCGACGTTGCTTACGACGGTCGTGTCTACACGGTCCGCCTCCAGGCGGATCCCCATGCTCCCCCCGCTGAAGTCCTCCTTCCGCCGGACCTGCCGGTGGAGGGCAAGGCGCTCCAGCAGCTCGCGGCGCTCGCCGCGCTCCATCACCCCGACGGCGGCCGCGTGAAGCAGGTGCGCGCGACGCCGGACTTCCATCCGGGTGACTCCGGGGTGGCCATCGGGTCGGTGGTCCACACGGAGGGCCTGGTGGTCCCCGGCGCGGTGGGCACGGACATCAACTGCGGCATGCGCCTGCATGTCGCGGACATCCCCGTGGACGCCTTCCTCGCCCGCCGCGACGCCTTCGTCGAGCGGATGAAGGGGCACTACTTCTTCGGCACGCGGGACGTCGCCCAGGGCTCGCGCGCCCTGGAGGCGCTGCTGCGGGACGGCCTGCCCGGCTGGCTCCTGGAGACGGAAGGCCAGCCCCTGGGCATGGCGGCCCGGATGGAGCTGGGCCAGCTTCACCGCGAGGCCGACCGCGTCTATCTGGGCGGGGCGCTGGAGGGGGACCCGGCCTGGGCGCCCACCGGGCTGCGGCGGGAGGGCGTGGTGCGCGACCCTGGACTCGCCACCATTGGCGGAGGCAACCACTTCGTGGAGGTGCAGCGGGTGGAGGCCGTGGTGGACCGCGCGCGGGCGTGGGCCTGGGGCGTGCGGGAGGGGCAGCTCGCGTTCATGGTGCACTCCGGTTCGCGGGACATGGGCAAGCACGTGGGGCGCACCTGGCAGGAGCGGGCGCGCGCCGCGTGGCCCTCGGGGGCGCAGCACCCAGCGAGCGGTATCTTCCCGCTCGCGGATCCGGCGAAGGTGCGCGAGTACCTGAAGGCGGAGGCCACGGCGGCCAACTACGCCTTCCTCAACCGGCTGCTGCTCGCGGAGCTGGTGCGGCAGACGCTGAGGGAGTTGTTCGGGGACGTGGAGGCGCCGCTCGTCTACGACGTGCCCCACAACATCACCCTGCCCTGGGAAGGCGGCTGGCTGGCGCGCAAGGGGGCCTGCCCTGCCGAGGAGGACCAACCGGTCATCATCCCCGGCTCCATGGGCGCCACGTCCTACCTGATGCGGGGCCTGGGCAACGCGAAGGCCCTGGCGTCGGCCTCGCATGGGGCCGGGCGGGCGCACTCGCGCTTCTCCATGTCACGGGGAGGCGCGAAGCACCGGGAGGAGGACCTGGGGCTGACGGGGGTGGACTGCATCGCGCTGCGGGCCGAACGCCGCATCGAGGAGGCCCCCGCCGCCTACAAGCCCATTGGCCCGGTGGTGGCCTCCCAGGTGGACGCCGACATCGTCCGGGAGGTGGCCCGGCTGCGGCCCTTGATGACGTTCAAGGCCTGAGCCGGCGTCCCTCAACGGCCCTGCGTCTTCCGCGGCGCAGGCAACCGCTCCGCGCGCAGGCGGCGAGCGCGGAGCGTGCTGAGGGTCAGTCCATCCACCTGGCCCGACTTCGCGCGCGTGAAGGTGACCGTCCCCAGCGCGTCGCTGACGAAGCGGTCCCCACCGACGGCTTCGAGCACGGTGCTCTTCTGGCGCTGCCAGCGAACTCGCGGCTTGCCGTCCTCCATGCGCACCGTGAAGGTCATGTCCACCTCGTCGCTGCGGTACTGGCCCGCGAGCGCGTCCAGCGCGGAGGCGGACGGCAGCCGCGCGTCCACGCGCGTGTAGACGCGGGCGGGCAGCGCACTCGTCGTGTCCCGGACGTGGACCTCGCGCGGCGACCGGGCGGCCTGCGCCGGGAAGCGCCACTCCTCCGTGGAGTCACCCACGCGGAACAGGCCGGGCTCGACCGGCACGAGCGGCATGGGCGAGCCGACGCCACGCAACGCTCCGTCCTTCACCTCCAGCCGCAGGACCTGATCCGTCACCGCGCTCCAGTAGACGCCCGCGAGCTCCTTCAGCGCTGGCTCCGGCACCGTCATCGTGGATGCATTCACTGCTGAGGGGCGCGTCCCCAGATACAGGTCGGCCACCTGCCGCACGAGCTCGGCCGGCACGGCCGTGGAGGCATTGCAGAACGCGGCGACGACCAACCGCGAGTCCGGGTAGACGGCGACGCTCGAGCGGTAGCCCGCGTCCGCGCCGTTGTGCCCGAACGTCCGCTGGCCCCGGTAGGTGCCCAGCGTCAGGCCCGCGCCGTAGCCGGTCGCTTCACCGCTCTTCAACGTGGCGGAGGTCCGCAGCCAGTCCACCAGCGCCTGTCCGCCCACGCGCGGCTGGAGGAGGTTCGCCTCCCACTTCAAGAGGTCCCCTACCGTGGTGAACAGGCTGGTGGAGCCGTAGTAGTCGAACACCGGGACGCTGATGCGCCAGCCACCCCCGTCGCGCGGTGAATAGGCCGACGCGCGCCGCTTCACGACCTCTGAGTGGTCGTCGTGGAAGTGCGTGTCGCGCATCCCCAGTGGCTGGAAGATGCGCTCCTCCGCGAACGCCCGCAGGGACTTCCCCGCCACCCGTTTGATGATGACCGACAGCAGCGTGTAGCCGGTGTTGTTGTAGCCCCACTCCGTGCCCGGTTCGAAGTTCAACCCGCGCTGCCGGGCCATGACCCACAGCACGTCGTCCTCGGTCATCAGGTCATCGCCCCGCCAGCCGGCCATGTTCAGCAGGTGGAACTGCTCCCGCAGGCCGCTGGTGTGGTGCACCAGATCCGCGAGGGTGACCTTCTTGCCCAGGTCCGGCAGCTCCGGCAGGTACTTCCGGATGTCGTCGTCCCGCGACAGCTTGCCCTCCTGCTCCAGCAGCCCCATCGCGAAGGCGGTGAACTGCTTGGAGATGGAGGCCACGTGGAAGATGGAGTCCGGCGTGATGGGGACGCCGTACTCCAGGCTCGCCATGCCGTAACCGCTCGCGTAGTCCAGGACGCCATCGCGGGAGACCGCCACCGCGCAGCCGGGCGTCGCACCGCCGGTCCACGGGGCGAACAGCGCATCCACCTGGGCGTGGCGCGCCGCCGGAGCTGCTCCCGGCGGCTGGGCGAGGGCGACGGAGGGCCGCACCGCCCAGAGGACCAGCGCGGCGAACAGGCAACAGCGGGAGGATGTGGACCGCACGGAAACCCCTTCCATGGAGCAGTGACCTGGGCGTGACGCAGGGCGTCTGGATTCGTGGGGCCAGATGCCCTTGCGATTGGCTCGCGCGCCAATGGCTGTCCCGTTAGCTTGCGCGCCCATGTACTTCGAGACCTTTTCGCAGATGAAGAAGCAGCTGGGGCAGTTGAGCAAGTGGTTGGAGACGGCCGCGGCCCACGCCAAGGCGAAGTCCTTCGACCCGAACCTCTACCTGAACTTCCGGCTGGCGCCGGACCAGCTCCCGTTCGTGCGTCAGGTGCAGATCGGCTGTGACGCCGTGAAGCTGGCGGCCTCGCGACTGTCAGGCAAGGCCGCGCCGTCCAACCCGGACACGGAGCAGACGCTGGAGGAGCTCAGCGCCCGCGTCCGCTCCACCATCGAGTACCTGGACACGTTCACGGGGAAGGACTTCGAGGGCGCCGCCGGTCGCGTCATCACCCACCCCCGCTGGGAGGGCCAGGTGATGAGCGGCGCGGACTACTTCCTGGAGAACGCGGTCCCCAACTTCTTCTTCCACGTCACCCACGCGTACGCGCTGCTGCGTCACAACGGCGTCAACCTGGGCAAGATGGACTACCTGGGTTCGCAGAGCCTTCGCGCGCCTTGAAGTCCCCGGCCTGTCGCTCCGCGAGCGACAGCGCCCACAGCGGAAAGATGCGCAGGTAGGCGTCGTAGTGGATGGCGCAGGTGCGGCTGAAGACGCCGGCCAGGGGCTCTCGTGGCCACTGGCCGTCCGCCGCCTGCCGCTCGCGCAGCCACGCCACGCCCCGGCGCGTGGCCTCCGCGTTCGCTTCGCCCGCGGCCACCAGTGACAGCACGGCCCAGGACGTCGTCACCGCGTGGCCCGAGTGCCCCTCCACCCAGCGGCGCTCGCGGCAGGCCTGGATGGTTTCGCTCCAGGAGCCGTCCTCGCGCTGGTGGGCCTTCAGGAACGTGACGGCCTTGCGCAGGGCGGGGTCTCCGGTCCCCGCACCCGAGGCCACCAGCCCGGTGACGCCGAACCACGTGCCATAGCTGAAGCACACGCCCCAGGCCCCCTCCCAGCCGCCGTCCGGACGCTGCTGGCGTCGCAGGAAGTCCGCGCCCCTCGCGATGGCCGGGCCCACCGGTGCGTGCGGCCATGCGCCGCGCCACGCCGCCAGCGCCTGGACGCAGGCCGACGTGCACTCCACGTAGCTGGGGTCCACCATGATGCCGGCGAAGACGTCCGAGGGATTGAACCGCTCCAGCCAACGAGGCCCCCGCTGCCGCTCGTAGGTGGCCCAGCCGCCGTCCCGGTTCTGCAAGGACAGGATGAACGCCACGGCCTGCTCCAGGCGCTCACGCGGCACGCGATTGAGCCCGAGCGGCTCCAACAACAGACACGCCTTCAGTGCCTCCGCCGTGCAATCGCTGATGGGCCAGCCGTGCGCGCGGGTGCTGAAGGGCCACCCTCCCCTGCTCGGATGCCGGTGGTGGCGCTCGGCGTCTGGCGAATCCTCCAGCACCTGCTGCGCCTCCAGGAAGCGACCCGCGCGCTCCAGCGTGTCCCGCGCCCAGACGGACTCTCCGGAGGCCACCAGCGCCTGCACCGCGAAGGCGGTGTCCCAGAGCTGGGAGGAATTGTAGCCGTTGACCGTGATGCCTTTCCGCGTCTGCTGGAGGTAGTCCGGCAGGCGCTCCAGGTGGGCCCGCACCTCCGGCCCGTCAGGCCGCGCCACGTGACACACCACCATGTCGAGCACCTTGTTGATGGGCCCGATGCAGACGAAGTGCGTCGCCGCGTCCTCGCCGTGAATCAACGCCAGGGATTCTTCCAGCGCGCGTTCCCGCAGCCGCTTCGGATGGAACCGCTCATACAAACCCAGCACGCGGTGCACGGCGCGCAATCCCAGACCGTGGGGGCTGTAGGCGTCCGTACGGGCCACGCGTCCGCGCGCTGCATTCCAATCCACATCCGCGTAGGGTTGGGCGTACAGCTCGCGCCGCAGCTCGGCCAACAGCGGTGTCTCCGCGGCGCGGACCCGGCGCCCATAGAGCCAGCCCATGGGCAGGTACACCATGCGGCAGTGGCACCAGAGCCGGGAGGGATGGAACGGCAGCCCTCGCGGCAACAGCCAGAGCTCCGGAGGCACGGGCGCGAGGCCCTCGTATTCGTAGAGCCCCAGCAGGGCGAGGACGAACTTCCCCCAGGACGCACTGCCCAGCGGGCCTCCGTGGGGAAGGAACCACGCCCTCGCGCGGACGAGTTCCGGGTCGTCCGCGCCAACGCCCAACAGCCGCTGCGCGACGTAGTTGAGCACCGACGTGAAGACGAGGCTGGGCGACTCCACGTCCAGCCCCCAGCCTCCATCCGGGTTCTGGTGCGCACGCATGTGGGCGACCATCCCGTCGCGGACGGACGCCTCCGGCGTGCGCCCCATCACGTACAGCCCGGCCACGTACACCGGGCCCAGGAACAGCGGACCGCTGTAGTCCCCCATCCAGGAGCCGTCCGCCGCCTGCGTCCCGGCCAGCATGTCGCGCGCCCGCCGCATCAACTCCAGGCCTCCACGCCGCTCCGGGACGCCCGCGAGCAGCTGGCGTAGAGCGCCCGCAGCGCTTCATCCGAGTCCACCCGCTCCTGCGTGAGCCGCATCAGCGTCGCCACCGTCTCCCGGGGAATCTTCACGGGCTCGGGTTCGAACACCGCCGGGTTGCCCTCCACCGCGTCGAGCGTCGCGGCCGCGAAGAAGAGCGGGTAGAGACAGAACAGCCGCAGACCGGGCTCCTCCACGGGCAGCGCCAGCGAGTACTCCAGCGCGACGTCCAGCTCCCCGCGCGCCACCGCCACCAGTTCATCCATCAGCGCCACGGCGTTCGCACGGAGCGAAGGCAGGGCCAGCGTGGAGGACGTGAGGCCATGCGCGGCCATGCGGTCCCTGGGCAGCCAGCAACTTCCGCGGTCCAGGTCCTCGCGCACGTCCTTGAGGATGTTGGTGAGCTGCAGGGCCCGGCCAAAGGCAGGCGCCCGCGTCATGAGCCGCTGCTCACGCCAGGCAACCCGGGGTGAGCTGGCGACGAAGAGGCCGGTCAACATCTCGCCGACGACACCCGCCACGTAATAGCAATACATGAACGTCGCCTGGAGGTCGGGCAGCCCCATGACCTGCCCGCTCCCCCCATGCATCCGCTGCATCTGATTCATGCCGCCGGTCATCGTGCGCACGCATCGCGCGATGGGCGGGTGGACCCAGGAAGGAAGCGAGGCCAGGGTTTCGAGCACGGTCGAAGTCTCTGAAACCAGCTCGGCCTCCGCTGGTGGCACCTCATCCCGCAGGGCCCGCCGCGCCCTTCGCGCGAAGGAGCGGGCACGGGCCTCCCAGCCCGGCTCCAGCGACACCAGGGCCCCCAGTTCGTCGAGCAATGCACCGTGAAGTGCCCCGGGGGACTCGTCCTCCAGCGTGTCCGCGATGCGGCACAGCAGGTAGGCCACCGTCACCGCCAGGTCCAGGGGCTCCGGCAATAGCGGGATGTTGAGCGCGAAGGTCCGGGAGACCCGGGGCAATTGTGTGCGACAGAATGATGCAACCTGCACTTTCATGCCTGCCTCCTCCGCGTGCGGCGCCGCGCTTCAATGGATAAGTCGTCAATGCCAGACATGGTGTCTGCGAACCGAGCGGGGGCGACGTGGGGGACACCGAGGTGGTGATAGCCGGGGGCGGGCCCGCGGGCTGCGCGGTGGCGGCGGCGCTTTCCGACCTGGGGTGGTCCGTCCTGCTGCTGGACGCGGGCGTGGACCGGCACAAGCAGCTCGCGGGCGAATTGCTCCACCCGCCCGGGGTGAGAGACTTGCGCGCGCTGGGCTTCGGGGACGTCGTGGATGGCTGGAAGGCCCAGCCCGTGCAGGGCTTCGCGGTGCGCTTCCATGCCCCCGCCCGCACGCTCGTCCTGCCCTACGGTCGCGGTGTGACGGGACTGTCGCTCGAACACGCCGCCCTCACCCTGCCCTTGCTGGAGTCCGTGTCGCGGCGGCGCGGCGTCACCGTGCGCATCCGGGCCCGCGTGACGGCCGTGGAGCACAACTGCGAGCGCGGCGTACGCCTGCGCTATTCGCACGCGGGCGCCGAGCACACCGTGCACGCCCGGCTGCTCGTGGCCGCGGACGGACGCGCGTCGCCCGTGCGGCGGATGCTGGGCATCGCCGAGCACCACCAGCGCCTGTCCACCATGCTGGGCGTGACCGTGGACAGCGACTGCCTCACCCACCCTGAATACGGGCACCAGTTCGTGGGCGGCGCCGTGCACGCGCTGGCCTACACCATCCAGCCCGGCGTGGCGCGCGTGATGGTGGACCTGCCCCTGGGCAGCACGGCCCAGACGCTGAAGGAACACCCGGAGTTGCTGCTCGCCCTGCCCTCGCGACTGAGGGAGGCCGTCTTGCAGGCGCTGGAGCAGCGGCCCACGGTGCGCATGGCCTCCAACGACGACTGGTTGGCGGAGACCGTCTGGATGGGGAGCGCCGTGCTCGTGGGCGACGCCGCCGCGTGCTGCCACCCGCTCACGGCCAGCGGCATGGCTTCGTGCTTCCACGATGCCCGCGCCCTCCAGGAGTCTCTGGACCGCTACCCGGACCACGTCGCCCGCGCGCTGGAGCACTACGCGCACGCGCGGCGGCCCGCGCAGCGCACCCGCGTCGCGCTCGCCTCCGCGCTCTACAGCGCCTTCGCCAGGCAGGACGAGGGCATGCACGCGCTGCGCATGGGCCTGTTGCACTACTGGGAGCACAGCCCTGGCGGCGCGCGCGCCTCCATGGCCCTGCTGTCTTCCGAGGAGCCCCGCATGCGGGTGATGGTCCGCGAGTACCTGCGCGTCGTCGCCCATGCCTTCGCCGCGATGCTCTCGCCGAACGGAGAGGGAGGCAGCCTGCGGTCCGCCGCGCCGCTGTTGCGCTCGGCCGGGCCGCCCTTGCGTGGCACCATGGCGAGCGCGGTGGAACAGGTGGAGAGCTGGCTGCATCGTCGCGTCCGCCGTCCCGTCTACACGCTGGCCCGGGCGGGCTGGGCTTCACCCAGGCGCGCCTTCGCATCCAACCGGTAGCCCCGGCCGCGCCAGTCCACGTCGCGAGACAGCCGCGCGGACAGCGCCACGCCGGCCCCCAGGAGCGGGAGGAGCGCCGGCACCCAGTAGTGCCGGGGGGCGACCTCCGGTCCGTGACAGGCCCGCTGGAGCCGCAGCTGGCTCCACACGGAGAAGCCGATGGGCACCGCCGACAGGAGCGCCGGGCTCCAGGCCCTTCGCGCCACCGCCGTCGCCAGCGCGCCCCACGACAGCCAGCTCACCGCGCCGCGCACCCAGAGGGGCCTCGCGAAGGTCCCGGGGATGCCCGACTCCGAAAAGAGGAGCCACCGCCGGAAGATGCGCAGGAAGGCGCCCAGCCCCAGGTGTCCCGTGACGACGCGCAGGGGGGCGTGGACGACGCGGTTCTTCCACCCGGCCTCGTGCAGCCGGCGCCCCAGGTACATGTCATCCACGAACTGCCCGGCGGCGCAGCCCACGCCCCCGATGGACTCCAGCGCCTGGCGCCGGAACACCATCAGCTGCCCCATGAGGAAGGGCAGCGCGCCATCCGGCGCCGCGGTGCACGCGACCGACGCGCCGTACCACGCGTTCACCAGCAGCCCGTAGCCCACGTCGCCCGCCAGGGGCGCGTCCGCCGCCGCGTAGATGGGCGCGAACGTGGCGCCCGTTCCGCCATCCTCCAGCAGCGCGCCCACCAGCGCCGTGAGCACCCCGGGCGAGGGCCGCGTGTCCGAATCGCTGAAGGCCAGCAGCTCGCACCGGGAGCGGGCCACGCCCACCTGCATCGCGTTGAGCTTGCCCGTCATCCCCGCCGGTGGCTCGCCCGCGACAATCAGCTCCACCCGCTTCGCGCGCGTCGGGCGGGCGGCCACCTCCTCACGGGTGGGGAGGAACGCCGGGTCGTCCTCGCTGTCGAAGACGAAGAGCACCTCCCACTCGCCGGGATAGTCCAGGCCCAGCAGCGCGCGCACGTTCTCGCGCGCGTCCACGTCCAGGCCCCGGATGGGCCGGATGACCGTCACCGCGGGCGGTTCGAAGCGCTTCACGGGCGGAGCCGCGCGCCGCCGCAGACCGGCCATCAACTCCCGGTGTCCGTGCACGAGCACGCCCAGCGCCGCCGCCGTCCATGCGAGGTTCCGCGCGTTCATGGCCGCACCTCCGTCCCTTGCGCCCGAGTGTGCGAGCGTCTCCAGTGGCCGGGCCCCCACCAGTTGAAGTCCCCCATCAGGCGCATCATCGCGGGGACGATGAGCACCCGGACCAGCGTCGCATCCAGCGCGACCGCGATGGCCATGCCCAACCCCATGGCCTTCACCACCACCACCGACGCCAGCGTGAAGGCCGCGAACACGGCCACCATGATGGCCGCCGCGCTGGTGATGAGGCCGCCGGTCCGCTCCAGGCCTTCGGCCACCGCGTGGGTGTTGTCGCCCGTGCGCAGATACTCCTCGCGGATGCGGCTGAGCAGCAGCACCTCGTAGTCCATGGACAGGCCGAACAGCGCGCAGAACAAGAGAATGGGCAGCGACGGTTCGATGGGCCCGGGTTCGAAGCGCAGCAGCCGGTGCAGGTGTCCTTCCTGGAAGATCCACACCAGGGCGCCGAACGAACCGGCCAGTGACAAGAGGTTCATCAGGAGCGCCTTCAAGGGCAGCACCACGGAGCGCAGCAGCACGAAGAGGACGATGCACGTCATCCCCATCACGAACCCCACCGCCGCGGGCGTGTGGTGCTTCACGAAGGCCGCCGCGTCCACGTCCGTCGCGGTCTGTCCTCCCACCAGCCACTGGCCGTCGCCCACCGTGCGGTCCTCGCGCAGCGCACGCACCAGGTTGCGCGCCTCCAGGCTGCTGGGCGCCGAGGACGTCAGCACCTGCATCACCGCCACGTTGCCGGTGGCGTACGCGGCCCGCGCGGCCTGGAGCTCCGGTGGGAGCATTTGGGGTGGCGCGGCGGCCATGCGCAGGACGGTTGCCCGGTCCATGCCGGGGCCCAGGTCCACCGCGCTCTCCACGCCGACCACGCCGGGCATGGAAGCCACCCGGCGGCTGGCGTCATAGAGAGCGCCCGCGCGCTCCGGTGTGAGGGGATTGCCACCTGGGAACTCCACCGCCACCAGGACGCGGGTGGCGGCCTCGCGGGGGAACAGGCGGGCCAGGGTCTCCGCGCCCTGGCGTGCTTCCGTGTCCTCGGGCAGCGCGGTGATGTCCGTGGCCGCCAGTTGCAGCCGCCGGAACGGCAGCCCCATGGCCAGCAGCAGCGTCAGCGTGGGCAACAGCACCCACCAGGGATGCCGCATCACCCAGGTGGCCAGCGCGTGCCAGGCGCCGCCGCGGCCCTCCTTCCGCGCGAAGGGCAACCGCCCCCGGTCCACCCGGGGCCCCAGCCAGGCGAGGAGCGCGGGCAGCACGGTGAGCGCGAAGAGGACCGCGAAGGCCACCACCAGGGCACCGCCCAGTCCCATGGCGCTCAGGTACGAGCCTCGGAAGAAGAGCAGGCCTCCCAACCCCACCGTGACGGCCAACCCCGAGAACGCCACGGCCCGCCCGGCGGTGTCCAGCGTGCGCGTCAGTGCCTGCTCCGTGCTGAGTCCCAGCGCGAGCTCGGAGCGGAAGCGGCTCACGATGAAGAGCGAGTAGTCGATGGCCACGCCCAGCCCGATGAGCGACACCACGTTGAGCGTGTACTGGGCCATGTTCGTGGCGTGCGACAGCAGCATCACGCCCGCCACGCCGCAGAGCACCGCCAGGCCGCCCACCACCAACGGCAGCATCGCCGCCACCACCGTCCGGAACACCCACAGCAGGACCACCAGCGCCAGCGGGAATGACAGCAACTCCGCGCGCAGCAGGTCGTGTTCCAGCAATTCATTGAGCGCGGCCAGGAAGGCCACCTTGCCGGTGAGCGTCGTCCGGAGGTTCGGGTCCTCCAATGCCGCGCGCACGGAGGGGAACGCGGCGGTGGCCTCGCGCTCTCCGCCCTTGAGTCGCACCAGCGCCAGCAGGTCGTGGCCCGTCCTCGCCACGAAGCGGGCGCGGAAGGCCTCGGGGGCACCAATGGGCGACACCACCGACGCGACCTCGGGCAGCCGCTCCACGCGCGACAGTACGGACGTCACCGCCTGGGCGAAGCGCGGCTCGTCCGTGGTCCATTCATCATGGTGGAAGATGACCGCCAGGGTCTGATCATTCGACCCTGCGGCGGCACCGCGCGCGAGTGCTTCGGCCTTCGCGGATTCAATGCCCTCGATGGTGCCGGTGGTGAGGTGCCCACCCCGGAGCAGCGCCCACACCGCCGCGGCGAGGAGCACCAGCGTGCCCACCAGCACCCGGCCCCGGTGCCGGAACACGCCCACCGCCAGCCGGGCGAACAGGGATGGCTCTCCTCCCGCTGGTGAGTCGTCCCCGCGTCCCGCCATACCTGCCCCCCGTTCGCTCGCCCCGCTCGTCACCAGGGAACTGGTGACGGAGGGAGCGCTTGGACAGGGGCTTCACCCTTTGGGGCAATCCAGACGTGGACCGGCCTACTGGAAGGTCACCTTGCCGTCCCGCTGGTAGCAGACATGCGGCACACCATCCGTGGGACGGATCGCCACGCTCGGACGGGAGCCGTCCTGCACCGTCCCCAGCTGTGTGTACGTCCAGAAGCCCTGCGCGTCCGTCGTTCCGAGCGCCAGCGACGTCCCATTGCGCAGGGCGATGACCGGCTTGCCTCCGCCGTAGGTCAGGTCCGCCGAGGAGTATTTGTAATCCACCGTCGAGACCCTCCGGGTGCTGGCCGAGGCAGGCGTCCCGACCGTGATGTCCTCGATGGCGTTCCATTCGCCTTCGGCGATGCTGTTGGAGAGCGCCAGGAGGTGCGAGTCCGGTCCCCAGGCCGTCGCGAGCCAGGGCCCCAAGGAGCTGGTCTTCAACGGGAAGGACTCCACGGCCGAGCCCCGCAGGACCTGCAGCGACTGACTGACGTAGCCACTCAAGGGCTGGTGCGTGATGAAGTGCAGCGCTCCGGTCGCGTCGAAGAGGGCGTCACTCGTGAGCGCATGGGCGCCGACGGAGAGCGGCACGCTGGACCACGTGTTCGCCGCGGTCCGGGTTGCGAGCTTGACGCTCCCCCCGTTGCCGCTGCTGAAGACGATGACCGGCCGCTGCGCCTGCGCCGGGTTGAGCGCGATGCTGATGCGGGTCACGACCGAGGCGTCGACATCCTCGCGAACCCAGACGCCATTGACGCGCGTGGCATAGCCCACCCGCATCGGCGAGGTATTGATGTTGCCGCTTCCCTTGGAATAGGCGACGTGCGGCGTGCCAGTGACCGGGTCGACGGCCAGCTGGCTCTTCACGACGAAGACGCCCCCGTTGTTGAAGCCGGGACCGTCAATCAGCTCCGTCGCCCAGGACGTGCCGTCCCAGCTCGCGTACCACAGGCTGTTGTGGGTGTCGTTCGTGTAGATGACGTGGCCCTTGCCCGTGCTGTCGAACACGATGTCGCAGCTGCTGCCCGTGACATCCGGCCCCGTGTCGATGGCAGAGCTGGAGGCGAGCGGCGCGGCCACCACGTTGAACTGGAACGCGCCCTCGGCGGTCTTGCCGGACTCCGTCTCGACGGTGACGGACAGGGACGCGGTCCCCGGCGTGGGCAGCGTCCAGGTGACCCGCTCATCGGAGGACTCGACGACCCCCGCGTTGGCGCTCCAGCGCACGGACTTGATGGCTTCGCCCGAGGCGACGACCCGGAAGCGCTCCGCCGTGCTTTCGACGTAGGGCCCTGCTCCGTCCTCGCGCTCGATCAACAGCGCCACGTCTCCAGCGCCTCGGGATTGGATGACCTCCACGGGGCGAGGTTCACGGCCGCAACCGGCGAGCAACGTCAGACCACCCAACATCAAGATCCTGGGGACCCACATCTTCCGCATCGACATTCGAGTTCCTCTCAGATGAACGTGGCAAGCCCTGCTCGCCACTCCCGGGGAGTCCGCTCAAACGGATGCGATTTTCCAAAGTTCTATCAGGACCATTTTTCCATGAAGTCCGTGTCATTCCGGCACGGGCTTGCGCACCCCCATGAGCTTCCGGTCCACCAACACGGAATGCAGCGCATGGATGCGTCCGCTGGAGTCCAGGTCCACGCGAAGCACCATGTGCAGGGCCAACAGTGGATCCGCCCCCGGGCGGAACACGGCCACCACGGCGGGCAGGCCGTTGAGCATCCGCGCCTCCCACGCCACGGGCGGACCCCGCATCTCCATCAGCCGGCGCAGGAAGAGGATGACCCGCTGGGGACCCACGATGGGCACCAGGGCCGCGCGCACCTTTCCGCCACCATCCGACAGTGCCCGCACATCCGAGGCCAGCAGCGCCTCCGCGGCGGCCACGTCTCCCGTGACCAAGGCGCCCAGGAAGGCCTCCAGCGAGGCCCGCGTGCGAGCCTGCACGTCGCGCGTGGGCACACAACGTGACTGGTCATACTCGGCCATGGCCGCCCGCGCGCGGTGGTGCACCACCTTCACGTTCGCTTCGCTCATGCGCAGCGACTCGGCCACTTCCAGCACCGAGTAATCAAAGACGTCGCGCAACAGCAGCACCGCCCGCTGCTTGGGCGACAGGACTTCCAACGCCAGGAGGAAGGCGAAGGAGACGCTCTCCAGCAACTCATAGCGTCCCTCCGTCGAGCCGCCGCCCGGGAGCCTCGCCTCCACCGAGGGAGGGACCTCCTCATCGCCTGTCTCCAAAGGCGAAGGCAGCCAGGGACCGACGTAGCCCTCGCGACGGCGGCGGCGCAGGTGGTCTCGCGCCAGGTTCACCGCCACGCGGGTCAACCAGGGACGCAGGGTGTCCAGGCGCTCCGGAGGCGTCGCGAGCGCGCGCGCATAGACGTCCTGCACCAGGTCGTCCGCGTCCGCCGCCACGCCGGTCATCCGGTAGCAGAGCCCCCAGAGGAAGCGCTCGTGCTCGCGTGCGGCCTGTCCCAGTGCTCCTCGCGCCTGTGAATCCATCCCGTTCAAGCCCTCACGTTCCAACAATCCAAGAGCATCACCGGAACGCCGCGATGCCTGGTACCCCAAGCTCCCGAATCTCCACGCCGAGCCCCTCCGGGCCCGGACCGGGCCAAACCTGTCCGACTGTCGGACAAGTTTCCGCCGTCCGGAGCCAGCGCCCGAGCGCCCCGCCAAGGTCCCTCAACCTGTCCGACTGTCGGACAAGTTTCCGCGTCCATGAGCCAGCGCCGAGGGTCCGGTCACGGTTCCCCCAACCTGTCCGACTGTCCGACAGGCTCCTGCCGTCGGGATGGAACTGGATCTTCCGGCTGAGGTCCGCCCAACCTGTCCGACTGTCCGACACGTTTTCCAGCTGCCCGGGGCAGCGCGGGAGCCCCGCCAAGGTCCCCAACCTGTCCGACTGTCGGACACGTTTTTGCGCGGCGCCGCCGGGGAGGGGCTCCTGGCCTGTGCGCCCATCCGCCTCAAGTTCCCGCCGCGCTGCGCTGGGACGTCGCGGTGCGTCGCACCAGGGCATGCTCCACGGCCTCGGCGCTCGCCAGGGATGCATCCGCGAGCATTCCCTCCGCGCCCACCCAGTCGCCCACTCGGAACAGGCCGCCCACGTGCGGCACCTCCACGGAGGGACGCCCGGTCAGCCCGCCGCTCACGGCCCGGGGCAGCCCGGCGCTGACGGTGAGCGAGGGCCGGTAGCGCCGCGCCACCACCTTCGCGCGCCATCCCGGCTGGAGCGCGTCCATCACGGCTTCCAGCGCCGCCTCGCTCGCCTCCGTGTCCGAGCCGCCCAGGTACTTCGCCACGTGCACCATCGCGCCCCCTTCCGGGGCCAGCTTCGCGGAGGCCGAATGCACCGACGCGTACCAGGGCCCATCCAGTCCCAGCGCGAACAACGCGTCCGGCCTCGGCAGGGCGGACAGTCCCAGTTCCAGCGTTGCCGCCTGGATGGGCACCGCTTCCCGCGCCTCCCGCGCGAGCACCTCGTCTCCCGGTACGAGCGCCGCCACGTCCGCGGGGCTCCCCGCCATCACCACCGCGTCCGCGCGGTGCACCGTGCCGTCCGCGAGCCGCACACCTTCGACCCGCTTGCCGCCTTCTTGAAGGACGACGGCTTCCACTCGCGCGGACAGCTCCAGCCGGGCCCCCGCCTCGCGCCCCAACCGCTCCACCGCGTCCACCAGGGTGCTCCAGCCTCCGTCCACGTACAGCACGTTGGCGGCGGTCGCGCACTGGAGCTGCTTCAGCCCCGCCTCCGCGCTGAGCGCTTCGAAGTCCGCGCAGTACGAGGACACGCGGATCAGCGCCCCGACGAGCGCCCGGCTGTCCTTTCGCGTCAGGCGCGTCTCCAACCACTCGCGCATCGACATGGACCCCAACGGCTGCGTGTCAATGCGGGCCAGCCCCGCCAGCAGCTTCGCCACCTCCAGCTTCGAGGCGAGCGACAGCACGTCCGTCGTCATCAGCGTCACGGCGCCCCGAGGCAGCGTGTGCAGCCGGCCGCCGACCAGCGCATGGGAGCCCGTCTGATTCGGAATGCCTCCCGTGGGCTTCACACCCAGGCGCTCCAGCACCCGAAACGCCGCGCCCGCCCGGTACAGAGCATGCGGCCCCAGGTTGAAGCGGAAGCCCTCCACCTCCGTCGTCCTCGCCCGCCCTCCCAGGTGCTTGGAGCGCTCGTACACCGTCACCTCACAGCCGCCTCGCGCGAGCATCGCCGCCGCCGTGAGCCCGCCCAGTCCCCCGCCCACCACGGCCACCTTCGTCGCCTGCATGTCCGTCCTCCGTCCCGGCGCCCGGCGCATTCCGGGCATCCCACGGCCACCACGAACGAGGACGAAAAAAGGTTACAGCGCCGGCCTCATCAGGCGCCGCGGTCGACCGGCAGCCCCGAGCGCGCGAAGGAGAACACCAGTGACGTCTCGATGCGGCTCACCTCCGGACGGCTGGTGAAGGACTGGATGGTGAGCACGCGCAGGTGTTCGGTGTCCCGACACACGACATGCACCAGGAAGTCCGTCGTGCCGCCCAGGCAATAGACGGCCACCGTCTCCGGCAGCGAGCGCAGGTGGTCGCCGATGCTGCCGAAGGCTTCTCCCACGTGGAGCCGGAGCTGCACGGCGATGAGCGCCTGGAGCCCCAGCCCCAGCGAGCGTGGATCCAGGTCCGCGCGATAGGAGCGGATGACCCCGTCCGTCTCCAGCCGCTTCACCCGCGCGAGGCACGACGACGGGGCCAGCCCCACCTTCGCGGCCAATTCCTTGTTGGACAGCCGTGCATTGTTCTGGAGGGCCTCCAGAATCTCGCGATCAATTCGGTCGAGTGCGGCCATCCGAGGCTCCTGGGCGAATTCCATTCGATGGATGCCGCTCAATCCTGGCTCGTATTCTGTCCACATGCCACGACACAGAATCGCAGCATGCCTCGTCCTCCTGGCGGGCACGGCCTTCGCGGCCCCCGCTTCGTCGCCGGATGTTCTGCTCGCGCCCTGGTCCGGACCCCATGGAGGCGTCCCGCCGTTCGACCGCGCGCGGGTGGAGGACTTCGCTCCAGCGCTCGAAGCCGCCATGGCGCAGGCGCGGAGCGAGGTCGCCGCCATCGCGGACTCGAAGGAGCCCCCCACCTTCGAGAACACCGTCGCCGCGTTCCAGGACTCGGGCCGGACATTCAATCGCGTCTACGAGGTCTACAACGCGTGGTCCTCGTTCGTGAGCTCACCGGAGTACCAGGCCGTGGAGCGCGAGATGGCACCCCGGCTGTCGGCGTTCTGGGATGAGGATCCCCAGAACCGGAAACTCTTCCGCCGCATCAAGGCGGTCCGGGACTCGGCCGCGAAGGCGAAGCTGACGCCGGAGCAGCAGCGACTGGTGGCGTACTACTACGACGACTTCGTGCGCTCGGGCGCCCTCCTGGACGCGGCGGGGGCGAAGCGGCTGGCCGTGCTCAATCAAAGGCTCGCCACGCTCTACACGACGTTCAACCAGAACGTGCTCGCCGACGAGAAGCGCTACACCCTCCTGGAGAACGAGGCGGACCTGGCGGGCCTGCCGGAGCCACTGCGAAAGGCCACGGCGGCCGAGGCCGTGGCACGCGGACAGCCGGGCAAGTGGGCTGTGTCCAATACCCGCTCGGTGGTGGCGGACTTCCTCACGTATTCGGAGCGACGGGAGCTGCGCGAGAAGGTCTGGCGCAACTACGACAGCCGCGGCGACCACGGCGACGCGCATGACAACAACGCGGTCATCACGCAAATCCTCGCGGTGCGCGCGGAGCAGGCGAAGCTCATGGGCTTCCCCACCCACGCGCACCGGCAGCTCCAGCGCGCGATGGTGAAGACGCCCGAGCGCGCGATGAAGCTGCTGGAGACGATGTGGACGCCCGCGGTCGCGCGCGTGCGGGAAGAGGTCACCGCGATGACTGCCATTGCTCGGGGCCAGGGCCAGCAGGAGCCCATCGCGCCGTGGGATTACCGTTACTACGCGGAGAAGGTGCGCAAGCAGGCCTATGACTTCGACGACAGCGAGGTAAAGCCATACCTCCAGCTGGAGACCCTGCGCGAGGGCATGTTCTGGGTGGCGGGCCAGCTCTTCGGCTACACCTTCACGCCCGCGCCGGACGTGCCCGTCTTCCACCCGGACGTGCGCGTCTTCGCAGTGAAGGACCGCGAGAGCGGCCGTGAGCGGGGGCTCCTCTACTTCGACCCCTACGCGCGGGAGGGCAAATACAACGGAGGGCAGACGGAGACGTACCGCGTCCAGGAGCGCTTCCGTGGCGAGGTGCCGGCCCTGGTGGCCATCAGCATGCCCTTCGTGAAGCCGGGGGCGGGAAGCCCCGCGCTGCTCGGCTGGCGTGACGCCCAGACGCTGTTCCACGAGTTCGGCCACGCGCTGCACACGCTGAGCGGGGACGTGACGTACCCGTCGCTCGGGGGTGGCCGCGTGGTGAGCGACTACGCGGAGTTCCCCTCCAAGCTGTTCGAGCACTGGCTCGCCACGCCGGAGGTGCTGAGCCGCTTCGCGGTGCATCACACGACGGGACAGCCCATGCCCCAGGCGCTCGTGGCCCGCATCCAGACGGCGGCGACGTTCAACCAGGGCTTCTACACCGTGGACTTCCTCACCTCCGCGCTGGTGGAGATGAAGATGCACCTGGCGGGCTCGAAGCGAATCGACCCCGACACCTTCGAGCGCGACGTGCTCCGCCAGATGGGTGCGCCCATGGAGGTCGGCATGCGCTTCCGCATGCCCCATTTCGGACACGTCTTCGCCAGCAACACCTACGCGGCGGGCTACTACCGCTACCTCTGGGCGGACATGCTGGCTTCGGACGCCTTCGAGGCCTTCCAGGAAGCCGGAGGTGCCTATGACGCGAAGGTGGCCGCGCGGCTGCGCGAGCACGTGCTTTCAGTGGGCAACACCCTCGACCCCTTCGAGGGCTACCGGAAGTTTCGTGGGAAGGACGCGAGCCTCGACGCCCTGATGCGCGAGCGAGGCTTCGCGCCCATACACTGAGGACCATGATCGATCACACAGGCATTGGCGTCGCGGACGTCGCCCGCTCGGCGGCCTTCTACGACGCGGCGTTGGGAGCGCTCGGCCTTCGCCGGGCCATCCAGCTTCCCGAGGACACCGGGGCGGATGGCATTGGCTATGGCCGGGACTACCCCATCTTCTGGATCGACCGCTTCCATCCCCACGGCGTGAAGCAACACACAGCCTTCGCCGCCACGAGCCGCGCCCAGGTCGACGCCTTCCACGCGGCCGCGGTGGCGGCGGGAGGAACCGACAACGGGCCACCCGGACTGCGCGGCGTCGAAACGGGCTATCCCGCCGGCTATTACGCCGCCTTCGTGCTGGACCCGGACGGCAACAACATCGAAGCCGTCTTCCGGGAGCTCTCCCGATAGAGACGTAACCAGAGCCTGTGACGGCGGCCTCACTGCACGGCGCGCGCGAACTGCCCCGGGGTGAGGCCGACGATGCGCTTGAAGTGCCGGTTGAGCAGACTCTGGTCATAGAGCCCGACCTGGAGCGCGACCTCCGCGGGTGCCAGTCCCTGTGACAGCAGCCGCTGAGCTCGCGAGACGCGCAGGTGGGTGAGGTATGCGTGCGGAGGCATGCCCAGTTCCTCGCGGAAGGCGCGGCACAGGTGGAACCGGTTCCAGCCCACCTGATGGGCCAGTGACTCCAGGGTGATGCCCTCCGGAATGGCTTCGTGCAGGGCCTCCACCACGCGCTGGATGGGCCAGCGGTAGCGCCGCGCCCATGCGCCTGAATGCTCCAGACACCCGACCAGCGAGGAGAGGGCTTCAGTCAGGGCCGTCTGGAGCGCGAGAGTGCTGGAGCGTCCCTCCAGGCTCGCATCCAGCACGGTGTGAAGGCGCACGAAGTCGGCCGCCACGGGCTGCGACGTTTCGAGTTGGAGCTGGCGAAGCCGGGCGGAGGCCGGCGCGCCCAGCGCCTCGCGGGCCTCGGCGACGAGGGACTCGTCGAAGGCGATGACCTGGAACCAGGCAGGTCCGTCGCGGCGCAGGTCCCGGTGCACTTCGCCCATCTGCTTGAGGTCGACCGTCCGGGGCGACGAGGAATGGACCTTGCCCCGCCCCCACCACTCCGAGTGCCCCCGCTGCGTCACCATCACGGAGAAACGTTCCTTCACGGAGCGCAGCAGCCGCCCGTCGGTCCGGTAGCGCACCAGTCGCAAGCCCGGCAGCTCCGGGAACAGGAAGGTCTGGATGGACAGGGGGCCATCCACGACGGCGTGATGGAGCGCGGGCACGGGTGGATCCTAATGGTGAGCCTCCCTCGTGGCTTGGACGTTGTTGACCTGCACGCCATGTCAACAACGTCCAATCCCGGCGTCCCCCGGCATGGCTACGTCTTGCATCGCAGGCCCGGCCCTCCCCTCATCTGGCCGGGCAGGGAGGCGTCATGTCAGGCATCCAGGACAAGGTCATTGCCATCACCGGAGCCAGCAGCGGCATTGGCGAAGCAGCGGCGGTGCTGCTCGCTGGACGCGGGGCGAAGGTCGTCCTCGGCGCACGCCGGCTGGAGCGGCTGGAACCCGTGGTGGAGCGCATCACGAATGCGGGAGGAGAAGCCCTCTCCGCACGCACCGACGTGAGACGGCGCGAGGACGTCGCCGGGCTCGTCCGCATGGCCTGTGAACGGTTTGGCAGGCTGGACGTGCTCATCAACAACGCGGGCAGCCTGGCGACCTCTCCGCTGGACGACCTGCGCGTCGACGACTGGGAGGAGCTGATCGACACCAACATCAAGGGCGTGCTGTACGGCATCGCAGCGGCGCTGCCGGTCTTCCGCGAGCAGGGCTTCGGACACTTCATCAACACGGCGTCGACGTCCGCGCACCGGATCGTGCCCGGCCAGGCGGTCTACGCCGGGACGAAGTTCGCCGTGCGAGCCATCTCCGAAGGCCTGCGCCAGGAGGCAGGCTCGAAGCTGAGGGTGACGGTCATCTCACCAGGGATGACCCGGACGAACTTCCTCGAGCACGTGAAGAATCCGGAGCTCCGGGCCCGGTTCGAGGAGGTCCGGGACAGGCTCGCGATTTCGCCGGATGCGATTGCCCGGGCCATGGCCTTCGCCATCGAGCAGCCCGCCGACGTGGACGTGGGCGAGGTGATTGTCCGTCCCACGGCACAGGACTGAGCGGACGAGGAGCCATGAAGTCCTCCCGGCTCGACCCGGGCGCCGGTGCCATGTACGGTCCTCGCGTCATGCGGCGGTCTGGAAACCCAGCGGGTAGACGGTCCGTGGAGACACGGTCCCCTGCCTCTCCGGGGTACCCCCGGGGATTCTTCATGCGGAGCACTTCCCCACGCGAGGCCGGCATCGCGGCAAGCCGCGACACTGGCCACGCCAGACGGGACAGGTGGGACCGGGCCGCCGCATGGCGGATGCGTGGCGGATGAGCGAACGGAACGTGGTGGCGAAGGCGCTCGCGTCCGCCTTCCTCGCGGCACCCTGGACGCGCGCCGGCCTGGTCGCGAACGGAGCCGAGGCCGTGGGCGGCCGGTTCCCGTGGCTCGTGCCGCTCGCGAGGAGCACGCTGCGGTTCTTTCCCCGGCCACCACACGACAGGCTGGAGTTGCTCGCGGAGATACTCGCGACACGGCCCGCGTTGAAGCAGGCCTGCGCGAACCCCGCGGCGCCGGTGCGGGTCGTGCGCTGGCTCACCGCCGAACCCCAGATGGGACGCCAACCGTGGCCCGTTCCGGCCCTGCCCACTGAAGCGGAGCTCGCGGCGTGGCTGGGGGTGACGGATGCGCAGCTGGGTTGGCTCGCGGATGGGCCGGGGCTGGAGCACACGACCCCGCCCGGGCGCTGGCGGCGCTATCGCTACCATTGGATTCCCAAACGCAGCGGGGGTGAGCGGCTCCTGGAGCAGCCCGGCGATGAGCTCGCGAGGCTTCAGCGCAAGGTGCTCCACGGCATCCTGGACAGGATTCCGCCGCACGAAGCGGCGCATGGCTTCGTGAAGGGCCGGGGGATCCGAGGCTTCGTCGAACCGCATACAGGCCAGGCGGTCGTCGTGCGGCTGGACCTGGAGGACTTCTTCCTCTCCGTGCGGCCACCGAGGCTCTGGGGCGTGTTCCGCGCCGCCGGGTATCCGGATGGGGTGGCGGGGGCACTGGTGGGGCTCTGCACGAACCGGACGCCGGGCGCGGTGGTCGCGAAGGCCCGAAAGCCAACCCACGCACAGGAGGTGCAATCCCGTTGGCTCCTGGCGCGGAGGCTGGGGGCAAGACACCTGCCGCAGGGGGCGCCGACCTCGCCCGCGCTCGCCAACCTCGCCGCGTACGGGCTCGACGTCCGGCTGTCGGCGCTCGCCGCGGTGCTGGGCCTGCGTTACACGCGCTACGCGGACGACCTGGCGTTTTCAGGAGACGCCGCGAGTCCCGGGAGCATCCGCCGCCTGCTGCGGAGCGTGCGCCGCATCGCGCGCGGAGAGGGCTTCACCGTTCGTGAGGACAAGACGCGGGTGATGTCGCAGGGCCACCAGCAGTGGCTCGCGGGCGTGGTGGTGAACGAGCACCCCTCCATCCGCCGCGAGGACTACGACCGGCTGAAGGCCGTCCTGCACCTGTGCCGGACACGGGGGCCGGCCAGTCAGAACACCGCTGGCCATCCCGACTTCCGCGCGCACCTGCTCGGAAGGATTGCCTGGGTGA
Source organism: Corallococcus sp. AB038B (assembly GCF_003668955.1). Taxonomy (NCBI): domain Bacteria; kingdom Pseudomonadati; phylum Myxococcota; class Myxococcia; order Myxococcales; family Myxococcaceae; genus Corallococcus; species Corallococcus sp. AB038B. Next base: position 2,040,849 of record NZ_RAWO01000001.1, on the reverse strand, counting down.
CGCACCTCCACCCCGCCCGTGGAGCCAGGCTGCGCGCGCTCTTCGACCCGATTGCGTGGGACTGAAGGCCCCCGGCTACCCGCCAATCACCTGGATGTTGTAGGCGATGTCCTTCGACTCGGCTTCGCGGATCCACGTGAGCAGGCCATCCACCAGGAGCCCGGGATGGAGGATGAGCTTGCCCAGGCCCGCCACGATCTGATCGTACGCCGCGATGTGAGGCGCCCACTGCTCCTGGGGCAGCGGCGCGAGCTGCTCCGCCAACAGCCAGGCCGCCTCACGCGCGGCGTCCATCGCGAAGTTGAAGATCTTGTCCTCCCCTTCCGGACTGATGGCCTCCAGCCGCTTCAAGCGCGGCGACGCCTCTCCGAGCTCCACTTCAACCACCGCCACCAGCCGCGACAGCAGCGCGTTGATGCGGTTGAAGTCCTCCCTCAATGACGCGAGTTCGTGTCCCGGCGCCACGGTGGCCGCGGCGATGCCCAGGTCCAGGTTGATGTGCGCGTTCATTCCCAACAGCAGGTGCTGGAGGATCAACGGCGAGTCGTCCTTCAGCGCATCGAAGGCCAGCTGCCAGGACTGCGTCGGCGTCCCGCCGGACGTATAGGCATTCCACGCCGCGAGGAAGCGGCTGGCGAAGACGACGTCCAGCTTCTCCATCCGCGCGTTGTCCTGGAAGACATTGCCCGCGATGATCGCCCGGCGCACGTCGACCGTCACCCGCTCGTAAAGCGCCGTGAAGTAGCCAATGCGGCCGGTCGTCCGCAATGACTGGTCGATGATGTCATTCTCCTGCGCGATGACCTCTTCGATGGTCGTGGGAGGAGCCGGAGGCGCGGACGGGACAAGGGGTACCGCGAGGTTCAGGGGCATGGTGCGGAAAGCAGAGAGGATTTGAGAGGCGTCTGCAATCGGGTGCGCATTCACCCGTAGGGCAAGCGCCCCCCTGCCCCGACACCGGGAGCCCTCCGCCTGCTCCCGTCCCTCCTGAGGCTGTCACTCCTCCTGGCCACGCGCTCCCATCGCGTGCGACAACAGCGCCCCCGGTAACTCGCGGCCGCGATCCAGAACCACTAGCGGTGCTGGGCGAGGAGCCAATCCCAGAACGCATAGTTGTCGTACTGCTGCGTCCAGCAGTCGTGCACGCCGCCAGGCAGCACGGTGAGGCGCGCGATGTCGTTCCCGGTGGCCACCACGCCAGGCTGCAACGTCCACACGGGGCTGCTGGTGCCCGGGAACAGGTACGTCACCTTCTGGGCCGGTGCGGTCACCTGGACCGGCTGGAACAGGCCGTAGTTCTTCGTCACGCCCGTCAGCCAGGAGGTCTCCGCCGACAGGGAGCTGCCGTCCGCGAACGAGTGCACCGCCCACACCGGCACGTTCTTCAGCTGGGTGATGGTGGGCCCCGGCGCACCGATGTTGGTGGCCATGGGCGCCAGCGCGGCCAGACGGCTCCCGTACGTGTACGCGTACTGCCAGGCGCCGTAGCCACCGAAGCTGATACCCGTCAGGTAGATGCGCGTCGTGTCCACGCGGTAGTTCGCCACGATGAAGCTGATGAACGCGTCGATCGCCGCCGGCTGCCAGTTCGTCTGCGCGCGCGGCGTGAAGACCATCACCTGGTTCTGTCCGAAGTACGCCTTGCCCTGAGCCGTCTTGTGGATGTTCTTCAGCGCCCCATGGCGCGTCACGAACTCCAGCAGGTGCGCCTCCGTCGGAGACGTGCCGAACTCGCCAGCACCGTTCAGGTGGATGATGACCGGATAGGACGTGGTGGACGTCAGGTAGCCCGGGGGCAGGTATTCACCGTAGCCATAGCCCGCGCCCGTGCTCGCGGGCAACCGGGCCACGACCTGGTCCTCCGTGGTGATGGTCAGCCCCGCTTCATGCGTTCCCCATGTTTCCGCCTCCCCCGGTTCGAAACTCCCGCCGCAGGCGACGGCTCCCAACGCGACAACCAGCGCAATCCATTGCATCCGCATGGTGTTTTCTCCGGGTCTGGGTTTGACGCACGGGCACTCTGCGATTGCAGATAAAAATAGAAAAGCCTCGATTACACGAATAATCACATTTCACGGCGAATGCACACCGCCGCCACAGGATTCCGATTGAATGGCAATACACATGGGCTCCGTGGAGGTACACCTCGCCACGTCCGCCCACGGTTCGCTCCACGCATGAGGCGCGGTCAGCTCCGGGCTTCTTCGAGCACCCAGGCCTTGAACGCCGCCACGTCCCGCCGGCCCGTCAGGGGACGCGGGTGCACGAGCCAGTAGCTGAAGTCGTTGGGGAGGACCGCCTTGAAGGGTTGGACCAGCCGGCCCGCCTTCAGATCATCCGCCGCGAGCATCAACCGCCCCAGCGCCACGCCATCCCCGAGCCGGGCCGCCTGGAGCGCCAATCCGGCGTCGTTGAACACCGGGCCCCGGTCCGCGTCCACGCCTGACACTCCAGCGGCATCCAACCAGCGCCTCCAGCCATCCTTGGGCGAGTCGTGGAGCAGCCGGACCTTGCCCAGGTCCCCAGGCGCGCGGAGCCGCTTCGCCAGCGCCGGGGTGCACACGGGCGCGAGCCTTTCGGACGCGAGCTGCTCCGCCTTGAGCCCCGTCCACCGGCCCAGCCCGGAGCGGATGCCCACGTCGAAGCGGTCGTCGAGGAAGTCCCAGAGCGCCTCGGAGCTGTTCACGTGCAGCTCGATGTCCGGATGCTGCTTCCGGAAGCGCTCCAGGCGCGGCAACAACCAGCACGATGCGAACGATGGCAGCACCGTGAGCCGCAGCGGTCCCTGCTCGCGCGCGTACAGCCGCGTGGTCGCCTCGGACATGCGCTCGAACACGGGCGTCAGCTCGCGCAGGTACTCGGCGCCCCTCGCCGTCAGCGTCAGCGCGTGGCCCCGGCGCTCGAACAGGGAGACACCGAGCCAGTCCTCCAGCTGCCGCACCTGATGGCTGATGGCGGCCTGGGTGACCCGCAGCTCCGTGGCGGCGCGGGTGAAGCTCAGGTGTCGCGCTCCTGCCTCGAAGGCACGGAGGGCACCCAGCGGTGGAATGCGGCGCATGCTCGATGAGCCCCTTTTATCGAGCGCGCGAGGATAGCTCGCTGGGTCGGCGCTCCGAAGTGGAGTCTGTCTGTCCCCCGCGGTGACAAGGCGCGATGGACGCGCCGCGCCCGCGAGGTGCCCCGTCATGATTTCCGCCGAGGTGTGGGTGTTGTTCCTGGGCTACACGGTGCCCATGGTGGTGAGCCCCGGGCCGGGCAACACGGTGCTCGCCACCGCCGGAGGCCGCTTCGGCGTCCGGGGCACGCTGCCCTTCTGGATGGGCTTCGAGGCGGCCAACGTCGCGCTGTGCCTCCTCTACGGCATCGGCCTGGGGCGGGCGCTGCAAGGGCTGCCCGCGCTGCACCAGGTCCTGCGCTGGGGCAGCGTCGTGTACCTGCTCTACCTCGCGTGGGGCTTCTTCCGCGCCTCGGCCACCTCCGGGGAGGCGAGCGACGTAAGAACGCGCCTGGGGTTCGGGGAGGGGCTGCTCGCGGTCGCGCTCAACCCGAAGATCCACTCGATGATCCTGGTGATGTTCTCCCAGTTCCTCGACCCCGCCCGGGGGATGTTCTCCCAGACGGCGCAGCTCACCGCGGCCTTCCTCGTCGTCTGCCTGGCGTGCCACTTCCCGTGGATCTACGGCGGAAAGCTCATCCTGGGACGCTTCCACTCCGAACGTGCCCTGCGCCTCCAGGGCTGGACCTTCGGCGCCTGCATGATCGCCGTCGCGGCCTGGGTGGCCTTCGCCTGACACCAGCGCTCCGGCCGGGGCCCGGCGCGTCCGCTCCCTGTGCCGCGGGGAACGGTGTCTCACAGCTCGCGTGTTTCACGACCTGGAGGAACCGTGGCACGCATGGAGTGCACGCACGCAGGCCAGAACACGGATGTGCTCTTCCGCTTCCTGGTCCAGAGCGCGAAGGACCGCGCCATCTTCGGCATCGACCTGCAAGGGCACATCATCAGCTGGAACCCGGGCGCCGAGCACATCAAGGGCTGGCGCGCCGAGGAGGTCCTGGGCCAGCACTTCCGCATGCTCTTCCCCGAGGACTACCGCCAGCAGGGGCGTCCAGAAACGGAGCTGAAGGAGGCCTTCGAAACGGGGCACTACCAGGGCGAGGAGCCCCGGCAGCGCAAGGACGGGAGCCTCTTCATCGCGGAGATAGACCTGTGGCTCTTGCGCGATGACGTGGGCCAGCCCTGCGGGTTCGTGAAGGTCACGCAGGACATCACCGAGCGCAAGCTGGCGGAGGAGGCGCTGCGGCAGAGCGAGGCGCGGCTGAGCGCCATCCTCGCCTCGCTGGCCGAGGGCGTCACCCTGCACGACGAACAGGGGACCATCCGCTTCGCCAACGCCGCCGCGGAACAGAAGCTGGGCCTGTCCGCCAACCACCTGCAGGGCCGCACCCCCTTCGACCCGCGTTGGGAGGCCATCCGGGAGGACGGCAGCCCGTACCCCGGCGAGGAGCATCCGCACATGCGTGCGCTTCGCACGGGAGAGAGTGTGACCGGCGACGTGGTTGGCATCCACCAGACGGGAGGCAGCCGCATCTGGCTGTCGGTCAATGCCCGGCCCCTCCGCACGCCCGATGGCCGCGTCGTGGGCGCGGTCAGCTCCTTCTTCGACATCACCGCGCGCAAGCAGGCGGAGGAGGAACGCGCGGCGCTGCTTGCCCGGGAACGGTCGACACATGCCGAAGCGGAAGCGGAGCGCCACAAGCTCTACGCCATCTTCGAACAGGCTCCGGTGGGCATCGCCATCTACCGCGGCCCCCACCACGTCATCCAATTCGCCAACCCCGTCCAGTGCCGCTTCTGGGAGCGACGGTGCGAGGAGTTGCTCGACAGGCCCTTGATCGAAGTGCTGCCCGAGGAGGTGGGGCCATCCATCATCGAGAAGGCCTGCGACCCTGTCTTCCAGAAGGGAGAGCCCCAGGTCTTCACGGAGGAGCGCTTCGAGTTCACCCGCCCGGCCACGGGCGAGCGGGTGGAGCACTACTTCAACTTCACGCACGTGCCCATGCGCGACCTGGAGGGCACCGTCGAGGGGTTCATGGGAGTGGCCTGGGACGCCACGGACGCGGTGAGGTCGCACCAGCGCGCGGCAGTCCTGGCCCAGCAACTCCAGGACCGCGTCGACTTCGAGCAGCAGCTCATCGGCATCGTCAGCCATGACCTGCGCACCCCGCTCAACGCCATCCACCTGACGGTGGGCGCCATGGCCCGCCGCGACGAGCTCGACGCGCGCACCGCCCAATCCGTGCTGCGCATCCAGTCCGCCGTGCACCGCGCGGTGCGGCTCGTGGGAGACCTGCTCGACTTCACCCAGGCCCGGCTGGGCACGGGCATCCCCATCGCGCCCCGAGCGGCCGACCTGAACCAGGTGACCCGGCAGGTCCTGGATCAGGTGGATGCGGCGCACCCCGGCCGCACCCTGCGCGTGCAGGAGCGGGGCGACGCGACGGGAGTGTGGGACTCCGAGCGGATTGCCCAGGTGGTGCAGAACCTGGTCACCAACGCCATCAAGTACAGCCCCGAAGCCAGCCCGGTGCAGGTGACGACCCGGGGCGAGGACGGATGGGTGTGCCTGTCCGTCCACAACCAGGGCACGCCCATCCCCCCGGAGAAGCTGCCCTGCATCTTCGAACCCCTCCAGCGCGCGACGTCGGAGGTGGACTCCACCGGCCGCAGCGTGGGCCTGGGGCTCTACATCGTGAAGCAGCTGGTGGACGCCCACGGCGGCACCGTCGACGTCACCTCCACCCCCAAGGAAGGCACCACGTTCACCGTGCGCCTGCCCCGGCATGGGGACTCAGGCAGGCAGTGACTTCAGGAACGCCAGCAGGGCGGCGTTCACCTCCGCGGGGCGCTCCTGTTGGATCCAGTGGCCCGCGCCTGGGATGACGAGCACGTCCTGGAGCCGCGGCACCAGGGCCTTCATGGGTTCCAGCGGAGCGAAGGCGCGGCCCGGGTCCTTCTCTCCGGTGATGAACAGGGCGGGCTGCGGGATGAGGGCCGTCGCCAGCTCGGGCAACTCCGCCCAGTCGCGGTCCATGTTGCGGTAGCGATTGAGCCCGCCACGAAAGCCGCTGTGTTCCAGCTCCTTCGCGAGGTGCGCGAGGTCCGCCTCCGTGAGCCACGCGGGCAGGGGCTCAGGCACCTGGAGGCCGGTGAGGAAGCCGTCACCCTGGCGGCGCGACTTCACGGCCTCGGCCTGCGTGTCGAAGCCGGGAGTGCCGCCCAAGGTGATGCGGAGCGTCCTCGGGATGTCCGCTTCGAGCTCCGCCTCGGCGATGCCCGGCTCCTGGAAGTAGAGGATGTAGAACCACTTGTCCCCGAACACGTGCCGGAAGAGCTGGGTCGGCGGCATGGGCGTGCGGCCCATGTGCGGCACGCTCATGCCCACGACGGCGCGGAAGCGGTCCGGGTGCAGCGCGGCGCAATTCCACGCCATCGCCGAGCCCCAGTCGTGGCCCACCACCACCGCGGTCTTCTCGCCCAGCGCATCGAGCAGGCCCACGAAGTCCGCCACCAACTGCTTCATGCTGTAGGCCTCGATGGGTTCGGGCCGGTCGCTCTGGCCGTAGCCGCGAACGTCAGGCGCGACCGCGTGGTAGCCGGCGTCCGCGAGCGCCCGGAGCTGGTGGCGCCACGAGTACGCGGACTCCGGCCAGCCATGGAGGAGCAGGACCAGCGGGCCCTGGCCGGCCTCGGCGAGGTGCAGGTGGATGCCATTCGTCCGGACGGTGCGGTGGGTGATGTCGGCCATGGGAGCGTTCTGCACGACGCGCGGCCCCCTGTCATTCGAAGGGTGACGGCGGGTTCGGATGATGACGGAGGCCATCGGGCCGGTGACCGGAGTCACCAGGCACGGGCCCCAGCGCCCCTTCGCGTTGCCCGTGAAATCCATGGGTTGAGCGCGTCCGCCCCCTCCCTGGGGACTGGCACACCGGCTGCTATGGGGTCCTGCATCGCTTCAACCGAAACCCCAACCCCTTTCGAGGTCCCCCACCATGGCCATCTCGCCCCTCCGCAGCACCTCTGCGTCCGTGTCCCGCCTGCCGGTGCAGGACGCCGCCTCCCCCCGCCTCGCGGGTCGTCCGGGTGGCGTGGATGGGTTCTCCTCCAGCCAGAAGCCGGGCTCGCCGGGGCTCGCGGCGTTCCAGAAGGACGGCTTCGACATCGGCTCTGGCAAGGGCGCGGAGCTGGGCAAGCTGCTGCAGGACACGCTGACAGTGCTGTCCTCCGTCGTGCAGTTGGTGGCACAGGCGGCGGGCGGCGCGCAGGGGCTCCAGGGCCTGACGGGTGCGCAGGGTGCGCAGGGCGCCTCGGGCGGGAAGTGCGGCACGGGTTCGCAGTCCTTCTCCGACAGCAGCTTCACGCCGCAGGACACGTCGCGTCCTCCCGTGGCGCTCAACGGCAACACCGGCGTCGTGGGCCCGTCGGCTTCCCAGTCGCAGGCGTCCAACGGCAACACCGGCGTGGTGGGGCCCACGACTTCGTCCTCGGGCGGCTCGAAGCTGGGCGGCAACCTGCCCGCGGGGCTGGAGAAGTTCCGCGGCGCCATCGAGTCCGCCGCCGCCAAGACGGGCATGCCGGCGGAGATGCTGGCCGCGCAAATCTGGCAGGAGTCGCGCGGCAACCTGGACGCCGTCACCACCAACGGCGGCAATGGCCTGACGGACACCGGCCTGATGCAGGTCAACCCCAACACCTACGGGGAGCTGCAGGCGAAGCACCCGGAGCTCCAGGGCAAGAACCTCTCCGACCCGGAGACCAACATCCTGGCGGGCGCCTTCTACATGAAGGACATGAAGGAGCAGTTCGGCAGCGATGAGCTGGCCCTGCGCGCCTACAACTCCGGCCCCAACGGCGTGGACAAGAGCAACCCGGACGCCATCCCCGCCGGCACCGGCGACGCCACCTACGTGCAGAAGGTGAAGTCCTTCATGAACACGCTGGCCACCGGCCAGGGCTCGCTGCCCGCGTAGCGCGCCACCCGCGACGGAAGGATTGCATCCTCCGGGGGACAGGGGCGAAAGCGACGCCTCAAGCTGGAGGTGGACAAGGACGGCGGGACGCGGACCGTCGGCATGACGCCCGCGTCGACCGCTCCTTGAGCCACGTCAGCGCGTGGCGGGAGCCCCGCCACCCTGGCTGTAGCTGTCGCAGAGCGCCATGTACTCGTCGCTGTCCATGGCGAGCGCGGAGACCCGCATCTTCTTCACGCGGGGCTTCGCGAGCGTGGTCTTGATCTGCACCATCTTCATGACCGGCAGGCCCATGTAGGACTGGTCGAGGTAGACGTTCTCCTCCATGTCCCCCCAGGCGATGAGCACGCCATCCGGGAAGCGGATGCCGTCCCTCCCAATGAGCAGCACCGGGCTGTCCAGCTTCCCCAGCCCGCGGATGCAGTTGAAGAGCATCCAGGCCGAGGCCAGGGTGATCAACGCGACGGCGATCCAGATGTTGCTCACCGGGAGCGCACGCACGGTGAGCACGCCGAAGAGGCCCGTGGCGACAATCCAGATGACCACGCCCGCGATGAGCTTGCCCCGCGAGTAGTAGATGGCGCGCGGCTTTTCCGCCTGCTTCTTGGACTGGGGGGAGCGGTAGATTTCCATGTCGGGATGCCTGTGAGTGCGTCAGCCGGCCAGCCGGCCTGACAGATAGGCCAGCAGGACTGGCGCGTTGATGACCTTCGCTTCGTCGAACTTGCGAGCCTTGCCCTGGGCGACGATGACCAGCTCGCGGGACGCGTAGCCCTGGTCCACCTCGTCCTGGAGGCGGATGCTCTCGATGTCGTCCCAGCGCCAGAGCTTTCCCCGGTGGATGAGCCCCATGTCGCCCAGCACGAGCGGTCCGAAGCGGACCGGCTTCCCGGCGGAGACCTGATGGTTCACACGCTCCAGGAGGCGCGATACGACCTGCTCCAGCACCGCCTCGTGCAGGGCGTCCGGGTCGCTCCACAGGTCCAGCCGCAGCCGCAGCGTTCCGCCCGAGTGGCGCAGGATGACCCGGTCGTCCGCGTGCTGTTCGATGATCTCCCGCACGTCCCGCCAGCGGATCCGCGTGCCGTCGGCGCGCAGGCCCTCGTCGTCCACCGTCAGGGTGTGCGGCGCCAGCAGCCACGCGAAGAGGTCGCGGGCCCGCCAGCCCAGGACCCAGATGCAGCAGGGGATGCCCAGGAGGAGCAGGTAGAAGCCGAACCCGCTCCGGAGCACGTCCTGGACCATCTGATGCGGAAGCAGGGGCACGCCCAGGGGGTCCAGGAGCGCCGCCGCCTCCACGTAGAGCAAAGCCAGGCCCGCCAGGAACCAATACACTGAGTGAGTTGGAAGGATCTTATGGTGCGAGTGCTTCAGTGCTGCCTCCAGACGGGCCTGGGTGACACGTCTATAAACAATCAATCCTGTCTCCGCGACGTGTTTTGCCCCTCGGGCGTACGTTCTCGCGGCCTGGGAAAAACACCCTCGCGTGCTGAGACAGACTTGTCTGGCCTTGCCTGGAATCTCCCCTATTCAAAGACAGCACAGTCCCGGGGGTTCGCGACGGGCACAGTGGCCCGGGCGCAATCGCAGACACCGGCGGTTTCCACCCGCGCCCATCGTCCACCGCCGAGGCGCCGGACCGAGCCCGGATTCACAAGCGGCGCGGCGAGGCTAGAGTCGCGGTCCATGCACGTCCTGCAACGCGGTCAGGCCCCCCAGAAGCCCCTCCTGCTGCGCCCCCTGTTCGGCGGGGTGCAGCGCATCGGCATGCGGTCGGAGACCACCACCACGCTTCGCGACGCGGGCCGCAGCAAGCCCGGGCCCGTGATGCCGGGGGTGCAGATGGTGATGGCCGTGGAGGTCTTGCGCGTGCTCCCGGATGGCAGCGCGCGCTACCGCTTCACGCTGGAGGAGGTGGACCTGCTCGTCGCCGCGCGCACGCCCGTGCGCACCGAAGGTGCTCAAGGCTTCCCGGAGCTGACCTCCGCGACACCATGACCCTGCCGCGTTACGACTACGTTTCGCAGCTCGCCATCGTCGGCAACGCGCGGCTGCGAGGACGCGACCTGCGGGCGCAGGTGATTGATGATCCTGGAGGCGCGGCCCTCGTGCGGGGGCCCGACACCTTCGAGGGCTTCGCGCTGCCGGACGGGGGCTTCGAGCCGTCCTTCTACGCCTGGTTGGACGGGATGAAGGCGCGGGGGCTCGTCGCGCTGCGGGTGCTCACGGACAGCGACCCCGAGGATTGGATCCTCACCACGCCCCCGCCTCCCCTGCCCCGGTTGCCGGACTTCGTCCTCGTCTTCGGGGACCGGGAGACCGGGTACGCGTACCGCTACGAGAGCGGCCCCATGGGCACGAGGGAGTGCTTCGTGCCGGTGGACATCCCCCGGCGGGTGGCCGTTCCGACCGTGGACGCGGCGGAGCGCGAGCTGCTGGAGGCGACGCGCGGCTACGTGCGGTTCCTGGAGGGCAAGGTCCGGCACGACGATTCAACCGCCGTCTTCTACGAGAAGATGGGGCGCGAAGTCCTGGAGCAGCTCACGGCCACCGAGCCGCGCTTCCAGGAACTGCTCGCCGAGCGGCGCAAGGCGCAACTGCATCAGCTGCGCAAGGACTACAAGCCCCGGTCCGGCTACACGAAGGCGATGCGCCCGGGCATTCTGGAGCAGGCGGACCGGGTCCAGCGGATGTCGGACTTCGCGCGCGTCATGGAAGAGGCGGGGCTGTCCTGGCGGACGCAGCGGCTGGCGCTGGTTTCAAAAGGGCTCTACCCGCTCAACATGCGCCACGAGCGCACGTCGGAGGACACGCTTCCGGACTACGTGCACCACCCCGGCTACATCGAGGTGGGCTCGCGGTTGGCGAAGGCCGCCTGTGAGGGAAGCAACGCGGCGCTGAACGCCTCCGCTTGAGCCTCCGCCTCGTTCTCCACGGGGGCCTCCGAAGCCAGCCACGTCCAGGCGAAGGCGGCCAGGTTGAAGGCCATCATCGTCAGGGAGAAGAGCCACAGCCGCAGGCCCACGGCGATGCCCGCGTGCAAGAGCAGCGTGGTCACCAGCCAGTGCCGCCGCAGCCGGGGCACCCAGATCATCCCCGCGTAGCCCACCTCGATGAGCAGCGTGCCCCAGCAAGCCACCTTCGCCAGCAGCGGGTACGCCGCGAGCCAGGAGAAGTCGAACGCCTGGAACTGCGGCTGCATCAGCGCGCGCCAGATGGCCTCGCCGTTCCACCACTGCACGCCCTGCGCCTTGGCCAGGCCGGTGTCCAGGTAGATGAAGCACAGGTGGACCTGGAGCGTGCGCAGCGCCACGCGGGCCGCGGACGACGGGCCGGTGGAGACGCGGCCGGCTCGCGCATCCAGGGACCAGCGCCCCGCGGACGGCATGAACACCAGATAGAAGAAGAGCACGTGGAGGATGGTGTCCACGCCGTAGAGCGACAGGTACGCGTTCGCGGACGTCAGGCCATGCGTGAACCAGGCGAGCACCGCGAAGGCGCGCGTGCGGTAGCCCACGAGCAGGCCCGCCAGCCCCACCGCGTAGAGGACGAACACGGCGTACATCGTGGCCATCGTGCTGATGCCCAGGGGTGCCAGGAGCCGCCCCAGCCACCCCAGGCTGGGCGCCCAGTCGCCCGCGCCCACATCGGTGATGACCCACTGGACGAGGCCGAAGTTGCCATACAGCTCCGGCAGGTGCGGCCAGAGGATGGCGAGCTGCGTGAGGGAGATGGCCGCGACGGCGATGCGCAGGAAGGCCAGTCCGTCGGAGGAAGCAGGCTCCAACCAGAAGCGCCGCACGTGGGTCAGGAGACGGTTCATGGCGAGGCCTCGGACTTCGGAGCGTCAAGGCGGCCGAAGGTCCCGGTGTAGTGGATGGCCCATTCCGGCCGCTTCCCGGCGGCCCAGGCCTCCATGGAAGGAAGCTGGTAGGACTGGGTGACGACGGTGACCTGGGATGCCTCCGGATGGACGCCCAGCATCACCGCCGCCCAGGACTGCGCCAGCACGTCCTGCGTCTTGCGGTTGGCGCGCAGACCGGAGGCGACGATGCAGCGGTAGCGGCGCGCCACCTCCACCTCATCGGAGGTCAGGGGTTCGAACAGCGAGCTTCCGTCGCTCTGTTCGACGAAGAAGCCGGTCCTCGAGTCGCTGGCCACCGCGGGCGCGAAGAAGCGGTAGTCGCTGATGACGCCGGACAGGCTCTGGTAGGTCCGGACGCCTCGGTCGAACGCGCCGTCCGAGTCCGCATGGGCCAGGCGCGTCCAGAGGAACGCGCCCACCGCGGCCAGATGCACTACGGCGACGCACGCCCAGAGGGCCGCCTGGCGTTCATCCCCCTCGGGCCGCGATGGGACGGTGCTCATGGCTACCTGAGGAACTGGTAGGAGGCGGGGGTGACGTCCGCGAGGACGGCGTCGATGGCCAGGGCCACGCGCCTCGACTTCTCACCCGAGGCCATCCCGGCCTCGGTGTTCGGATCCATCACCAGGCCCATGATGTTCGACTGCTCATCGAGGGCGACGTGCTGGACGCTCGCCATGCGCCGCACATAGGCGAGGGGCAGCGTGCCGTAGAGGCGCGACCCGTTGACCCCGCCCCGGGGCGAGAACGTGGGCAGCCGGATGTAGAACGTGTCCGTCGGCACCTGACGGATCTGCGCGACGATGGCGTCCACGTCCGCCTGCGTGAAGTCATGGGTCGGCGTGCGCGCGGACACGGACGCGAAGCTGATGGCGCTGGAGAGCGCCAGGCCCACCGTGGCGATGACAGCCACCTTGTTTCGAGACAGGAGTTGTTTCATCGGGGAGGTACCTTCGGGGTGTGGGCAGCAGCGGAAATGCGGCTGCTCCTCAGGTACGTCCCGGTGAAACATTATTCTTGCGCCCCGGGGTGCGCGGCGACCGCGCCCCTCCACGGGTGAGGCAACCGGGGCGCGGATGGCCTACGGTGGAGGTCCATGAGCTTCGCCGACAAGATGCGCGTCTGGATGCCCCTGCACGAGAACGGCGTCAGCCGCGCCGTGCACTTCGTGGGGGCCTATCTCTTCACGTTCGCCCTGCTGGTGCCGTTGTGCTGGGTGCGCATCCCCGGCACGCCCGTCACCGCCGCGCATCTGCTGGTGGCCGCGGTCACCGTGTACGCCATGACGCTGGAGTGGACCGCCGGCCTGCTGATGGCCCTGCCGCTGGTGCCCACGCTGCTCGCCGCGGAAGCGGTGGCGGGGCTTCCCACGGGAACGGCCGCGGGCATCGCGGTGGGCGTGATGGTGTTCCGCTTCGCGATGGTGGTGGGCGCACACGTCGTCTTCGAGAAGAAGACCCACGGCCTGTCCCTGGGCGGCCCGCAGCTCTTCTTCATCGAGCCCGTGTACCTGCTCACCCTGGTGCTCTTCTCGCTGGGCCTCAAGCAGGACCTGCGCGCGCGCGTGGCGGCCTCCAGCACCTGACGTCATGGAAGGCCCCGGCATCCTCGTCCGGTATCCCGCCGCGCGGTGGGGACTGCTCACGCTGCTGTCACTCCTCGTGCTCTCCGCCGTCCCCCTGTCCGGGGTGACGTCACGGGGGACGATGAAAGAGGGCTACACGGACCACGTGCGCCATCCGTACGTGGTCTGGGTGGGACTGCATCGCGGGCTCCAGGCGCTCTACACCGCGCCGCTGGGCGAGCTTCGTGAAGGCGTCCCGTACCGACAGGCCATCGACCAGTGGCTGGAGGTGCCTTACGTCTATCCGCCCGGCGCGCTGGTGCTCTTCCTGCCCCTGGCGCTCGTGGGCGAGTGGATGCCCATGTCGCCCCAGGCCTTCGGGCAGGTGTGCCTGCTGTACCTGCTGGCCTTCGCGCATGTGGCGCTCTACGCGGCGCTGCGGCTCCTGGATGGGCTTCCGGCGGGTGGCCGTTGGGCGGTGGGGGGCCTCTGCTGGTTGGTGCTGATGCGGCTGGCGCTTTATGGCCAGTACGACGGCGCGTGGCTCGTGTGCGGGGTGCTGGCGCTGGCGGCGCTCGCGAAGGACCGGCCGGTGGTCGCGTTGCGCTGGCTGGCGCTCGCGGCGCTGTTGCACTACCGGGCGCTCGTCCTCGTCGCCGTGGGTGTGGTGGCGCTGTGGCGCGTGGTGCATGGGCGGCCGGTGCGTCAGTGGCCGTGGGGCACGCTGCTCGGGGTGTCGGCGGCGGGGGTCCTCTGCGTGCGCACGTTCCTGTGGATGGCGCCGCTGGCCGCGCAAACGGATGCGGCGACACCTTCCATCCTGGGTGAGCCCGGCACCGTGGCCCTGGTGATGGGCTTGAGCGCGGCGGTGCTGGCGCTCTCCTGGCGCGGGTCGGACGGGCTGGTGACCGCGTCGGTGGGGTTGGGCGTGTTGCTCGCGGTCATCGACACGCGCCACTGGTGGCATGCGTCCGCGCTGCTGCTGGTGCCTTTGTGCGTGGGCGTGTTGCGCGCTCCTCGCTGGCCCACGGCGGTGCGGCTGGGGCTCGTCGTCTGGGCGGGGGTGCTGGAGATGGCCGTCTGGTACGGAAATCCCCTCTGGTTGTTCCGCGACCTCAATCGCTTCCTGCGGCTGGTGTGACAAGGAGCCGCGCCTTGTCCCAGACGAGCCCATAGCGGCGCAGGAGTTCGTCGATGCCTGCTCCCGCCGGGGATGGATGGGCGACGGAGTCGAACCGGTTCAGTTGGAGCGTCCGGTCGGAGGCCGCGGAGACGAGGAACGCGCCGTCCGGTGAGAAGGCCAGGGCCGCCACGAAGCCCTGCTGGCCCGTGAGCGTCCCCAGCTGTTCGCCGGCGTGCAGCCCCCAGACCTTCACCCCTGCCTCCACGCCTGACGAAGCCAGGAAGCGGCCATCCGGTGACACGGCCAGGGCGAGCACGCCCACGGTCTTCGCGTCCATCGTCTTCAACAGTCGGCCCTCCATCACGTCCCAGACGCGGAGGGGCTGCCGCATTCCCGCCGTCACCAGGTGGGGTTCGGACGGCGTGAAGACCACGGCGCGCACGGGCTCGCCCATGTCGAGCCGCAAGAGGGGCTGACGCCGCTCCACGTCCCAGGTCCGCACCGTCTTGTCCGCACTGCCCGACGCGAGCCTGCGCCCCGTGCTGTCGAAGGCCAGGGTCCACACCTTGCCGGTGTGTCCCTGGAGCAGCCCCACGGGCCTGCTGTCGGCCACGGACCAGAGTTGGATGTCTGGATCGCCTGCCACCGCGAGGAGCGCCCCATCCGGGCTGAAGGCCACCGCGCGCACGGAGCCGTTCGCCGCTGGCAACTCCAGCAGCATCCGCCCCGAACGCGCATCCAGCACGAGCACCCTCCCCTTCAGCGTTCCCACCGCGATGCGCTCGCGGTCCGGGCTCACCGCCAGGGACACCGCGGACTCTGTTCCTCCCACTTCCGGATGGAGTTCCCTTCCCTCCGCGATGCGCCACCGCCGCCAGCCATCCTCACCGCCTGTCATCAACTCGCGGTCCTGGGAGAACGCGAGCGCCTCCACCCAGACACCGGGTCCACGAAGCAGCACCTGCGCGGGGACCTCCGGCCGGCGCCACACGTCGAGGACGCCGTCCATCCCGCCCGAAGCAAACGTGCGCCCGTCCGGTGACAAGGCCACGCTCATCACGGCGGCATGATGCGCATCCATCCGCTCCAGCAGCGCGCCCCCATGGCCATCGATGAACTGCACGCGCCCGTCCCATCCGCCCTGAAGCAGGAGCTGGAACCCGCCGTCGATGGCGGCCACGGAGACGTCGCCGGAGTTGCGAAACACGTCGGTGAGCTGCCCCGAGCGGGCGTCCCAGAAGCGCACGGCCCGGTCGCCCGCCGCGGTCATGATGCGCTGTCCGTCCGAGGAGAACGCGCCCGCCTCCACCTTCTCCCCGTGGCCCACGAGGCGGAGGAACTCCTTGCGCGACTCCAGGTCCCAGACCCGCGCGCTCCGGTCCGCGCTCGTGGACAGCAGCCGCTTGCCATCCGGAGAGAAGGCGACGGCGATGACGTTGTCGTCGTGCTCGAAGCGCAGCTGTTCGGCGCCTGTCTCGAAGTCCCAGACGCGGACCGCCTTGTCCAGACCACCGGAGGCCAGCCGCCTGCCGTCGGGCGAGAACGCCAGCCCGAGCACGACGTCGGTGTTGCCGGGAATCACCGCGTGCGGCCGGCCCTGGCGCCAATCCCAGACCCGGAGCTCGCCGGGCCTTCCCGCGGAAGCCAGCCAGCGGCCGTCCGGCGAGAAGGCGACGGCGTGGACCTCGGACGTGTGGCCCTTGAGTTCCGCCAGCAGCTCGCCGCGATCCACGTCCCAGAGCCGGACGACGGAGTCGTAATGCCCGGACGCCAGCACGCGGCCGTCCGGCGTGAACGCCAGGGCGAGCACCGAACCCTGGATGCGCTTCGACCAGCGCAGCGTGGAGGCGCGGTCCACCGCCTGGCCCTGTCCCCACTGCGCGGCGAGCGAATCCCGCGAGGCCCGAGCGAGCGCGAACGACGCCGCAGCCACGCTCCACTGCCGGGACTCGGTGGCGGCTTCGCCCCGGGCCTCGTGGATGCGGGCGCGCAGGTCTCGCGCGTTCGCATCGTCCGGCGCGACACCACCGGAGGAGCGGTGCGCCGAACAGGAAGCAAGCAACAGCGCGAGGCACCACCACCGCATGGGGCTCCCTCCGGACACGGGACACGGCTTGCCTGGGCGCGGAGCGTCCGCACCTTTGGGCCAGGGACCGTAACCCGAATGGGAGGAAGCCATGCCCGACAAGGCGACCGTTGAACGAGCGAAGAAGGACCTGCGCGAAGGCAAGAGCGCCAGCACCGCGGCGGGTGAGTTCGTGCATGAGGAACTGGAGCACATCCGCGAAGGCGCGCACGGCGCACGCTCTTCGAAGCAAGCCATCGCGATTGGCCTGTCGAAGGCGCGACGCGCGGGCGTACCGCTGAAACCTCCCACGAAGGAGCAGGCCTCCGCGCGCACACGGCGCTCGGCGAAGCAGGACCTGGAAGTGGGTCAGCAGGAGCGCAAGCCTCGGGCACCGTCGCAGAAGCGGAGCAAGGCCACGCAGGGTGCGCTCAAGCGGGAGGGCCGTCAGGCGGCTTCCAAGCAGGCCCTGTCCGCCCAGGCGAAGAGCGCCTCACGCAAGCGCACGACCACCGCCCGTAAGGCATCCGCTCGCAAGGCGGCGGCTACCCGTAAGGCGACCAGCCGGCCCCGGAGTTAACCGCGATGCCCGGCACGACAAAGAAGCCACATGGCCCCGCCCCTTCCCGCAAGCGCATGGCAACCGCCTCTCGCGGCACGGCGAAGCGACCCGCGGCGAAGCGGCGCTACTGGTCCCGCGAGGTGACGGAGCACAGCGATGCGATGACTCTGGAGGAACAGGTCTTCAAGCGCTCACCGAAGGAGATCGCCCGCTCGGTGAAACGCTCCGCCGAGCAGAGCCACCGGCGCAAGGCGTCGCCGTTCCAGTCAGCCATGTCGATGCTTTCGTTCTACGGCAACCGCGCGGGCCGGAACCTCCCTGCATCCCGCAGACGGGCGCTCCAGGAGGCCAAGGAGGAGCTGCGCAAGTTGTATCACCGCCCCTCCAAGGCCCCCTGAGCCCGTGGCGGCTACAGGCCCGTCGGATAGGTCTCCGGTGCTTCACCGCGCTCCCATCCGGCGGTGCGCTCCAGCGGTTCGAGCGCACGCGTCTCATCGATGTGCAGCATCGCGTCGAACTGCTCCGGCAACCGCGTGTGGAAGTAGTGGCTCCTGCGCTCCGTTTCGGGCCGGTAGATGACGCCGATGGCCCGTTGCAGGCGCCGCTCGCGGAGTGCTCCGGCGGCCTCTCCCAGTTCGCGGAGGTCCAGCAGGAAGCCAGGCAGGCCGACCTGATGGAAGAGGGACTCGCAGCTGCCCGCAAGCCCGTGGCGGACCTGCTTGCGCTCGGCGGTCCCACTCCAGTTGGTGGCCGCGGTGACGGTGCCCCGGTACGTGCTGAAGCCGATGAGCCTCGTCACTCGCGGGTGCCGCTGGCGCGTCAGCTGTCCCAGGTTCACCTCGCCCGCCTCCCCCATCTCCGTCGCGCGCGCATCACCGACGTGCGAGTTGTGGGCCCAGACCACGACGCGCGCGGCCCCCAGCCGCCGCCTCAGGAAGCCCATCAGCGAATCCAGCGTGTCCGCCATGTGCGTGTCGCGCAGGTTCCAGGACGAGATGCGCCCATGGAACATGGACCGGTAGTACTCCTCCGCGTTCTGGACGACCCGGGCGTTCTGCTCCGCTTCGAACTGCGCGTCCTCCGCGATGAATCCGTCCCGGCGCAGCAGGGCCTCGCGCTCCCGTTGCAGCTCACGGAGCTGGTCGATGACCTGCCGCTCGCAATCCGGAGACAGGCCCAGCGACGTCGCGTGGCCGTAGTCCTTCGGGTCCTCGCCGAAGTGTTCGAAGCACGCGTAGCGGTTCCGGGCGCGCTTCGCGGCCTCCGGATCCGCCCGGTCCAGGTACTTCAGCACCGCGCCCATGGAGGCGTGGAGGCTGTAGAGGTCCAGCCCGTAGAACCCGACCTTCTCCCGCGCGGAGTGGCGGTCGTTGTGCGTCCGCAGCCAGCCCGCGAAGTCCAGCACGTCCGCGTTGCGCCACATCCATGCGGGGAACCGTTGGAAGTCGGAGAGCGACTCCACCGCGTCCGCGTCGTGGCCCATGGCCCGCACGTAGCGGTTGATCCGGTACGCATCCGGCCAGTCCGCCTCCACCGCGACGGCGTTGAAGCCCTTCTCCTCGATGAGCCTCCGCGTCAGGAGCGCGCGCAGCCGGTAGAACTCATGCGTGCCGTGGGTCGCTTCGCCAATCAGCACGCACGTCGCGTTCCCCACCAGGTCCATCAGGGGCCCGAAGTCCTCCCGCGTCCCCTGGAGCGGCCTCACGGACTCCGCGAGCGCTCGCACCAGCAGTCCGTCGTCTCGGTGCGCCATGGTGTCTCCTCCCCTTGTCTTCAAGGGTTGGGACGCACACGCCCCGAAGGAAGACGGCGGGCGGTCAGGCAGCCCCCTGCTCTACCGGGACTCTCATCCTCAGAGAATCAGGCAACTCCTGCCTGGGCATGCCGATAACCTTTTCAAAGGAATCTTTATGACCCAGATCAAATCCCCCACGGGCTTCGTCTCGTCGCTGCAGACCGCCCTGAAGACCGCCAGCACGGACGGCAAGGCAGTGGGCGCCCCGGCCCTCAAGAAGGCGCTCCAGGGCACTGACGCGAGCCAGCTGAGCCCCCAGCAGAAGCACCAGGTTCGAGACGTCTTCGAGAAGGTCAAGTTGACCCCGAAGGCCCGTGAGCTCGCGGATCAGTTCGTGGGTGACGGCGTCGGCCTCAAGCCGCCGAAGGACAGCGGCGTGTTGAAGGTCATGATGGACGACCCCACCCGTGGCTCGAAGCTCTCGGATTTCACTCCGCCGGACGGCGGCCGGGTGAAGGTCATGATGGATGATCCGACCCGTGGCTCGAAGCTCCCGGACTTCACTCCGCCGGATGGCGGCCGGGTGAAGGTCCGGATGGATGATCCGACCGGTGGCTTGAACCTGCCGGATTTCACTCCGCCGGATGGCGGCCGGGTGAAGGTCCGGATGGATGATCCGACTGGTGGCTTGAACCTGCCGGACTTCACTCCGCCGGACGGCGGCCGGGTGAAGGTCATGATGGACGACCCGACCCGTGGCTCGAAGCTCCCGGACTTCACGCCGCCGGATGGTGGCCGGGTGAAGGTCATGATGGACGACCCGACCCGTGGCTCGAAGCTCCCGGACCTCAAGCCGCTGGATGGCGGCGTCCTGAAGGTCAAGATGGACAGCCCGGTCTGAACGACAGGCAGGCGAAGTCACGGACCCCATGACGTCTCGCAAGAAGGTCGTGGTCATCGGCTCGCGCTCGGATGACGCCACCCGCTTCGTCGCCGAAGCGGTGGAGCGGCGTCGTGCGCGAGCCATCGTCCTGGAAACAGACCGGGTCCCGGACTCCGCCGCGTTGAGCTGGCAGGACGGAGACGTGCACTGGGACGGTGAATGTCTCAGTGACCTGCGCTCGTTCTACCTCAAGCTCGTGCGCCTCTCGCTCCCGGTCCCCGAGGCCGAGGCCCTGTCCGAGCGCAACTTCCCGCGCTGGCAGGAGCAGTACCTGGCGGAGCGGGAGCGCCAGTCGTTCCTCCACTCCGTGCTGCGTTCGCTCCACCGGCGCGGCGGCGCATTCGTCAACCCGATGGAGGCGGTGGAGCTGCATTACCTGAAGCTGCAACAGCTGGCCCTGCTGCGCCGCCACCGCATTCCCGTTCCCAGCACCCTGGCCACCGCCTCACCGGATGCGGTGCGCGAGTTCGTCACGCGCCACCGGGCCGTCATCTACAAGCCCCTGAGCGGCGGTGCGCTGGTCCGCAAGGTAGAGAAGGAGGACCTCACCGAGGCACGGCTCCAACTGCTCGCCAACTGTCCGGTGCTGTTCCAGGAACAGATCCAGGGCGACGAGTTCCGCGCCTACGTGCTCGACGGCGAGCCCGTGTCCGCCTTCCACATCCCCACCGACGGCGTGGTGGACGCGAGGCAGAACCTTCACCGGGTGAAGCCCGCCCGCCTGCCGAAGGAGGCCTGGGCGGTGTGCCTCAAGGGCGCCAAAGCGCTGGGCATGGTCTTCACGGCGGTGGACCTGCGGCGCACGCCTGACGGCGCCTTCGTGGCGCTTGAATTCAACCCCACTCCCGCCATCTCCTTCTTCGATGATCCGCGCGACGGCAAAGTCATCACCCGGCTCGCCAGCTACCTCGTCTCCAAGGCCTGAGCGCCCGAGCGGGTTCTTCATCTCGGACTACGCCGAAAGCATCTTCGGCCCCGTCCCGTCCCCGAAGCCGGAGGTGTTCCCGGCGTCCGCGACCGCGTGGACGCGCCTGGCCTTCGTATCCGAAGCCCTGCACGCCACGCTCCGCCAGGAGTTCATCGAAGGCGGACGGGTGCCGCACCTCTGCCTCCGGGACGCCCTCCTCCCCGAGCGCGCCGAGGCCCTGCACCAGGCCCTGCGCGACGCGCGCTTCGTGCGTCACCACCACGGGCCCTATCCGCTGCACATCGCGCCGTTGAAGCAACAGGAGCCCTCCGCCCTGACGGACTTCTGCGCGTGGCTCCAGAGCGCGGACGGCGCGGCCTTCCACGCCGCGCTGGTCGGCTGGCCCGAGCCGCTGGAGACGCGGCAGGTGCAGGTGTCCCGCATGGAGGTGGGCGAGTTCTTCCCGGAGCACCGGGACACGGACGAGGAAGGGCTCGCCGTCGTCTACAACTTCACGCGCCCGTGGGAGGACCGCTTCGGCGGCGTCCTCACCTTCCGGCATCCCGAAGTGGACGCGGACATGATGCGCATTCCGCCGCTCTTCAACTCGGTGTTCATCTTCCGCGCGAGGGGTGCCCCTCACCGCGTGACCGAATGGACGTCCGAGGCACGGGGCCATCAGCGCTATTCCGTCACCGCCTTCATCCTCGCGAAGCGCTGAGCGCTCGACGGTCCCCACGCTTCAGGACTTGCGGCTGGCGTCGAGGGTCTAGACTCAAGGCATGCACCCACGCTCCGCCGCGCTTTCCCCGCCACGGCTCGCCGATGTGACGTCCGCCCTGCGCGGCCACGTCGAACGCGGTGATCTCCCCGGCGTCGTCGCACTCGTCGCTCGCGGGGAGACCGTACACGTCGATGTGCTGGGCACGCAGGGCCTCACGTCTTCCGGCCCGCCCATGCGGCGGGACAGCCTCTTCCGGCTCGCGTCCATGGCCAAGCCCATCACGGCGGCGGCCACGCTGATGCTCGTGGAGGACGGGAGGCTCCCGCTCGACGGCGCCGTCGACCCGTGGCTGCCGGAGCTGGCGGACCGCCGCGTCCTGCGCATGCCCGGCGGCCCGCTCGACGACACCGTTCCCGCGAAGCGCGCCATCACCGTGCGGGACCTGCTCACGCTGCGTTGGGGCCTGGGCGCGGTGATGGCGCGGCCCGGCACGCATCCCATCCAGCGGGCCATGAGCGAAGCCCGGGTGTCGCCCGGCTTCCAAGCGCTCACGGATCCGCCCGACGAATTCATGCGTCGGCTGGGCACGCTGCCGCTCATGCATCAACCCGGAGAGCGGTGGGCCTATCACACCGGCTACGAAGTCCTGGGCGTGCTGGTCGCGCGGGCCTCGGGCATGCGCTTCGACGACTTCCTGCGCGAGCGGCTCTTCGTCCCGCTGGGCATGAAGGACACGGCGTTCACCGTGCCCGCGGAGAAGCTCGACCGGCTCACGACGGCCTACGCGCGCGACGACGCCACGGGAAGGCTGGAGGCGTGGGACACACCGGCGGACAGCTTCTGGTCACGACCGCCCGCGTTTCCCTCGGGAGGAGGCCAGGGAGGGCTGGTGTCCACGGCCGATGACCTGCTCGCCTTCTGCCGGATGCTGCTGAGCGGAGGACAGGCCGGGAACACCCGCCTGCTGTCCTCCGCGAGCGTCCAGGAGATGCTGACGGATCAGATTCCGGAGGAGCAGAAGGCCGCCTCGCCCTTCTTCCCCGGCTTCTGGGATGCGTCGGGCTGGGGCTTCGGCGGCTCCGTGTGCACGAAGCCGGATGGTGTCTCGCCCACCGCTGGACGCTACGGCTGGGGCGGCGGTTACGGCCCGATGTTCTTCATCGATCCCCGGCAGGACCTAACGGCCATCCTCCTGATGCAGCGACGGGCGCAGGGCCCCGACGACGAAGCCCTGGCCATGGAGTTCTCCAAGGGCGCCTACCGGGCGCTGGAGGACTGAGGCGCGTCCTCAGAGCGC
Source organism: Corallococcus sp. AB038B (assembly GCF_003668955.1). Classification (NCBI taxonomy): domain Bacteria; kingdom Pseudomonadati; phylum Myxococcota; class Myxococcia; order Myxococcales; family Myxococcaceae; genus Corallococcus; species Corallococcus sp. AB038B. The sequence goes on along the minus strand of NZ_RAWO01000001.1, from coordinate 2,018,036 downwards.
CGGGGCGGGCGTCGCCGCGTCGGCCTGGGCGTTCGCGCTGGGAGCCGGGGTGACGCCTCGCGCGACGGCGTCCAGGTTCGCGAGGCCCCGCTCGAACTCCTTGCCGAGCATCGTGTCCATGTTCACGACGAGCGACATCGCCTTGCCCATCAGGGTGTTCTCGCCCTCCATCGCCCAGCTCACGCGGGTGCCGCCGTTCTCCGGCGTGAGCGTGAAGGTGGCCTGGTTGGTGGCTTCGAACGGCTTGAAGAACTCCAGCTTGAGGACGACGCGCGCTCCGGGCTGGCTCTCCACGATGGTCATGCGCCCATCCCCGGCCTCACCGCCGCCGTAGGTGAAGCTGGCGCCCGGTCCTTCGTTGGGCCCGGCGAAGACATTGATCACGCCAGGCCCGGGCTCGGAGTGGAACGGGTTCCACGTGTCGAACCGGTGCAGGTCGTTGATCTGCGCGAAGACGGTGGCCGGGGGCGCGCCCACGAGCGCGTTGCGCTCGATGCGGAAGTGGTCCGGGCGGGTGGCGACGAAGGCGCCCAGCGCGACGACGAGGACGAAGACGGCGATTGCGATCTTGCTGGCCATGGGAGGCTCCCGGTTCGATGGAAGAAGGGCTCCCGGGTGACCGGGAGGGTTCATCTCCACGTCGAACGAGGGGCCGCGGAATCGACACGGCATTTCCGCCCCATTTTCCGGGGCCCTGGACGCACCTGGGAATACAGCTCACTTCACCGGGGGACGGAGGGCCTGGAGCCGCGCCTTGTCCAGCTTCGCGGCGACGCCCACGCTGCGTCCGGCGAGGTTCGCGACGACGTACTGCACGGAGCTGCCCAGCACCTGCGCGCTCTCCGACAGGGTGAGTCCGTAGTCCTGCTCCAGCCACTGCGTCAGCCCCTGCGTCGCGGAGCGCAGGGCGTCGTCCAGTGAACCACCCTGCCCCAGCGCCATCAGGTGGGTGGGGGACTCGACGCGGGGCGTGGAGGGCGGCGGCTTGCCGTGCAGGACCTCCACGGTGAACTCGACGTCCATGGAGGTCTCCAGCGCGTACTGGGACGTCTCGCCGTCGCCCTGGGCGGCGTGCGCGTCGCCCAGGTACAGGAGCGCTCCGGGCTGCGCCACGGGCAGGTAGACGGTGTTGCCCTCCACGATCTCGTTGAAGTCCATGTTGCCGCCGTAGCGGCCCGTGTCGCCGGTGGACAGGGGTGCGGAGCCGAAGCCGGGCGCCACGGCCAGGCCGCCCAGCATGGGCCGCAGCGGCACGGTGAAGGCCTTCAGGCGCTCCGTCGGGTTCTCCGGCGTCGCGACGCCGCGCTCGGGGTCGAGCTTCCAGCGAACGGGCTTGCCCAGCTCCGTCGCCTTCGCGGCGAGGCCCGGCGTGAGGGCGCGGCCCACGATGCCATCCAGGCTGTCCGCGAACGTGCGGTTCAACGTGAGGCGGCGGATGCGGATGGCCAGCGTGTCGCCCGGGTTCGCGGTGGCGATGAAGAAGGGGCCCGTCTGCGGATTGCCGAAGAGCGCGCGGGTGACGCCTTTGGCGTCCATGCCGCCAGAGTCGAGCGTCGAGGTGCGCACCGTGTCGCCCGGCCAGAGGGTCAGCACCGGCGCACGGTGCGCGGTGAACTCGTTGGACCAGGAGGTGGGCGTGAAGTCATGCACGCGCGGAGCACCCACGGGGCGAGCGGGAAGCAACCGGGCCGTGAAGGCATGGGACGCGCGAGCCTTCGGGTTGTTGCTGTCCGGGTAGTCCGCGGTGCCGCGCAGCGATTCACCGCTCACCTTGCCGTCGAAGACATAGGTCTGCTGGCGCGAGTCCGTGACGACGAAGTGGACGGCGTTGCCCGAGCGCTCACCCTTCAGCGAGTCCCCGTCCAGCTCACCGGTGAGGCGCTTCCCGTCGCGCTCCAGCGTGAGGAACTGGTAGGCGGGGTTGCCCCACAGGTCGGTCGTCACGAGCCAGGACTCGGAGGCCGCGATCGCACCGACAGGCAAACAGCAGAGGAGGACGACGAGGGAGCGGAGCATGGGTCGGCGCAGTGTAGAGGAACGCTCCCGGGTCCGCGTCACCTCAGCCGGTGGCAGCGGGCCCGCGCCCACCACGGGCCTCCATTCGTCCCCAGCCTTTGGCCATGAGCTCCATCCCAAGGGCTGAGAACACGAGAACCTTCCGGGGACACCTCCGCCGGCGGCGCACAGCCAAAACCTGTCCGACAGTCGGACAAGTTCGGAACGGCGCGGTCGGAAGGCGTCTGGCTCCCCCAGGCGGCGGAAACTTGTCCGACTGTCGGACAGGTTTGGAACTGCTCGGCCGGGAGCGTCCGCCTCGCCTGGGCGGCGGAAACTTGTCCGACTGTCGGACAGGTTTGGACCGCTCCGCCCCGGCCGACAGGGTCATCATTTGACGCCGCGCAGCGCCGCTCCGTCAGCGCAGCCGCTGGCCGAAGGTCCGCAGGCGGTCGCGGGCCTTCAACAACTTCTCCCGGGGAATGGAGAACACCGCGCGCACGCGCTCCGGGTCGCCGCACCATGCGCCGCCGTTGAGCACCACGTGTGTGTGCTCGTAGATGACGCGCGGCAGGTTTTCCGGCGTGAGCTTCACCCCATCCACCGAACGTCCCAGCCACGCCGTCATCGGCGGCGCGAGGAACAAGCCCCCCGCCTCCGTGGCCTCCGCGCGGCCGTCGTCGGGCAGCGCCTCCGCCACCAGCGCGCGCTTCTCCGCGAGCTCACGCCGCATCCGCGCCAGGTAGTTTCTCAGCGCCTTGTGCCGCGCGGCGTAGAGCAACTGTCCATCCGGTCCTCGAGCATGGGCCGCGTACAGGTATGCCGCCGCGCGCGCGGTGGGCGTGTGCAGGACTCCCGGCGCGCTGTCGCGCAGCGCCGCCACCAGCGCCCGGTCCTTCGTGGCCACCCAGCCCACCCGCAGGCCTCCGGCCGCGAACTCCTTGGACAGCCCTCCCAGCAGCACCGTCCGCGCGCCGATGCCGGGCACCGCGCCCTCCAGCGTCACCGGGCTGTGCACCGTCTCCGCCGTGGGATTGGTGAGGTTCACCAAGCCGAAGATTTCATCCGAGATCCAGAGGCAGCGCTGCTCCACCACGAACGTCGCCAGCGCCATCAACTCCTCGTGCGACAGGTAGTGCCCCGTGGGGTTCGCCGGCTGCGACAGCACCACCGCGTCCGGCGTCGTCCCCCGCGCGCGGCGTGACAGCAGCGTGCCCAGCGGACCGGACTCCACCTCGCACCCCGCCGCGAGGAACGTGGGCGCGAGTACGCCGTAACAAGGCGTCACCAGGAACACGCGCGGCATCCGCCCCAGCCGCTGGCGCAGCGCCACGCCCAGGTGGTGCATGAGCGGCCAGACGCCGGGCGCCACCACGACGTCCTCGGGGACATAGCGGGCCCCTCGCGTCTCCAACAGGAAGGCCGCCACGGCCTCTGCCAGCCCCGTCTGCGCTCCGTCCGCGCGCGGCGCGACGCCCGCCGCGATGAGCCCCTCCACCAGCGGCAGCGGCATGGGGCCCTCGTTCTCTCCGTAGTCCAGGCGCACGAGCTCCGGGTCGTCCTCGCGGAAGAACTTCGGCGCGAACGCGGGCAGCTCCGACAGCTTCGCGATGCGATTCGAGCGCGGCAGCGGCACCTCCGCCACCCGGTGCGGAGAGGGCGGCTCCGGCTCCGCGAAGGCCATGCGGAAGGCGAGCAACTCCGAGAAGGTGCGCTCGTAGAACCACTCCGCCAGCACGCTGATGCGCGAGTACGTCACCTCCGCCGCCACCTCCAGGTCCGCGCGCAGTTGCTCCGGTACGGGGAGCAGCAGCGTCAGCTCCAGATCCGGCCACACCGCGTTCTTGATGAGCCCGTACAGGATGACCAGGTTGGGCGCGTGCTGCGTCCTCGCGAGGAACTCGAAGAGGGTGCGCGGCTCCACGTCCCCGGTGATGTTGAAGAAGGCGCTCTCGTCCAGCACCACCCAGATGCCCCGCCGCGCGGCCTCCGCCACGATGTCGCGCAGCACCGCCAGGTTGGTGCGCTCGCCCGGCTCCACCGTCAGAAGCACGGCCTTCACGTCGAAGGCGCTCAGCAGGCGGCGAATCTCCCCCAGCGTGTTGTGCGTCACGGTGGCGCGCACGCCCGCCTTGTCCAGGGCGCGCGCGTAGAGCGGGTGCAGGCTGCGCGACACCAGCACCGTGTCCCCGGGGTCACACGTGGCGAGCAGGAAGGAATAGACGGCCTGCTCGCGCTCCGGCGCGACGAACACCGAGTCCTCCGACAGCCTCAAGCCGAAGTGGCGGTCCAGGTAGCGGGCCACCAGCCGGCGGAAGGACGCGTCACCAGCCTCGTGCGCGTAGGGCAGGAAGGGCGCCTGTGACAGCCGCTCCGCGAGCGCCGTGACGAAGCCCAGCTGCTCCGCGGACGCCGCCCCCAGGTCCAGCTCCTCCTGGAGCGCCGCGATACCCAGCGAGCGCAGCGCGGCGCGCAGGGCCAGCGTTTCCCGGGGCTGCGACAGGTGGGCCTCCCACACCGCCACCTCGTGCCAGATGGGGTGGCCGGACTGCAGCCAGCCCAGCGCCGTCGCCGCGCGCAGGGGCTCCGGGCTGTGGGCCTCCATGAAGAACTCGAACTCCCGCCCGGTGCGCTGCTCCAGCGACACCAGCGGGCGGATGTCCGTGTCCGCCGCCTGCATCACCCGCCGGGCCACGCGCATGCGAGTGGTGAAGCCTCGCCGGGTGAACATCCGCGCGATGATGGCGCGGCCCGGACGCCCCGCGAGGTTCAGGAGCAGCCGCCCTCCCGGCAGCAGCCGCTCCGGCGCCTCGTTGAGCAGGCGCGCGATGAGCCCCAGGCCGAAGTGGTCCTCGTAGACGTTCTGCAACGAGGTGTAGTTGGACAAATCCAACAGCGCCTGCGCATCCGCCTGCGCCAGCTCCGCGGGCAGCTCGTCACTGCGCAGCACCTGCGGGATGCACCCGACGATGAAGTCCCACTCCGGCTTCTGGGGCAGGCCGAGCAGCAGGTCGCTCTCCCCAAAGGACAGCCGCGACACCAGCGCTTCGTCGCCGTTGAGCCACGCGTTGCACAGCCCCACCGCCGGGGCCTGCGGGTTCAGGTCCAGCCCCCGGATGCGCGCGAGCCCCGTGAACTTCGCCAGCGCGATGCAGATCCACCCGGAGCCGGAGCCCACCTCCACCAGCTGCTTGCCGGCGTACTCGTCCAGCGGGACCTTCAAGAGCCCCTCCAGGAACGTGAACGCCCACGCCTCGGGCGCGAAGATGGACGGCGGAATCAACAACTCCAGCCGCTCCTGGGACGCGCCCACCGCCACCACCACCGACGCCAGCCGCAGCGGCGCGCCCTCCGGCTGGTCGCGCGACAGCTCCGCCAACTCGCGCAGCTCCGCCAGCGCCCGCGCACGCTCCTCCGGCCGGGCCAGCGCCTCCGAAAGCGTACGCAACTGGACAAAGGCTTCACGGGCTGACGCGGGATAGGTGGCCATGGCGCACCCGACTGTCCGAGGCCGCTTCTCCTCTGTCAACGACAGCCTTTCCACGAAAGGCTGACGCGATGCAGTATCGATTTACAGATTGTCATTCCCAGTTTACATGGGAAATCTTGAGTCAAACGCCAGTAAGCAGCGCCCACCGGACGGCCCCTCTCGTCCGGTGAGGACGCCCAATGAAAAGACAGCCGCAACTGGCCTTGCTCGCGGTGTTCGCCGTCATCCTGTTACACGCGCAGCAGGCGCAGGCTCAAATCGCCGCCGCGCACGTGTATCACAATCACATGCCCAACTTCTGGGCGTACTACGACCTGACCCAATACAACGCGACGCCGGTGGGCGGCCCCATCCGCTACGCGTATGACGGACAGGTCATCCAGATAAAGCAGTCACCTCCGGCCAACTACACCTATTTCCTGCCGTCGGGCGCGCCCATGCCGCACGACGACCTGGTGACGTATTACTCGCACCACGCGAAGGTGGGCGCGTATCAATACTGGCCGCCGGACGTGGCCGCGGACATGAAGGCCAATGCCTCCACGGGACAGATTCACGTCACCATGTCTGGCGCGGTGGTGAACAACGTCAACGACCTGGTCACCCGCCGCAACGTGTCCGGCTACGACAACGCCAACTGGGGCGCCACCTGGAGGGACCGCTACGCCAACCTGCGCACGCCCGCGGGCAACCGCTCGTTGGACCTCATCCACTTCACGGGCCACCACTCCATGGGGCCGCTGGTGGGGCCGGACTACTTCCTCAAGGACCTCATCTACCAGAGCGCCACGCTGTCCCAGTCGTACTTCCTGGGCAGCGGCTTCACGGCCTCCAAGGGCTTCTTCCCCACGGAGCTGGGCTTCAGCGAGCGGCTCATCCCCACGCTGGCGAAGCTGGGCGTGAAGTGGTCCGTCATCGGTGACAACCACTTCTCCCGCACGCTGAAGGACTACCCGTTCCTCAACGACCCGGGCTCGGACACGCTGGTGTCGCCGCCCAACCGCGCGGACCTCCAGAACACCAGCACCGTGGGCGCCTGGGTGAGCGAGGGCATGGCGCACGAGCAGCAGGTCATCCGCAACAAGTACCCCTTCGCCTCCACGCCGCACTGGGTGCGCTACGTGGACCCGGCCACGGGCGCCGAGTCGCGCGTCGTGGGCATCCCCGTCAACCAGAACGGTTCCTGGCTGGAGGGCTGGGAGGGACAGGCCACCGTGGACGTGGTGGGCCTGCGCAACTTCGAGGGCCTGGTGTCCCAGAAGCAGTTCTTCGTGCTCGCGCATGACGGCGACAACTCCGGCGGGCGCGCGGGTTCGCTCGACACGTGGCTCAACGGCCGCTCCGTCACCTGCTCCGGTGGCGTGCAGTGCCTGGGCATCGACGAGTACCTGGTCAACAACACGCCCGTCTCCACGGACGTGGTGCACGTGCAGGACGGCTCATGGGTGGACACGCGCGACTCTTCATCCGACCCGCAGTGGCACCACTGGCGGCTGCCGTTTGGCATCTGGAAGGGGCAGTTCCCGGCCTTCAACTCCGCTACCGGTCTCAACCTGGCGCCCAAGACGAACCTGAGCGGCGTGCAGGAGGGGATGACGGTGTCGCTGGAGCACGGCTGGCACTACCTGGAGCGCAACTTCGCGCTGCTCCAGGCCGCGATGAACTACGCGAAGACGGCCGAGCAGGTCTGGCTGGACGCGCACCCCAACCACTGGAAGCCCACCACGGCGCTGGATTCGCAAGTCACGCATACGGGCAACCAGCTCAACCCGTGGATGCTGTCCTTCCCGGTGAAGGGCGACGCGGCGAACGACTGGGCGGGCGGCGCGAACCCCGCGGAGCTGGCCTGGTACTTCCTCCTGCCGGCCATGGACTCCGGCTTCGGCTACTACGACGAGAACGTGGACGACAACGTGAAGCCCACGCTGTCCTTCAACCAGTCGCTCTACTTCTCCAAGCCGTACGTGCAGGACCGGCTGACGCAGGACCGCACGGGCCCGGACGTCTGGTGGGTGCAGCGCTGGCCGTACAACCCCGGCAGCCCCAACACGGACAAGTCCGAAGGGTGGACGCTGCACCACTTCGACAACAACTTCGCGCTGTACACCTACGCCTTCGACGTGAGCGGCATCGCCAGCATCAAGGCGCGCGTGCGCGTGCACACGGCGAAGAGCATCGACCCGCTGGACAACACGCCTCGCGTCTACAACCCGGCGGCGTTGAAGGCCGCGGGCGTGCCTGGCATCGACCCGTCGCGCGTGGGCGCCTGGGTGGACCATCCGCTCCAGCGCCGCGAGCTGCGGCCGGTGATGAACGGCGTGGCGTGGCAGCCGGCGCACCTGCCTGTGATGCAGAAGGTGGCCGCGCAGGAGATTGGCGACCTCTACTACGTCTATCTGGGCGCCTACCGCGACCAGGTGCTCGACTACTACATCGAGGCCACCGACTCGCGCGGCAACGTCACGCGCAGCGAGATCCAGTCCGTCTACGTGGGCGCCGGGAAGTACCGGCTGGAGGGCGGCAAGTACATCGAGGACATCAATGGCCCGGTAACGGGCACCTACCCGTTCCTTCGCGTGGACACGACGGCACCGTCCGTCCCCACGGGGCTCGCGTCGACGCGCACGGACCGCTCCGTGACGCTGACGTGGACGGCCTCCACGGACAACGTCGGCGTGACGGGCTACCAGGTGTTCCGCAATGGCACGCAGGTGGGCTCGCCTTCCACGACGGGCTACACGGACAGCGGGCTCACGGCGGGCACGGCGTACAGCTACACCGTGCGAGCGCGAGATGCGGCGGGCAACACGTCCGCCGCGAGCAGCGCGCTCTCCGTCACCACCCTGCCCCCGGACACCACGGCGCCGTCGGCGCCCTCGGGGCTCTCCGCTTCGGGTGTCACCAGCTCGTCGGTGGTGCTGAGCTGGACGGCCGCCACGGACAACTATGGCGTGAGTGACTACCTCGTGTTCCGCAATGGCACACAGGTGGCAGCGCCCACGGCGACGACGTACACGGACACGGGGCTGTCCTCGAGCACGGCGTACAGCTTCACCGTGAAGGCTCGCGACGCGGCGGGGAATACCTCCGTGGCCAGCGCGGCGCTCTCCGTCACCACCGGCCTGGGGTACACGACGACGGTCTATTACAAGAAGGGCTTCGCCACGCCGTACCTCCACTACCGCCCGGCGGGGGGCACGTGGACGACGGCACCGGGCGTGCTGATGCCTGATGCCGAAGTGACGGGCTACGCGAAGTACACGGTGAACCTGGGCTCCGTGCAGCAACTGGAGGCTGTCTTCAACAACGGCAGCGGGACGTGGGACAACAACAACGGGAGCAACTACCTGTTCCCCACGGGCACCTCCACGTTCAACGCGGGCGTCATCACGGCGGGCGCGCCGGTGAGTGACACCTCGGCGCCGTCGGTGCCCACGGGCCTGACGGCTCCGTCGAAGTCCGCGACGACGGTGTCACTGAGCTGGACCGCGTCCACGGACAACGTCGGCGTGACGGGCTATCTCGTGTTCCGCAATGGCACGCAGGTGGGCTCGCCCACGTCCACGAGCTACACGGACAGTGGGCTGTCCTCCAACACGGCCTATGGCTACACGGTGAAGGCTCGCGACGCGGCGGGCAACACGTCCGCGGCGAGCACCGCGCTCTCCGTCACCACCAGCGCTGGCAACACGGCGACCGTCTATTACAAGAAGGGCTATGCCACGCCGTACATCCACTACCGTCCGGCGGGCGGCACGTGGACGACGTCGCCGGGCGCGGCCATGGCGACCGCGGAGGTCTCGGGCTACGCGAAGTACACGGTGGACCTGGGCTCGGCCACGCAACTGGAGGCCGTCTTCAACAATGGCAGTGGCACGTGGGACAACAACGGGGGGCTCAACTACTTCTTCCCCGCGGGCACCTCCACGTTCAACGCAGGCGTCATCTCCGCGGGTGCGCCGTCACAGGACACCACAGCGCCCTCGGTGCCTTCGGGACTGGTGGCTGCGTCGAAGACAGCGACCACCGTGTCGCTGACGTGGACGGCATCCACCGACTCAAGCGGCATCGCGGGCTATGACGTGTATCGCAATGGGTCGCTGGTGGGCTCGCCCACGACGGCCAGCTACACGGACACGGGGCTGACTGCGGGCACGGCTTATAGCTACACCGTGCGGGCTCGGGACACGGCGGGCAACGCGTCCGCGCAGTCCTCCGCGCTCTCCGTCACCACGTCCACCAGCGGGGCCACGGTGACGTTCAACGTCACGGCGAGCACCGTGGTGGGACAGAACGTGTACGTGGTGGGCAGCGTCGCCGCGCTGGGGAGCTGGAGCCCGGCCAATGCCATCCTGCTGTCCGCGGCCAACTACCCCACGTGGAGCGCGGCCGTCGGGCTGCCGGGCTCCACGGCGATTGAGTACAAGTTCATCAAGAAGGACGCCGCCAACAACGTCACCTGGGAGAGCGGCGCCAACCGCACCCTGACGACGCCGGCCACGGGCACCTCGACCGTGAACGACACCTGGCGCTGAGCGGATGAAGCCGCCTCGCGGCGGGCCTGGAGGCCGGGCCCGCCGTCGAGTGTAGTGTCGGGCCAAGGAGGCGCCCGATGCAGCCACGAATCGCCGTGACGGCGGATGACACGGATTGGCGGATGCCGGTGGGCGGCCCCGGGCTGCTGCTGACCGTCCCCACCTGGGGACACTGGCGACGGCGCCCCCTGCTCCATGTCGAGGCCACCCGGCCCTACCTGCTGCGCGTGATGCTGGGCGAGCAGCCGCTGTTCTGGATGCGGGTGGATGACTGGTGGGATGGGTGTGCCTGGCTGCGCGGCCCGGCGAAGCTCGCGGGCGCGTTCGCCCCCATCACCGCGGAAGAGGCCCGGCGGCCTCCGGATCCAGGCTCCCCAGGATGGTGGGCCGCGTGGAACCGGTGGTGGATCCACCAGTTCGAGGCGTCGGAGCCTTCACTGCTCCACGCGGGGCGCTGGTGCCTGAGGCCGCTCCAGGCAGCACCCGTCACGAAGGCCCAGGGCTACTCCACGGTTCCCATCATCGGGACGGGAGTCCTTCCGGAGCCTCCATGCGGGCTCGACGCGGCCTTGCGCTTCCCGCCCTTCCGCGCGGAGGACTGGTCCTGGGCGGGGCCCGGAGTCCTCCCGGAGCGCAGCGGTGGGGTGATGCCGCTGCGCGCGCCGTCGCTTGGTGACGACAGCCGGGTGAAGGCGTGGCGCAAGCACGTCCGGGACGGGACGCTTCCGCCAATCCTGCTGACCTACTTCGCCCTGGCCGAGCGCTGGCTGGTGGTGGATGGCCACGACCGGCTGCACGCGGCGCTGATGGAAGGCCGCGAACCGCCACTGATGGGCCTCTGGTCCTTCACCGAGACGCCCGTGGGGGAGGACCTGTCCACGCTGTTCCGCCAGGACGGCGCAATGAAGGCGGCGGAGCTGCGCCTGCGCGCGAGGCCCGGTGAAGTCGGCGCGGTCAATCGCAGCCTGCTGCGCGACCACGAGTCTGTTCGACGGCTCGCGGTCACGCGCGCATTCCCCCTGCGGGGCGGCGCCGCGGCCTGGAAGGCGGAGGTCACCGCCTGGTGCAAGGGGTCGGGCGTGGAGGTGTCGCCAGACGACTGGGCGGCCTTCGTCGGCGAGTGACCGCCGTCAGAGATTGTCGAGCATCAGGCCCAGCAGCTTGAGCTCGACCTTGTAGAGCGCCTTCAGGAAGCTCCCCAGGAGCGACGGCTCCACGTTCACCACGTCGACGGCGAGCAGGATCTTCTCCGGCAGGAGGGTGAGGGCCATCCCCAGCTGGACCATGGAGGGCGGGAGGACCTGCCAGTTGACGATGGGCTGCGAGACGACGATGGGCGTCATCGTGCTCGACTGTCCGGAGGCGGGACCGGCGCCCGCGAGCAGATACATCGACTGGCCATAGACATACACGCCCGTGGCGAACGCTCCCTGCCCCGCGCTGCCGTCCGGGTTCTGGGTGGTGACCCGGAACGCCATCATCCCGGGCGAGTTCCCCCCGACCAGCCAGCTCCACAGCTGGCTGACCTGGTTGGGATTGGTGGGGTCCGGCATGCCCTGCGTCGAACCGGGGCTCAGCTGCCGGTTGAGTCCCATGGGCTGCAGGCAGGCGTCCCCCGGCTTGACGATGGGGTTCTCCACACCGAAGGGAAGGACCAGGCTCCGGTTGAGCCCCGCCGGCAGGCCAATCATCAGGAGCACATCGCCTGGATGCTCGGCGGGAATCGGCAGCGAGGAGACGGTGCCGCTCCCGCTGGGGAAGGTGCTCGCGAAGTAGGACTGGGCGAACGTCGGCGTCATCAGCAGCACGCAATAGACGGTGGCGCTCTGCTGCACGGACAGCGAGAAGCTCCCATCGCTGCCCACCGATGTCAGCCAGGACGTGTTGCCCACGATCTGCGTCTTCGACTCCAGCGCGAACAGCGCCACCTGGTACTGCTGCGGGTTCGCGATGCCGATGACCTTCCCCGTCACCGTGCGGGCGCTCGACATGGAGCCCCAGACGCTGAACGGCAGGTTGTTGAAGAGGATGGTGGGCTCTTGCGTGCTGTAGGGCGAGCCGTTGGCGATACCGTTGATGTTCAGGATGGTCTGGACCGACTGGGACATGCACGCTCCGGGGGATTGAGCTGGACGGGCCCGAGAGCAAGCCCCGTGCCCCGGGCCTCACAGGCGTGCACGGTCCTGGCGTCCACGAGGCCTGCGTCCTGTCCGGACGTCGCCGCGTCCTTCCGGATGCGCCTATCCCTGCGGCGCGGCCGGGGTCAGCAGCAGGTCCGACAGGCCCGGCTTGGAGCGGCGCAGCAGGTCCTCCAGCGAGTACTTGTCCAACGTGGCGAGGAACGCGTCACGCGCCTCCGCCAGCACGCCCTTGAGGCCGCACGCTGGCGCGATGGGGCAGGTGTTGCGCTCCCGGTCGAAGCACTCCACCAGGTGGAAGTCCGGCTCGGCCGCGCGCACCACCTTGCCCAGCCGGATGTTCCCCGGGGCCTTCGCCAGCAGCACGCCGCCCGCCCGCCCGGGCTTCACCTCCACGTGCCCCTCCTGCGCCAGCGTCTGCACCACGCGCACCAGGTGGTGCTTGGAGATGCCGTAGGCGTCCGCCATCTCCTGCGTGGACGACGGCCGCCCGGGACGTGCCGCCAGGTACATGAGGACGCGCAGCGAGTAGTCGGCGTGAAGGGTCAGGTGCAAGTCAGGCGGCTCCGGCGACGGGCCCCGCTCGCGGCACGCTCGGCAGGAAGGCATCCGCGTGGATGTCCTTCAGCGAGAACCCCGCGAGAAAGAGCTTCTTGCGCAGGGATAGCACCGCTTCAGGGTTGCCGCAGAGGAACGCTCGCCAGCCCACCGGCCGCTTCGGGAGGCAGGTGAGGACCTTCGCCTCCAGGGCCCCTTCTTCCACCGCCCCACCTCCTCCCGCCAGCACGACGGGCCGGTATTGAACGTTTGGATGGCGCGCCGCCAGGGCCCTCAGCGCGTCCACCAGGTACAGCCCGGCCGGCTCCCTCGCCCCGTGGAACAGGTGGATGGGGCCGGAGTGGCCCGACTCCAGCGCGTCCCTCAGGATTCCATACAGCGGCGCGAGCCCCGTGCCCGTCCCCGCCAGCAGCAGCGGCGCCTCCGACTGTCCGGGAACGTAAAAGCAATCCCCAGCCGGTCCCTGCACGTCCACCCGGTCGCCGTGCCGGACCTCGCGGGCGAACCAACCGCTCATGGCGCCCCCGGGCACGAGCCGCACGTGAAGCTCCAGCCGGCCCTCGCGAGGCAGGCTCGCCAGCGAGTAGCTGCGCGCGAGCCCGTCCGCGCGCACCACCGTGACGTACTGCCCCGCGCGATAGTCGAGTGGCGTCTCCACCTCCAGCCGCACCGCGAACACGTCCTCGCTGAACGACTCCAGTTCCACCACGCGCGCGGGGACGCGCAGCTCCGACGCCCCCGCCACCTCCAGCGCCGTGCCCTCCTGGGGCCGGCACGTGCACGCGAGGAAGTAGCCTCGTGCCCGCAGCGTGTCCTTGAGCCCCACCTGCGCGGCCTCGGGCACCGTGCCCGAGGTCGCTCGCATCAGGCAGGACTGGCAGGCCCCTGCCCGGCACGCATGCGGTACGCGCACGCCCTGGCGCAGCAGTCCGTCCAGCACCGTCTCTCCGGGCTCCAACGGGTACCACTCGGATTCATGCCGTACCTTCGCCATGACGTGCCTCCTGCAGGTTGCTTCAGCGGTTCAGGACGTCCGCACGCGCCCCTTCGGCGACGGCCATCACCTGGCCCACCAGGTCCGCGGGCACGCCCAGCTCCTCCAGCGTCTCCTTCAGGTGCCCCGCCACCGCGTCGAAGTGCGTCCCGTTCAGCCCGCGGTCCACCAGGTGCTTGTGTCCCGCGCGCATGTCCTTGCCCGAGTAGTTCGCGGGCCCGCCGGTCACCATCGTCAGGAACGCCTTCTGCTTCGCGGCCTGGCGCTCCATGTCCACGTCCTCGAAGAAGTGGCTGATGCGCTCGTCGGCCAGCACCTTCCGGTAGAAGACGTCGACCGCCGCCGCCATCGCCGGCTCTCCGCCAATCTTCTCGTACACGCTCGTCATGACTTCGCTCCCTTTCCGGGCCCACGCCCCGTAAAGATGCATTCAGGATGCATCTTTAATCAGAACGCCGTCAATGCCCCCGGCATCGGGATAACTTCTGGCGCATGTGCCAGCGCCTCATGCTCACCGGCGTGTCTGTGTTCGTTCTGGCAGGCTGCGGAACGCCTGCCTGGCGAGTCAGGGCCGTGCCTCGCGAGGAAATCCAGTTGCCTCGCATCGAGCCGTCCGTGGTGTTGGAGTTGCCGCCGCGGGGCTCCGTGGCGCCGGCCACGCTGGGGGACGGCACGCCGCTGTGGGTGGTGCACCAGGAGGACGGCACCGTCTCCGTCTTCTCCGCCCTCATCCCCCGGACGAGCGATGAGGTCTCCGTGGGGCTCACCTATTGGATCCCCACGATGCGGCGCTTCATTGGCGTCTATGTCTGGGATGACCGTGGAACCGTGCTGGGCAACCAGGGTTGGGACGCGTGCACGGGTGAGTGTCCCTCCACCGACGACATGCCCGACTCGGCGCGCGACCTGGACGCGTTCCAGGTGGAGCGGCTCGAAGGCGAGCCCGCGCGAATCCGCGTGGGTGCGCCCATCGCCGGCGCATGGCGGCGGATGTCCCGAAGCCCCCTTCCCTCCTGGTCCCAGGAACCGCGCGAGAGCATCACGCCTCTGCTCTCCCTGGGGCAGGCGCTGGCGCTCCCCGAAGGCACCATCGTCAACGTCAGGGGCACCGCGGTGCTCGCCAGCGCGTCGCCGCCCCGCGTGCCCATCTGCAAGTAGGCGGGAGGCTTCAAGTCTGGATTCCACCCGGGCGCCGCCTGCCTGCCTGCCCTGCCGTCGCCCTTGAGAGAGGGGCGAGCGCGGCCGGGAATCATGCCCATGTTTCGCCCATCACCTCGATGGGAGGAAGAGACATGGCGCTGGAAGCAATCCTGTTGTGGGCAGTCATTGGCCTCATCGCTGGATGGCTCGCGTCCGCGGTGGTGGGCGGCGGCTACGGCCTGATTGGCGATATCGTGGTGGGCGTGGTGGGTGCGTTCCTGGGAGGTTTCATCCTCCGGGCGCTCGGCACGGGAGCCCCATTTGGCGGCATCGCGGGCACCATCTTCGTGGCGTTCATCGGAGCGGTGGTGCTGCTGCTGATACTGCGGCTCATCCATTCGAGCACGGCCCGAAGGGTCTGATCCGCACGGCCTGAATCCGCGGCGACTTCTCGCGCGGGGCGCATTGCGTCCCGCGCGAGTCGTGCTTTCGGGCCTGATGACGCCAGACACCAGGGCCTGACGGCAGTCATCAGGGCGGCGGCCTTCCGCTCCCGTGGCAGCGTCCGTCCCCTGAGGAGTTCCAAGGGTTTACCTCGTTGAGAAGCGTGTGGGGCGCATGGCACGCGCCGTGCTCTAGCCCCCCACATCGCTGAACCGGCCGGTGTCCGAAGCCGGCCCATCCAATCTCCGAGGAACACCGCCATGGCGCTCTCCCCCCTGTCGAAGTCGTCCGTTGCCAGCTCCTCCTACTCGCCCCGCACGTCCGCCACGGAGCTCTCCAGCCCGGTGGCGCGCCCCACGGCGGTGACGGCGGACGCGGTGCAGGCCAAGAGCGGCCCGGGTTCGCTCCAGGGGATGTTCCAGGCGGATGGCTTCGACGCGCCGTCGGGCGTGGGCAAGAAGGGCGCGCTCCAGGGCGGCAATCCCATGGAGCAGCTGGCCGAGATGGTCCAGATGCTGAAGCAGCTGGTGGAGATGCTCGGTGGAATGAACGGCGCCGGTGCGCAGCAGGGCGCCGCCGCTCCGGGCATCGAGGGCGCAGCCGGTGCGCAGCAGGGCGGCGTGCCGGACCTGGGTGGCGAGGGCGCGGGCTCCAGCGCGGCCCCTGCTCCTGCCGCGGCGCAGGCAGCCTCCGCGGCGCAGGGCGCCCCGGCCCCGGCGGCTCCCCAGAAGGACGCGGCCGTCGCCGGTCCCCAGTCCGTGGGCGACTCGAGCGCGGCGAAGGGCAAGAACACCATCACCCTCAACAACGACGGCAACAAGCCGATGACGGTGAACTTCACCCCCAACGCGGGCGAGAAGGCCGTCGACTCCGTCACGCTGAAGCCCGGTGAGAGCCGGACGGTGCAGTTCCCGGACAACTGGTCCGGCAACTTCCGCAGCGACAACGGCGACGGCAAGAACGCGACGCTCGGTGAAGTGAAGTTCGACGGCGGGTTCGGGAACACCTACTACGACGTCAGCTACATCGAGGGTCACAACACCTCGATGACCATCCAGCCGGACGGCGGCGGCCGCCTGTCGGGCACGATGGACAACCTGCTCTCCTCCGCGCCTGACTCCGTGAAGGCCAAGGGAGCGGACGGCTCCGCGTACGGCATCAAGAAGAGCACCACGTCCAACGTGCAGGATCCGGAGGTGGTAGACTTCTTCCGCAAGCACGTTGGCGCGGATCAGGGCTACGTCATCCCCACGGACGACGCGAGCACGCTGGGCAGCAAGAACAGCAACCTGGTCGTCCACCTGAAGGACCTGGCCTGATTCCCCTCACCCGAGGCCCCCATCCATGAGCGTCCGCCTTCCGTCTGGTCTTCCCCGCCCGGGCCTGCCCCTGCAGAGCCCCGCGCAGGAGAAGGAGGAGAAGGCGCAGTCCGGTGAAGGCAAGTCATCGGGCAAGGCCACAGGGAAGGGCGGCACCGGAAAGGGAGGCGTCGCCGTCAAGGGCGGCGCCGCGAAGGGCGCCTCCGCGAAGGGAGGCCTCGAGCAGAGCGGCCCGCAGGACGGAATGGACTTCGGCCGCTCGGGCGAGACGGAGCGCAATGAAGGCGGCGGCGCCAGGGCGCCGCAGCAACAGGCAGGGATGGCGTCCGGCTCGTCGCAGGGCGCCGCCAGCCTGGGCACCCTGGAGCAGCCCCCTGCCCTCGCGGCCCAGACAGCGCAGACGGCCCCGGCGCTCCCCCAGCCTCCGCCGATGGCGCCGCAGGTGGGCGTGGCGCCCCAGCTCGAGCGCCGGCCCGCCGCTTCCGAATCCTCCCGCGAGCGCACCGCCTCGGACGGACAGTCGTCGGACGCCGCGAAGCAGGCGCTGGAGGGCCGCGCGAAGCTGCGCATCGCCGTCCTCCACCGGCTCCACCGCGGCCTCACGGAGGTGGAGGGGAAGATGAGCGCCTTCCTCGCCAACCCCGGCCGCCAGGGCGTCGTCACCCTGCCGGTGGTGCTGAGCGTGAGCACCGTCACCTTCGAGTGGTGGAAGTCCGCGAACGCGGTCCCCGAGGACAGGGCCTATCTGGCCCAGGTCCTGGGCGAGCCCGGCACGGCGGATGACGCCACGCTCATGGGCACGCTGCGCGCGGAGATTGGCCAGGCCTTCGCGGAGTTCCCGCGCACGCCGCAGGGCGTGGAGGCCCGGAAGCTGTACGACGCCGTCCTCCAGAAGTACGAGGCCGCCCGCATCCAGCCCATCATCGCGGGCCATGACAGCGGCCCCGTGGTGGAGGAGTGCGCGCGGCTGGGCCTGACCTGCGAGATGGACTTCACCCGCTCCCTGCTCTTGTCGCCGTGGATGCTGGCCACCAGCCAGAGCCCGGAAGAGGGCAACGCGACGCAGGTGATGGTGGCGGGACTCACGCTGCCCCAGCTGGGCGCGCTGGTGGGCCACCTGCGCCAGCTCAACCCGCTGCTCAGCAATCCCCAGCTGCGCGCGCTGCTGCTGCGCGCCTCCACGGACAAGAGGCTCGCGCTGCGCAAGGTGATGGGCCTGCAGGAGGTGGAGCAGGTCCAGGAGCTGGCGCGCCAGCTGCTGCGGCTCCAGGCCGTGCAGCACCTCACCGTCTGAAGCCCACGCGGCGGATGGATGCGAGTCCATCCGCCGTCAGTCTTTACGGCCTATGAAGACTCGCGGCCGAAGTTGGCCATGGCGCGGGAGCCGCCACCGTCCGTGTTGCCCAGCGCGACGGCCTTCTCCCCGCCCTCCTGCGCGGCCTGGGCCTCCGACATGCCCTGGGCGCTTTCGACGATCATCTGCCCGCCGCCCTGGTGCCGGTTCCAGCTGATGTCCACGGAGTCCGCGAGCTTCTGGGCGTCCACCGGAATCTTGGAGCCGGTGCTGGGGTCCTTGAGCAGGTAGCGGCCCTGGTCGTCCTTGCCCTCCACGGAGACCCAGTGCGCGCGGCCCGTCTCGCCCGGCTTCGTGGTGGGGTCCACCAGGCTGGAGTCCACCATCACCGCGCCCTTGGCACCGCGCGCGAGCGCGTCATCCAGGGCCTTGGTGTCGAGCTTGGACGACGTCTGCGTCACCTTCGTGCCCTGGTTCGCCAGCATGTTGGACAGCTCATGCGGCGACGTGCCCTGGCCCTGCGTGAAGCGCGACTCCAGCGCGGCCATCTTGTCCTTGTCCGACGTGGGCTGCGTCTTGCTGGTGCCAATGTCCTTGCCCAGCATCACCGCCACCGCGGCGCCGCAGTCATTCTGATTGGCCTGCTTGACGACCTCGGGGTCCGTCCCCGCGGCCTCCCAGCCACCAATCTCCGGAGCCTGGGGCGCGTTCGCGAGCGTCCCCTGGACGCCCAGGTCCTGCGCCGAAGCGCCCGACACCGGCTGGAAGCGGTTCGCCCACGCCTGATTGAGGGCCTGCACCGCCGCGAAGGCGTCCGAGGCCTGCTCCGTCTGCACGGGGGTGGGCGCGCCCTCCACCTGCGAGACGACCTTCTCCTCCGGCAACCCGACCTGCTGCGCGGTCTGCTGCGGCACGGCGGCGGGCTTCACCTCCGCCAGTTGCTGGAAGGTACGGAGGAGATTGGAGGAAAGATTCACGCTCACGGTCGTGCTCCGGGGGGGAGGGGGGATGCCAGCCTACCTGTGATGCCGCCCCGTGTTAAGGCTCCCCGGATGGATCCAACCCGTGCTTGCGCAGGAGTTTCCGGAGGTAGACACGGTCGATATCAGCTTCGCGAGAAGCCCTGGAAATGTTGCCTTCGCAGCGCTCGATGAGGTTCTTCAGGTAGTCACGTTCGAACACTTCGATGAGGTGTTCTTTTGCTTCCTTGAAGGGCAGGTCCAGATCCGGACCCTTGCGGCCGTCCGCGCCCTGGGGCGCCTCCAGGTCCGGCAGTGCCTCCTCGCCCAGATTGACGACCTGTTCCACCACGTTGCGCAGCTCGCGCACGTTGCCGGGCCAGGGGTACTGCATGAGCAGCGCGCGCGTCTGATCCGACAGCGCGCCCGGCTGCCGGCCCATCAGCTTGAGCATGTGGTCGATGAGGAGCGGGATGTCCTCCGGACGCTCGCGCAGTGCGGGCAGCGTCACGCGCAGCACGGCGAGCCGGTGGAAGAGGTCGCGGCGGAACTTCCCCTGCTGGACGGCCTGCTCCAGGTTCACGTGCGAGGCGGCCACCACGCGCACGTTCACCGTGAAGTAGTCGTTGCCGCCCACGCGCTTCACCTGCCGGCGCTCCAGCACGCGCAACAGGCGCGGCTGCAGGTCCAGGGGCAGCTCGCCAATCTCGTCCAGGAAGACGGTGCCGTTCTGCGCGCGCTCGAAGGCGCCGGCGCGGTCGCCCTGGGCGCCGGTGAAGGAGCCCTTCACGTGGCCGAAGAGCTCGGACTCGATGAGGGTGGAGGGCACGCCCGCCAGGTCCACGATGACGAAGGGGCCCTTGGCGCGCGGGCTCAGCTGGTGGATGGCCTCCGCGCACAGGTCCTTGCCGGTGCCCGTCTCGCCGTGGATGAGCACGTCCGCGCCGCCGGGCGCCAGGCGCTCCAGGACGGTGAAGGCCTCGCGCATCTTGCGGCTTGTGCCCACGAGCGCGCCGAAGCGGTCCCGCGAGGACAGGGGCAGTGAGCGCTCGCGCGTGTCCTCCGGCACCAGCTTCAGCTCGGTGGTGCCCAGGGTGATGACGCTGCCGGGGCGCAGCTCCATGGCGGTGAAGCGCAGGCCCTCCACGAACGAGCCGTTGTGCGAGCCCAGGTCCGTGGCGACGACGTGCTCGGCGTGCACCTCCAGCTTCAGGTGCTGGCGGGAGACGGCCTTGTCGGTGAGGACGATGTCACACGTGGGGGCCTTTCCCACTGTGTACGTCCCCTGTTTGAGCGGGTGGGCCTTGCCGGCTTCCGCGCCGGAAAGCACCCGGAGCACCATCCGCACCTGTCCCGCCCGGCCCCGCTGCAGGGTGGCCGTGGCATCCAGGAGCTCCTCGTCCTCGTCTGGGGGCAGCGACACGGCGGCGGACGGTAGCACGCCCCGCCACGGTCGCCAGCAGCCGTGCGTGACGTCCTACCTGCGCCGGCCGCGAGAAGGCTTGCGGGCAGGCGGACGCGGGGACTCCTTGGGCAGGGTCTCCAGCCACGAGTCCACCTCGCCCACGCGCTCGTCCATCCCGGACTCGCTGAAGCGCTCGCGGGCGCGGGTGGCCTCGCCCCGGGCCTCCGCCAGCGCCGCCGGAGACTGGCCCGTCTGGTACAGCGCCCGCGCCAGCGCGAAGCCGGACTCCGCCAGCGCATCCGGGGGCGCGGCCGCGAAGGACACCGCCAGCTGGAGCGGCGCCACGGAGTCGCGCGCCCGGCCCAGGCCCAGCAGCGCCTGGCCCACGCCGTCGTAGGACGGCTGGAGGCCCTCGTCGCCCTCGGGGAGCAGCTCGCGCTTGAGGGCCACGGCCTGCTCGTAGGTCTTCAGCGCGTCGTCGTAGCGCTTCATCCCCAGCTGGCACATGCCCAGCTCGTCCAGCGCCTCCGCCACCTGCGCGCTCTTCTCGCCGTGCAGGGTCTTGTAGAGGTCCACCACCGCCTGGGCATGCGGCAGGGCGCGCTCGGGTTGGCCGGCGTCTCGCAGGGCCAGGGACACCAGGCCGTGCCGGTTGGCCATGTCCGGATGCACCGGGCCCACCGCCGCCTGGGTCTTCGCGAGCGACGCCTCCAGAAGAGGCACCGCCCCCTTCGCGTCGCCGGTGCCCAGCACCAGCCGGCCCAGGAGGAAGAGCGCCCGCGCGCGCTTGGGGTGCTCGGGTGGCAGCGCCTTGTCGTAGAGGGCGCTCGCCTCCGTCAGCCGCTTGCGGGCCTCCTCCATGTGGCCCTGGGACATGGCGAGGTTGGCCTGGTTCACCTTCACGTCTGCTTCCAGCGCGGGCTCACCGCCCAGCCGCTGGAGGGTGGCCTCCGCCAGTTCGCCCCAGTTCGCCGCCGGGTCGTAGTGCTTCTGGCCGTCCTCCACGTAGAGGAGCTTGTTGAGGATGGCGACCTTCAGCCGGTCCGCCCTGCCCGCCTCCGCGTCGAACACGGCGCGCGACAGCAGGCGGGACGCTTCCGGCGACTGGCCCGTCTGCTCCTGGAGCCAGCCCAGGTGGAAGCGCATCTCCGCCTTCAGCGGCAGGTAGCCCGTCTTCTCCACCGGCGCCTCCAGCGCCTTCACCGCCGTGAGCGCCGCCGGGTAGCGGCCCGCGTCCACCTGCGCGCGCACCTCCGCCAGCTGATCCTCCAGCGCTTCAATGGTGCCGCGCAGGGCGGGGTCGGAGGGGCGGCGCTGCTGCTCGGCCAGTCCCTCCACGTCCTCGCACTCATGCAGCGCGGGCAGCGCATGCACCATGTCCACGGACTTCACCACCATGGCGGCGTCCGCGCTCGCGAGCAGGTCCACCGTGGCGCGCAGGTCCTTGCGGCGGCGCTCCAGGCACACCACCTGCCGGTCCAGCTGCTCCTCCGGCTTCACGCCGCTCACGCGCGCGTCCTCGCACGCCTGGACGCGCTGGTGCTTCCACGCGTCCGCGTACTGCCCCAGCACCTGCACGGCGCGGACGGCCATCCCTTCCGCGAAGGGCTTCCCGGTGGCGCGGAAGGCGGACTCCAGCTTCGCCTTCGCGTCCGGCGTCCACACGGTGTCCATCAGCGCGCCCGCGTCCACGCACACCTGGGACTGCTGCCACGCCACGCCGCCCGCCACCGCGAGCGCGGTGGTCATGGCACCCGCCGCTCCCAGCCAGCGCTTGCGCTGCCCGAGGCGCTGCTCCTGGGAGAGCGCATCCAGCAGGGCCTGCATGGAGGAGAAGCGCGCGTCCACGTCCAGCGCCAGCCCGCGCAGCACCGCCTGCCGCACCCAACCGGGCACCTTCGCGTCGCGCGGGGGCTCGCGGATGAGCACGGGCGGCGGCGCGATGACGGGGATCGCCTTCGCGGGCGCGGCGTTCAGCGACTGCGTGCCGCCCAGCGACTGCGTGCCGGTGGCCTCCTCCAACTCCGCGCTCCGGCTGGCGGACGCGTAGGCCTTGATGCTGCCCGGGTCGAAGGGGCGCGTGCCGTAGAGCGCGCCGTAGAGCGCCGCGCAGAAGCTGAATTGATCCGTTCGCGCGTCCAGCTGCGTGCCCCGGAACTGCTCCGGGGACATGTAGTTGGGCGTGCCCACCAGCAGGCCCGCTTCGGTGAGCGTGGTGTCCAGCATGCGCCGGTCCGAGGACTCCAGGACCTGCGCCTCCTCCGGAGAGACGGGGGCCTCCGGCCCGTCGCCCACCTGCCGCGCCAGGCCGAAGTCCGTCACGTAGACGCGGCCCGCGTGGCTCACCAGCACGTTGGCGGGCTTGAAGTCGCGGTGCACCAGCCCCGCCGAGTGCGCGGCCTGCAGTCCCCTGCCCGCCTGGAGGTAGCGCTCCAGCACTTCCCGCCAGGAAGGCTTCGCCTCCTTCAGCCACGAGCCCAGCGTGCCGCCCTCCACCAGCTCCATGGCGACGAAGACCTGGTCGCCCCACATGCCCACGTCGAAGACGGGGATGACGTTGGGATGGGAGACGCGCGCCATGGCCTGCGCTTCACGCAAGAGCCGGGACCGCGCCTCCTCGTTGTCCTGGTTGGCGTTCGGGTGCAGCAGCTTCAGGGCAATCTTGCGGTCCAGGTCCGGGTCATAGGCGGCGTACACCACGCCCATGCCGCCCTGCCCCAGCTTGCGCAGCAGCAGGTAGCGGCCCACCTGGGGAACGGGCGGGACGTCCTCCGCGCGGCGCGGACGGGGACCCGTTCCATATCCCGAGCCCCGGCCCGTCCCCGCGCCCGAGCGCGCGGAGTCCGAGTTGCCGGTGCCTGTGTTTCGCCTTCCGGTGTCTCTCTTCGTCATGGGGCCGTGACCTGATTCGCGAGTCTACCGCCGGCCCTCGCCCGCTCCGAACATCCTTCCGCGACGCGTCAGCCCCGCCCGCCTGCCTGGTGACGGCCGTCATCAGATCCAGGACGGCAGTCACCAGGGGCAGCCCTCAGCGTGGGACACAAACCCCTGGAATCAGGGAGGGCTCGGCAGGCCGGAGGCTGGCACGCCAGACGCAATGGGTACGGACAACGCGGGCAAGTTCGGGGTGCAGACAGACCTCATCCGCGACAGGCCACATGAATATCGCCGAGCCGCATCGCTACTGAATGCGTGGTTCGGATGGAGGCGGCGGTGAACGGAGACACCGCCGCCTTCTTGCTTTTCAGCGCTTCGCACGCAGCGTGCGCTCGTAGTCCTCGTAACGCAGCTTCGCGATGGTGCGACGGTCGCGGGTGCGAACGACGATGCCCTCCGGATGCTGCCCTGCCCCGGCATCCAACGCGCACCGGGTCGCGGGCGCGTGCGAGCGCAGCCATGCGAACGCGCCCTCCAGGTCCTTCGGCATCGCGGCGCCGTCCTCTTCGAGGATGCGCGGCGTGGTCTCCAGTCCGTGCTCGCGGGTGAAGGCCATGAGCGCGTCCTCGGTCACGAAGGGCTGACCTCCGGATTCACGCCAGCCGGAGAGCTGCTCCGCGGACCAGGTGAGCGGCGTCTCGTAGTCGGTGAGGCGCACCACGTCGAAGACGCGGTAACCCACGCGCTTCTCACCCGTGTACTGCTTGCTGTGGGCGGTGACGTTGCCGCCGTACACCTCGCCGAAGACGACGGTGATGCCGCCCGCGTCGAGCCGCTTCTCGCGCAGGGCGTCCGCCACCGGGCGCAGGTGCTCCACGATGCCCAGGGCCGGATTCCCGATGAGGTCACCGCTCGCGTAGAGCAGCTCCTCGCGGCTGCCGAGCAGGTACGTGCCATCCGGCAGGAACACGATGCGCGCGTTGGTGCCGTCCACCTTCTCCGTGCCGACGACGGGCCCGTCGAACGCGATGGCGGGTTCGGCCAGCCGGCCCTTGTCGCCCAGCGTGTGGTACGTCGGGATGGACGGGTACTTCGTCAGCGAGTTGAGCGTGCGCAGGTTGGCGGTGCGGACGGAGAAGGTCATGGCGCGGCCTCGGGGTGTAAGGGGCGACGGTAGCAAAAGGCCCCGTCAGGCTCGCGGGACGCCGCCGTCCGCCGGGGCCTGACACACGGGAGGTTCGGACACATGGGCATGTACGGAGAGGTCCTGGGCATCGGCCCGTTCCGCCGCGAGCTGGTGCCGTTCCTCCAGCAGCCGGCGGAGTGGCATCGGAACACCCGCGACGGGGCCATCATCGTCGTCTCCGTGTTCCTGGCGCCGGAGGGCAGCTCGCGCAGCCGGGAGCTGGCTGGATGCATGGGAGCGGAGGCGTGGGACTTCAACACCCACGCGCTGGACCCATGGCGTGTGGACGTGGAGGCGGTGCGGCGGTTCCTGTACCCCGGCGAGGAGCACCGGCTGGAGTGCTTCCTGCGTCTGCGCGACGCGGGCTTCGAGTTCTTCTTCCAACCCAACGGCTAGCCCCATGTCCCCTTCTTTTTCGCTCTCCGCGAAGGACGCGGAGACGGTGCTGGACACCTTCGACCGGGAGGGCCTGCTCGAAGCCCTGATGCTCGTGCGCGGGTGCCTGGACGTGGACCTCTTCGACATCGGCAACGCCGTGGAACCGCTGCTCCGGAACACGGGCCGTCTCGCCTCGCTTCCGGAGGTGGCGGTGGAGGCGCAGGTGGTTGCCACGGGAGTCTTCCGCCGCGAGCTGGTGGACCACATGGACTACGGCGCCGAGCGGTACACCGACACGCGTGAAGGCACGCGGATCATCGTGTCGTTCTTCGTCGGCGGGATGGGGGCCTTCCATGCGGAGGTCCTCGCCCGCTGCATGGGCGCGGAGGCGTGGGACTTCAACACGCACACCCTCGTCCCCGAGCGCATGCGCGTCCAGGACCTGGCCCACCTCTGGATGGATGACGGCCTGCTGACGCGGTTCCGCGCGCTGAGGGACGCGGGGTTCCGGTTCTATTTCCGGCTGCCGACCTGACGCTCACTTCACCGTGATGATGCGCGTGTCGCTGTTCTGGACGCCCTTCCAGTCCGTCACGGTGAGGCTCGCGCGGTACGTGCCCTTTACCGTGTAGCGGTGCGTCTGGACCGCGGTGGGCCGCCCCCTCCCCGTCACCTTCGCGCTGCCGTCTCCGAAGTCCAGGCTCCAGGCGTCGTTGCCCGTGCCCGTCGTGGACTGGAAGCCCGTGCTGCCGGAGAGGTCGAACATCACCGTGAGCGGCGCCGTGCCCGTCAGGGTGGACGGCTGGAGCCAGGCCGCCGCCGTCGCGTGCGTGTAGCCGCTCGCTCCCAATGCCTGGAAGCCATCCGCGCTGGACGCGGAGGAGTCCAGCCACCACGAGCAGGTGCCGGTGGTGTGGAAGTACGACGCGACCTTGATCTCCGGGTGGCGCTTGAACGTGTCCAGCGCGTCCCGGAACCACTGGCCCTTGCGCCCGGCCGTGCTCGCGTCCTCCACGGAGCCCCACTCCGGCAGCATCACCGGCTTGCCCTTCACATTGGCCCACGAGAGCACCGGCGCCACTGCCTCCTCCAGCGAGCGCCACGTGTCGCCCGCCGTGGGGTTGCAGCCGTTCCAGTTGTAGGCATCCGCGCCCACCCAATCCACATAGGTGCTGCCCGGCCAGAACGCGTCCGCCGCGCCCGACTGGAAGCTGTAGGGGACGAGCGTCATCGAGTAGCTCACGTTCGTCACGCCCTGCTGACGGAACACCGTGACCAGCCGGCGGAACGCGGCCGCGAACTCCGCGGGCGAGCCGTGGGCCGTGCCCGCCATGTCCGGCTCGTGATTGAAGATGAGGAACAGCGGCTTGCCCGTGCCCTTGAGCGCCAGCGCGTGCGCCTTGAGCTGCGCGTCCTGGGCCCCGCTCGCGATGCTTGCCCACGACACACCACTGCCGTCCTGCCGCTTCGCCGTGATGGACAGAAGCGGGATGCGGCCGCGCTCCAGGTCCGCGAGCAGGAACTTGTTCGGCTGCGCTTCGTCCCACACCGCGTAGACGCGGTGGACGTCCATCTTCCGCTCCGCCAGCCGCTCCAGCGCGTCCAGCGCCGCCGCGTGGTCCTCCGTGCCGCGCTTGCCCGCGAACGCACCGAAGAGGACGCCCGACGCGGGCTCGAACGTGACCGCCGCTTCTGCCTCCGCCAGCCGGAAGTCCTCCGGAGACTCCGCCGGGCCGCAGCCGGTGAGGCCGAGCGCGACGGCGAGCCCGCCTCCAAGCCAGGAGGACATCCACCGCGGAACGGAGAGACGGCGCATGAGGGGGCTCCGGGGGGAAGGAGGAACTCCCAGGGTGCCAGCCTGCCCCAACGGCTGTCGACGCCCCCGCCGAAGGAGGTCGCCAGGAAGTGCGTTGCCCCCTCCTCCACGGAAGTACAGCGCAGACAACCATCGAGGTCTGACATGGACACGTAAGCCCCGTCCGCGCCGGCTACCGGGAGGCGCCCGCTCCGGCCCCGAGCGGTCAAAACCTTTCCGACTGTCGGACAGGTTCATGGCTTCGGGCTGCAAGCGCCGCGAACCTGTCCGACCGTCGGACGAGTTCGCGGCCTCGGGCCGCATGCGCCGCGAACCTGTCCGACGGTCGGACAAGTTTCCAGCCAGCGCGCCCGACGGGCGGCCGCCGCCGTGGCTTCATCCTTGCCTCCGCGCAGGCGTGACTTCGCGCCCCACTGCCCCCTGGTGCCCGCTCCAGCACACCGTGGCGGTGTCGTTGCGCTCCGCGAGGCGGGCGTCCTGGCCGTGAACTTCGGACCGAAGGATGGCTTGCCGATTGTCTAGCGCTCCTCTCAGCGCTGGAGCATCCGGACGCGCAGGCACTCCGCGACGTCCTCCCGCAGCTCCTCCGGGAAGCCGGACAGGCCCGGCGTGTCGTTGCACTCCAGAAGTGTGTAGGCGCCGTCCTTCGCCTGGAGGAAGTCCAGGCCCAGCACGTCCGCGCCCAGATGCCGCATGGCCCGGCGCGTGTGCTCCGCGAGCTCCGGCGGCGGGTCGATGACCTGGTACTTGCGCGTGTCGACATTGGCCTTCCAGCCCGCGCTCGCCCGCGTCATCGCCCACATGCGCTCGCCCACCGCGAGGCAGCGGACGTCGCGCTCGTAGTCGATGAAGGGCTCGACGACCGCGTAGTCGTCCGCGGCGAAGAGGAGGTCCGCGATCTCCGGCCACGCGCCCGCGTCGCGCACCAGCGCCTTGCCCAGCCCCGCGTGGTGATTGCCGACCTTGACGACGAACGGCACGGGCCGCTCCAGCCGGCGCAGCATGTCGTCGCCGAGCGCGGCGTCGAACGGGATGACCGGCAGCCCCGCCTCACGCATCTCCGCCAGCATCGACAACCGGTCGTGACAGCGCGCCAGCACGGACGCCGGGTTGGAACAGGGCACGCCGCTCAGGCGGATGAGCTCCAGCGTCGCGCGGTGCCTGGGGTCCGGGCGGATGGCACCCACCCGCCAGAGCACGCCGTCCAGCCGGGTCGCGGACTCGCGGCTGACGCACCAGAGGTCGCCACCGCGCAGTACCCAGGAACACTCCTGAAGCCTGCGGGAGACGACCTCGTATTCCGGGAAGTACCGCTGCCAGTACTGTTCACCGTTGATGACCACGAGGGTGGGCCGCATCCCGTCATCGTTCCACAGTCTCGCCTCCTGCTGCGCTCGGACGCACCCTCCGTCCCTGTCCGGCCGGGACGGAAGCCGGACTCCCCGTGACGCGCCGGTTGACGCGAGCCCCCGGCGCCCCTCTTATCTGCCCCTCCCCTTGAGCAGGAGTTCCCGTTGGCAGGCGTCCCGGTCGAATTGACCCCGGAGGATTTCGAAGCAGTCACCCAGAAGCCCGGCATGTGCGTCGTGGATTTCTGGGCGCAGTGGTGTGAACCCTGCCATGCGTTCGCCCCGGTCTTCTCCGAGGCCGCCACGCGGTTCCCGGACATCACCTTCGCCCGGCTCGACGCGGAGGCCCACGAGGCCGTGGCCGAACCGCTGGGCATCGACGCGTACCCCACCATCGTCGCGTTCAAGGACGGCCTGGAGGTCCGCCGCGTCTCCGAGGCGCTGTCCACCGAGGCGCTGGACCGGCTGCTGGTCGCGCTGCGCGCCGTGGACGTCACCGAGGTGGAGCGCCGCAAGGCGAACCGCGAGCGGACCGAGGCGGGCGAGCTCCCCACCGGCGTCCCCGAGGGCGCCACCTGGGACGACGGCGACGAGGAGTGGTCCTTCGGACCGAAGGACGCCAAGGGCCGGCCGCACGGCACGTGGCGGTACTGGCGCGCCGACGGCACCCTCTGCAACGAATGCATCATGGTGCAAGGCAATCCGCACGGCCCCTTCAGGCGCTTCCACGAGGACGGCGCGGTGTCCCAGGAGGGCGCCTTCGAGCAGGGCCAGCTCCACGGCCCCCGCACCTGGATTGCCTCCGACGGCTTCACCTCCGAGCGCATGCACGAAGGCGGCGTGAGCGAGCGCGTGCGCAAGACGGTGATGCACTACGACCGCGGCACCGTGCGACAGGTGGAGCACTTCAACGGCGATGGCCAGCGCGTGGTGCCCTCCACCGGCGAGCCCTACCCCACCCGTCCGGCCCACCTGCCCGAGGACGCGGAGCTGCGCGAGGACCTCAACCAGTGGGCCAAGGTCACGCTCAACGCGGACCGCGAGCGCCACGGCCCCACCCGCTTCTGGGACGCGCAGGGCCAGCTGCTCTGGGAGGCCGAGTTCGACAACGGACGGCGGCACGGGCGCTACTGGTCGCGCGCGGAGGACACCTACGCGGACTTCCGCGTCCACTTCGAGGAGGGCCGGGCGGAAGGCGACTTCGCGTGTGGCGAGTGGTCCCTGATGGACGCGCAGCGGGCGGTGGTGCTCAAGCGCGACCTGGGCCACGCGATGGATGAACACACGCTGGCGCGCTCGCCGGTGTTCTCCAATCTCCCCCGGAGCGCGGAAGGTTGGCGCGAGCTGGCGAAGGAGGCCCGCGCGGACCGGCGCTACCGCGAAGCCCTGCTGGCCACGGCGCGTGCGTGCGCCACGTCGCTGGACGTCCAGCCGCTGAAGCAGGGCCTGGAGGAGCTGACGCTGCCGCGCACACAGGACTCGGCTCGACAGGTCGCGGACAGCGTGGTGGGGGATGCGGGACAGGCGTGGGCCCCCATGGCGGACGCGCTCATGCGCGGCGGTGAAGCGGCCACGCTGCTGCGGGGCTACGCGGTGCTGTTGGACCAGACGGACCGGCCTCGCGCGGCGCTGGACTTCCTGCACGCGGCGATGCTGCTCGCGCCGGATCGCAAGGCGTACCTGTTCACGCGCGGCCTCATCCTGTTGAACCTGGGCGTGGCGGATCAGGTGCAGAAGGACGCGGAGGGGCTCGCGGAAGTGGAGCCGGACACCGCCCGGTTCCTGGCCACGTACGCGCGGGCGTTGTTCCCCCGGTTCGACTTCTGGGCGGGACAGGAGCCTCCGAGCTGCACCTACGACGGCCTGCCGGAGAAGCCCGAACGGTCCCTGGAGGCCATTCAGCAGATGGTGCGCAAGTACGCCACGCGGCTCCAGGCGATGCGCGGCGCGCTGCTCCAGCGGTTCAAGCCGGGAGCCTCCGTGTCCTGGCTGCCGCCGGACCTGTCGAGCCTGCTGGGTGAAGAGCCCGTGGAGCTGAAGCAGGAAGAGATGGAGTTGGGCGAGGACGAGCAGGTGGAGATCGACGAGACGCTCAACCTGGAGATGGGGTTCGCGGACCTGACGATGATGCTGCGCGGGGACTGGAGCGCGCTGTCGTGGCTGCTGTGGTCGTGCGGAGAGACGACGTTCACGATGCCCACGCGCATCGCGCCGCCGGCGGGCTACGGACAGGCGGCGGGACAGGCTTCGCAGCGGCTGTGGCAGAGCCGGGACCGCAAGTTCCGCGGCAATGGCAGCACGACGAGGCCCGGCCAGGGATTCCTGTTCGAGGGCGTGATGCTGGGCGACCTGCACCCGAACCTGGTGTCCATCGCGGAGCGGCAGTACGCGGAGACGCAAGCGATGTTCTATTGGCTCAATGACCCGGACAATGTCTCTCCGTGGCAGAGCAATCTGAGGGGCAGCTAGGCATGAATCGGATTCGTGAAACCATCGAGGTCGCGGAGCCCCTGTGGCGGGCGCTGGAGCAGATGAGCCACGACCTGGGCGTGGACCGGAATGCCCTGGTCGCGCAGGCGCTGTTCATGCTCGCGAGACAGAACGGGTATGTGGCGCCCACGCCCGTGGCGCTCAGTGCGACGGACGCGGGTGAGCCCGTGCGGGCTCCGGCGGTCCGTGCCCCGGAGCCCGTGGTGCGTCCGGCGGTGCTCCCCGTGGCGGTCGCTGTCCCCGCGGCTGTCGCTGTCCCTGCGGCTGTCGCTGCCCCCGCTGCTGCTGCCCCCGCTGCTGCTGTCCCCGCTGCTGCTGCTGTCCCCGCGAAGGAGTCCGTGGCCGCCGCTCCGGCCGCGGCGGTGTCCGAACCCGTGAAGGCCCAGTCCTCCGTGGACGAGGCCGCTCACGCGCGGGCGCGCATGCAGGAAGTCCTCGCGGCGGTGGATGCGGTCTCGCAGCCCCGAGACGTGCCGGTGGCGTCCGAAGACGAGGATGAGGCGGACGAGGAGGAAGAGTCCGACTCCGATGAGGACTCGGACGACGAGGAGTCCGACGACGAAGCGGCTGACGAATCCTCGGACGACGAGGAGTCCGACGACGAAGCGGCTGACGAGTCCTCGGACGACGAGGAGTCCGACGAAGAAGCGGCCGACGAATCCTCGGACGACGAGGAGTCCGACGACGAGGAGTCCGACGACGAGGAGTCCGACGACGAATCTTCGGACGATGCGGAGTCCGAGGAAGAGGACTCGGACGACGAGGAGTCTGACGACGACGCGGCTGACGAGGCTTCGGACGACGAGAGCGCATCCGAAGCGGCAGCCTCCGCGGGCTCGGACGACGAAGACGAGTCGCAGTCCTCCGAGGAGGACGACGCCTCCGCAGCCGACATCGCAGCGGCGATCGGCTCCGAGGCCCCCCCCAGCGCCGACGAGGACGACGACTCCGAGCCCGAAGAGGCCAAGACGGGAGAGGAGGCCACGGGCTCCGTGGAAGACGACGCGGACGATGAGGCCGCCGCACAAGCAGCCGCATCCGACGACGACGCCGAGCAGGCCGACGCGCCCGCCGAGGACGAAGAGCAGGACTCGGGCTCGAACGAATCCGAGGAGCAGGACCTGCCCTTCGTGGCGCCTCCGGCCGCGAAGGCCCCCGCCGCCCGCAAGCAGGGCCGTGTGCTCCGTCCCGCCGAGCCCGAGGACGACGCGCCTCCAGAGTCCAATCGGGGCCGCAAGCCCGCCCCCGCCGCACGGGCCCCCGCGCGCATGGACCTGTTCGTGCGGCTGAGCCCGGACGGTCCCGCCACTCGGGTGGACGTGGAGCGCTTCACGCTGGGACGCGGCCCGCAGTGCAGCCTCGTCGTGAAGTCCGGCAGGGTCTCCCGCGAACACGCCATCGTCGTGCGCGATGGCGCTGACTACTTCATCGAGGACCTGGGCTCGTCCAACGGGACCTGGATCAACCACCAGCGCATCAAGCGCCAGAAGATCGCGGACGGGGACACCTTCAACCTGGGGACCGAAGCCGTGTACTTCTCCCTCCAGCCCTCCGAGGACTGACGCGCTCAGGCCTCCCGCGAAGGGTTGCGGATGCCCAGGGCGGAGGTAACTCCGCCCAGCACCAGCAGCACGGCGGAGACGAGCATCGCCCGGTGGAAGCCCGCGACGTCCAGTCGCGGGCCCACGATGAGCCCCGCGAACGCGATGGCGATGAGCCCCGCGACCCGGGCGATGGCGTTGTTGATGGCCGAGCCGATGCCCGCCTGCGCCTTGTGCACGGACCCGAGCACCGCCGCCGTCAACGGCGCCACCGTCGTCGTCAGCCCCAGCCCGAACACCAGCACGCCCGGCAGCATCTGCGTCCAGAAGTCCAGCGGCGTGCCGACGCGAAGCATGAGCAGGAACCCGACGCCCGCGACACACGGGCCCACCGCCATGAACAGGCGTGGCCCGAACCTGCCCGCGAGCCCACCGAACGTCGACGACAGCAACAACATGATGATCGTCGTCGGCAGCAGCACCAGCCCCGCCATCGTCGCGCGAAAGCCCCCCACCTGCTGGAGGAACAGCGTGATGAGGAACTCGCTCAGCGCCAGCGCTCCGTAGATGAACGTCGTGGCCAGGTTGCCCACCCAGAAGTTCCGCGCCCGGAAGAGGCCCAGGGGCATCATCGGG
The DNA here is from genome assembly GCF_003668955.1 of Corallococcus sp. AB038B. NCBI lineage: Bacteria > Pseudomonadati > Myxococcota > Myxococcia > Myxococcales > Myxococcaceae > Corallococcus > Corallococcus sp. AB038B. Next base: position 1,985,492 of record NZ_RAWO01000001.1, on the reverse strand, counting down.
TGTGGCGACCGCCGCTCCTGCCAGAGGAACGCGATGAACGCCGGCACGCCCACGCCCAGCGACGCCAACACCGTGGGATGCGTCCAGCCCACCGTCCCCTGCTCAATCAGCGCGTAGACGGGACCGCCCAATCCCACGCACGCGAGCACGGCCCCCAGCACGTCGATGCGCGCGCCTTCCGGGCGGGTGGGTTCCTCCATGCGCGCGAGCAGCGCCAGCGTCAGCCCGATGGGCAGCACGTTGATGGCGAAGATCCAACGCCAGCCCACCGTGTCCACCAGCAGCCCGCCCACCAACGGGCCCGCGATGAACGCCCCACCCGTCCAGCCGGTCCACGCGCCAATGGCCTTCGCCTGCTCGGGGCCAGAGAAGAAGGACAGGATGAGCGCCAGAGAGCCCGGCACCAGGAGCGCGCCGGTGGCCCCCTGCAGCGCACGCGCGAGGATGAGCACCGCGCCCGTCGGAGCCACCGCGCACAGGAGCGACGTGGCCCCGAAGCCCAACAGCCCCAACCGCAAGATGCGCTTGCGCCCGAACACATCCGACAGTGAGCCCGCGGCCAGCATCAGCGAGCCCAGCGTGATGAGGTAGGCATCCACCACCCACTGCTGGAGGCTGAGCCCACCGCCCAGGTCCCGCACCATCGCGGGCAGCGCGACGTTGATGATCGCCCCGTCCAGGAACGTGACGAGCGAGGCGAGCACGGCGATTCCCAGGACCAGCCGCTGTGGAGGCGTCAAGGTATCCGCCGACTCCCCAAGGTGTGCCGCACGCGCCCGGGGAGGTCGGGACGCTCATGGCCTTGTAGCGAGCCTCCGGCCGCGCTGTCTGCCCCGGTCGCCGTGGACTTCCAGCTCATCAACACTGCCGGCCCTGGCGTCCAGGGCTCCAGAAGTTGCACGCCCCCCCGTGGGCTCCCACCCCAGGTCGCCTTGACTTACAAATTACGCCGATAATATTACATTCGAAATCAAAGGAGCCGCACATGACCGCCAGCTACATCATCGACGCCGTCCGGACCCCGCGTGGGCGCGGAAAGATGGGCAAGGGGGCCCTGACGGGACTGCATCCGCAGGAGCTGCTCGCCCAGACGCTCAACGCGCTCCAGCGGCGCGGCGGTTGGGATGCTCGGGAGGTGGGCGACGTCATCGCGGGGTGCGTGTCGCAGGTGAATGAGCAGGGCGCGAACATCGCTCGCAACGCGGTGCTCGCGGCGGGGTGGCCGCAGGAGGTGTCCGCCGTGTCGCTCAACCGCTTCTGCGGCTCCGGGCTCCAGGCGGTGAACTTCGGCGCCATGGGTGTCGCCTCCGGCGCCATGGACTTCGTGGTGACGGGCGGCGTGGAGAGCATGTCGCACCTGTCACTGGGCGCGGACGGCGGCGGCCAGGACGGCGGCAACGTGCGGCTGCGCGAGCGCGTCTACCAGGTGCCCCAGGGCATCAGCGCGGACCTCATCGCGACGCTGGAGGGCATCACCCGCGAGGACGTGGACGCATGGGCCCTGCGCTCGCAGCGCCAGGCGGCCCGCGCCATCGAGGAGAACCGCTTCGCCAAGGCCCTCTTCGCGGTGAAGGACCCGGCCACCGGCGCCGTGCTGCTGGAGCGCGACGAGTTCCCGCGCCCGGACACCACCGCGCAGGGCCTGGCCGCGCTCAAGCCCGCGTTCGTCGCCATGGGTGAGACGGCCGTGGGCCCGAACGGCGAGACGCTGGATGGCATCGCGCTGTCCGCCTACCCGCAGGCGAAGCGCATCCAGCACGTGCACACCGCGGGCAACTCCAGCGGCATCGTGGACGGGGCCGCGGTGGTGGCGCTGGCGTCCGAGCGCTACATGAAGGAGCAGGGGCTCAAGCCCCGCGCCCGCATCCGCGCCATGGCGACGCTGGGCACCGAGCCGCTCCTCATGCTCACCGCCCCCGCGCCCGTGAGCGAGAAGGCCCTGCGCATGGCCGGGATGAAGGCCGGTGACATCGACCTGTGGGAGATCAACGAGGCCTTCGCCGCCGTGGTCCTCCAGACGACGCGCGCGCTGGGAATCGACCCGGACCGGGTGAACGTCAACGGCGGCTCCATCGCGCTGGGCCACCCGCTGGGCGCCACTGGCGCGATGCTCCTGGGCACCGCCCTGGATGAGCTGGAGCGAACGGGCAAGCAGACGGCGCTCATCACGATGTGCATCGGTGGCGGCCAGGGCATCGCCACCATCATCGAGCGCATCTAGCGCCTGGCGTCCGACAGGCGACCGCCCCCTCGCGAGCACCTCGCGTGCTCGCCGGGCGGATGCGTTGACAGGAGCCATCGTCTCCGACATTAGGAAGGGTCGCTCCCGCAGGCACCGGGGCGCGCGGTCCAGTCGTTTTGCTGGCCGTGAGGCCTGAGAGACTGGAGCGCCCCATGGATGCACCCGCAGAGCTGCCCCCCCTCATTGCCCAGGCGTCGCAATGGCCCATGGCGCCAGTGATGACCCGGGTGGGGCTGGCCATCGCCATTGGCCTCTTCATTGGCCTGGAGCGAGAGCACAGCCGCAAGACGGGCGTGCGCACGTTCGCGCTCACCGCGCTGATGGGCTGTCTGGGCGGGCTCACCGGTCAGTCCTTCGCGTTGGTGTCCGCGGGCTTCGTCACGCTGCTGGTGCTGCTGATGAACGTCCGGGAGCTGATGCTCCACCAGCGCCTGGCGCTCACCACGTCCACCGCCCTGATGGTGGTGGCCTTCTGCGGCATCCTGTGCGGAATGGGCCACACGTTCACGCCCATCGTCGTGGGCGTGCTGACGACGGCGCTGCTCGCATGGAAGCAGTCCCTCGTGGGCTTCGTGGGCGGCTTGTCCGACAAGGAGCTGCGCTCCGCCGTCCTGCTCGCGGTGCTGACGTTCGTCGTGTTCCCCGTGCTGCCCGCGCACCCGGTGGACCCGTGGGGCCTCATCGAGCCCCAGTCCAACTGGGCCAGCGTCATCATCATCGCGGCGGTGGGTTTCGTGAACTACATGCTCCTGAAGACGCTGGGGCCCAAGGGCATGGAGGTCACCGCGTTCTTCGGCGGGCTGGTGAACAGCCGCAAGGTCATCGTGGAGCTGGCCACGCGACTGAAGGAGGTGGGCGCGCCGCTGCTTCCTTCCGCCTACCGGGGCATCCTCCTGGCCACCGGCGCGATGCTGCTGCGCAACGGCCTCATCGTCATCATCTTCGCCTCGCAGGCCGCCGTGCACTGCGCCATCCCGTTCACCTTCATGCTGCTGGTGAGCGCGGTGCTGTGGCGCCGCTCCCCCAATCAGGCGCCCACGGAGGGCACGCCCCGCCTGGAGTTGGAGTCGCCCTTCCGCCTGATGGCGGCCCTCAAGTTCGGCGGCGTGTTCCTGGCGCTCAACGTCGCGGGCGCGCTGGCGCAGCGCAACTTCGGGTCCGGGAGCTTCTACTTCGTCAGCATCCTGGGGGGCCTCCTGTCGAGCGCTTCCTCCATCGCCTCCGCCGCCACGCTCATCAGCCACAACGAGATTTCCCCGGTCACGGGCGTCAACGGCGTCATCCTCTCCAGCCTCACCAGCATCGTGGTGAACATCCCGCTCATCCGGAGCATGGCGAAGGAGGCGTCCTTCCGGCGCCGCGTGTCCACCGCGCTGCTGGCCGTGGCGGTGGTGGGGCTGGTGGGAGTAGGGCTCAACCTGATGGTCTTCGAGACCTTCCTCCACCACACCTGAGGCCGGGCGTCAGGCGTCCACGAAGGACACCAGCGCGTCGCGGATGGCGTCGAACGGCGCGATGTCTCGGCGGGCGCGGCAGAGAATCAGCGCGCCCTCCACCGAGGCCAGGATGAGCGACGCGGCGCTGGCCGCCTTCGCCTTCGGCAATCCCGCCGTGGCGAGCCGCGCCTCCAGCTCGCGCTCCCAGGAGATGAAGACCTTCGCCGCGCGCGCGCCCAGCTCCGGATGCGCGAGCCGCTCGTTCGCCACCGCCGCGATGGCGCAGCCTGCCTGACAGTCGGTCTTCACCAGCACCTTGCGCCAGGCCTCGAAGAAGCGCTGCACCACCTGCGCCGGGGTCGCGCCCTCACCTTCACGCAGCGCCGTGAGCACGCGCTCTCCCACCAGCGCGATGGCCTCCGCCGCGAGCGCGTCCTTCCCGTCCGGGAAGTGGTGGTAGATGGACCCCCGGGGCGCACCGCTGCGCTCGATGACCTCCGAGAACGACGTGCCCGCCAGGCCTCGCTCACTGAGGAGCGCGGCGGCCGCGTACACCATCCGCTCCCGCGGGGTCCTTTCGGACGCGGCCGCGGCCGCCTCCTCCTGCTTCTTCGTTCGCCGGGCCATCGGTCCCCATTGACTATGACGAGCGTCTTAATTAGTTCTGGGGCGCGACTATGACAACCGTCATAGTGAATGAGGACCCCCGCCCATGCCGATGATCGACATCACCGCTTCCGATGGACTCTTCTCCCCTGCGAACGAGGCCGTGCTGCTGCAGCGGACGACGGACTGCCTCCTCCAGTGGGAGAAGGTGTCCGGCATCCCCTACGCGGTCGCGAACACCGGCGCGTTCCTGAACGTGCTGCCGCAGAGGCGAACCGCGTCCGGCGGCAAGGGTGCGGGCGTGGTCCGCATCCAGGTGCTCACGCCCGCGAAGTCGCTGAGCCAGGAGCAGCGCTCGGGCATCGCCGCGGGCCTCACCGACATCGTGCGCGAGCTGGCCGACGACGCGGACATCCGCGAGCGCACCTGGGTGCTGTTCCACGAAGCCGTGGACGGCGGCTGGGGCATCGCGGGGAAGGCGTTCACCAACGCGGACCTCGTGGACGCGGTCCGCGCGAGCGCCATTGCATCCCGCCGCTGAAGGCCCCGCTGAGTCCACTTCAGCGGGAGCCTCCAAGCCCATGACGCTCAGGGCGCGGGCGACACCTGGTAGGGCATCACGCGATAGCCCGCGTTGCCGGTGCCCAGCTGTCCTTCGCTGTTGAGGCCCCACGCCCACACAGCCCCGGAGGCGCGGCGCGCGAACGAGTGGTAGGTGCCCGCCGCGATGGCCGTCGCGTCGATGATGCCCGGCACCTGGGCGGGCGCGAGCTGATCATCGGTGAAGCCGTCCCCCATCTGGCCATTGCCGTTGTAGCCCCACGCCCACACCGTGCCGTCGGACTGGAGCGCAACCGTGTGCGCGCTCCCCGCCGCGATGGCCGTGCCGCCCGTGAAGCCCAGGGCCTGCACCGGCGAGCGCCCCATGGAGCCACTGCCATCGCCCAGCTGTCCCCGGTAGTTGTCGCCCCACGCCCACACCGTGCCATCCGTCTTGAGCGCCACGCCGTGGCTGGTGCCCGCGGCCACGGAGGTGACGCCCCCGAGCCCGGGCACCAGGCCCGGCGTGGTCCGAGGCGGCCAATTCGAACTCGAGCCGTCGCCCAGTTGTCCCAGGCCGTTGCTGCCCCAGGTCCACACGGCACCGTCTGTCTTGAGCGCCACCGAGAAGCCGCCGCCCGCCGCGACGGCCCGAACGTCCGTAAGGCCAGGAACGGCCAGGGGCGTCGCGCGGCTCGTGGTGGTGCCATCTCCCAGCGTCCCGGAGCCATTGCTCCCCCAGGCCCACACCGTGCCGTCCGTCCGGCGGGCCAGCACGAAGCCTTCCCCCGCGGCCAGCTCGGTCACGTCCGTCAGCCCGGGCACCTGGGCGGGCGAGGCGCGGGACACCGTCGTGCCGTCGCCCAGCTGGCCGCTCGCGTTGTCGCCCCAGGCCCACACGGTGCCATCCGTCTTCAACGCCAGCGCGGTCGAGCCTCGCGCGAAGACAGCCGCCACCGACCCGAGCCCTGGCACCTGCGCGGGAGCCCAATGGTCCTGCGTCGTGCCGTCGCCCAGCTGGCCCTGCTCGTTCCGGCCCCAGGTCCACACCGTGCCGTCCGGCTTCACGCCCACGGAGAAATAGTCCCCGCCTGCCACGGCCTTCGCCCCCGTGAAGAGCGACGCGGTCCGGCTCAAGTACTTCTCAGGGAAACCATCACCCAGCTGGCCCGTGAGGTTGCCGCCCCACGCCCACAGCGAGCCGTTCGCAGTCACCGCGAGGGCGTGCTCCTGGCCACTGGACAGGGACACGGAGCCGGTCAGCGCCAGCACCGGCGCCGGCGTCATGCGTGACGTAAGGGTGCCGTCGCCCAGCTCGCCCCGGCTGTTGTAGCCCCAGCTCCAGACCGTGCCATCCGCCGTGGCCACCAGGTTCACGCCATCACCGGTGCCCAGCGCGACCGCGTTCGTGAAGCCGGGCAGCTGCACGGCGGTCAGCCGATTCACGGTGGTGCCGTCCCCCAGCTCACCGCCGAAGTTCGAGCCCCACGCCCACACCGTGCCGTCCGACTTGAGCGCGAAGGACCGGCTGCTGCGCGCCGCCAGCGCCACCACGCCGGAGAGGCCCGACGTCTGCACGGGCGTCAGCCGCTCGTAGTAGTTCGTGCCATCCCCCAGCGCGCCCACGCTGTTGCCGCCCCAACCCCAGACGGTGCCGTCCGTCTTGAAGGCCAGCGAGTGTCCATACCCCGCGGACACGCCCGCCACGCCCGTCAGCCCCACCACCTGCACCGGCTTGAGCTTGCGGACGCGGGTGCCATCCCCCAGCTTGCCGGAATCATTGTCGCCCCAGGCCCACACCGTGCCGTCTGTCTTCAGCGCCAGCGAATACCGGTAGCCCGCGGCCACCGCCGCCACGCCCGTCAGCCCTGACACCTTCACCGGTTTGAGACGCTGGGTGGTGGAGTTGTCCCCCAGCTGTCCCAGGTCGTTGAGCCCCCAGGCCCACACGGTGCCGTCCGCGTTCAACGCGAGCGAGTGCTCATTGCCCGCGGCGATGTCCACCACCACGCCGGTGAGCCCCGTCACCTTCACGGGCGCCAGTCGGTCCGTGGTGGTGTTGTTCCCCAACTGGCCATACCGGTTGCGCCCCCAGGCCCACACGGTGCCATCCGCCTGGAGCCCCAGCGAGTGCAGCCGCCCGGCCCGCACCACCGTCCACGTGGGCGCCGTCACGGCGGCCCGCGCTACTCCCGGTTCCGCGGCCTCCTCCTCCGGAGCCGAAGCCGGAGCCACCGGGCCCGCGCAGCCCGAAAGCCAACCCAGACACAACACCAGCCCCAGAACGAAACCGTTCCGTCCAGCGCCACGCACCGCTGACATGACAGCCCCCCCTGCAAGGGATTGGAATCAAACAGGCGCACCATGGCAGCAAAGCCTGTCTGACTCCAAACCCCGGGGGCCGTCAGGCCACGCAATGCCTTACGGCAGGTACCGCCACGACGCCGTCACGGCCGGCTGGAAGCAGTGCACGTGGGCCTTGGTGGCGGCGGGAATCTCCTGGACGACGCCAGCCCCGTAGCCCTTCGCGCGGCACCACTGGCTCACCTCCAGGCGTGAACCCGGGGCGGTGTAGTCACCCAGGTTGGACACCGGCCCCAGCACGGACTTCTCCACGTCCGTCTGGAGCCCGGAGTTGAAGCAGCCCACCCACGGCCGGGACGTGACCTCGAACACCTGCCCCGTCGTCCAGCCCTGGCTGTTGCAGAAGCGGTGCGCCGCCGCGGCGCAGTGGGAGCTCGTCACGCCGCGCTCGTCGGTGCAGCCCGCGTGGATGCGCGTCAGCTCCTCGAACGTCACGGCCACGCTTTCATGCTGGATGGGCGCGCACGCCACCGTCAGGTCCGTGGCCGTGGACGTCACCGGCACGCCCGCCAGCGAGATGGGCGGACGGTTGCTGACGAGTTGCATGATGGTGTCCCAGGTGTTGGTGCTGTTCGCCATCGCGTCGCCCGCACCCCGCTGCGCGCAGGCCCGGTGCATCGCGGACAGGCACGCCGCCGTGTTCAACGCGCTGGTGCCATTGCACGCCGGAGCCTGGGCGCTCATCACGAACTGGCCTGCGGAGGGCGTGTGCTGGATGGCCTCTTCGCGGCAATTGGCGCCGTGCGCGGTCATGCAGATGCTCCGGTTGGAGCGCGCGTGCGTGAAGATGCGCACCTCGTCGATGGCGCCCCGGAACGAGCCCTCGCCGTTCGCCGGGCAGCGCTGCGTGTCCAGGTTCGCGCCCGCGCCGATATAGAGCGTCCCCGTGCCCAGCCGGGCCGTCCCCGGCGCGACGGGCAGCGCGCGGTTGGTGGGCACACCGTTGAGGTACTCCTGGAAGACGCCGGTGGTGCCGTCCCACGTATAGGCCAGGTGGCTCCACTGCCCCACCGGCAGCACCGGGCCGCCGCCCAGCCGCACGCGCTGGCCGTTGACGACCAGGGAGAACTGCACCTGGTTGCTGGCCTCATGGATGATGTCCAGCCCGCCGGACTTGTGCATCAGGTAGCGATAGGGATTGCCGGTGGTGCACCCCTGCTGGATGTCCGCGTCCGGCCGCACCGCGAACTCCACCGACAGGCCACGCACGAACGCGCCCACGCCGGGCACCGTGCTGGACGGATCCGCCAGGTTGACCGCGAGCGCGCTCCCTCCGGGAACCACCAGCGCCTTGCCCTTGCCGTGCGGCTGCCACAGCGAGTCCGGCGAGGAGCGCGTCAGCGCGTTGCCCGGCGAGATGGAGGCGCCCCCCACCAGCGTGCCCGTGAAGAAGCGGCCGGACAGGTCCGGCGTGCGCGTGAGGTCATACGCTCCGGCGCGCGTGACGAGCTCGTTCATGGGCAGGAAGAGCAGGTGGAAGGGGTCCATCAGCTCGCCCAGGTCCACCTCGTTGTAGTCGGCGGTGTTGCTGCCGAAGAGGGCCAGTACGTCATGCGTCTTGGTCACCGGCAGGTAGTGCGCGGCATTGCTCTGCCCGGGCGGGAAGCTCTGCGAGGGCAGGCGCTCCTGCTCGAAGTTCCACATGGGCCCCGAGTAGAAGAGGTGCGCGATGTCCATGCGGTCCGTGTTGATGGCCCCGTCGATGTGGTACGCGGTCCAGTTCGTGTCCGCGCCCACCAGGCTCACTGCCTCACGTCGCGCGCCGTCCGTGTACGTGACGGCGATGTAGACGAGGTTGCGGCCCTCGTGGTCCACCCACGCGTAGGCGCCGCGCACGAGCGCACCGGAAGTGGTGTCACCGAAGTCCTCGCCCGTGGCCGCCTTCAGCCGCTTCCATGCCAGCGGGTAACGCTTCACGCCGGCGTTCGTGTCGTTGAACATCATCGACAGGGGACGCGGGTTGCTCCAGCCCGTGGCCGCGCACGGCGTGGGGTTGTACGCGTACATCATGTGGTCGATGCCGCCGGTGTTCGCGGGCGCGCCCTGGTAGATGATCAACCGGCCGTCGGACGTCATCGTGGGCTCGATGCCGCGAATCGTGGCGCCAGTGACGGTGCGCAGCGTCTCCAGCGTGCCGGTGGTGAACGACGCAATCTCCGCTGTCGTGGTGAACGGCTGGGACACGCGGATGTCCGTGGTGCGCCGCCGGAAGACGTTGTCCCCGTTGAACATCATCGAGTCGAAGATGAACGGCTGGTACACCGCGACGCCGCTCGACAGCGCGTAGGGCTGGGCGGGGTTGGTGAAGCAGAACGCCAGCGCGTTCTCCCCGTTGCGAACGGTCACCGTCTTCCCCGCGGAGAAGGTGCCTGCGAACGACGGCTTGCCGGCCGTGTCGTACGTCACCGCCTCCGGACGGAACACACGGGCAATCCACGTGGTCGTCGTGGTCGCGTGGTCCTCGCCGATGTTGCCCACGAAGATGCGCCCGTCCACCGTGGACGAGTGCCCGTTCGCCCCGAACGGCGTCCCGATGCGCGTGTTCACCAGCGACGGCCGGCCTTGCGCGAACACCGCCCCGGGCAGGACCGCGAGCGCCGCCCCAAGCATGACACCGAGGGCCCCACTAAGTAACTTTTTCATGGAAATAAGGTTAAGCCATTTTACCTGCTCTGGTCTAAGTGGGGCGGGTCCCGGCTCCCTGTCGGAGCTGGACACACCTTCGAGGAAGACGATGGCGACGAGAGCCGGGAAGACGCTGTGGGCGCTGGCGGCAGTGCTGGGGCTGACGGCCTGTGGTGGGGGTTCCGCTCCCGCGCAGGACTCGATGCTGACGACGCCGGTGGTGGCGGAGCGGGAGCAGTCCGCCACGGCGGCGCCGCTGGGCCAGACGGTGTGGCTGAAGGCGTGCACGACGCAGAAGTTCGTGTCGGCGGACAAGAACCTGGGGGCCACCGCGCCGCTCGTGGCCAACCGTGACAGCGCGCAGGGGTGGGAGCAGTTCCAGGTGGGTGACGCGGGCAACGACTTCATCTCGCTGCGCGTGGTGGAGACGGGCCTGTACGTGTCCGCGGATCCGAACGCGGGCGGTCAGGTGACGGGCTTCCGCACGGCGGTGGGTGACTGGGAGCGCTTCACCTGGGTGCCCTTCGCGGACGGCTCCGTGGGCCTGCGCGCCAAGAGCACGGGCCAGTACGTGTCCGCGGACACGAACCTGGGCGCCAACGCGCCGCTGTACGCCAACCGCGCCACGGCCGGCTGCTGGGAGTCGTTCTCCTTTGGCGTCGTGGGCGGCGGCGGCGAGGACCGCTGGGTGCAGGTCTGGAGCGACGAGTTCGACGGCACCAGCGTCAACACGGCCAACTGGGCGCCCAACACCACGGTGCACGTGAACAGCGAGCAGCAGCAGTACACGAACTCCGGCGACAACATCTCCGTGAGCAACGGCACGCTGAAGCTCACCGCGCGCCTGCAGTGGAACAACGGCTACCCGTTCACCTCCGGTCGGCTGGAGAGCGCGGGCAAGCGCGAGTTCAGCCACGGCCGCGTCGAGGCGCGCATCAAGATGCCGGTGGGCGCGGGCCTGTGGCCGGCGTTCTGGATGCTGGGCAATGACATCAACTCCGTGGGCTGGCCCGCGTGTGGCGAGCTCGACATCATGGAGAACGTCGGCTACGGCGACTGGGTGTCCGGGGCGCTGCACGGCCCGGGCTACTCCGGCAACACGCCCATCAACGGCCGCTTCTACCCGTCGTCCAGCGTGAGCAACTGGCACGTGTACCGCACGGAGTACTCGTCCTCGGACATCAAGTGGTACATCGACGGGGCGCTGGTGAAGACCACGACGCGCGCGGAGGTGCTGCGCTATGGCGCGTGGGCCTACGACAAGCCGCTGTTCATCATCCTCAACCTCGCGGTGGGTGGCGGCTATCCGTTCGGTGTGAATGGCGCCTCGACGCCGTACTACGGCGTGCCGCAGTCCACGGTGGACCTGGTGCGCAACGCGCCGCAGACCATGGAAGTGGACTGGGTGCGCGCCTACCAGTGGCGGTAGGCTGAAGCGCATGACGCTTCCGCCCCTCCTCCTGCTGGCTGACAGCGCTCCGCTGTTCTGGCGCGTGGAGGGGCGCCCCTTCCTGGACTACGTGCGCGTGCTCACCGGCTCGGAGCTGCGCGTGCCGCCGGTGAAGGCCGCGTACCTGGGCGCGTCCAACGGTGACGTGCCGGAGTTCTACGACATCTTCGTGGCGGCCATGGAGGGCATCGGGCTCACGCGCTGCCGGAGCATCCCGGCCGCGCCGTCCGGCGAGGACCTGGCGTGGCTGAAGGACGCCGACGTCATCCTGTTGGCGGGTGGCGACCCACGCGTGGGATGGAACGCGTTCCAGGCCCACGGGGTGGACTCGATTCTCCGCGAGCGGCATCAGGCCGGCGCGGTGCTGATGGGCGTGTCCGCCGGGGCCATGCACCTGGGCCTGGGCGCGTGGTGTGAAGATTTGCCGGGCGAAGGCGAGCCCTTCCCGGTGCTGGGCCTCGCCCCCTACCTCATCGGCGTGCACGAGCCGCCCGAGTGGCCCGGCCTCAAAGCCGCCCTCCGGCGCATGGGATTGCCCACGCGGGCGTTGGGCATTCCGCAGGGGGGCGGCGTGCTCCTGCACGCGGACGGCAGCGTGGAGCCCGTGCGGCAGACCGTGGTGGACGTGACGGTGGACGTGGAGGGGCGGCTGCACGAATCGCTGCTCATGCCTCCGGCCACGCCGTACCGGGGCGAGTCCCCCGAAGCGCCAGTGGACCGGCGGACGCTCCAGTAGATGGCTCCCTTTCGAGGAACGACGATGGCGACGAGCACGTACAGGACGGTGACGGCGTGGGCGCTGGTGGCGGGGCTGATGGCGTGCGCGGGAGCACCGAAGCGCGCGGAAACGGTGGCGGGCGCGGCGGGCGGCTGGGTCCAGGTGTGGAGTGACGAGTTCGACGGCACGGAGGTGGACGCGAGCAACTGGCGCATCCAGACCGACGTGCACGTGAACAACGAGCAGCAGCAGTACACGACGTCACCGGACAACGTGTCGGTGAGCGGCGGCACGTTGAAGCTCACGGCGCGGATGCAGACGGCCAACGGGTATCCGTTCACGTCGGGCCGGGTGGAGAGCGCGGGCAAGCGCGAGTTCAAGCACGGCCGCGTCGAGGCGCGCATCAAGCTGCCGGTGGGCGTGGGGCTCTGGCCCGCGTTCTGGATGCTGGGCGGCGACATCCACACGACGGGGTGGCCGGCGTGCGGGGAGCTCGACATCATGGAGAACGTTGGCTACGGCGACTGGGTGTCCGTCGCGTTGCATGGGCCGGGATACAGCGGCAACACGCCCATCAACGGTCGCTTCTTTCCGCGCACGCCGGTGACCGACTGGCACGAGTACGGCGTGGAGACGTCGCCGGAAGCCATTCACTGGTACATCGACGGGGAGCGCGTGAAGACGTCCACGCGTGAAGAGGTGGAACGCCACGGCGCGTGGGCCTACGACAAGCCCCTCTTCATCATCTTCAACTTCGCGGTGGGCGGCGGCTACCCGGAGGGAGTCAACAAGGCGAAGGAGCCGTACTTCGGCGTGCCTCAGGCCACCGCGGACCTGCTGCGCAACGCACCGCAGACCATGGAAGTGGACTGGGTGCGCGTCTCCGAAAAGCGCTGAGGCCTCCCTCCAACGGGGGATGGTTCGCACCGCGACAGGGTTCCTAGGGTGTTCCTCCTCGGGAGGAGCAAGCCATGGCGGTCACGGTGGTGGCGGTGTCGGGGCCCATTGGCGCGGGGAAGACGACCCTCGCGCAGGGGCTCGCGCGGCGGTTCGGCGCGCTGCATCTCCACTCGGAGGATTTCCTGCGGAAGCATGGCGGTGACGGTTCCCGGCGCACACGCCAGGAGTTGACCGTCGCGCTGGACCGCGAGACGGGAGGGCGCTGGCTGGCGGACGGAGTGCTCGCGGCCCTGAGAGGGCACGGACCGGGCGCCCCCAGCCACACTGGCCGACCTTCCAGGCTGATCATCGTGGATGCCTCGAGCAGCGAGGCGCAGTTGGACGGCCTGCGCGGAAGCCCGGGGCTCCGCGTCGTGCACGTCCACCTGGAGACGCCGGAACCGGAGCAGGCGCTGCGCGATGCGGAGCGGCGTTCGCGAGCCACGCATGTTCACGAAAGGCCTGCCACTGCCGAGGTAGCAAAGCCACACCTCCCAGAGCAGCCTCCACGCACACCACACGAGGACACGACGCCTACCACTGTCGAGGCGGCCAGGGCACATGCTGCTGAGCGGCCTCTGCGCACACCGAGCGAGGGCGCGAGGCCTGACCCTCTCGATGCTGCAAGGCCATCCGAGGAGCGCACATTCACGGCGCACCAGGATTCGGAGCGAGACGCCTTCGAGGCGACCTGGGCGCATCCCGCCGAGCGTGCGGTGCACGCGTTGGCCTCGCTGGCGGAACTCGTGGTCGACACGGCGAAGACTCCACCCGACGCTGTACTCGTGCGAGTGGCCAGCCGGCTCGGGCTGTATGGGCGGCCCGGCGAACGGCTCGTGGACCTCATCATCCCGGGGCGCCATGACGGCGTGGACACGCGGCCGCTCACGGCACAGCTCGCGCCTCACTACGCCGTGCTGTTTCGACCAGACGGGCCAGACCCGAGGCCCTCACGCGAGGAACTGGAGGACGCCTTCGCCCGAGGACACCGCGTGCTCGTCGAAAGCGCGGGACCCTCAGCCAGCGGATGCATTCAGGCAGCGGGCATCGCACCGGGGCGGGTGCGGCGGGTGGTCCTGGCGTGCCGCTCGGAAGGCCGCGCGTTCGATTGGGTGGGGCTGCGCGAGGCCGCTTCCCTCAATGCCCCCACGGACCTGGCGCTCACGCTCGCGGGGGACCTGGCCGCGACCAACTGGGCCTCACGGCGCTTCGACCAGCTCACCGACGCGGCCCGTCACCACCTGGAAGAACTCGAGCGCGTCGCGGGTGCGCCCGTGTCCTTCCTCGCCCCCTCGCCGGAGGCCCGCCACCTCATCGAGCGGCGGCCCTGGTGAGCCGGGCGCCCACGAATCGCCGAAACCTTTTCTGATTTTCCGGGTTGGGGTGTCCGTACAGCAACCGATCCCGGAGCCCGCGTGCCCCTCCCCTTCCCACCCCCGAGCCGATGGCTGCTGCCCGGGCTGCTGCTGCTCGGGTTCGCCCCCCAGGCCGTGGCCATGCCCACCGGTCCCGGCACCTTCTGCGCTGAGTACCCCACCGCGCCCGCATGCCAGGGCACCCAGCCCGCCTGCACGTACTGCCACGTGGCCCCGCCTCAGCGGAACGGCTACGGCGCCGCGCTGGAGCCGCACCTCGCCCCCGGTAAGCCGCGCCCCCTCTCCGACGCGGACTTCGCCGCCGCCCTCCCCGCCGCGCTGCGCGCCATCGCCACCGCGGACACCGACGGCGACGGCGCCCCCAACCAGTTCGAGGTCGAGCAGGGCTCGCTGCCCGGTGACGCCACCAGCGTCCCGCCCAGCGGCGTCTGCGGCGGCGGAGAGAACCCCCAGTTCAAGGTCTGCCAGTACGACCCGCGCTTCGCCTACCGCCGCATGCTCAGCGACTTCTGCGGCACGTCCCCCACCTACGCCCAGGTGGTCACCTTCCTGGAGCTGGGCAGCGCGGAGAAGCAGCGCGCCTTCATCGACCAGGAGCTGGACCGCTGCCTCCAGTCCGACTTCTGGCGAGGCAAGCACGGGCAGCTCTGGAAGGTGGCCCACCCGAAGATCCGCCCCGTCGGCTCCATCAAGTCCGGCGAGGACGCGGGCATCATTCCCCTGGCGGACTACTACGACGACTACGCCCTCTTCGCCTGGTCCCAGACGGACGACCACGACGCGCGCGACGTCCTCACCGCCAGCTTCTACGTGAAGCGCTCGGGTTCGAGCCCCACCACGTACACCACCGCCAACAGCCTCTCCTCCCAGTTCGTGGAGGCCTCGCGCCGCGCCGGCAACATGACGAGCGCGTGGACGCTGACCTCGTTCGTCATGTTCACCGCGCTGCCACGCAACGCCGCGTCGCAGATGTACCGCGCGTACCTGGGCCTGGACATCGCGAAGCAGGAGGGCCTGCACAGCGTCCCCAACGAGCCGCGCGACTACGACGCCAAGGGCGTCCAGGCGCCCCAGTGCGCCGCGTGCCACGCGACGTTGGATCCGCTGTCGTATCCGTACCGCAACTACAACGGCCTGGGCGGGCTGCCCAACCGCTACATCCCCAACCGGCTGGAGCTGCTCTTCCCCAACGAAGCGGCCACCCTGAAGAACACGCCCGAACAGGGCGTCATCCTGGGCCAGCCCGTGAGCAACCTCATGGAGTGGGCCCGGGTCGCCGCCAACAGCGACGCCTTCGCCATCTCCACCGTCACGGACTACTGGAAGTTGCTTGTCGGCCACGCGCCCCTGCCAGAAGAGAACGAAGAGTTCGTCCGCACCTGGCAGGCCTTCCGCACGACGCACGCGTACCGCGTGCAGAAGATGCTTCACGACCTCATCCGCACGGAGGCCTACGGTGCGCCCTGAACGCCTGCTGTTGACCTGTCTGCTGCTCACGGGCTGCTCCGACAAGCTCCCCCCCGCCGTCGACCTGGGACCGGACGCGAACCCCGGCGTGACGCCCGAATGGGATGGCGGCGTCGCCAAGTCCCAGAAGGGAAACCTGCGCTTCAAGGGCCCCGAGCGCCTGTCGCTCGACCTGGCCCAGGCGCTGGAGCTGCCCGCGGCGTCCGTGTGCAACGAACTGGGCCAGTACCCCTGCCAGACCGTGCACGGCGTGGCGCTGGGCGGCGTGGACCCCTATCAGCACAGCGTCTACGAGACCGCCCCCGTCACGGGCGCCACCACGCCCATCGCCGTGGAGCGCACCGTGCTCTCCGCCTGCAACGCACGCATCGCGATGGACGTGACCACGCCCGCCACCGCGGTGGTGTTCAAGGACGTGGTCATCACCGCGGACGGCAAGCTGGCGGACGCAGCGAGCCCGGCTGTCGCCACGGCGGTGACCTCCCTGGTGCGCCGCGCGTGGCTGCGGGACCCGACCCAGGACGAGCGGGACACGCTGGTGCGGCTGTCCGCCGACGTACAGGCCACCGGTGTGGCCACGCCAGGAGTCGCGTGGATGCAGGCCGCGTGTCTCGCCGTCTTCTCTTCCGCTGAAGCCGTCTTCTACTGAGGAACCCCTCCCATGACCCTCAAGACCACGGGCCGGCTGTCGCGCCGGGAGATGCTGCGGGCACTGTCACTCTGCGCGGCGGGCACCACGCTCGCGCCCTTCCTCTCCGGCTGCCGGGACTCGCTCCAGACTCCCGAGTCCCTGGAGAAGCTGGGCCGCAAGCGCGACGCGCTCGACAGCAAGCCGAAGTTCCTCATCGTCATCGGGGCGGCGGGGGGCGCGTCCATCGTGGACAGCTTCCTCGCGGTACGCCAATCCGAGTCCTCCAACGCCGCCGCGTTCAACACCTTCCCGGACGCGCAGGTGCAGGGCGTGGCGAACAGTCCCTTCCGCGCGGTGAAGTACAGCAACTCGCGCCTGGGCAGCATCAACATCCCGGTCGACACCGACCAGTTGGCGTTCGTGAAGAAGCACGCGAGCGAGATGCTGGTGGCCACCTCCGTGGGCACGTCCGTGAACCATGGCATCGCACAGAAGCGCTCGCTGACCGGCAACGGCGCGTGGCGGGGCCGCACGCTCCAGGAGGCCGTCGCGCTCCAGTGGGGAGGCGGAATACCGCTGCCCAACGTCAACATGGGCACGGGCGGCTACGCCGAGCGTGGCACCGACGACAGCCTGCCCCTGTCCTGCTTCGGGGAGCCCGTGGTCAACCCGTCGCTGTGGCCCCTGGGTCTGGATGGCTCGCGAGGCATCGCCGGTGCGCCGTCGAAGGACGTCATCGCGCTGGCTCGGAGCACGCGGGACGCCCTGGACCAGAAGTCCATCTTCGGCCGCACCTTCCAGGACAGCGGCGCGCTGAAGCGCTGGAGCGAACAGCGCGGCGTGCAGCAGCCGAAGCTGGAGGCCCTGGACCTCATCACGAAGCTCAACGTCCTGCCGAACCTGCCGTCCATTCCCCTGTCGAAGTATGGGCTGGAGAGTTCACCGGACGGGGCGCGGCTGCGAGAGGTCTTCCCCGGCTTCTTCACGGATCCCGTGCAGGGCCAGGCGGCGCTCGCGTTCCTGCTGCTCAAGTACCGAGTGTCCGTGTCGGTGACGCTGGGGCCGGACTTCAACGTCGCGGTGGGCGGGCCCAACGGCATCGCCAATCCACCGCTCGCGTTCGACATCAGCCACAACGACCACCGGGGCGGACAGGCCTTCATGTGGGCGCGCATCCTGTCCACGGTGGACTCGCTGATCACGCTGCTCAAGGCGGAGCCATTCGACGCGAACTCAGGCGAGTCCATGTGGGACCGCACGCTCATCTACGTGGCCACGGAGTTCGGCCGCACGCGTCCGCGTCCCTCCGGCGCCACGGAGTTCGGTTCGGGCCACGACCTCAACAACGGCTTCCTGCTGCTGTCGCCCATGGTGAAGGGCAACACCGTGCTGGGAGGCGTGGATCCGAACACCACCCTCACCTACGGCTTCGACGTGCGCACTGGCGAGCGCCAACCGGGCAAGGTGACCTCCAACGAGCCGGACATCTTCTCCGGCGTCCTCACCGCCATGGGCGCGGACCTGAGCGGCAGCGGCCTGCCGGACGCCAGCGCCTTCAAGCGAACCTGAAGCCTCCCCGGTCCGGAGCCTCCCGAACTGGGGCAACGGACAGAGGCGCCCGCCCGGGACCGGTTGCCTGAAAAGCTGTCCGACAGTCGGACAGGTTTTTCTCCGACCGGGCCCGGAGGGTGACCCCCTGGCTGGCAATGAGAAGGGTGGGCCCGCACGTCCATGTCAGACCCCTGTGGTTGGATGGCGATGCTGGGACGAGGAGGGGGATGGGGATGGAACGGCGAGGACTCGTGGCCTATGTGGAGGCGCAAATCGAGCGCGATATCGCGCTGGGGCGGCTGCACCCGAGCGGGCAATTCGGCTCCGAAGCGAAGCTGGCGCGCCGCTATGAGGTGTGCCGAGGCACCATCCGTGAGGCGCTGCGGCGGCTGGCCGCCCGGGGCCTGGTGGTGCAGCGCGCCGGACGCAAGACGCGCGCGGTGGCGTTGGATGAGTCACTGACGCTGGAGAACCTGGGGCTGGCGCTGCATGACGCGAGCAACCCGGATGCCCGGTGGCTTCTGGAGGGCTACTTCAGCCTCAAGCGGCAGGCGCTGGTGGAGCTGCTGGCCGACTGCTGCGCGAGGGCCTCGGACCTCGACCTGGACCGGCTGGGGAGCACGTGCTTCCAGCTCCAGGACGCGGCGCGCTGGGAGTCGGGGGAAGTCTGCGCGCAGGCGGAATTCGAATTGCTGCGGCATGCGGCGCGGGTGGCTGCGCGTCCGGGGCACGTGCTCCTCGTGCAGTCCCTGCAGCGGGCATTCCTGGGAGGAGCCGCCCAACTGCTGCCGCTCATGGGCGGAGAGGCGCTGCGCGAGTGGGCCATCCGCGTGAGCGAAATCCTGCACGAGCGTGACGTGCAAGCACTTCAGAATGAGCTGCCAGCACTGCTGAAGGCGCGCGATGAGCGCGTGCTGAACGCATTCGCCCCCGCGCCCCAGGAACCTGCGTCCCCCGCGGCCCCATGCGCGCAGGAGGGCCTCGTCGGTGCGCCCGTGGCAGCCACTGAAATGGAGGACGCGCCGGAGGTACGCCCTTCTGTCGAAGAGCGGAGTCCTGGTTGCCTTGAACCGGCCTCCGAGGACACCGGGGCGCTTGGGGTTGCGCCGTGCCCTCAGGTGCAGGCCCTCTCCGTGGCTCCGGCCAGCGAGCCACTGCTGTCTCCAACAGCTCCGGGGCCTACTCCCCCTGAGATTGATGGAGCGCGCGCAGAGAGAGAGGTGATGGGCTCGGCCTTGGGCAACCTGTCCGGCGGTCGGGCTGATGGGGACGGTTCCTCTCCGGAGAGCGGTCTTCCGCGGATCGACGATCCAGCCACCGGTCCCTGTGGACCACCCTGCGCGAGCCTTGCTTGCGCGCAGGATGGGTCAACGCGCCTCGAGCCTCCTGATCAGCCGCCGTAGCAGTTCAGGGTCGAGCCGCCACAGTAGCTGGAGCCGGAGTTGCTCCAGGAGCCCGCCGAGTTGGTGCAGATCTGGTTCTGCCGGCGCTCCAGCGTGGGGGTGCAACAGCCCACCTTGATGGTGCGCGTCTGGCCGGGGATGCAGCCTGCCTGCGCGGACACCTCCTGCGTGTCCTCCTGCACCGGTGCGCCCTCCTCCGGCGCCTCCACGCCACAGCCCACGGTCCCCAGCAGGCAGCCCACCAGCAACAGTCCCCGCTTCAGCGTCTTCATGTGTCGCTCCCGGTTGTCGTGCTTCACGGCGGCCCGGGACGGTATCAGGGACTTCCGTCTTCACCAGGATGCACGGGATTGCCCGACCCCGGGAGTCGGGCCCACAACACCGTGGCATTGGGCCGGGCGGGCTCTGGGGTGAGGCCCAGCTTCTTGAAGTCCTTCGAGTAGCGCGAGCCCTTCAACACCACCACCCGGCGTGCCACGCGCCGGGCCTGGTCCACCGTCTCGCGCGTCAGCGGCGAGTAGTCCGCGTGGCGGCGCAGCGCTTCGAACGCGGCGGAGGACTTGCGCTCGCGCTCGAACATCGGATCGAAGAGCACCACGTCGAACGCGCCGTCCGGCAGCCCACGCAGGAACTCCGCCGCGTCCGCGTAAACCGCGCTCACCGCGCAGGCGGCCGGGTGGCGCTCGAGCCCCTTGAGCCCGTGCCGCACCAGGAGATACAGCGCCGGACTCTTCTCCAGCGCGATGACGCTTCCGCCCGGCCCCACCAGCCGCGCCGCCACCTGCGCATCCGCACCCAGGCCCAGCGTGCAGTCCAACACGCGCTCCCCTTCGCGCAGGCCCGCGACGCGCACGAGCTGGTCCTCCATCACGCCCGCGTCCAGCTGCTTCACTCGCAGGTGCGCCAGCCCCGGTGAGAAGCGCAGCGTCCCTTCCGCGTCCACCAGCGACACTGCCGTGGACTCGAAGACAATGAGCGCGTCCGCCATGTCGGTGAGCAGCTTCTTCAGGGGCAGTTTGTGGTGGCGCTCCACATACGGCACGCCCACCGCCTCCGCCGCACTCCGCGCACGCTGTGCGAGCGGTGCGTCCACCCGGTCCGATGTGGTGACCACCAACGGATGGCGGGAAGAAGGCGGGGCTCCGGACGGAAGGGACATGGCCGGCGCAGCCTACCCCGCGCGCAAGCCGTCCCTCCGGGGACATGCCCCTGTCCACCACCCGTCACCCCACCTTCCCCCGGGACGCATGGCCCCGCCCGGCGCCCCTTCTTACTTCTTCAACATCACGCGGGGATGTCACGGAAACCGCGTTCATACGGCCTTGCCGGTTCAGGGCCGTGAATCGTGAATGAAGAGGGGGAAGACATGCGACACCCACGAATGGCCCATGCGGGCGTGATGCTGTTCAGCGCCGCGGTGCTGATCGCCATGGCGCTGCCTCGGATGGTGGTCACCTCATCGCAGCCGCTGCTGGACGCTCCTCGCGCTTCTCCGACGGGGATGGGGCCGCGCGCAGTGGCGCTCGGTGATTTCGACGAGGACGGGCGCCTGGACGTCATCACGGCCAACCACACCGCGGGCACCGTGTCCGTGCTGCGGAGCCAGGGGGACGGGACGTTCGCGCCCGGCATGGAGCGGCCCACCGGCCCGTTGCCCGGCGCGGTCGCGGTGGGGGACTTCGACGGAGATGGCCACCTGGACGCGGTCACCAGCCACTTCGGAGGCACGGTGTCCGTGCTGCTGGGGCGAGGTGATGGGACGTTCGGGGCGCGGACCGACCACTCCGTGGGCGCGGAGCCCTCGGCCGTGGACGTGGGCGACCTGGACGGCGACGGCCGCCTGGACGTGGTGACGGCCAACTCGCTCGACGACTCCGTGTCGGTGCTGCTGAACCGGGGCTCCGGACGGTTCGTGCACCAGAAGGATGTCAACGCCGGCACCAACCCGTTCGCGGTGAAGGTAGCTGACGTCAACCACGACGGGATGGCGGACCTCGTCACCGTGAACTTCGTGGACACGGTGTCGGTGCTGCTCGGCAACGGGGACGGGACGTTCCGGCCTCGCATGGACTTCGCCACGGGCAACGCGCCCTACTC
The DNA here is from genome assembly GCF_003668955.1 of Corallococcus sp. AB038B. NCBI lineage: Bacteria > Pseudomonadati > Myxococcota > Myxococcia > Myxococcales > Myxococcaceae > Corallococcus > Corallococcus sp. AB038B. The sequence continues at coordinate 1,964,047 of NZ_RAWO01000001.1, read as the reverse complement.
CGTCGCGGTGGTGGATGTGGATGACGACGGGAAGCTGGACGTGGTCACCGCGAACTTCCGGGGCCAGAGCGTGTCCGTGCTGCGCGGCAACGGCACCGGCGCATTCCCTGTGCGCGTGGATTTTGCAGTGAAGGGCGGGCCGTACTTCGTCGCGGCCGGCGACTTCAACGGCGACGGGATGCCGGACCTCATCACCGCGAACTTCAACGAGGACACCGTGTCCCTCCTGCCCGGCCAGGGCCACGGCTCCTTCGGCGCGCCCACGCGCCTGGCCACCGGTGAGGGCCCCGCGGCGCTCGCGGTGGGACTGCTCGACGGCGACCTGAAGCCGGACGTCGTCACCGCCAACACGCGGAGCCATGACGTGTCCGTGCTGAGGGCCGCGGCTTCCGCGGACGTGGAGGTGACGCTCACCGCTGTCCCCAGGCCGGGTGTGTCCGTGCCGCGCATCGACTACACGCTCACCGTCACGCAGCACGGGCCGGATCCGCTGAACCGGGCCGTCATCACCGTGGCCCTGCCTCCGGGACTCCAGGCCAGCACCCGGGACTGCCTCATGTCCGCCGGCACGCTCCAGTGCGAGGTGGGACCGATGGCCGTGGGTGACACCGCCCTCCTGCGGTTCTCCGCGCCGCTGCCTCGCTCCAGCGTGGGCCTGTCCTACCGCATCACCGCCACGCGGACGCTCAGCGTCCCCGAGGACCCCCTCTCCGCCAACGATGCCGCAAGCCAGGACTACGTGTCCCTCGGCGGGCTCGCCGCGACGTGGTGGTAGCGGTCCAGCCGGAGCGCCTTCCCGGGAGTGCATCAGCCAACGACGTGGCGAGCCTGGACCGCGTGTCCCTGGGCAGGCTCGCCGCGACGTGGTGGTAGCAGCCCGGCCGGTGCGCCTTCCCTGGAGCGCTTCAGCGCGGGCGCTTCAGCTTGGACCACATGAGCCCGACGAAGGTGTCGGGGGCGGGCTCCGCGGTCATCAACTCTTCGTCTTCATGACCGCGCGCGGGCGGCGGCAGGGGCTTGGGAGCCACGGGAAACGGCAGGGGCTCCGAGGTGTTCAGGCCCTGTGCCTGGCGCTCCATCACCTCCGCGAAGGAGCGCTGGGGCGCGTTGCGCTCCGCCACCGGCGCGGCGCCCTCCACGCTCTGGAGGGCCCGGATGCGAAGGATGACGCTGGCGCCTTCCGCGCGCGAGATGCCCGTCACCCGCCCGATTGGACCTCGCGGCCCGCGTTCCCGGCTCATCGGTTCCCTCCCGGTCTTCGCTAGAACCGTACCGCCTCCGGCCCCCCGCCGGCCACTGCCCGGCCCTCCGGCGAGCCACGGAAAGGCCCGCCCGGCCGGCAGGTCATCGGGGCCCCGCTGTAACCGTTCACCGGTGTCGCGCGTAAGTTGGAATGGCGCCCCTTCTTCCGACGGCGCCCGGAGGCTTCGCGACCCATGTCGTCCGCCCGTGCAGTGCCGTCTCCCACCCCGCGGCCCGTGGCGCACCGGCTGTGGCCCGCCCTGCTGGTGCTGGCCGCCACCCTGAGCGCGTGCACCGAAGCGCGGGGTGCTCCGCCCGGCGAGAAGCCCGCGGCCACCGCGTACGCCCCGCCACAGGACGGCCGCGCGTACACGAAGCCGTCCGACGCGGAGCTGAAGCGCACCCTGTCCCCCCTGGCCTACAAGGTGACGCAGCACGAGGACACCGAGCCTCCCTTCCGCAACGCGTACTGGAACAACCACGACGAAGGGCTCTACGTCGACGTGGTCAGCGGCGAGCCGCTGTTCTCCTCGCGCGACAAGTTCGAGTCCGGCACCGGCTGGCCCAGCTTCACCCGCCCCCTGGACAAGGCCCAGGTGGTGGAGAAGCGCGACAGCACCCTGGGCATGGAGCGCGTGGAGGTTCGCTCGAAGGACGGCGACTCGCACCTGGGCCACCTCTTCGAGGACGGGCCCAAGCCCACGGGTTTGCGCTACTGCATCAACTCCGCGTCGCTGCGCTTCATCCCCGTGAATGAGCTGGCCGCGAAGGGCTATGGCAAGTGGCTGCCCTCCTTCGGCCGCACAGCCCCGAGCGAACCCCAGGGCGCGCTCGCCCCCGCCGCGGGTGCCGTCGTGCTGGCGAAGGCGGCGGTCCCCACGGAGGCCTCGCGCGAGACGGCGTACCTGGCGGGCGGGTGCTTCTGGGGCATGGAGGATATCCTCCGGAAGATCCCGGGCGTCATCGACACGGAGGCCGGCTACACGGGCGGCTCGAAGAAGGACGCCACCTACGAGGACGTGCACACCGGCAAGACGGGGCACGCGGAGGCCGTGCGCGTCGTCTTCAACCCGAAGCTGCTGACGTACGAGGCGCTGCTGGAGCAGTGGTTCTTCCGCATGCACGACCCGACGACGCTCAACCGCCAGGGCAATGACGTAGGCTCGCAGTACCGCTCCGCCATCTTCTACCTGTCGGACGAACAGCGCCGGACGGCGGAGGCGGTGAAGGCCCGCGTGGACAAGTCCGGTAAGTGGTCCCGGCCCGTCGTCACGCAAATCACCGCCGCCAGCGAGTGGGTGCCCGCCGAGGGCTACCACCAGGACTACCTGGTGAAGAACCCCGGCGGCTACACCTGCCACTACATGCGCGACTGAGAGCCCCGCCGCGCCCTCACGCGGCGCGGTCGTGCACTTCGAACGTCATGCCTGCCTTGCGCAGGCGCTCCACCAGCACCATGCCCATGGCGGACGCGGGGGTGAGCACACCGCCCCGCTTGGGGATGGTGTCGAAGGCGAGGCACAGCGCGGACTCCGCGAGCATGCGCGCCGTGGCCGCGTAGCCCGGGTCTCCCTTCGACGCGACCTTGCCCTCCACCTTCACGCGCTGGCCGCTCTTGGGCGAATGGCCCTCGCCCAGGAGCCGCACCTCGAAGAGGCCTCGCTCGCGCACGGTGGCGGACGGGCCCTCGCCCGGCGCGGGCAGCACGTGCTTCTCCAACAGCTCCCGCGCGGGGTCCACGTTCGACAGGAGCATGAAGCCGCCCAGCCCCGCGGTGGTCGCCGCGGCGAGCGCCAGCCCCTTGGGCCCGGGACCGAAGTCGGAGACCTCCGAGTAGAAGAAGTCTCGGCCCCACGGGTAGCCCAGCAGCGCGTTGGAGCGCCGCACGACGCGCGTGTTGACGGAGGCCATCACGAAGGGCGCGGTCCACGTGCCCGTGTCCGGGCTCTTCTTCACCGTGGCCAGGTCGCGCTCCTCCTTCGTGCCTCGGGAGGGCTCCGGGTCCAGCGCGTGGGCGCTGGTCAGCACCTTCTTGAGGGCCGGCTCCGCCTTCACCGCCGCCAGGGTGTCCATCATGCTGGCGATGGTGCCGCCGCTGAAGCCACCGCGCATGCGCGTCAGGTGGAAGCGCACCTGGTCGCAGTGGCCGCCGTGCTTCTCCCGCATGTAGTCCTGGACCATCAGCGTGCCCAGGTCGGAGGGGATGGAGTCGAAGCCGCAGGTGTGCACGATGCGGGCGCCCGTCTCGCGCGCCCGTGCGTCGTGGGCGTCGATGGTCCTGCGCATGAACTGCACCTCGCCCGTCAGGTCGCAGTAGTCCGTGCCGGCGCGGACGCAGGCGTCGACCAGCTCGTTGCCGTAGCGGGCGTAGGGGCCCACGGTGGAGATGATGACGCGTGTGCGCGCCACCATCGCGTCCAGCGAGGCCGCGTCCTTCGCGTCCGCAATCACCACCGGCAGGTCCGCGAACTCCGGCTTCACCTTCGCCAGCTCCGAGCGGACCTGATCCAACTTGCCTTCGTCGCGCCCGGCGATGGCCCACTTCGCGCGGTGCGTCTCCTGATTGCGAGCCAGGTACTCCGCCACCAGGCGGCCGGTGAATCCCGTGGCGCCCCACAGGATGATGTCGAACGCGGGCTTCTTGTCGTGGGCCATGGGGCGGCGCGTAGCCGGACCCTCCATGTGAGCGCAAGCGCGATTCCACGGCCCGTGAACGCCCTGTGCGGGGCACCACATCAGGCGCGCAGGCGCAACCGGATGGGCCCGCGCGCGGTGGAGGGCTCCACCACCCTGCCCCCCTGGACGATGTCCAGCACGCCGCGAGCGACGAGCCTGCGCGCCGCCTCGCGCACGGGCTCTATGCACGCACGCCAGTCCTCGCCGCCGGACGCGCGGGCGACTTCAGAGGGGCACACGGTGGCTCCGCCTGCCCGCTGGGAGAGCAACTCCAGGATGCGCGCCTCCCACGGGGAATCCCGCGCCTGGGTCCGCTTCCCCCGGCACGCCTCCGAGCAGTACCGCACCTGTTCCCAGTCGCGCGCCCACTTGCGGCGCCAGGTGATGGCGCGGCCGCAGACAGCGCAGGGCTTGGGAGGCGGAGGGGACGTCATGCACTCCCATCGATGCGTCCCGCCACGCCGGGTTTCAACCCCTGCCGACGTCGATGACCGGGATGCGTCAGCCCAGCGCCGCCTCCACCTCCACGGCGCGGTGCGCGTACGTGTGCTCGGCCAGCACGCGCTGGAGCGCGGCCTGTCCCATGCGCCGCGCGTCTTCCGGGGTGAGGCGCTTCACGTGCTCGGCGACCTCTTCACCGGAGCGGGCCACCAGGACCTCGCGGCCGGGCTCCAGGAATTGCTCCACGCCCTCGAAGGCATCGGTGATGAGGCAGGCTCCCGCGCCCGCGGCCTCGAACACGCGCGGGGACGGTGAGAAGCCGAAGCGCGCCATGCTGTCGCGGTGCAGGTTGAGCACCGCGCGCGCCGAGCTGTTCAGCGCGTTGTGGTCCTGCGTGTAGACATGGCCCAGGCGCCCGACGTTGGCGGGCACGACGCGCTCCTCCCAACCGTTGCCGCCCAGGAGCATGCGCGAGCGGGGCAGCGACTCCGCGACCTTGAAGAAGCAGGCCTCCACGCGCGCCTCGCGGTCCGGCAACCGGTTGCCCAGGAAGGCCAGGTCACAGGCGAAGCGCGACTCAGGCGCCACGGGGTGGTGCGTGTCCGGATCCACCGCGGGGTGGATGGCCACGCAATGCTTCGCGCCCAGCTCGCGGTACGCGTTCACCACCGGTGCGCCGCCGCCGGACGTGAGGATGTGGTCGAAGCGCGGGATGAGCTGACGGAAGAGGTGGTGGGTGTCCTTCGCCACGTGCTCCAGCGTGGCGGGCGCGCTCATGTCCCAGAACACCACCTGCGTGCCGGAGCGGCGCAGCTCCAGCACTCGCGCATCCAGATACGCGTCGAGGGCCCCCACACCACTGGCCTTCACCACCACGTCCACACCGAAGGCGTCGTCCAGGCACTCGTCCACCGAGCCCAGGTTGTTGGAATAGACGACGACGCGTGCCTGGTCCGGAGCCTGGAGGTCGCGATGCTCCTGCCGGCCGGAGGCATCCGGTTCATAGAAGGTGACCTGGTGTCCGCGCGCGTGCAGGGCGCGGAGCAGGCCCCGGTAGTAGGTGGCCGAGCCGTTCCACCAGGTGGACACGAGGCTGGAACCGAAGAAGGCGAAGCGCAGGCCGCCGCTCATGCGAGGACTCTTTCCGAGGACAGCGGATGGAGGGATTCGCCAGACATCCCCAACTCCTGACAGATGACGAGCAGCGCCTCCACCCGGTGCGCGCAGGTGTGGCGCGACAGTACCGTGCGCAGGCCGGCTTCCGCGAAGGCGTGCCGCATCTCCGCGTCCGCGACCAGCGCGGACAGGTGGCGCCGCATCTGCGCCCCGTCCCGGGCGACGAGGTAGTCCTTCCCCGCGGTGAAGAGCCCGTCCGAGTCCTCCCACGGAGCGGAGACCAGCGGGATGCCGCACGCCAGCGCCTCGAAGGGGCGGATGGTGGGGACGCCGGGCAGCAGCGTGGCGTAGGGCCGCCGGGGGATGTGCACGGTGACGCGTGCCTGGGAGAAGGCCAGGGGCACGCGATGGTTGGGCAGCCAGCCGGCGTACTCGATGCCGGCGTCGAAGAGGGCTCGCAGGGCGGAGACCGGGTAGCGCACGCCATGCACTCGCGCGGTGAGGCCCAGCTCGTGCACCGGCTCCACGAGGAACTCCTGCAGCTCCTTCGTGCGCTCGTCGTCTCCCCAGTTGCCAACCCAGACCAGGTCCCGCACCTCGCGGTTGCGCGGGTGCGGGTGGAACACGCGCACGTCGGCGGCCTCGTGCCAGGTCCACGCCCGCCGCGCCCAGCCCCGCTCCAGGTAGAGGTCCCGGAGCACGTCTCCGGAGGCGAGCACCCCGTCGTACCGGGACAGCTCGTAGCCGGCCATCACCTCCGGCGCGCTTACGCACCGGTGCCAGGTGTCGTGGAAGAGGAGGCGGAAGCGGCCGCCGTCACGCCGGTGCGCTCCGAGGCGGCGCACCAGGTCCGGCGGCGTCCAGGCGTGCACCAGCACCAGGTCCGCGCCATCGAGCACGGCCTCCAGGTCCAGCGTGTCGGGCGCGTACCGCTCCGGACGCACGTGCGGATAGAGGGCACGGACCTCGTTGAGCGCGGCCACACCGTGGGGCTCCTCCAAGAGGCACTGGAAGCTCCCTGAGTCCTCGGGTTCGAACACGCGCACGGAGTGGCCTCGCGCGGCCAGCTCCGTCACCACCCCGCGCAGGAAGTGGGCGTCACCATGGTTCCAGTCCGACAGCAGGGAATGACAGAAGAGGATGACACGCATCGATGGACGACTCCTCGGGCTCCCCGCCGCGTGGCCATGGCCCGGTCGGGAAAACGGTAAACACCCCGCCGTCCGGTTCACCCCTCCCTGATGGCTTGTCTGGGCGTCAGCCCTCGGGGACGCCCTTTCCCCTCCCTCCAGGGTCCCTTGTCCGCGAAGTACGAAAGGCTTCGTTGACACCTACGAAATCGTTCGTATAACTATGCGTAGGAAGCGGTGAGGAGAGAGGAAGCCATGAGCCGAGGAAAGCTGCCGCGCCCCACGGATGCCGAGCTGGCCATCCTGCGGGTGCTGTGGGACGGGGGCACGCGCACGGTGCGCGAGGTCCACGAGACGCTCCAGGATGGGAGCGGCTACACGACCGTCCTGAAGACGATGCAGATCATGACGGAGAAGGGGCTGGTGACGCGCGACGAGTCCCAGCGCGCGCACGTCTACAGCGCCCGGCTCCCTCGGGAGAGCACCCAGCAGCAGCTGGTCACCGACCTGATGGACCGCGTGTTCGGCGGCTCCCCGGCGCGGCTCGCCCTGCAGGCCCTGTCCACGAAGAAGACATCCCCGGAGGAGCTGGCGGAGCTGCGCCAGCTGCTGGATTCGCTCGAGAAGGAGTCGGAGTCATGAACGGTCTCATCCTGGAAGCGGTGGGTTGGGCGCTCGTGCACCTGGTGTGGCAGGGCGCGCTCGTGGCGGTGGCCCTGGCGCTGGCGCTCCGGTGGGTGGGGCGGCGTTCCGCGAACCTGCGCTACGCGCTGGCGTGCGGCGCGCTGGGCATCATGCTGGCGCTGCCGGTGGCCACCGCGTGGCGGCATGCCTCGCGCGCTGTGGAGTCCCGTCCCGTGGTGAGCACGGCGTCCGTCCCTCGGACCGTTGAGCCCATGGCGGCACCGGTGTCCGTTGCACTGACGCAGCTGCCCGCTCCGCGTCACCTGAAGGAGGCCGCGACGCTGCCCCGGCTGGACGGCGTGTTCCAGCAGGTGGGCGAGCACCTGCCCTGGCTGGTGCTGGCGTGGGGCCTGGGCGTGGCGGCATCGTCGCTGCGGCTGCTCAAGGGCTGGATGGGATTGCGCCGACAGGTGGACGAGGCGGTGCACGCGTCGTGGGAATGGCAGCAGCGGCTGGAGGTGCTGGCGCGGCGGCTGAACCTCACGCGTCCGGTGCGCCTGCTGGTGTCGTCGAAGCTGGATGTGCCGTCCACGCTGGGCTGGCTGAAGCCGGTGGTGCTGGTCCCCACCGCCACGCTCACCGGGCTGGCCGTGCGGGAGCTGGAGCTGGTGCTGGCCCACGAGCTGGCCCACATCCGCCGTCACGACTTCGCGGTGAACATGGTGCAGACGCTGGTGGAGACGTTGCTCTTCTACCACCCGGCCGTGTGGTGGATGTCCCAGGTCATCCGCGTGGAGCGCGAGAACTGCTGTGACGACCTCGCGGTGCGCCATGGCCCCGGCGCCCTCCCCTACGCCCGAGCGCTCACCGCGCTGGAAGCGCTGCGGTTGCAGGGCATGGACGCCAGCGGGCCCGCGCTGTCCGCGCTGGGCGGTTCGCTGAAGGACCGCGTGCGGCGGTTGGTGGTGGCGCCCACGTCGCGGTGCTCGTCGCGCTGGGCGGCGGGAGTGTCCATCGTCACGCTGGTCAGCAGCCTGGCGCTGGCGGTGCCGCTGACGGCGCTCGCCGTGCAGCCCATGAAGGCGCCGGAGACGAAGGCCCTGGCGTCTCCTGTCGTCAGCGTTACGCCCCGTCCCCACGTCTCCGTGTCCGCGCCGGTCGCGGTTCCGGTGCTCGCGGTCGTCGCGGCGCCCCCTGCTCCGAACCCCGCTCCCGCGCCGGTCGTCGCGCCGGCTCCGAACCCCGCGCCCTCCGCGAAGGAGAAGGCCCGCGCTGCGAAGAAGGACTCCGATGATGCCGACGAGAAGACCCGCGTGGGCGTGGATCCGCTGAGCGTGGACCAGCTGGTCGCTCTGAAGATCGCGGGCGTCACACCGGAGGTCGTCGACCGCATCACCGCCATGGGCTACGAGCCCACGGTGGACACGCTGGTGGGCTTCCAGCACGCAGGCGTCACGCCGGACTACGCGAAGTCCATGACGGACCGCTTCGGCCGCTCCATCCCCGCCGAGCAGCTGGTGGCCATGAAGCACCTGGGCGTCACGCCGGAGTGGCTGGGACAGATGGCCGCCCTGGGCTTCGACAAGGAGGACTCCGACGACCTGCTGTCCGCGAAGGCGCTGGGCATCAACGCCGCGTGGATCAACGAACTGAAGGCCGCGGGTTTCGGGAAGCTGAGCCTGGATGAAGCCGTGCAGCTCCGTGCACTGGGCGTCGACTCCAGCTACCTGCGCGAACTGGAAGCCGCGGGCGTGAAGCCCGCCACCGTGGATGAATTGGTGCGCCTGCGCGCCGGCGGCGTGGACGCGGACTTCATCCGCCGCATGCAGAAGTCCCGGAAGTAACCCCTCCCTTCCTCTCCCAAGCAGCCCCACCGCGCGCTCCATCCCGAGCGCGCGGAAGGGCCGCGCCTTGCCGAAAAAGGAGTCGCCGTCATGACGTCGCGCCTGTCTCCGTGGCTCACCCTGGTCGTGATGCTCTTCACCCTTCCCGTCCTCGCCGCCGAGGCCCAGCGCACCGGCACGTGGGGCGCGTACGTGAAGGAGCAGCAGTTGCAGCTGTCATTGCAGCCCAAGGACCGTCCTGATTCGCACCACGGCTTCTCCGCGCCGCTCGCCGATTTCCAGGGGCTGTCCACGGCGGAAGGAAGCAGCGCCCCCTTCAAGCTGGTGCGTGAAGCGGGCACGTTCGACTTCGAGGGCCGCTTCAAGGACGGACAGGGCGTGGGCACCTGGCGCTTCACTCCGGACGCAAGCTTCACGAAGAAGCTGGCGGAGCTGGGCATTCCCAAGCCGGACGCGGACGAGCAATTCCTGCTGGCCAGCGTGAACGTCGGCCCGCAGCGCGTCCAGGCGCTCGCGGCGGCGGGCCAGAAGGTGACCACCGTGGAGGAGCTGGTCCAGGTGGGCATCTTCAACGTCACTCCGGAATACGTCCGTGCGATGGCGGCCGAGGGCTACCCGAAGCTGACCCTCGAGCAACTGGTGAGCTGCCGCATCCACAACGTCACGCCGGAGCGCATCCAGGGCCTCGCGGCGCTGGGGTTCAAGGGTCTGTCCCTCGACTCACTCCTGGCCATGAGCATCCACGGCGTGACGCCGGACTTCGTCCGCGAGATGCGCAGCCTGGGCTTCAAGGACCTGAGCGCGGATGACCTGGTGGCCATGCGCATCCACGGCGTCACGCCCGCGTTCGTGAAGGAGATGCGCGACGCGGGCTACGAGAACGCCACCGCGGAAGACTTCGTCTCCATGCGCATCCACGGCATCGACTCCATCTTCGTCCGCTCCATGTCCAAGAAGCGCAAGTAGTCAGACACGGTGTCGTAGGTTTCCCCTACGTCATCCGGCCTACCCCGCTTGTCATGCGAACGCGGCCATGCCGCAATCCGCCAGTGCAAGGCATTGCCGCCTTGCACCGACCGGAGCGTTGCCCATGCGCAGCATGATTCGAGCGTTGTTCGTGATGAGCCTCACCCTGGGCGTCGTCACCGCCTGTGGCCCTGCCACGGGGGCTGACGAAGCCGTCATCCCCAGCGGCGAGGCCCAGGTGGAGCAGGAGATTGGCACGGATCCCAACTGTCCCACCTCGCAGATGCAGTCGATGATCACCTGGCAGGCCGCGTGCCGCACGTCCTGCTCGAACTCCGCCGGGTACGATGAGCCGAACACCACGTACGGCGGCTACGGGTTGCCCGGCACCAAGTACAAGCGCTGCTGCCCCCCGGGCGGCAGCTGTACGACCTGGAAGCTCATCGGCCCGGTCTGCCAGGTCTGCGAGCTCAATTAGCCCACAGCCAGGGCCCCGTCCGACCGAACGCACGGCCGGGCGGGGCCTTGACGTTTGGAGCGCCAGGCCTTAACACTGAACCAAATGGTTCAGTCTCAAGCCGCCCTCGACCGTACGTTCGCGGCGCTGTCGGACCCGACGCGCCGGGCCATCCTCCTGCGACTGGGAGGAGGGACCGGCACGTCCATCGGCAGCCTGTCCGAACACTTCGAGATGACGCTCACGGGCTTCCAGAAGCACGTGCGCATCCTGGAGGAGGCGGGGCTCGTCACGACGGAGAAGGTCGGACGGATCCGTCATTGCAGGCTCGGGCCGAAGCGGCTGGAGGACGTGGCGAAGTGGATGGCCACGTACCGGACCATGTTCGAGCAGCGCCTGGACAACCTCGAGGACTTCCTCGAGCGCACGAAAGGAACGCCATGACGACCCAAGTCGCGAGTGCATCCCCCAAGGCCATCGTCACCCAGACCGCGGAGCGGGAGCTGCGCATCGAGCGCATCTTCAACGCGCCTCGCGAGCGGGTGTGGAAGGCGATGACGGACCCCGCGCTCGTCTCCCAGTGGTGGGGCCGGGGCAACAAGGTGGTCGTCGAGCGCATGGACGTTCAGCGCGGCGGCCACTGGCGCTTCGTCGAACACTCGCCCGAAGGCAGCCACGGCTTCGAGGGCCGCTACCGCGAGGTGAAACCCATGGAGCGCATCGAGCAGACCTTCGAGTGGGACGGCATGCCGGGCCACGTGACGGTGGAGACGATGACGCTGGAGGACCTGGGCGACGGCCGCACCAAGCTCGTCAACATCTCCCTGTTCCACACCGTGGAGGACCTCCAGGGCATGGTCGGCTCCGGCATGGAGCAGGGCCTCAACGAGAGCTACGCGGCGCTGGACAAGCTGCTCGCGCGGCCCAACTGAGGCAGGGCCCAGGACGGGAGGCTCCGGGCCTCCCGCTCCCCGGAGTCCAGCAGGAGCCCCGTCGGATTCCGCACCCGCAAAGGTCCGCTGCCGGATGCTCCGGCGGCGCGGAGTGGTGCGCGCCGCACATCCCTCCCACCCTTCAATCCGTCGTACCTTCCACCCGCTTTTCGGTGTATCCCTGGCTCCCCCTTCAACGGGCTTCCCCCCTGCCCGGCCCATCAGGAGCGAGCCATGCATCACAGCCGACTCAGCACGTTCGTCATCGACTGCAAGGTCGAGGACTTCGACGCCGCCACACGGTTCTGGAGCGCGGCGCTGGGGCGGGCGGTGAAGCCGGTGGATCCGGACTCGCCCACCTACCGCGAGCTGGAGGCGAAGGACACCGAGCCCATGCTCCTCCTCCAGCAGGTGGAGCACGAGAGCCGCATCCACCTGGACATCGAGTCGGATGACCTGGACGCGGAGCTGGAGCGGCTGGAGGCCCTGGGCGCGAAGCGCGTCGCCTACGTGCAGCGTTGGTGGGTGATGGAGGCCCCCACCGGCCAGCGCTTCTGCATCGTCCGTCCGCAGCGCGGTCCCCTGGCGGGCCGCGCCAACGTGTGGGACGGCGAGGGTCGCTGAAGCGCGCCCTACCCCGGGCCCAGCGCGGCCTGGAGCAGGTCCAAGAGCCCCGGCCACTCCTCCGCGGACAGCCACAGCCCTTCCGGCGCGTGCTCCGCGGTCATCCGCAGGGAGGAGGACTCGAAGAGGCGGGCCGCCAGGGCGCCCTCCTTCGGCAGCGCTCCCTCCACCCGGAGCACCTGTCCGTCCCAGGCCAGTCCCGGCGGCAACAGCTTGCGCGCCAGGGCCTGGAGCGCGGCCCTCCCGGCCCCCGTGCGCAGCGCGCCCATCAACAGGGATGACGCGCCGGGGGACTCCTCCAGCTCCACCCGTCCGGGAGTGGCCAGCCACAGCGTGTAGCGCCCCCCGGCCAGCTCCACGCGCTGGGGGGTGGTCTCCACCCGCAGCTTCCAGCCCCGCACGTCCAGCCGCAGGTCGTACACGGACGGAGTGATGTCCCAGGAGCGCAGGGTGAGCCCCTTCACGCGGCCCAGCACGCCCCGCGAAAGCGCCTCCACCCGCGCGTGCGACAGCCGCACCCGCCGGCCGCTCACGTCCACCGCCACCTGGTTGGACAGCCCCGCCGGCAGGGCCTTGGCCCACGCGACCACCCCGTCCAGCATCTCCGTCCACGGCTGCCCCGCCATCACGCGTCACTCCCTGGGGGCCCGTCCGGGGCACCCGTCGGGTGCACAATGGGGGACGCGGGCCCCCCGTGCAAAGCACCCGCGCGGTGCTACGGTGCGCCCCGTGCCCCAGAGCGAGTCCCTGTCAGAGCGGGTGGAGCGGTTGGAGCTGCCCTTCAACGAATACGGTGTCGACCCCTACGGCATCTCCAAGAAGCACCTGAAGCTGGCGCTGGAGTTCTTCGCCTTCCTCTACCGGAACTACTTCCGGGTGCGTTGCACCGGCGTGCAGCACATCCCGAAGAAGGGCCGCGGCATGCTGGTGGGCAACCACTCCGGCGGCGTCGCGGTGGACGGGATGATGGTGCTCACCTCCACGATGCTGGAGATGGATCCGCCCCGCCTGGCGCAGGGCATGGTGGAGCGCTTCATCCACAAGTTCCCCGTGGCCTCGCTGTGGGCCAGCCGCACCGGCCAGTTCACCGGCCTGCCCGAGCACGCCGTGCGACTGCTGGAGGACGACCGGCTGCTGATGATTTTTCCGGAGGGCGCCCGCGGCACCGCGAAGCTCTACCCGGACCGCTACTCGCTGGTGGACTTCGGCACGGGGTTCATCCGGCTGGCGCTCCAGACGCGCTCGCCCATCATCCCCTTCGCCTTCCTGGGCGGCGGCGCGGCCATCCCCACGGTCACCAACGCGTACGCGCTGGGCAAGCTCCTGGGCGTCCCGTACGTGCCGCTGACGCCGTACCTGCTGCCGCTGCCCCTGCCTGTTGGCCTGGAAATCCATTACGGCGAGCCGCTCGTCTTCGAAGGCACGGGTGACGAGGAGGACCACGTCATCCAGGGCTACGTGGACCAGGTGAAGGCGAGCATCCAGCGGCTCATCGAAGACAACCGCGCCGAGCGCAACCTGCGCCGGGCCCGGAGGCTGTTGCCATGAGGGTGTTGATTGCGGGCATCTCCGGCGGCATCGCGCGGAGGCTGGCGCTCAAGCTGCGCGACAGCGGCCATGAAGTCGCGGGCATCGACATCCGCCCGTGGAGGGACGCGCCCAAGGGCATCGAGGTCCACCCGGTGGACATCCGCAAGCGCGCCGCCGAGGACCTCTTCCGGCGCTGGAAGCCGGAGGCCGTGATTCACATGGCCACGGTGACGGCGTTCACCGTGCAGGGCCACGAGCGCGGCCGCATCAACCTGGACGGCACCAAGGCGCTGTTCGACCACTGCGCGGCGCACGGTGTGAAGCAGGTGCTCTTCGTGGGGCGTCACACGTTCTACGGCGCGGCGCCGGACTCGCCGCTGTACCACTCCGAGGACGAGCCCCCGCGCGCGCTGGAGGCCATCCCGGAGCTGGCGGACCTGGTGGCCGCGGACCTGTACGCGGCCACGGCGCTGTGGCGCATGCCGGACGTCAAGACCGCGGTGCTGCGGCTCGTCTACACGCTGGGCACGCCGGGCACCGGCACGCTCGCGAACCTGCTGCGCGGCAAGCGCGTGCCCATGGTGCTGGGCTACGACCCGCTCTTCCACGTGCTCCAGGAGGAGGACGTGGTGACGGCGCTGCAATTGGCGCTGGAGAAGCAGGTGCGCGGCATCTTCAACGTGGCGGGGCCCGCGCCGGTGCCGCTGTCCGTCATCATCAAGGGCACGGGCCGCACGCCGGTGCCGCTGCCGTCGCCGCTGTTCTCCGTGCTGATGGGGCGCGCGGGCTTCCCCCGGCTGTCCGTGGGGGCCACGGACCACCTGCGCTACCCCATCGTGGTGGACAACAAGCGCTTCCTGGAGGCCACGGGCTTCCAGGCCACCTACGACGAGGGCCGCATCCTGCGTGCCTACGCGGACGCGCTGCCGGTGGACCGGACGGGCAATGGTGGCTGACAGCGTGGGTGCCTCGTCCGCCGCCACTCCGGGCCTGCTGCGCCGGGTGGAGGCGGTGGTGTTCTTCACCGTGTTCCTGGACCTGGTGGGCTTCGGCATCGTCATCCCGATGCTGCCCTTCTACGTGCAGTCCATGGGCGGCTCGGCGCGCACGGTGGGCATCCTGTTGGGGTGCTTCAGCTTCACGCAGCTCTTGGCCACTCCGCTGCTCGGGCGCTATTCGGACCGGCATGGGCGGCGGGCGGTCATCCTCCTGAGCCTGCTGGCGAACGCGGTGGCCATGGCGCTGTTCGCGTTGGCCAGCCACCAGCTGATGCTGCCGCTGCTGTTCGCGTCGCGCATCCTGGCGGGGGCGACGTCCGGCAACATCGCCGCGTGTCAGGCGGCGCTCGCGGACGTGACGACGAAGGAGACGCGCGCCCGGGCCATGGGCCGCATTGGCGCGGGCATTGGCCTGGGCATGGTGCTGGGGCCCACGCTGGGCGGCCTGTTCTCCGGCCTGGGCCCGTGGGTGCCGCCGCTGCTCGCCGGAGGCCTGGCGCTGGTGGGCTTCGTGGCCGCGTTCTTCGCGATGCCGGAGACGCACCCGGTGGAGAAGCGCGTGGCGGCGAAATCCCAGACGCGCTGGTCCGCGTTGCAGGACCCGTCCCGGCGCAAGGCATTGGGGATGGTGCTGGGCTTGTTCTTCGCGGTGTTCCTGTCCATGACCACGCTCCAGGTGGCGTTCGCGCTGCTGGTGCAGGCGCGGCTGGGCTGGGGCTCCAAGGAGGTGGGCTACACCTTCGCGGTGGTGGGTGGCCTGGGCATGGTCATCCAGGGCGGGCTGATTGGTCCGCTGTCTCGCGCGGCGGGTGAGTTCAAGCTGCTCATCTGCGGAGCGCTCCTGCTCGCGGGCGGCATGGCGGGGCTCGCGGTGTCGTGGCAGGCGATTCCCATGATGCTCTCCGTGGTGCTGGTGGGCGTGGGGATGGGCTTCCTGCAGCCGTTGATTTCAAGCCAGGCCTCGCAGGTCGCCCCGCCGTCGCAGCAGGGCGCCGTGCTGGGTCTGGCGCAGTCGTGCGGTGGACTGGCCCGCACGGTAGGTCCGGTGGCGAGCGGCTGGATGTATGCGTCATGGAGCACCCAGGCCCCCTTCCTGACGGGCATGGTCTCAGCGCTCGCGGCGGCCGGATTGGGCGTGCTTCTCCATCGGGAAACCGGCGACGACGCAGGGCGGTAAAGCCTTTCAGACCCACCCGGGTCCCTTCCTTCCCGGAATGCCATACCTCCTTTGGGGGGCTTGTCTTCACCCAACCCGTGGGAGCAGTCTTTTGCTCACGAGGGGGCGGTGAAGCCATCACTCCCGGGGGGTAGTGCTTGCCATTGGCGGGTGACGTCGCGCTGCTGGATGCGTTGGACCGCCAGGCCCGGCGCCGGGCGGAAGGCATCGCGACCCTGAGCGTGTTGGAGGGACCGGAGGCCCTGGGAGGGACGCTCTGGAGCCAGTGGGCCGCGAGGCACGGGCTGACGGTGGTGGAGGTCTCCGGGGAGGACCCGCACGAGGCGGCACTGGATTGGGCACGGGCGCTGGCGGCGACCCGGGACCTGGGGGCGGACGCGGAGGCGCTGGCGACGTTCAGCCTGACCGCGGCGAATCCCAGACACACGCCGCGGTTCCAGGGAAAGACAGCACATGAGCGGCGCGTGTTGCTGGAGGCGCTGCCGCCGCCCGTGATGTTGGCGGACGCCACGTGGGCGCTGTGCCGGGAGCTGGTGATTGGCCGTGAGTCGGTGGAGCCCGGAGTGCTCCCGGATGCCGTGCGCACGGCGTTCGCGAAGAACCTGGGCGCGGGGCTGCGTGCGGTGCACGCGCTGGTGCCGCCCGGGCAGGCCCCAGTGGTGCGAATGGCGGTGGGGGAGGCGCCATCGTGCCGGGGGCTCCAGGTGGCGGGGGTGTTGAGCAGCGCGGTGCCAGCGCTCGCGGTGGCGTGCGTGGTGTCCAGCGAGGCGCTGGGGGCGTTCCTGGCGGGCGGGGAGACGCGGCTGAAGGCGTTGGTGCGCGAGGGCGTGGTGGAGGTGCCGGCGGAGCCGTCCGAGACCGCGAGCGCGGTGGCGACGCTCCGGAAGCTGGAGCGCACGGGCGCGTCCGAGAAGCAGCGGGTGAGCGCCGCCGAGGTGGCGCTGGCGGTGCTGACGGGCGCGGGCGAGGCGGGCGCGGACCGGGCGCGGAGCAAGGCGGAGGCGTACCTGCGCGACCGGCTGGAGGAGCACCGGAGCACGGCGGGCCGCTTCGAGCTCAACGCCCGGCTGCACCCCGAGGACAAGCGCAGCTGGGAGGTGGACCTGCTGTGCCGCCCGCTGCGCATCGCGGTGGAGATCGACGGCTATCACCACTTCCAGGATCCGGAGCGGTTCCGCCGCGACCGGCGCAAGGACCTGGACCTGCAGCGCGAGGGCTACTGGGTGTACCGGCTGCTCGCGACGGACGTGCTGTCCCAGCTGGAACACATCCTCCACACCCTCGACACGTTGATTGAAGCCCGCGGGCGCGAGCCTGGCGGGCGGGAGCCACGACATGGACACCGACACTCCTGACACCCGGCTCCAGGGCCTGGCATTGGCCTGGTTGGCGACGCGCTCGGAGAAGAAGGCCGGCACGCGCAACGAATTGGCGAAGACGCTGCACTCGTTCGTGGAACACCGCTGGAGCCGGGGCGAATGGACCGGCCGGTTCGACTCGCTGTTGACGGAGCTGCTGGAGGAGAAGCGGGTGGAGGCCCGGGGCCGTTCTGGGCTGGCGTTGACGGGAGCGGGCCGGCAGCAGGCGTTGAAGTTCCTGCGCGTGGATTCCCCCAAGGGGCTCACCTGGAAGCGCGTGAAGCAGCAGCACCTGCTGGCGAAGGGGCTGGGCCTGCCGGGTTCCAAGTCCGCGCTGGGGCGCTTATCGGACGCGGACGGCGTGCGGGCGCTGGTGCTCAAGCGGGCGCACAAGCTGGAGGGGCCGGAGACGCCGACGCTGGCGCAGGTGCGCGACCGGCTGCTGTGGCGGCAGCTGGGCGTGGAGACGGACGAGGCGTTCACGCTGCGCGCGGTGCAGGCGCACCTGTTGGGCAAGCTGCTGGACCAGGAGGTCCGCGACCCGAAGCGCGGCTTGGAGCAGCTGGCCGCCCGCGCGGTGGGGGCGCCGCGAGTGGACGCGGAGGTGGTGCGGATGGCGGCGATGCGGGAGTGGGTGCTGGCGGAGGCGGACAAGGTTTCCGCGCCCAAGCCGAAGCTCGTGGAGGCGGCCGTGAAGGTTGCCCCCAAGACGCCGCCCACGGACACGGTGTCTTTCGCCCGGCGGGTGCTGGACGCGGCGGGGGCCGTGCCCCCCACGGGCCGCTTCGGTGACAACAAGGTCTTCATCTCCCACGTGTGGAAGGCGCTGCAGCCTGAGTGGGCGGACCGCCCGGCGTTCAACGAGGCGCTGCTCGCGGCCAACCGCGCGCATCAGCTGTCCCTGGGCCGGGCCGACCTGCTGGCGGCCATGAACCCCCGGGACATCACCGAATCCGAAGTGCGTGCCGCCGGCGCCAGCTTCCACTTCGTCGTCCTCTAAGCGGAACCCGTTCGCAGGAGCCTCCCCATGTCCCATGACGCCCGTCTGAAAGCGTTCCTGTCCGATGGCCCCGAGATCTTCAACAGCGTCCAGCAGGGGCAGACGCTGTGGAAGCGGGATCCGTTCGACGTGCCCTCCATCAATGCACCCGCGCGCGCGGCGTTCGAGCGGCTCGTGAAGCGCGCCACCGCGCAGACGCCGCCGGAGGACGGGAGGATCCTCCTCTTGAAGGGGGACTCCGGCAGCGGCAAGACGCACCTGGTGCGAGCCTTCCGCAACAGCGTGCACGAGAGCGGCAAGGGCTACGTCGGCTATCTGCCCATGACCGTCGATGTGACGCACTACGACCGTTACATCCTGTCGGAGGTCATCGACTCGCTGGAGAAGCCGTACGACCACGGACATGTCGAGGACACGGGGTTGATGTTGCTGTCCGAGGCCGTGCTCAAGCGCTGCAAGAACATCTTCGCGGCCCACATCCCGGACGAGGACGTGCTGGAAGACGAGGAGTTGCACGGCAACATCCGCGCGGTCGCGGACGACCTGCACGCGGACCCTGCGTTCCGCAACATCGACGTCAACCTGCTGCGCGCCCTGCTCTGCCTCCAGCGCCGCGAGGCCCGCTTCCACCACCGCATCGTCCAGTGGCTGCGCTGCGAGGAGATGTCACCCGAGGACCGGGCCATCATCGGCAACCTGGTGCCTCGCAACACCGAGGAGTCGCCCAGCCGGATTCTCATCCAGTTGGGTCAGCTCATGGGCATCTTCGGCAAGGCGATGGTCCTCTGCGTCGACCAGGTGGAGGACATGCTCGACTTCGAGCAGAAGCCCCAGATGGAGCCTTCGTTCCGCCGCGCGATGAGCACGCTGGTGGCGCTGGCGGCCCAGGTGCCCTCGGCCATCGTGGTGGTCTGCTGCCTCTCTGACTTCTGGGTCGCGACGCGTTCGCACCTCAACCGCGCGATGCTCGACCGCATCGAGCGCAACCCCGAACCCGTGGACCTGGAGCTCAACGTCACCGCGCAGACGGGGCGCGACATCGCGGCCCGCCGGTTGAAGTCCCTGTACGAACAGCAGGGCATCGTCTTCAACCCGGCCCAGCCCACCTACCCCATTCCGGCCCAGGGCTTCGAGCTGCTGAGCGGACAGCGGACGCGAGACATCCTGAACGCCTGCCACCGCTACCGGGAACAGGCCATCCAGGACGGCAAGCTGCCAGCGGCGTTCCCCCTGCCGGAGAAGAAGCAGCAGACGCCCACGACGGGGGCCACCGTCCTCCCCAAGCCGCCTCCGGCGCCGGACCTGGACCAGGCCTGGACGGACTTCAAGGCCAACTTCAAGACAAGGGTGCCGGAAGGAGACGCGGACATCACCGCGTTGCTCGCCTGGGGCATCAAGGCGAGCGCGGAGGAACTGGGCGACCCCAACCGCTTCAAGGTGAAGACCCGCGATGAAGGGGACTCTCTCGACGTCACGGCCCAGCCCGGCGACGCACAACTGCATGTCGCGCTCTGCAACAACACGCCCAAGGGAGGCTCCCTGGGCAAGCAGATGACCCAGGCCATCAAGACCGCGGCCAGGAAACTCCCCGTGCTGGTGCGCACCACGGAGTTCCCCGGCAGCCTGGGCACGATGGTCGCGGAGCAGACCGCCGTGCTCCAGCGCAAGGGCGGTCGGCGCGCGGTGGTGGCCCCTAGCGACCTGCGGGAGCTGCTCGCGTTGCAGACCTTCCGCAAACAGCAGGTGGAGTCCGTGTTCCTCGGGTGGAGCCGCGTGGCCCATCCGGTGACGCGGCTCCAGGGCATCACGGACCTGCTGGCCCTGGAGAAGCACGCTCCCGCCGCCGTCACGCCTCCTTCGCCCGTGGGGGTCAAGCCCGCCGCCGTGAGTGAATCCGCCGTGTCCGACGGCGAGACCGAGTGGGAGGTGACGCCGGCCAGCCAGATTCTGCCGGTCAAGCCGGACAAGTCCCCCGCCCCTGTCAGCAGGTCGAAGAAGGACGAAGGCCCCAAGGGCCAGATGCGCGTGGGTGTCTCCGAAGGCGTCTTCTCCAACACCGTCTACATCCAGCCGGATGAACTGAAGCAGCACAGCGCCTTCCTCGGAGGGCCCGGCAGCGGCAAGACGACGCTCGCGCTGAACCTGGTCGAGCAGCTGTTGATTCAAGGCATCCCCGCCATCCTCGTGGACCGCAAGGGCGACCTCGCCGCCTACGCGAACGACACAGCGTGGGAGGAGGCATTGGACGACCCGATGATGCTCGAACGCCGCAAGCTGCTGCGGGAGCGCGTGGACGTAGCGCTCTACACGCCGGGCCGCTCGGACGGACGCCCGCTGTCGATTCCGGTGGTGCCCCGAGGGCTCGACAAGCTCTCGCCCGAGGAGCGCGACCAGATCCTCCAACAGGCCGCGGACGCCCTCTCCACCATGCTGGAGTACAGGAGTGGTGCCCGGGACAGGGCCGCGAAGGCCCTGCTGGCCCTGGCGCTGCGGCTGCTGGTGCAGCGTCCGTCCGGCAAGGAGATCACCCTGGACCTCATCCAGCGCTTCGTCGCCGCGCAGGACATGGCGCTCGTCCAGGAGGCGCATGGGCTGGATGACAAGGTCTTCACCAAGCTGGCGCAGGACCTGGCGACGCTGCGACTCAACGCGCAGACCCTGCTCTCCAACAACGGCGAGAAGCTCGACATGAACGAGCTGCTGGGCCTGGGCACCGCGAGGGTGCCGGGCAAGACGCGGCTCACCATCATCAGCACCAAGTTCCTGGGCGGACTGCACAGTTCGCTGTTCTGGGTGTCACAGCTGCTGGTGGAGGCCAATCGCTGGGCCAGCCAGAACCCCTCCCCGAAGCTCCAGGCCGTGCTGCTCTTCGACGAGGCGGACATCTACCTGCCCGCCATGAGCGTCCCCGCCACGAAGCAGCCCATGGAGAACCTGCTCCGGCGGGCGCGTTCGGCTGGCGTTGGCGTGATGCTCGCGACGCAGAGCCCGGGCGACCTGGACTACAAGTGCCGCGACAACGTGCGCGCCTGGTTCGCGGGCCGCGTGAAGGAAGAGGTGGCGCTCAAGAAGCTCAAGCCGATGTTCTCGGAAGCGCGCGTGGACCCCTCGGTGCGGCTGCCTCCACAGAAGACAGGCCAGTTCCACGTCCTGCGTGAAGGCCAGGTGGAACAGCTCAAGGCGGACCGGAACATCATCAAGACGGAGCAACTGTCGGAGGAGGAGATCCTCCAACTGGCGCACCGCTCCGGTGAGCAAGGCATCCGCCACGCGGGGTGAGCCCGGCCTGCGACTCTCGCGAGCAGGACACCTGACGTCCGCCTCACTGGCTCCCCTTCCCCGCGGGCTTCCAGGCCCGCGGGCAGGGGGGCGCTCCCCTTTCGTGGTCGGGACTGGCCCACGAGCGGGGAGTCGTCCTCGCGCGGCTTCGCGCGGCCGCGACTCCCATACTTCCTTCTGGTGATTTTCATGAGGGGGAGTGGAGGAATGGCCGTGCGACAGGGCCACGAACGGACCTCGCTTGAGCGCCCGGCGTCCGAGGCTCCCTCATCCATCCAGGCCCTCGACGCCCTGGAGCGCATCTCGGACGCGGTCTTCGCGCTCGACCGCTCCTGGTGCTTCACCTACCTCAACACGAGCAGCGAGTGGCTGCTGCGCCGCCCGCGTGCGGAGCTCCTCGGGCGCAACGTGTGGGACGAGTTCCCCGAGGCGCGCGGCTCCGTGTTCGAGCAGGAGTACCAACGGGCGGTCACGGAGCAGGTCCATGTCGCGTTCGAGTCCTATTACGAACCCCTCGATGCCTGGCTGGACGTGCGCGCGTACCCCTCCTCGGGAGGCCTCACCGTCAGCTTCCGCGATGTCAGCCCCCGCAAGCGCGCTGAACATGCGCTGCATGCGTCGGAGAAGTTCCTGCGCTCCACGCTCGACTCGCTGTCCACGCACATCGCCATCCTGGATGGCCGGGGTGCCATCATCGCCGTCAACGCCGCGTGGAAGCGCTTCGCGCAAGACAACGGCTGCTCGGACGGAGATGAGCGCTGTGGCGTGGGCGCGAACTACCTGGAGGTGACCGAGAACGCACGGGGCGAGTACGCCGAGGAAGCCGCCGCCGTGGCGCAAGGCATCCGCGACATCCTCGCCGGTCGCAGCGAGTCATTCCTCCTGGACTACCCGTGCCACGAGCCCGCAGGAGGCAAACGGCGCTGGTTCCTGCTGCGCGCCACGCGCTTCGTCGGGTCGGGCCCGCTGCGCGTGGTGATGGCCCACGAGGACGTCACCGCCCGCTACGAAGCCGCCGAGGCACGCAACCGGCTGGCCCGGGAAGAGGCCGCCCGCGAGGAGGCGGAGGCCGCGCGCGAGCGGATGAACGCGGTGCTCGAGCGCATCGCCGACGGCTTCGCCGCGTTCGACCGGGACGGACGCTTCACCTATGTGAACCGGCCCGCGGAGTCCCACTTCGGCCTCAGGCGCGAGGTGCTGCTGGGCCGGCGGCTGGAGGAGGTCTTCTCCGGAGACCACGGCCCGGCCATGGCGGCCCTGGTGCGACGGGCGACGGCGACGCAGCTCCCCGTGGAGGAGGAACAACCCTCGCTCGTGGACAACCGCTGGCTGCGCGTCGTGGCGTACCCGTCCCCGGAGGGACTCTCCGTCTACTTCCGGGACATCACCGAAAAGCGGCGCGTCGAATTGTGGGGCCGCTTCCTCTCCGACATGGGCACCGCCAGCACGCGCTCGCTGGACTGCGGAGAAGTGGTCCGCACCGTGGTGACGCTCGCGGTGCCCACGCTCGCGGACGGCTGCGCCATCTCCACGCGGAGCGGCTGCCTGGATGAGGAGGTCTCCACCGAGGTCGCCGCCGTGACACACGGATTGGCGGACGCGCTGCGAGCGGCGTGCACCCCCGGAGCCGAATCCGCGTTGGCGCGGACCGTGGCGCAGGCGCTGCGCACGGAGTCGGGAGTGCTCCTGCCGGGGCCCTCCGCGGACAGCCCCGGAGTGGAGTCCGCGGTGGCCGTGCCGCTGGCCCTCCAGGACCATTCCCTGGGGGTGATGCTGCTGGTGTCCGCGCACACGGGCCTGCGTTACGGCGTGGAGAGTCTTCCCCTGGTGGAGGAGCTGGCGCGGCGGACCGCGCTGGCGCTGGAGAATGCGCGGCTGTACCGCACCGCGAAGCAGGCCGTCGCCGAGCGCGACGAGACGCTGGGCATCGTCTCCCATGACCTGCGCGCGCCGCTGAACACCATCACCCTCCTGTCCCGCTCCGCGGAGCGCAGCCTGGTCCGGACGCACGAGGAAGCGCATGCCACGGAGGCCCTGCGCAAGGTCCGCCTCGTGGTGGGCAACATGGAGGGGCTCATCGACGACCTGCTGGAGGTGGCGCGCGTGGAGTCGGGGCGCACGATGCTGGACGTGGAGCCGCTGGACGTGCCCCGGCTGCTCCACCAGGTGCAGGCCTTGAATGAGTTGTTGGCGGCGGACAAGGCGCTGCGGCTCGAAGTGGAGTCCGGGCCGGACCTCCCCCAGGTGCGCGCGGACCGGGCGCGCATGGTGCGCGTCTTCCAGAACCTGGTGGGCAACGCCATCCGCTTCACCCCGGCCGGGGGCCACATCCTCCTGAAGGCCGAGCGCCGGGGAGAGCACGTGTGCTTCCGCGTGGTGGACTCGGGGCCGGGCATCGACGCGCAGTCGCTGCCCCACGTGTTCGACCGCTTCTGGCAGGCCATCCACACGCGCAAGGCGGGCGCCGGATTGGGGCTCGCCATCGTCAAGGGGCTGGTGGAGGCCCACGGCGGCCGCGTCTGGGTGGAGAGCCAGCCGGGCCACGGCGCCGCGTTCTTCTTCACGCTACCCGGCATCCCTGCCGCCTCCGCGAGCCTCCAGCTCGGCGACGCAGCCAGCCCGTGACGCCTGGCGCTGGCCTAGAATGCGGCCATGCACCCGCAGCCCGCTTTTCATCTGCCGCCGTGGCTCTTCTTCGTCATGTTCCCGGTGATATTCGTGCTCGTCTCGTACGTCCTCGCCGCGATGGGAGGCTGGCGGCGGCTCGCGCGGGACTACCGTCTGGACAAGGGCGGAGGCTTTCCGTGCAGATCCTTCGTCTCCGGCGAGGTGGGCGGGGTGTCGTACGGCAACTGCCTCACCCTGGGCGGCGACGCGCGGGGGCTCTACCTCGCGGCGTTCTTCCTCTTTCGCCTGGGCCATCCGCCGCTGTGCATTCCCTGGGCGGACGTCCATGACCGCGTTCGCGAGCGGCGATTGTTCCTCTTCTCCTGGGACACCTTCAGCGTGGGACCCGACCGGGTGAAGCTGCGCATCCCGAGCAGCGACACGGCACCGCTCGACAGCTACCTGCCCGCCATCCGCCAGGCCTGATCATGTTCTCCACCGTCTCCGTCGATGGCGTCGTCCAGCGCTGGGAGGACCTGCGCCTGCACGACTTCTCCCAGGGTTTCTTCTTCGGCGCGGGCTTCTTCACCACCTTCCGCATCGACGCCGGACAGCCGAGGTTCCTCGCACGGCACCTGTCCCGCCTGCGAGGAAGCCTGGACGCATTCTCCACGGCGGTGCGCGCTCCGGCGCCCGCGATCCTCCGCGAGGACGCCGTGCGGGAAGCCCTGCGCCGCTGTCTCACCGCGGACGCGGCGATGGGGCCCCGCTTCACCGGCGTGGGCAAGCTCGCTGTCAGCGACGGTCACGTGCTGTGCACCTTCCGGCCCTTCCCCACGGAGCTCGAAGCCCTGCACCGGCAGGGTCGCGAACTGGAAGGCGTGGAGGCCGGGGCCTACCGGCGCGCGGAACGCACGGTGAACCACAAGGGCCTGGCGTACTTCCGCCAGCACGCGCTGCTGCCGTGGATGCCCATCCTCACCAACGAGGCGGCGGAGGTCTGCGAGCTGCCCACCGCCAACCTCTTCGTGCAGCTGGACGGCGCGCTCGTCACCCCGCCGCTGTCCGCGCCGTGCCTGCCGGGCATCGCGCGCGCGGTGCTGCTGGCCATGGCGTCCGTGGACGGCCTGCCGGTGGTGGAGCGCGTGCTGCCGCTCGCGGACCTGTCGCGGGCGCAGGCGTGCTTCTACAGCAACGCGGTGGCGCTGGCCGTGGGCGTTCCCAGGCTGCTGGGCCGGGAGCTTCCCGACAGCCTCCGGCTCGCGGAGCGGGCCCGTGCCGCGCTCGAGGCCCGGGCCATTCGCGAGGGCTGAGTCCGTGTCCCACCCCCACCCCCTGGAGTGCCGCGGGGCACAAGGCGCTTTCGTGGAGGCCGGGAGCCATTAACCTGGGGCGCATGTCCGCACCCTTCGTCTCCCGCGTCCCCTTTGAAACGGTCCACCCGAAGACCCTGGCCGTGTACTGCTCGGACGGGCGCTTCACCGAGGCCGTGGAGGACCTGGCCCGGCACCTGGGTCACCCGCGCATCGACACGCTCACCATTCCTGGCGGCCCCGCGCTCCTCAACCGCTGGGCGTCGGACTACCTGGAGAGCGAGGGCTTCACGAAGGCCGCCCGCTTCCTCATCGAAGGCCATCACATCGAGGACGTGCTGCTGCTGGCGCACGCGGGGTGCGGCTACTACCACGCGAAGCACAGCGCGCTGGGTCCGGACATCGCCGTGGAGCAGCAGCTGAAGGACCTGCACTTCGGCGCGAAGGAGCTCCAGACGGCATACCCGCACCTGCGCATCCACCTCTATTACGTGCGCCCCCACGGGAAGACGATCGAGTTCGAGCCCATCCCCCGCGAGGGATGATCAGCGCTGGACGAGCTCGACGCCCGCGAGCGCGAGCTCCCGTGCGAACCCGGCGGGGGCCGGGGCGTCCGTCACCAGCCGGTCGATGAGGGAGAGCGGTCCGACGACATAGGGAGCCGTCGTGCACAGCTTCTCCCCCGCCGCGACGACGATGACCTCCGTGGCCGCGGCCACCATGGCGCGCTTCACCTCCGCGTCCTCGTGGCTGAACACGCCCAACCCCAGCTCCGGGTGCACGCTCGCGGTCCCGAGCACGCAGAGGTCCGCGCGGAACTTGCGATACCCCTCCACGGTCTCGGGCCCGGCCAGGGAGAGGGAATCCTTCAGCAGCCGCCCTCCGAGCAGGATGACATCCACCAGCGGGTGCTCGGCGAGCACGGAGGCGACGGGAAGGCTGTGCGTGACGACCGTCAGCTTCAGGTCCGCCGGCAGCTGGGACGCGACCGCCGTGGCCGTCGTCCCCGCGTCCAGGAAGATGAGCTGTCCGGGGCGGAGCAGGCCCGCCACGGTGGCGGCGATGGCGCCCTTGGCCGCCACGGACTCCTCCCGCCTTCCCGCGTAGGTGGGCGAGATGGGAGTGCGGGGGACCGCCCCGCCATAGACGCGACGGAGCAGCCCCTCTTCGGCCAGCTCCCGCAAGTCACGGCGGATGGTGTCCTCGGAGACGCTGAACTCCTCGGCCAACGCGGACGCGGCAACACGTTGGTCCCGGGCCAGGAGCTCGAGGATCCGCTTGTGCCGCTCCTGGGTGACCATGCGTCCTGCCTCCATGCCTGATTCGGCGCCGGGATACCGACTCCGGCTCGCTTTATTGCAAACGCGAGCCTGATTCGGCAGATACATGCCGAATCGTGCAGATTTCATTCACGGAAGACAAAGTCCAGGGCGGCAACCCATGAAGCAGCAAGACGTAGGAAGGGCGCTCCTGGCGCTGTCCCTGGGTGGCTTCGGCATCGGGACAACCGAGTTCGCCACCATGGGCATCCTCCCGCAGATCGCGAGCGGGCTGGGGACGACGATTCCCCGGAGCGGGCATGTCATCGCCGCCTATGCGCTGGGCGTGGTCGTGGGAGCGCCGCTGGTCGCCATCGTGACGGCGCGGATGTCGCGTCGGGCGTTGCTGCTGCTGTTGATGGTGGCGTTCACCCTGGGCAACACGGCCTCGGCGCTGGCGCCGACCCTCGACTCGCTCGTCGTGGCCCGGTTCATGGCGGGCCTGCCGCACGGCGCCTACTTCGGGGTGGCCTCCGTCGTGGGAGCCGAGCTGTTGGGAGCCGGGCGCAAGGGACGCGCGGTGGCGTTGATCATGGCCGGACTCACCGTCGCCAACATCATCGGCGTCCCGGTGGCGACGTTCCTGGGGCAGCAGCTGGGCTGGCGGAGCACGTTCCTGCTGGTCGGTGCCATCGGGCTGTTGACGCTCGCAGCCCTGTGGCTGTGGGTGCCGCACGTGGCATCACTGGGAGGAAGCAGCATCCGTCAGGAGTTGTCCGCGCTGAAGCAGCCGCAGGTGTGGTGGACGTCGCTGGTGGGCGCGGTGGGCTTCGGAGGGCTGTTCGCGGTCTACAGCTACATCGCGCCGACGCTGACGTTCGCGTCGGGCTTGCCCGAGTCGGCGCTACCGTGGGTGCTCGCCCTCTTTGGCGTGGGCATGACGGTGGGGGCGATGATGGGAGGCCGTCTGACGGACCATTCGGTGTCGCTCGCGATGTGGGTGGGGTTTGGCGCGACAACGCTGGTGATGGCCCTGTTCGCGCTCACGGCGACGTCGCCCTGGGCGGCTGTCCCGCTCGTGTTCCTCATCGGCATCTCGGCGCAGTTCCTCGCGCCCGCGGTGCAGGTGCGGCTCATGGAGGCTTCGCCCGGTGCGCCTTCGCTGGCCGCCTCGATGTCGCACTCCGCCCTGAACATCGCCAACGCCGCGGGAGCATGGCTGGGCGGCGTGGTCATCGCGGCCGGGTATGGATACCTCGCGCCGGCCTGGGCCGCCGTCGCGCTCACACTGGTCGGAGCTGGGATCTTCGCGGTCTCGAACCGTGTCGGCGGCCGTCCCGCGCCGGCACAAGTCGAGCACGCGTAGCCATCCGAGGCAGCGCGGCCGTCGCGAGGACAGCAGCGCTCAGCGCGTCCCGCCCTCACGGGATGCCGCGTCCTGGAGCCCGCTCCGGAGCGCGTCCAGCAGCGATGGCGGGTCACCCATGCGGAAGGCCTGGAGCCCCGCGTCGAAGTCCGCGCGAGCGCCCGTGACATCGCCACGCTGAAGCCTGAGCACGCCCCGCTCGTGCAGCAGTTCGGGATCCACCGCGTCACCGACCTGGGACGCGAGTGCTTCAGTGAGGTCCGCTTCCGCGGCATCCATCCGCCCCGCGCGGGCGCGGCTCTGGGCCCGCTGCTGGAGCAGCCACGGATTGCCCCGGTCCTCCGCCAGGGCCGCCGTCCAGTCCGCCTCCGCCTCCGTCAACCGCCCCAGCACGCCGAGCGACTCCGCGCGCTTCATGTGCAGCACCAGCGCCTTGCGGAACCCCGCGGCCTCCACCTGCGCGAACTCCTCCACCGCCTCCGCGTGCCTGCCCAGCCGAGCGAGCGTGAGCGCCCGGTGGTAGCGCGTGGCCACGTGGCCAGGTGCCAGCTCAAGCACGCGGTCGAACCAGGGCAGCGCCTCCGACGGCTGGCCGCCCCACACCCCCAGCGTCAGCCCCACCTCCACCAGCACCCGCACCTGCGTCGGATGCGCCTCCGCCAGCGTCCGCGCCAGCGCGAGCGCCGACGTGTAGCGGCCTCCCCGGCGCAGGCGGTCCACCTCGCGCAAGGGCTCGGAGAGCTCCGGGGGCCACGCCTGTCGTCCGTTGCGTTCCATGGGGTGGGGGCGGTCGTCCGCATTTCGCAGGCACGTCCCGGGGTGTCAAGGCGGCGACTTGACCCGGAGGCCCGGTCGCGCGAAGAGCGCTGGCATGAAGCCCTGGGAAACAGTGGAGCGAGCGCAGTTGCCGGATGTGGGCGAGGTCGTGCTCGCCAAGCGGGACGATGAGTACGTGCTGCGCGTGCGCGGCCAGACGTTGATGTCCAGCCGCCAGCATGGCTCTGAGATGGCCATGGCCGACGCCGGCTGCGCGAACTTCGCGGCGGACGCGCCCGCCCGGGTGCTCGTGGGCGGGCTGGGCTTCGGATTCACGGTCCGCGCGGTGCTCGACCGCCTGGGACCGGGTGCCCGCATCGTTGTCGCGGAGCTGATGTCCCCGGTCGTGGAGTGGAACCGGGGTGTGCTCGCGCCGCTGGCGAACGCGCCGCTGGAGGACCCGCGCGTCACCGTGGTGGAGGGTGACGTGGGCAAGGTGATGCGCAGGCAGCAGGGCGCCTTCGACGCCATCCTGCTCGACGTGGACAACGGCCCGAAGGCCCTGACCCACCCGGACAACGACAGCCTCTACGACCTCACCGGCGTATCGCACGCCTTCAACTCCCTGCGCTCCAACGGAACGCTGGTGGTGTGGAGCGCCGGGCCCTCGCCCGCGTACGTGAAGCTGCTGGAAGAGGTGGGCTTCACCGTCAACCTCCTCCACCCCACGGCGCACGGCACCAAGGGGCCGAGGCACACCCTCTTCGTCGCCCGGCGCGTGCCCAAGGCGAAGTCGTCGTCCTCGTCGTCCCGTTCGCCGTCCCGGCGCTGAAGCACCCGAGCATTCATCCCTTCCAGAGGTGGCAGCCCATGCGGTGTGTCCGTCTGTTCCTGCTCGCCGTCGTCCTTGTCAGCGGCGTGGCCCATGCCGCTGAAACGGAGCCGATGCCTCCGCACGCGACGTTCACGCTGCCGTCGAAGAAGCTCCGGGAAACGCGGCGCATCAACGTCTACACGCCACCCGGCTATGACGCGGCGAAGGGCGTGCGCTACCCCGTCCTCTACATGCCCGACGGCGGCGAACAGGAGGACTTCCCGCACGTCGCCACCATGGTGGACACCGCCATCCGCGCTGGGGAGATGCGGCCCGTCATCCTGGTAGGCATCGAGAACACCGAACGGCGCCGGGACATGACCGGCCCCACGCAGGTCGCGAAGGACAAGGAGATCGCCCCACGCGTGGGTGGCTCGGCGGCGTTCCGCGCATTCCTGCGCGACGAGCTGATGCCCCACGTCCGCCGCAAGTACCGCGCCACCGACGAGACGGCCATCATCGGCGAGTCGCTCGCGGGGCTGTTCATCATGGAGACGTTCTTCCTCCAGCCCGGGATGTTCGGCACATCCATCGCGCTGAGCCCCAGCCTCTGGTGGAACAACGAGGAATGGGTACGCAAGGCCGGCGACCAGCTCAAGGCAAGGCCGGGCCTGAAGGCCACGCTGTACATGGCGTCCGCCGGCGACGACGTAGCGGCCGAAGCCGGACGCCTGGCCGAAGCGTTCCGCGCGAACGCGCCCACGGGACTGAAGTGGAAGTACGAACCCCATCCCGACCTGCTCCACGCCAACATCTACCGTTCGCTGGAGGCGAAGGTACTGCGAGAGGCCTTCGCGCCCGCCACCACCAAGGCCGTCCCTTGAGCAGCTAGCCAGACGCAAATCGCCCCAGGAACACCAGAGGACGCAGGGGCTGTCGCCACTCACGAAGCAGGCAGCCCCAGGGTCACGGCAATGAATCGCCAGAGGCGAGCAGCCCACCGGCCCAGGGGCCCCCGGCCACCGTGAAGCGGACCGGTGTCCGTGTGCACCGCCCCCTGAGAGAAACCGCGAGAGCCACTGGGCGAAGTCCCGGGCAAGAGTCGCGCCTCCACGCCCAAGGAGGCAGGACCTGTCCGACAACAGGACACGTTGCCCAAGGCCGCGCTCACCGAATCCCCGGCACACGCCCCACCTGGCTCACAGGGTACGAGCCCGATGGCGGCTGAAGACAGTAGCGGCCCGCTGGTCTGCTCCACGCGGAAGCCGTGCTCCTGGCCGAGCCCCTCACTGCTCTCGACTGCTGGGGCGGGACAGTCAAGGCCACGCTCCTCCACGCCGGGGCATGCTTCCGTTGCATTGACCTGCGCGGCGGCTGACGCAGGGGCAGGGGGGATTTCCTCCTGCGCGCGGTCGTCCTGAGAAGATGGGCGCCCCTGCGAGATTGGGGCGAAGGCGTCCAGCACGTGCTCATCGCGAGCCTTCAGCAGTGCTGGTAGCTCATGCTGAAGTGCCTGCACGTCGCGCTCGCGCAGAATCGCCATCACGCGGAAGGCCCACTCGCGCAGCGCCTCTCCGCCCATGAGCGGCAGCAGTTGGGCGGCTCCTCCCAGGAATGCCCGCTGCAGGGACTGAACGAGGAGCACGTGCCCCGGACGTGCCGCCACCCGCGCCGCATGCCGCAGCAACTCGAATTCCGCCTGCGCGCAGACTTCCCCCGACTCCCAGCGCGCCGCGTCCTGGAGCTGGAAGCACGTGCTCCCCAGCCGGTCCAGGTCGAGGTCCGAGGCCCTCGCGCAGCAGTCGGCCAGAAGCTCCACCAGCACCTGCCGCTTGAGGCTGAAGTAGCCCTCCAGAAGCCACCGGGCATCCGGGTTGCTCGCGTCATGCAGCGCCAGCCCCAGGTTCTCCAGCGTCAGCGATTCATCCAGCGGCACCGCGCGCGTCTTGCGTCCGGGGCGCTGAACCACCAAGCCACGTGCGGCCAGCCGCCGCAGCGCCTCGCGGATGGTTCCCCGGCACACCTCATAGCGGCGCGCCAGCTTCGCTTCGGAGCCGAATTGCCCGCTCGGATGCAGCAGCCCCAGCGCGATATCGCGCTCGATTTGCGCCTCCACATAAGCCACGAGTCCTCGCCGTTCCATCCCCATCCCCCTCCTCGTCCCAGCATCGCCATCCAACCACAGGGGTCTGACATGGACGTGCGGGCCCACCCTCCTCATTGCCAGCCAGGGGGCCACTCTCCGGGCCCGGTCGGAGAAAAACCTGTCCGACTGTCGGACAAGTTCGCGGGCCGCATGCGGCGAATCCCTGTCCGACTGTCGGACAGGTTTTGAGGCAACCGGCCCCGGGCGGGGGCCGCTGTCCGTGCCCCACCATCGGTGCCGCGCACGGCCCACGACCGTGGCCCACCACCGAGGTTGGGGCTTCATGCGGCGCATCCCTGTCCGACTGTCGGACAGGTTTTGAGGCAACCGGCCCCGGGCGGGGGACCTCTGTCCGTGCCCCACCTTCGTGTCCGCGTATCGCCACGACCGCGGCTCACCATCGAGGTGGGGCTTCATGCGGCGCATCCCTGTCCGACTGTCGGACAGGTTTTCGGAAAGCGTGCCCGGTGGGCGGCGCTGTGCTCCTCGCGGAGAACTTCAGGCCGTGGGATTGGCCAACCCCTGTGCAAGTCGCTGCACGTCCGGGCGCAGGAAGGACGGGTGCTGGAGTTCGTGACGGCTGAGGGCGCCATCGACACGGCGCACTGGCTCAACCGGCCTTGATGGCCTTCCGTGGTGGCTTCAGCCCTTCGGAGCTGGCGGGCTTCGTTCGTCTTCACTGGCGAGTGGGTCCCGCGCAGCGAGGCCTTCTTCCAGCTCACCGACGCGCAGCTCGCCTCGGCCCTGGACTCATCCACGCCGCCAGTGCCGAAGCGGCGTCCGGCATCCTGAGCCTGCGCGTCCCCGCTACGGCGCGAGCCGCGTGGTGCCCGTGCCTACCGCCCCTGGAGGCCGCATCATCCCGGCCGCCACGCGCAGGCCCAGCCAGCGCGGCGTGAAGCGCGTCAGGTTCGCCTGCATCCAGTTGCGCCACCCCGGCACCACCGACGCGCGGCCCTGGTCCAGGGCCTTGAGGGCGTGCAGCACCACCTCCTCCGCCGTCGCCATGGGGCCGACCGCAGCCTGCTGGGTGCCCACCACATCGAAGAAGGCCGTCTTCACGGGGCCCGGGCAGAGGGCGAGCACGCGCACGCCGCGCTCGCGCGTCTCCTCCGACAGCGCCTCCGTGAAGGACAACACGAACGCCTTGCTGGCCGCGTAGATGGCCATGTACGGCACCGGCTGGAAGCCCGCGATGGACGCCACGTTGAAGATGCCGCCCACGCCGCGCGCGAGCATGTCCGGCAGGAACAAGTGGCTGGTGTCCGCCAGCAACGTGACGTTGAGCATCACCTGCTCGTGCTGCCGCGCGAACGGCGCCGCGTCGAAGGCCCCGTGCGTGCCGAAGCCCGCGTTGTTCACCAGCAGGTCCACCCGCAGGCCCTTCTCCTGGCAGCCCGCGTACAGCTCGCGGCCCGCGCCCTCGCGGCCCAGGTCCAACGCGATGACCTCCGCCTGGATGTGGTGGACCTCCTTCAGCTCCGCCGCCAGCGCGCGCATCCGGTCCTCGGAGCGGGCCACCAATATGAGGTCCATCCCTCGCGCCGCCAGCTCGCGGGCGAACACCACCCCCAGGCCGGACGACGCGCCCGTCACGAGCGCGCGGCGGCCTGCGTAGGGGAAGGCCTTGCCCCTCGGGGCGGACGGCGAGACAGACGAACGAACAGGGGACTGGGACGAGGTCGTTTGCATGGGGTTAGAATGTGAGCGGTCGCTCACGTTCTCAACTCGCGTGGTGCTCACATTCCCTCGAGGAGGCCTCATGCCCCGCCGTCCCCCTCCCTCCCGTCGCAGGGCGCCCCGCCAGGAGCGGGCGCAGGCCACGGTTGACGCCATCCTCACCGCGACTGCTCGCGTTCTGCTCAGGGACGGCTACGAGGCCGCGAGCACCAACCGCATCGCCCAGGAGGCGGGGGTGAGCGTGGGCTCGCTCTACCAATACTTTCCCAGCAAGGAGGGGCTGGTGACGGCGCTGATGGAGCAGCACCGCGCGCGGTCGCTGGCGGACTTCGAGTCCGGGCTGGTGCCGCTCGCCGGGCAGCCGCTTCCGGTGGCGATGCGCGCCATCATCCGGCAGGTGCTCGCGGTGAAGCGGGAGAACCCTCGCCTGCAGCAGGTGCTTCACGAGCTGATGCCGCGGATGCGGCAGTGGGGCCTGTCGGATGCGTACTCGCAGCGGCTGCACCGGCTGGTGCGTGCGTTCCTCGCGCCCCGCTTCGAGGACCTGCGCCCCCGGAACCTGGACATGGCGGTCTTCATCCTGGTGAACACCGTGGAGGCGCTGTGCCACACGGCGCTGACGGACCGGCCGGACTACGTGGAGGACGATGCGTTCGTGGATGAAATCGCCGCGCTCGCGGTCGGCTACCTGCGTCCGGAGCCGGCCCAGGCGCGTCCAAGGCGCGCGACACGGGAGCGCGTGGCCCGCGTGTGAAGGGCACAACGTCCTTCCGCGAGGAGGGTCCAACGCGTGGCCTTGGAGGGGCGTTCTCGCGCGTGGACACCCTCCTCGCGGGAGGAAGGCCGTGTGTCAGGGCGGCGCGGGTGCGCGGCCCAGGGGAATCACCAGCGGCCCGGGCAGGTCCGGCCGCGACACCACCTCCACCTGCAACCCGAAGGTGCCCGCGATGAGGCCTGGCGTCAGCACGCCCGAAGGCGTGCCCGTCTCCACGCACCGGCCCTGGTCCAACACCGCGATGCGGTCCGCGTACCGCGCGGCCAGGTTCAGGTCATGCAACACCGCGAGCACCGCGCCGCCGTCCTGCGCGAAGGCGCGGGCACGCTCCAGCACCAGGTGCTGGTGGGACAGGTCCAGGCTCGCCGTCGGCTCGTCCAGCAGCAGGTAACGGTGGCCGTGCGCGGGCGGCGTCCACAGCTGGGCCAGCACGCGGGCCAGTTGCACGCGTTGCCGCTCGCCACCGGAGAGCGTGGTGTACGCGCGCGACGCCAGGTGCTGCGTGTCCGTGGCATCCAGCGCCGCGCGGGCGATGTCCAGGTCGGACGCGTCACCGCCACGCCGGGCATGCGGGCTGCGGCCCAAGGCCGCCACTTCCAGCGAGGTGAAGCCGAAGCCCAGTGAGGACTCCTGCGGCAGCACGCCCAGCCGCTGCGCTCGCTCCAGGTAGGGCCACTGATGCAGCGCTCGGCCCTCCAGGTACACGTCGCCCGTCTTGCAGCGCAGCTCGCCCGACAGCGCCGCGACCAGGGACGACTTGCCCGCGCCATTGGGGCCCACCACGGCCAACACCTCGCCGGGCTGGACCTCCAGCGACAGTGGGCCGGCCACCCTGCCCCGCCCGCGCCACACCTCGATGCCGCGAGCTTCCAGGCTCATGCCGCCCCCTTGCGCGCGAGCAGCCCGATGAAGGCGGGCACGCCCAGCACCGATGTGAGCGCGCCCACCGGCAGCTCCGACGGGGAGGACAGCGTGCGCGCGAGCAGGTCCGCCGCGAGCAGCAGCGAAGCCCCCGACAGCGCTGACGCGGCCAGCAGCCTGCGGTGGTCCGGACCGAGCGCGATGCGCAGCAGCGCCGGCACCAGCAGGCCCACGAAGCCAATCATCCCGCAGAACGACACCGCGGCTCCCACGCCCAGCGCGGCGGCAAGGATGAGCTTGCGCTTGAGCCGCTCCACGTCCACGCCCAGGTGCCACGCCTCACGCTCGCCCAGGAGCATCAGGTTGAGCGCCCGGGCCTCGCTCAAGAGCAAACCCAGCGTCACGACCAGCGGAATCGCCGCGGCGCCCACGGTCTCCCACGACGCGCCG
This sequence comes from Corallococcus sp. AB038B, assembly GCF_003668955.1. Taxonomy (NCBI): domain Bacteria; kingdom Pseudomonadati; phylum Myxococcota; class Myxococcia; order Myxococcales; family Myxococcaceae; genus Corallococcus; species Corallococcus sp. AB038B. The sequence goes on along the minus strand of NZ_RAWO01000001.1, from coordinate 1,928,626 downwards.
CCCAGGCTGCCCAGGCTCCAGAAGGTGATGGTGCGCAGCTGCGCGTCCGACGCGGCGTGCGTGAGCAGGCCCATGCCCGCGAACGCGCCCGCGCTCACCGCCACGCCCGCCAGCAGCACGCGCGGCGTGTCCGTACGCCCACCTCCCGTGCCCAGCCGCAGGGCGAGCACCGTCGCCGCCAGCGCGCCCAGGAAGGCCGCCCCCGGCACCACCAGCATCCGGAGGGGCCCCACGTGCGCGGCCAGCGTCACGTCCAGCACGATGGCCAGCACCGCGCCCAGCGCCGCCCCGCTGGAGGTGCCCAGCAGGCCGGGCTCCACCAGCGGATTGCGGAAGAGGGCCTGGAGCGCGGCGCCCGTCGTCGCCAGCACCCCGCCCACCATCACGGCCATCAGCACGCGCGGCAGGCGCAAGGTGAACAGCACCGCGCGCTGCATGGAGTCCATCCGGTGGGAGGCCTCGCCCAGGCCCAGCGCCTCCCAGAGACTTCCGAGGATGGCGGACGGCGGCACCGTCATGGAGCCCACCGCCAGCGACACCAGGACCATCAACGCCAGCAGCAGTCCCAGCGTCACCCAGGGCCCCGCGCCCAGCAGCCGTGAAGGCACCGGACGGGACGCGGGCACGGGCATGGCCTCCGAGGCGCTCATTTGCCGCTGCCCTTCGCCGGAGCCTGGGCCGGAGCCGAGGCCGAAGCTGGGGCCAACGCGTCCTGCACGCGGGCGACCGCCTGGCCCAGGTTGGGCCCCAGGCCCATGAAGTCCACGTCCTCCACGGTGACGAGCTTCCAGCCCTTCACCTGCGACAGCCCGGGCAGCTTCGCCAGCCCCTCCGCGCCGCCCACGGACGGCACCGAGCTCGCGGGCAGCAGAACGAATTCCGGCGCCGCCGCCACCACGGCCTCCGCGCCCAGCGGCTTGTAGCCCGGCAGCGAGTCCGCCGCGTTCATCCCGCCCGTCAGGCGGATGAGCGTGTCCGCCACGGTGCCCGAGCCCGCCACCATCATCGTGCCCGCGCCACGCGCGTAGATGGCGAGGATGCGCGGCGGCTTCGTGCCCTTCACCTGCGTCGCGCGGTCCGCCGCCTTCTTCAGGTCCGCGTCCAGCTTCGCCACCAGCGCCTTGCCCTGCTCCGGCGTGCCCAGCCGCTCCGCGATGCCCTGGATGCGAGCGCGCGCGCCCTCCACCGTGGGCTCGTTGGCGAACGTCTCCACCTTCATGCCCGCCTGCTTGAGCTGCTCCAGCACCGGCGGAGGCCCGGCCTCCGCGGAGCCCAGCAGCAGGCCCGCGCCCAGCGACAGCACGCCTTCCGCGGACAGCGCGCGCTGGTAGCCCACCGTGCGCACCTTGGATGCCTCCGGCAACGCCGCGCTGGAGTCGTCCACGCCCACCACCCGGTCGCCCGCGCCCAGCGCGAACACCGTCTGAGTGATGGCGGGTCCAATGGTGATGAGCTTCGGCGCCGGTGCGGGCTTGGGTGCGGGAGGCGCCGCGTGCGCCGCCAGCGCGAACAGGGCCGTGGCGAGGCCCCACCTCCAGGCCGTCCGCCTCATGACGCCACCTCCACCGCGGGCAGCGTCCGGACCAGTTCCTCCATCAACGTCCGCCACGCGGGGGACTCCAGCTCGCCCGGCTTCCGCTTGCCGAACAGCAGCGCGATGTTCTCTCCCGCCTTGTCGAACAGCTCCAGCGAGGTGACGTCACCGTCGCGCGTGGGCTTGCGCACCACCCAGGCGGTGTGGACGTGGTCCGCGCGGACGTGCAGGTTGAAGCCCGGGTCCATCACGTTCATCCACGGCCCCATGGGCCGCACCGTGCGCACCGGGCCGGTGTGGATTTGAATCGCGCCCGGGTTGCCCACGAACACCATGATGGGCAGCTCGCTCGCCGCGGCGCGCTCCAGCGTCCAGCCCAGCGAGTCCGGCGTCACCGGCTTCGCGAACTCCGTCCCCGCGAGCCTCAGCGCCTGCGTGCGCGCCACCTTGAACTTGCCGAGCAGCGCGAAGAACTCGTGCGTGTCCTGAAGCGCGCGCCAGCCGGCCTTGAGCCCCAGCGCGTCGATCTCCGAATCCGGCCGCGGCTCGGCGGGAGGAGACACCGGCACCACGTCCAGCACGTGGCGCTGGTCCTCGTGCTGGAGCTCGCGCACCAGCCCCTCGAAGGCGGCGACGTTCGCGTCGTCCTGGAGGTAGATTTTGTGCACCGCCGTGCCGGCGGCGTCGAACACCTGGAAGCTGCGGCGCACCGTGCCGGAGAGGTCCTCGCGCAGCGCGAAGACGAAGCACCAGCGCGACAGGAACAGCCGCAGGTCGATGTCCTCGTCCAGCACCAGCGCCCGGGCGCCGTGCAGCTCCACCTTGCGGTAGATGCCCTTCTTCTCGTGCACCGCGGACGCGTTGCGCGTGAGCGCCATCACCCGGCCCAGCGACTCCAGGCGGGGCAGCAGCACGTCCAGGCGCGGCTCCAGCCGCACCAGCTCGCCGTTCAAGCCGGTGGCGAGCAACTCCGCCTCGCTCACGCCAAGCTTGTCCGCCGCGTCGCGGATGCGCATGCGCGGCTCGGACTCACGCAGGGCCACCCAGCGCTCTCGCAGCGCGGCGAGCGGGCTCCCCTCCTCCGTGCGGCCCATCACGGCTGCCCCCCGGCCGGCGCGGCCACCTGCGCCCAGAGCAGCTTCATCATCGCGGGCGTGCCGGCGGCGTCGTAGTACGACTGCACCTGCACCTTGAAGTACGTCCCGGAATCCGAGCGCACGACATAGAGCTGCTCACGCGGCGAGAGCGTGTGGGTCGGCAGGTCGTAGACGTACCAGCCGTCCCCCAGGTTGAAGACGGTGTCCGGGCTGTCGCCGGTGTCCGGGCCGTCCGCCGCGTCCGTCATGTAGCCGGACGCGGGCGCCTGGGTGAGCGCCGCGAACGTCGTGCCCGGCACGATGGCCACCTGCACATTGCCCGTGCCGCTGACGCCGCCGCGCGCCTTCACCGTGTAGCGCTGGAAGGCCAGGTCCCAGACCGCGTCCTCGGTCGCGCTCACCTGCTTGCCCGTGTCCAGATCCACGCCCACCCACGCTTCCGCGTTGGTCGCGTCGACGACGGAGGTGAATGACCCGTCGCCGTTGTCGTGGTGCTTCAGGTTCGCGCCGTCCTGCGGCGTGACGACGGGGTTCTCGTCCTCAGGCCCTGGCGTGGGCTGGAGGTCGTCACCGCATGCGGTGCCCAGACCCGCGATGAGCAGCGCCGCGCAGGCGCGGCCCAGGAAGCCGGGACGGAAGGGAATGAGGAACATGCGGACTCCTTCAGTGTGCAGGTGTGAAGAATCAGAACCGGGTGGAGACACCGGCCTGGAGGGTGCGGGGTGGGATGGGCAGGTCCGTCGGATTGCCCGCACCGGTGAGGTTGCTGCCCACTACGAAAAGCTGGAGCCCGCCCGCTGGCATCAGCCAGGCGACTCGGGCATCCAGGGAGACGGTGGGGCTGGCACGGTAGGAATCCGCCACACCGTCTCCGTTGGTATCGGGATAGAAAGGACGCTCGCCCGTGAGCGCGCCGCGCAGGTTGGCCTCCAGGCCCCACTCGCGGTGGCGCCACGTGGCCTGCGCGGTGAGCCGGTGCCGCGCCTGACCTTCCAGCGCGCGGTCCAGTTCCTGGTCGGTGCCGTCGGTGAGCGTGTAGCCCAGCTCCACCTGGATACGGCCGGGCAGCGTCTGGCGCAGGCCCAGCTCGCCGCCGCGCACACGCGCCCGAGCGATGTTGATGTACGAGTAGCGCAGGAAGTCGCCCTCGGACTGCAGCGACGCGGAAATCATGTCGCGCAGCGAGTGCTGGAACAGGCCCACCCACACCACGGAGTCGCGCGTGGGGCGCGTCTCCACGTTGAAGCTGAAGCTGCGCGAGCGCTCCGGCTTCAGGTCCGGGTTGCCGCGCACGGTGTAACCCACGGAGGGGTTCTCGAAGTCGATGAGCAGGTCCTGGAAGCTGGGCGCGCGGTAGCCCCAGCCGTAGCTGCCGCGCACGGTGAGCCACGACAGGGGGTCCATCTTCAGCGCGAAGCGGGGCGTGAGCGCGAGCCCGAACTGCGAATCCACATCCACCCGTCCGCCGCGCATCGCCACCAGCCCCTTGCGCTCCCACAGCGTCCAGCTGTCCTGCGCGTACAGGGAGCCACGGCCGCGCCGGCCGCGTCCGCCGTCCAGCCGGTCCGACTGCAGCCATTCACCCAGGTACTCGGTGCCGATGACCAGCGCGTGGCCGCCGCCGGGACGCGCGTCCATCTGCGCACCCACGCGGGCCTGCTGGTCGCGCGTGTCCTCCACGGTGTCCAGCGCGGAGGCGTTGCGCTGGTCGCGCAGGTAGCGCCGCTCGTAGTGCCCATAGGACACGTCCGCGCGCAGGTTCACCTTCTCCCCCAGCCGCCAGGACGGGGACAGGCGCGAGGCGAAGGTGTTGTCGCGAGTGGCCCGGTCGAACACCGCTCCCGCGGCGCCCTGGTCCACGCCGCGCTGGATGCGGTGTGAATAGGAAGCGGTGCCCTCCAGCGACATCGCCTCCGAGCCACGCCAGTCACCGCGCGCGGACAGGTCGTAGCCACTCAGCGTGCTGCCCGTGGTGCCGATGTCCGTGGTGTCCAGGTCGTAGGCGTCGCGCCGCTGGAGTCCGGCGCTCATGCGCAGGCCCCACGCGTCGCCGCGCGTCTCACCGGTGGCGTCCAGGTCCAGACGCCCGAGCGTGCCGTACGCGGCGCGCAGGTCCGCGCCCAGGGTGCGCTGCGCTCGGCGGGTGATGAAGTTCACCACGCCCGCCACCGCGTCGCTGCCGTAGAGCACGGACCCGGGGCCCTTCACGATTTCGACCTGCTCGATGTCCTCCAGCGACAGGCGCGACAGGTCGATGTTGCCGTCCACCTTGCCGGTGACGCGCTCGCCGTCCACCAGCACCAGCACGTACTCCGGGGCCAGGCCCTGCATGGACAGCCCGGAGCCCGAGAAGCCCTGCTGCACCACGAAGCCCGGGCGCGCGTTCAACAACTCCGACGCGTCTCGCGCGCCGCTGGCGACAATCTCCGAACGGGTGATGACCTCGGTGGCCACCGGCGTCTCGCGCAGACGCTCCTGCGTGCGAGAGCTCGTCACCACCGTCTGGAGCGCGGGAGGCTCCTCCACCGGAGGCGTGGCCTCCACCGCCTGAACGGGCTTCGCGGGCACGGCCTCCGCGGACACGGAGGCAGCGCCCTGCTCCGACGAGGCCGCAGGCTCCGATGACGTGGCGGCCTCCGCGGACACGGAGGCAGCGCCCTGCTCCGACGAGGCCGCGGGCTCCGCTGACGTGGCGGCCTCCGCGGCTGGCGCGGACTCCTGCCCCGGCGTCTCCGGCGCGGGCTCCGCGTCAGATGGCGACGCGGACTGCGCCACGCCTCCGTTCGCGGACGACGCGGACTCCGCCCTGGCCAGGCCGGACACGGCACTCCACAGCAGCGCGCACAGCCACCAACGCCCGGACATCCTACGTCCTCCCGGCACGAAAGCCGGGGGCCTCCGCTCACGGGAAGCCTGTCGGGCGCTGGGCTCAAGGGCCTCGGGCCTCAGGAAACACACTGCCGCGAGCCCCTCAGGAGGCCCGTTCCGTCAAAGCGTCTCAGCCGCCATTGCCTCGGGGAGCACCGCCGCCCCGTGGCTCCGCCGACGAACCCGGCTCCAGCGGCACCACCTGCGTCCGGTGACACCGGCGGCACTTCAACTCCACGCCGCCCGGCACCAGTCGCGCCAGCAGGCTGCCGCACATGCAGCGCAGCTCTCCGGCACTTCCCTGTGGCCCGCATCCCTCGTGCATCGCGGCTCCCTGCGTTTGATGGGGCCGGACGATATTGATACTGACTATCAAAGTCAAAAGACTTCCAGTGAACGCTCCAGGTAGGCGTCTGGAGGAGGACCGTCTACTTCGTCCCCGTCTTCGCCTCGGGGCGCGGGGCGGGCGCGGCCTTCGGAGCAGGGAGCAGGGGCACCCGGCCTTCCGGGTAGAGCGCGGTGAGGCGGTCGCCGCGCAGCTCCAGCGCGGCCAGGTGGCGGCCGTAGTGGGTGCTGAGGCCGGTGTCGATGACGATGACGCGGCCGCCGAAGCGGACGGAGAGCCGGCCATCCTTCGACGGTGTGTGGCCCATCACCATGCGGCGTGCGCCGAAGCGCTCCAGCACCTGGGTGAGGCCCGCGTCCCACTTCGCCTCGTCGTCGATGGCGTAGCCGCGGAACCACACCGGGCCCTGCGGATCCACGCCGCCGCCCGGTGCCTGCCCCGGCGTCAGGTCCTGCCACACCCAGCGGTTCACCTCCTCCAACGTGGTGCCGGGGACGGTGGGCGCCAGGCCGCCGTGGAGGAAGAGCGTGTCGTTGATGCGGATGACGGCGGGGTGCGAACGCAGCCACTTCCCGTAGCGACCGTCCGCGGCGTAGGCAGCGGCGTGGCCGTGAAGACCCTTGGGCTCGCCCGGGCCGTCAGCGACGGAGGACTGGTCCGCGAAGGAGGCGAACTCGCCGGGCGTGACGTAGCGCAGGTCTCCGCGCATGTTCATCAGCTCGTGGTTGCCCAGCAGAGGGTGCACGCGGCCGCCGGCCTTGCGCGCCTCGGTCTCCAGGCGCATCAGCAGTTCGAAGGCGTCGCGGGTGTGGTCGCCCCGGTCCGGCAGGTCCCCGGTCTGCACCAGGTGCGCCTTGCCTCCAATCCAGCGGTCCTTCGCGTCGATGAGGCCCGCGAGCCGCAAGACTTCCTTCAGCGCGTCCACGTCGCCGTGCACGTCCGCCACGGCGACGATGCGCTCCACGCCCGTGAAGACGAAGGAGTCCTGGGCCTTGGGGGCGGCGGCACCCGCGAGCGCGGGCAGGAGCAACAGGGACAGGAGAACGGGACGCACGGGCTTCCTTCCTTCGAAGAGGGAGGAAGCCTAACGCACGTCCCGCCTGGGCCTACGCGTTCGCGGCGGCGTAGATGTCCAGCAACGTGATGCCCGCGACAGCGCCGGTGGCGGCGAGCAGGCGGCCCTTGCGCACGCCGGGCTCGCGCAGGCCCTTGCCCATGGTGGCCAGGTCCAGCGCGTCACCGGCCACGCGCGCCCACAGCCACGGACGCTTGTTCGCGGGGCTCAGCAACGCCACACCGGCGGCGAGCTCCCGGGCGCCGTAGGCCCGCACCCACCTGTCGCCGCGCGAGATGCCGAAGAACCGGAGCAGGTTCCACGCACCCAACAACTCCGTGACGCCCAGGCCCACGCTGAACCACCCCAGCGCGCGCGGCAGCTTGCTCATCGCCTTCGCCATGTCCCCGTCTCCTCGAGCAGAAAGGTCCGGTGGAAAGCTGAGGGTGTCCCCGGCGCGCGCCAAGGCCATTGGCTGTCCGGGCGCTGACGCATGCTGGAAGGCAGGCAGGCGACGGAGCCCCTGCCCTATGGGGAATTGCCGCGGAAGCGGGCCGGAATGGCGCGCAGGAACTGCGGATCCTTCCAGTCCCAGACGCGCTCCGTCGCGAAGTCCACGTCCACCGGCACGGAGTTCCACGCGTGCACGTCGTAGGAGGTGGAGGCACGCCAGTGGAAGACGACGCTGAACGCGGCCGTCGCGGCGAGCACGCCCGCCAGAACGCGATGCTGGCGGGGCGCATCCACCGCGAGCTGCACGGGATACGCGAGGAAGACGACGAGATAGGGAAGCACGTCCGTGAAGAACCGCGGCCCCACGGAGTGCCCCGCCCACCAGATGGGGAACGCGGAGATGGCCACCCAGTGCAGGAGCACGATGACGGCGAAGGCCTTCTCGGAGGGCGTCAAATCCCTGCTCCGCCACCGCTGGACGAACCCCACCCCGGCGAGCACCAGGAACGGCGAATAGAGGAGCAGCCCACGCGACGGGCTCACCAGGTTCGCGGCCAGCGCCATCACGAACCGCGAACCCATCACGTCCAGCGGATGCGTGTAGTACGGCGACAAAATCGAGCCGTAGAGGTGCAGGTTGTACCCGCAGAACGGCAGCGCCACGAGCGCCGCGCCGGCGAAGTACGCGAGCAGCAGCCGGTGGAAGCGCAGGACGAAGTACGCGGTGACGACGACCACGGAGATGGAGTGCGTGGGCCGGCACACATACGCGAGCGCCACCGCGAGCCCGGCGAGGAACGCGGTGCGCCGCGTCTGCTCGGGCCTCGCCAGCAGCAGCACGACACAGGCGATGGCGAGCAGCCCGGGGCCGTGCTGCCAGAGGACGCGGCTGGCGGTGGAGTACGCCGTCGTCCCCAGCCCGAAGAGCAGAACGGTGACGAGCGCGGCGCGAGCGGACACGCGCCTTCGCAGCGCGACGAGCAGCACGCCCGCGGCGGCGCACACGTAGAACGACCCGATGAGCTGTTCGGTGCGGTGGAAGGAGCCCAGGTCCACCTTGCCAGTGCTCCGGAACAACTCCAGCCACGCCAGCGCATCCGCGCCGGGAGTCCCCAAGTGCGCGAGCACCGGCCGGCCCAGCGAGAACAGCCCCTCCGCGGCCGCCAGGAACGGGAGCGCGGCGACCATCACCCCGGGCGGATACTCGTAATAGGTGCGGCCGCCGTAGACGCCTCGCGCGTACGCGGTCGCCGGGGTGAACGACGGCGCGTACTCGTCCAGGTCGGCGTTGCCCTCGTGGAGGATGCTGGCCGCGGAGGGGATGGACCACAGCGAGTCCGTCTGCATCTGCACCTGGCTCGCGGTGTAGACCGCGAACAAACCCAGACACAGCAGCCAGGCCGCGAGGGTCGAGGCCGCGAAGTCGCGAGGGGACGGAGAGGACGCCGGAAGCATGACGCCGCTTCTAGCGAATCCCCGCCCGGAGCGCGCGGACTGACGTCACTCAGCCTCTCCTTGCAACGGAGAGGGGGCTCAGGGCAGCGACGAAAGAACGGGGGCGCAGGATTGCTGGCGGTTGCGCCAGTACGGCGCTCCAGGCCAGCGGCGCTCCAGGCGGTAGTAGCCCTCGCGGATGCGCAGGTGCTCCTGGAACTCGTGCCGCGTTCGCACCTCGTGGAGGCGCAGCGCGGCGGAGTCACCCCGGAGGTAGCGGCTCACCACGTCGGCGGCCTGATTCGCGGTGCGCAGGGCCTGGGACGTGCCCTGCGAGGACAGCGGATCCAACATGCACGCGGCGTCGCCCACCGCGAGCCAGTCCTCGCCGTGCAGCCGGTCCAGGCAGGCGACGTTCGCGGACACCACGCGCAGGGGTTCGCCGGTGAAGACACATGCCTCCAGGCGGCGGCGCGTCTCGGGCGCGCGCTCCATCCGCGCACGCCATGCCTCGGCGTCCTCCGGCATCAACCCCTGGAGCGAATCCTTGTCGCCCATCAGCCCGAAGACGACCTGGTCGCCGGGCATCCGCGCGGAGTACCACCAGCCGTCCTCGCACGACTCCACCAGCGTGAGCGCGTCCACGGTGCGGCCGGGCTGGAGCGCGAACGTGCCGCACAGGCCGAAGGCGCGGTCCACCGTGTGACGCCGGGCCCCCTGCGACGTGGCGAAGACGGCGCTCCGGCCCGTGGCGTCCACGACGAAGCGCGCGTCCACGAAGTCACGGGGCGCATCGCCCTCCGTGGGAACGAAGAGGCGGTGGCCGCCGGTCTCCAGGGGCGTCCAGTCCGTCACCGCCGAGCCGATGCGCACGTCGACGCCGAAGCGCAGGGCCTCGTCCGCGAGCATCCGGTCGAAACGGGAGCGGTCCAGGTGCCAGCCCGTGCCCCACGGTGAGCGCAGGTGATCATTGTCGCCCAGCGCGGAGTCTCCCCAGCGCGAGCACGAGCCCATGGAGCGCAGGTGGCCCTGACGCGCGAAGGCCTCCCAGACGCCCAACCGCGCCAGCAGCCGCCGGCTGTCCGGAGGCAGTGTCTCGCCCAGGTGGGGCTGCGCGTACGTAGAGCGCTCGAACAGGACGACGCGCAGGCCCGAATGCCTGCACAAGGCCAACGCCAGCGCCGCGCCCGCGGGACCGCCGCCCAACACGGCGACGTCATACCGGATGGTGTCCAAGGCTCAGGCCGTCCCGTCCGCGTGTGCCAGCGGCCGACGCTCGACCTCCAGGAATTGGGGCATGCCCGCCCCACTGCACCCGGCGTACCAGCAGGCGACAGATGACTGCCTGTGCGGTTCGCGAGGCGCGGTGGCCGCCGGACGCGTCAGGGGGTGCGTCCGCGACGTGTCAGCCTGGGGGATGACGCGTCAACGCGCCTGACCCGGGCGGGACAATCAGCGAGGATGGTCCGCATGAAAATCTGGGTCGATGCCGATGCGTGTCCGGGGCCCGTGCGGGACATCCTTCTGCGCGCCGTGCAGCGCGTGAAGGTGCCCATCGTCTTCGTGGCGAACAAGCCGCTGGCGCTGCCGCGCCTGGCGTACGTGTCCACCGTGCAGGTGGGCGCGGGGCTGGACGTGGCGGACCGGCACATCGCCACGTCCGCGGAGGCCGGGGACCTGGCCGTCACGCAGGACATCCCGCTGGCCGCGCTGCTCGTCCCCAAGGGCGTCGTGGTGATGGATCCGCGAGGGGAACTCTTCACGCCGGAGACCATCGACGAGCGGCTGTCGATGCGGAACTTCATGCAGGAGCTGCGCGACAGTGGCGTGAACACGGGCGGCCCCGGCGGCTTCTCACCGCAGGACCGCCAGCAGTTCGCGGCCACGCTGGACCGCGAACTGACCCGGCTGGTGAAGCCGCAGGGCTGAAGGGGACAGAGCCTAATGGCCGGCGCCGCCGCTGCCCTCCGCGGGAGGCGTGCCGGTGGACGGCGCCACGGGGCTCGTGCCGATGCCCTTGTTGCGGTTCCAGGCCTCCGGGATGATGTCCAACCGCGCGCCAGGGTTCTGTGACGGCACGACTTCCGGGGCCAGGTTGTCCACGCCGCGCATGTCGATGCCGCCTGAGCCACCCGTGCCCACCTCGTTGGCGTCCACGCATTTGAAGTCCTCCGGCTTCGAGGACTTCTTGATGCCCGTGCCTCCGGTGGCTTCGGCGTTGGCCTGGGCCTCGGCGCCCACGGTTCCGTAGAAGTTCAGGTCATGCTCGCGCAGCATCTCCTGCGTGCGAGGCGACTCCTCCGAGTCCCAGGACATCTCGTCGCTGGCGAATGCCTCGGACGGGGACTCCTGTGGAACGGACGCGGTCTGCGTGGCACAGCCGCCCAGCAGGAGCGCGGTCATCGAGGCCATGAGCGGAAGCTTCATCGGGATGTCCTTTAGAAGTGTCGTCCGCCTCTCAAGTTGGAGGCACTCGCGGCGGGGGCAAGCGACGAGGAGCCGGCCGGGCCAGCGACCCCGTTCCAGTCCGGGGCCGCTCTCAGTGGTCCACGGACGCATCGCCCGCGTGCAGGCAGACCAGCGCCGCCACGGTGAGTGACTCGCAGCCGCCGCGCAGCGAGCCCTCGCGGTCCGGGGCGTAGCCGCCGGAATGTGGCCCCGGCACGTGCGCCATCTTCTCCTGCGGCGTCGCGCCCGGTGCCTCCTCCCAGGCCTTTCGCGGCGTGATGCCCATGAACCAGTACGCGGTGGGCACCGGATGTTCCGGCCCCTGGGCGAAGAAGGGGAAGTCCTCGCTCGCGGTGACGAGCACCCCCGGCACCAGTGCGTCGCGCCCGAACCATTCCGCGTGCGCGTCCCGGACGCGGCGCATGAGCTCCGGGTCGTTGCGGTTCACCGGCCCGCGGTTCAGGACCTCCACCTGGGGAGCCCTCGGCGCGCCCGACGCCGCGGCCTCGCCCTTCGCGATGCGCTCGATGGCCGCGAGAACCCGCTCCTGCACCGCGGCATCCTCCGTGCGCACCGTCAGCTCCAGCAGGGCTTCGTCCGGAATCACGTTGGCGCGAGTCCCCGACTGGAAGGCCCCTACCGTCACCACCGCGGCCTCCAGCGGCGACAGCGCGCGCGACACGATGGTCTGCAGGCGCATCACCACGCTGGCCCCCAGCACCACGGGGTCCACGGACAGCTCCGGCTGCGCGCCATGCGCTCCCCGTCCGAAGAGGCGCAGGCGCACGTGCGCGGAGCCCATCATCGTCACGCCCTCGCGGTGCATGAAGGTGCCCACCGGCAGCGGCGCCGTGTGCTGGCCCAGCACCACGTCCGGCGTGCCGAAGCGCGAGTAGAGCCCGTCATCCAGCATCGCCTTCGCGCCCTGGAGGGTCTCCTCCGCCGGCTGCCCCACCACCATCACTGTGCCGCGCCACGCATCGCGCGAGCGCGCCAGCACCGCCGCAGTGCCCACCAGGCACGCGGTGTGGACGTCATGGCCGCACGCGTGCATCACCGGCTCGCCATCCTCCGTCCGCACGCGGCTCGCGTAGGGCAGCCCCGTCTTCTCCTCCACGGGCAGCGCGTCCATGTCCCCGCGCAGGAGCACCGTGGGCCCGTCGCCGTTGCGCAGCAGGCCCACCACGCCGTGGCCGCCCACGTCCCGACTCACCGCGTAGCCCTCCGCTTCCAACCGGTGCGCCACCTGGGCGGCCGTGCGCGCTTCCTGGCCGGACAGCTCCGGGTGTTCGTGCAGGTCTCTGTAGAGCGCGTCCACGTCCGGCAGCACCGCGTCCAGATGCGCAAGGACGCGCCGGGCACGGGCCTGGAGGACAGAAGGGGTGGATGGGCCCGTGACGGGCTGGGGATGGGCGGCGTCGTTCATGGCGGTGTGCTCCCGTCCCGGACGCGAGGGGGAGATACCGAGGGCATCCGGGTACGGCTCAAGGTGGAAGCCGCTCGCGAGGCATCACAGGGGATGGGCGGGGAGGCAGGCAGGGGCCCGGCCTCGTGCGCCGCCTCCCCCACCCTCCGGGGGACCGTGGGCCTTCGGGGTACCGCCTGTCCGTTCGTTGTTCGCCCCTCCCCCCAAGGGCACCTTCTGGATGCGCACACGACACATGAAGGGAGCGGTCATGAGGCGAAGCATCGCGTTGGGGCTCTGCCTGGCAGGACTGACGGGTGGCGCCGCCAGGGCCCAGGACCCACCGTCGGACGCGCCCACGCGGATGGGACGGGTGGATTGGCGGGGCCCCTACTTCCTCCTCGGATTGGGCGTGGAGGGCTACACGGGCAAGCTCGCGCCCAACCTGGATCCAGGGCCGTCGTATGGCGTCGTCGTCGGCTACCGCGCCAATGACTACGTGGGCCTGGAGCTGGGCTACAGCGGCGGCGTGAGCAGCCTGTCCGTCGCGGACAGCTCCAACTTCTTCGGCACGCCGGACCTCGTGCGGAACGGAGCGCAGGCGGCGCTCACGATTGGCTTCACCCCCACCCGGCTGCAGCCCTATGTGCTCGGGGGCATCGGCGTCGAGCGCTACTCGGTGCGCGAGGGCAGCTTCTTCCGGTTCTTCGACGACACCGGGGGCTACGCGCCCGTGGGTGCGGGCGTGCGCTTCAAGCTCAACCCCCAGCTCACAGCCGAGGTGCGTGGCACCTACAGCTTCCTCTTCGGGCAAAACTTCGCGCCCTCGCAGGACATTGGCGCGGGGGACGGCCGCTACTCGGGCCTGCTGATGATTGGCGGCAGCTATTGAGGCACGCATGCCCGTCACGCTGATCGACCTCCTCGACGAGCGAAGCCGCCGTCCTCCGGATCCACGCCTCGACACCTTCCTGGGAGTCTGCCGAAGACGTCCAGCGGCAAGGTGCAGCGAAGGGCCACGCGGGAGTTCCGGGTCCTGGCACGCGTGCCAGCGCGCTTGCGGGCAAGGGTGGAGGACCTGGATTCCCAGACGCCCTGACGCCAGGGGGCCGGGCGCCCTCCGAAGCATGAAGCCGAGAGCGCCCACGCTCCCGGCCGACACAGCCTCAAAACCTGTCCGACTGTCGGACAGGTTTTTTCGGTGCGCCTCTGACGGGCGCCTCCAAAGGGTTCTCACCTTCTCATCCCAATGGAGCGCATCCGTCTCCGAGGGCCTGACGCCTGGGCGGTCGGGCCTTGGGGCGCAGCCGGGCGGAAGACCTGCGCGAACTCGTGGCCGGCGCGTCTGGCCCGGCGAGTCCCGAACGGGTTGAGCGGCGTGTCACTGGCGGCCCGTACGCACCTTGCTAGCATCGGGCGCACTCCCCCCGCTGAAAGCCGACTCCGCTGAACGCCACCGAACCGCGCCATCTGGCCGGCCTGGACCTGCTCCGGGGCCTGGCCATCCTCGTCGTCGTCGTCTACCACTACCCCCGCCCCCAGGGTCACGAGGCCTTCCAGGCGTTCGCCAACTTCGGCTGGACGGGCGTGGAGCTGTTCTTCGTACTCAGCGGCTTCCTCATCGGCTCGCAGCTCCTGGAGCCGGTGTCGCGCGGTGAGACGCCGTCACTGCGGCGCTTCTACCTGCGGCGCTCACTGCGCATCCTTCCGTCCTTCCTCGTCGTGCTGGGCCTGTACCTCTTCGTGCCCGCCTGGAGCGAGCGGCCCCTGGTGACGCCCGCGTGGCGGTTCCTCACCTTCACGCAGAACTTCGGCCTGCGCATCAACGGCTTCTCCCACGCGTGGTCCCTGTGCGTGGAGGAGCACTTCTACCTGGTGCTGCCGCTCACCGTGCTCGCGCTGCGGGGACGCCTTCGCGCGCCGTCCCTCATCGCGCTCGCGGTGGCCGTGATGGGCGGAGGAATGCTCCTGCGCGGCGGGCTGTGGCTCCACCACTTCTCCGCGCTCGGTCCCGCGGATCCGGGGTGGCGCGACTTCGACATGCTGCTCTACTACCCGACGTACGCGCGGCTCGACGGGTTGACGTGCGGCGTGCTGCTCGCGGCCTTGCGCGTCTTCCGGCCACAGGCCTGGGAGCGCTGGACCCGCGGCGCCCACGCGCGGGGGATGGCCGTCGTGGGACTCGCGTGTCTGGGCGGCGTCCTCTTCATCAACGAGGAGCACTTCCGCTACCTCCCCTATGTCCTGCTGTCGTTCCCCCTGGCCGCGCTGGGCTTCGCGGCGCTGGTGATGGCGCTGGCGGGCCCCGCGGCCTCGCGCGTCTGCGCCCGCATCCCGGGCGTGAAGACCTTCGCGGTCCTGAGCTTCACCGTCTACCTCACGCACAAGGCCGTGCAGCACGGCGTGCGGGACGCGCTGGCGCCCCATGGGATGGACGCGTTCCACGTCGTCACGGTGTTGGGCGGCGCCGTGGCGGTGCTGCTCGCCTCGCTCGCGCTGCACCATGGCGTGGAGCGGCCCGCGCTGAAGTGGCGGGAGCGGCTGGAGCGGGGGCTCACCTCCCGGAAGCCCCAGGCACGGCCCGCCGTTCCCTGAAGGCGGCCCGCGCTTCTGCGCGACAGAAGCCGCGCAAGGGGGCGGACCTGGGCCCGGGTGTCGCGTGCGCGCTAGACCTCGCGCATGCGCCCCTTCCTGACGGCGACGTGGCGGTACCTGCTGATGCTCAACTACGAGGTGGATCCGGCGGTGCTGCGGCCCCTCGTCCCCCGTGGCACGGAGCTCGACGCGTGGCAGGGCCGCACGTTCGCGAGCATGGTCGGCTTCCGCTTCCTCGACACGCGCGTGCGGGGACTCGTGGTGCCGTTCCACCGGGACTTCGATGAGGTGAACCTGCGCTTCTACGTGCGCCGCCTGGGCCCTGAAGGCTGGCGGCGCGGCGTGGTGTTCGTGCGCGAAATCGTGCCCCGGCTCGCCATCGCCACCGTGGCGCGCGTCCTCTACAACGAGCCCTACGTCGCGCACCCCATGCGCCACGCCGTGAACATGGACGGCGCGGACACCGGCGCGCCCGGCCACGTCGAGTACGCCTGGAAGTCCCACGGCCGCTGGCACCAGCTGTCGGCCCGGACGCTCGGCACGCCGTCCGAGAGCGCCCCCGGCTCCCAGGAGGAATTCATCACCGAGCACTACTGGGGCTACACCGCCCAGCGTGACGGCGGTTGCGCCGAGTACCGCGTGGAGCATCCCCGCTGGACCGTCTGGCGCGCCCAGGAGACCGCCTTCGACTGCGACGTGGCCCGCTTCTACGGCCCCGCCTTCTCCGAATGCCTCCGAGGCACGCCCCACTCCGCCTTCGTGGCCACCGGCTCGGAAGTGTCCGTCTTTCCTGGAAATGAACTCCCGCCCTTGCCAGTGCCGTAGAAATCAATATTCTCAAACCCGAAATTGATTTTCTGAAGAACCCACCATGACGACCTTCAAGTCCACCTGGCCCGTGCCCACCCGCTGCCCCGTCTGTGGAGGCGGCACCGTCATCGAACGGGTTCGCTGCGACGGGTGCGCGTCCGCGGTGGAGGGGCGCTTCACGACGGGCTGGGTGCAGCAGCTGTCGCCGGAGCAGCTCGCGTTCGTGCGCGTGTTCATCGCGTGCCGGGGGAAGATCAAGGACGTGGAGCAGGCGCTGGGCCTCTCCTATCCGACGGTGGTGGCGCGGCTGGACGACGTGGTGGAGGCCCTGGGCCAGGCGCCCGGAGGCCCGCCGCCTCCCGCGCCTCCTCCTCCGCCACCTCCACCCCGGGAGCGCGGCTCTCCGCGCCGGGCGCAGATTCTCGATGACCTCGCGGCCGGGCTCATCGACGCGGACGAGGCCGCTCAACGTCTCAAGAAGGCACGGGAGTAACCACCCATGATGGACCCTGAAGCCACGCCGTCCTCCGACGCCTCGTCTTCCTCGCGCGACGGAACCCAGCGCCACGCGATTCCGTGGGGACAGCACGCGGAGCTGGTGCTGCACGCGCCCGCCGCCACGCTCGTCGTGTCGCCGCTGCCGGAGGGAGAGAAGCCCTACCTGGTGACGCACGGCCGGGTGGAGACGCGCATCCAGGAGCACGGCCGGGTGACGAAGGTGGAGCTGTTGCCGCGCGAAGCGGGCTTCCTGTCCCTGTTCTGGCGTCACGGCGGACAGGCGGAGCTGTTCGTGCCGCCCGACGTGCGCGCGAAGCTCCTGCTGGACGCGGGCGCGGTGCGCATCTCCGGCTTGAAGGACTGCGAGCTGGAGCTGAACACCGACGCGGGCACCGCGAGCCTGCGCGACGTGCACGGCAAGCTGACCCTTCGCACGGGCGCGGGCCGCATCATCGGCGAGCGCGTGGGAGGCACCCTCCACGTCCACGCCGCCGCGGGCGCGGTGAAGCTGGACGTGGACGCGCTGGACGTGGGCGAGCACCGCATCGGGACGCAGGTGGGCGCGGTGGAGCTGCGCCTGGTGCCCGGGCTGGATGTGAACATCTCCGCCCATACGTCGCTGGGCTCGGCGCAGACGCGCTACCCGTCCAACCCCCAGGCGGCGACGACGATCCTGCTGGAGACGGAGCTGGGCTCGGTGCGCATCCGCGAGTCGGGCCGTTCTCGCGGCGAGGACGCGGAAGCCTGGGAGGAGGACTCCATGCGCTGGCAGCGTCAGGCGGAGCGCTGGCAGCGCCGCGCCGAGCGCCACGCGAACCAGTGGGCCCACGCCTGGGCGAACTCGTGGGGCGCGCCGCCCTGGGCGGGCCAGGGGGCACAGCACCACCGGCCTCGGCCGCCCGCACCGCCCCCTCCGCCCCAGTCCCAGGGCATCCCCGATGAGGAGATGCGCCGCGTGCTGGACCTGGTGGAGGCCGGCAAGCTCAGCGCGGAGGACGCCCAGAAGCTGCTCAAGGCGATGCAGCGGTGAGGATCATCCCTCACGCGCCCATCCCCAACTCTTCCATTCCGCGTGCGCCGGGCCCTTCACGACTGCTGTACGAGGTGCCCGACGGCAGGTGGGGCTGGGACTCCCTCCTTGCGGCGATGGATGAGACGATCCGCTGGTGCGCGCCCCGGGCGACGTTGGACGCGCCAGCCACCTGCCTGCGCACGCCTGCCTTCCAGCCTCGGGTGATGGTGGATCCGGATCGCTTCAATCTGATGGATCGGATCATCAGCAGCCGGCACCACGCCCTGCGTGGCAGCCCGCCGCTGTCTCCGCCGCTGAGCGGAAGGGAACGTCTTCAGGGAGGTCGGCTGCTCGTGTTCTTCCCGGATGACACCCTTTCCGACGGCGTGTCCGACCAGGTGACCCGGGGATTCTTCGACGAGCACAACGTGCCGCCCTGGGACACCTGGGTCGGCATGTTCCGCGAGGACCCCGAGTCCGACACCCAGTCGGCGGACTACCTCATCGCCTGGGTGCCACCGGTGTTCCTCGACTCCGTGGCTCAGGGCATCTTCGTGAACCCCGAGCAGTGCATCCAGTGGCTGGAGGACTCCACCACGATGATGGCGCAGCGGCTGAAGGACCTGACCACGCCCTGAAGCCGCTCAGGCGCCCTGGGTGAGGAAGCGGAACGGACGCACGCAGTCCTCGCGCGTGCAGCGGAAGAGGTAGCCCCGGCCGTTGTCGCCGAAGTCCAGGCCGAACGGCATCGCGGCCAGCTGCGCGACGAAGCGCATGGGCGCGTCACAGCACTCCGGCGTGGCCTCGCCGTTGAGCCACCCGGGCACGCCGCCCACCTTGCTCTCCGGCGCCTCCGCCTGCGCGCGGTCCAGCGCCAGGAGTTGCTCCTCGGTGGCCTCGTTGACGTCCACCGACAGGGCCTCGGTGTCCTCGGTGGCGGGCTCGAAGCCGAGCGTCCACTCCGCGTACGGCTTCACCGGCCCCGGCGGCGCGCTCACGGACGGCGCGCCCGCATTCACCGGCACGGCCGCGTTGGCCCCCTCCTCCGGGTCCCAACGGAAGCAGACGGTGTCGGGGTTCTCGCACTGGAAGACGTGGACCGACGCGTGCGGCGCCAGGTCCAGCCGTCCTTCGACGTGCGGCAACTGGAAGAGGAAGCGCTGGGGCCCGCCGCACATCGCGCAGGCGGGCCACTCCAGGGGTCCCGGCGCCTCGGGCGTGCCCCCCACCTTCAGCAGGGGGACACCGGTGCGGCCAGGGACGAGCGCCCACAGGGGCGCGAGGGGACGGGACATGCCCCGGACTCTAGAAGTCCGCGATGCGGTCGGCCAGCGACGCGTCGTCCACGAAGGGGTTGCGGTTCTGCTGGTAGGTCTCGATGGCGTCGTTGCGCGCGACTTCCGCCGCGTCCACCTTGTCCAGCGTGTTCCACTGCTTGAGCACGGCCTCGTCGTCCGCGGGGATGTGCTTGTTGTAGACGGTGGAGAAGTAGAACAGCGCGCGCGCCACGTTGCCCTTGTGCTCGTCGGGCGGCTCGAAGACGGTGCGGCCCTTCTCGTCGGTGCCGAACTTGGCGCCGTTCTCCTCCCACTTCACGTTCTTCACCGTGCCGAAGGGCCAGTTGCCCCGGATGGAGTTGGCCTTGCTGTCGGTGGGGAACAGGTGGTGCAGATCCGCCTTCGCCGCGCCCGTGGCGCCCTTGGACTGGGGCCAGGTGTGCTCGGTGTTCATCACGTTGCTGTTGGGGATCTTGTTCGTCGCCACTTCCTTGCCCGTGTAGACGCACTTCACCTTGCCGTCGTGGTTGTCGAGCGTGGTGAAGATGATCTTCCGGGCCTGGTTGTAGCCCAGGTCCTTGTGCTTGCTGACCGCGTCGTGCAGGGCGTTGATCAGCGCCTGGTCCTTCAGCCCGTCGTAGCGGGGATCCGACTTGGGCGGCACGTCCTCCACCGGCACCTGCGGCGCGGGAACCGGCGTCGTGGGCGTCGTCGGGGCCTTCTTCGCCGACGCTCCGGACTCGAACGTGGAGACCGAAGAGAACGCCTTCGGGATGATACGGGCCGTGGAAGTCGTGGCCGACGCGGAGTTGGTCGAGGGGCGGGTCGCGGAGAGCGGGCGGGACGGGATGATCATGACGGCCCTCAAGATTCGAGGTGGGGGATGACCCATTTTCGTCCGGACGCGCCCCCGGTTGCGTGACGCATCGCATTTTCCCTTCGGGCCGGTGGGTTTCTTCCGCCCGACCCGGGACATCCCGGGAAATGCCCCACCACCGGGCTCCGGAGCCGGGGAAAAGCGGGGCTCATCGACGGCACCAGGACGGCCTGGGGGCCCATTTCCGGGAGCCGGGCGGCCCGGACGGGGTGCGCGCTATGCCTCCGGGTGTCGCAATCCATGAGGGGGTTTCGTCCATGAAGGTCGTGATTCCGGGTGGCACGGGACAGGTGGGCGCCCTGCTGGCGCGGGCGTTCACCGCGCGAGGGGATGACGTCGTCCTCATCAGCCGGGGAGGCCGGGGTGAGGCGCGCACGGTGTCCTGGGATGGACGCACCCTGGGTGATTGGGCGAAGGAGGTGGATGGCGCCGACGCGGTCATCAACCTGGCGGGACGCAGCGTGAACTGCCGCTACTCGGAGGAGAACCTGCGCCAGATGATGGACTCGCGGGTGGACTCCACGCGGGTGGTGGGCCAGGCCATCCAGCAGGCCGCGAAGCCGCCGCGCGTGTGGCTGCAGATGAGCACCGCGACGCTGTACGCGCACCGGATGGACGCGCCCAACGACGAGGCCACCGGGCTCATTGGCGGAGACGAGCCGGGCGTGCCCGCGTACTGGAAGCGCAGCATCGACATCGCGCAGGCATGGGAGCGCACACTGGCGGAAGCCAACACGCCCCACACACGCAAGGTGGCGCTGCGCACGGCGATGGTGATGAGCCCGGACAAGGAGGGCATCTTCGACGTGCTCCTGGGCCTGACGCGCCGGGGGCTGGGTGGCCCCGCGGGCAGCGGCCGGCAGTACGTGTCGTGGATCCACGGCCAGGACTTCGTGCGCGCGGTGCAGCTGCTGCTGGAGCGCGACGACCTGGACGGGCCGGTGAACCTGGCCGCGCCGAATCCCCTGCCCCAGCGCGAGCTGATGGCGAAGCTGCGTGAGGCGGCGCACGTGAGCGTGGGGCTGCCAGCGGCGAAGTGGATGCTGGAGGTGGGCGCGTTCTTCATGCGCACGGACACGGAGCTGCTGCTCAAGAGCCGCCGCGTGGTGCCTGGCCGGCTGCTGGACGCGGGATTCACCTTCGAATATCCCGACTGGGGGACCGCCGTGACGAACCTCGTCGAGCGCTGGCGCGCCGGGAGCGGGCCCGTCCGGAGCTGACCGTGTCCACGAAGCCGTACCGCGTCCGCTGGGGTCGCATCGCCGCGCTGGGGCTCGCCCTGGGCGCGCTGGGTACGGGCGGCTTCACGGCGGCGCGAGGCCTTCGCACGGCCCAGGCGATGTTGCACCCGGCGCGCGTCCCCGTGACGCGGCCCTCGGGCCCGGACGCGCTGCCGGGCCTGGAGGACGTGTCCTTCGAGGCCGCGGGGCGGAAGCTCCAGGGGTGGTACGTCCCGTCGCGCGACGGGACGGCGGTGGTGCTGGTGCATGGCTTCGCGGACAACCGCACGCGGCTCCTCTTCGAAGCCCGGGTGCTGTCGGAAGCGGGGCACGGCGTCCTGCTCTTCGACCTGCACGGCCAGGGCGAAAGCGAAGGCGACACGATTGGTTGGGGCGACAGCGAGCGCGAGGACGTGCGCGCGGCCCTGGCCTTCGTGCGGGCCCGGCCGGACGTCACCCCGGGCCGCGTGGGCCTGTTTGGATTTTCCATGGGCGGGACGGCGGCCCTGCTGGTGGCGCAGGAGGACGCGAGGGTGAAGGCGGTGGCGGCGGCGGGAGCGTTCCCGGACCTGGCGGGGGACATGGGCTCCCACTACGGCCTGAGCACCTGGGCGGTGCTGTGGGGGCTGCGCCGTTCCGGCATCGACGTGGACGCCGTGCGCCCCGTGGACGGCATGTGCCGCCTGGAAGGCCGGCCGCTGCTGCTCATCAACGGCGGCAGCGACCCGGACGGCCCCCAGAAGCTGGACGGCCGCCTCTACCGCGCCGCCTGCGAGCCCCGCGAGCAGTGGCTGGTGCCCCAAGCCGCCCATGGCGAGTACGCCCAGAAGGACCCCGAAGGCTACGCCCGCCACCTGCGCGACTTCTTCGCCCGCGCGCTCTGAACGCTGCCCTGTTCAACTTCTCACGCCTTGAGAGGACGTGAACGGGCCGCGCCAGAGGGAAAAGCCATCCAGGGATTGGACAGACATGCTCCAGTTCCTGGAAAGCCCTCCAGGGATTGGACAGACACTCCTGCTTTTGGAAAGTCTTTTCCGTTTACCGGACGAAAAGCGCCGTCCTGGGGGGTTGGATTCACAGCCCGCCCGGGTGCTTCAGCAACGGCCGTCTCACTCTCGCGCCCAGAGGGGAATCGCTAACGGAAATCGCCCTGGAGGCGATCCACGATTAATTCCTTTCAACAAATCTCCTTTGAAACCCGCAGCGCATTGCTGTGTACGAAGCACAGGAAGTGGGGGGGTAGTCGCATGAACGACTTGATGAACATGGTGGATGAGGTCCTGGGCAGCGCGACCGGTGGCGGCCTGGAGCAGCAGGCGCGGCACGCCGAGGCGTCGCTCCTGTCCATCACCGCGGAGACCCGGACGACCCCCTCGGCGCCTCCGGAAGCGAAGCTGAACGTCGAGGTCGTCAAGATGCTGTTCCAGTTCATCACCCGGGACAGCGACGTGGACCCGGTGGAGTTCGCCCAGGTGGTCTCCACGGCCCGGGCGCTGGGCGTGGCCGAGTTGGACATCACCATCCTCGGCCGGTGCGTCCACGAGGGCTGGCCCCTGCCCCCGCCGAACCTGGGCATGCTGCGCACGGCGCCCGCCGCCGTCCTCCAGGCCATCCAGATGCTCCTCCGTGGCAGCCGGACGAACGCGTCGGGCCTGGAGATGCAGCGTCAGCTGCGCGAGCTGCTCGGGGGCGCGCACGCTCCGTCCCCGTCCGCCAGGCCGATGCAGCTGGCCCCCCAGCAGCCGCGTCCGACGCCGGCGATGCCGCTGCGCCTCCTGATGTCCCCCCAGCGCCGGATGCTGATGGCCTTCCCCCGGAAGCAGCTCGGACGGCGCTCCGCCTGAGGCTGGCCGCCTACCCGCGGCGGCCCTTGGCGACGAACTCCCCGCGGCTGTGGATGCCGGTCTTCTCGAACAGCGACTTGATGTGGACCTTCACCGTCTCCACGGAGCACCCCAACCGGGAGGAGATCTCCTTGTTCGCCAGCCCCTCGTGAAGACAGTCCGCCACGCGTGACTCCTGGGCGGTGAGCTTCTCCTTCCAGTCCGGACGCAGCCAGTGGACCCGCTCGTGCATCCGCACCTGCCACAGGTTGCGGCCCCCCCAGCTGACGGCGGAGGGACTGAACGTCACGTCCAGCCGGTCCGCGCCGCGCTCCAGCGTGAGGGACTCCAGCCGTGGATCCACCGCGACATCGAAGCGGGACAACGCCCTCACCCGCTCCGCCCAGGCGCGGGGAACCCCGTCGCTGAGCTCGTGGGGCGCGAACCACTGCTCCAGCAGCGGAATGGCCGGCCCCGTGTCCGCCACCTTCCGCCCCAGGCTGTTGAGCACCAGCACCGGGTTCGCGCCCATCGCGATGGCCTTCAGCAGGTCCCGCTCGAAGCGGACGGCGTAGAGCTCCTGGAGCCGCGCCACCGCCCGGGAGATGTACGGGATGATCTGCTGCAGGAACCACTGCGCCCGGAGCGTGAAGGGCCGGGAGGATTCCCGGTACATCGCGACGCCGCCCTTCAGGTCCTGCTCCGTAAAGAGGAGTGACGCCAGCACGCGCTTGAGCTTCAGCCCCGCGCCCTGGCTGCGCCGGAAGGTCTCCGTCTCCACCAGCGGCTTCCCCCGCAGCATCTGGACGTCGCTGAGCACCATGTTGGGCTGCACCACCGTGGCGCGGAAGACGAAGTCCTCCTGCACCCATTCCGCGTAATCCTTGAGGAGGGGGTGGACGGTGTCCGTCTTCCACTGCACCCCCGCCGTCCCATCCGGATTCGCGCAGCCCACCGCCAGGTGGTCCGCCTCACAGAGCGAGAGGAGCGCCCGGGAGAGGGCCTCGTAGACGTCCTCCAGCGTCCGGGCGTTGCCCAACGCTTCCTTCAGCTCCGCGACCAACGCCTGCTCATGCGACAGGAACTTCCGCGCCTTGCCCATGGGTACAACCCCCGTTTGCAATACCCATCAAGTATTACGAGGGCTGAAACAGGGCCCATCCCTCCAAAGAGGTATGACAGGTCTGTCGGAAGCGCCTTTCCGCTCGCTGACGGGGCGACGCCGCCGGGCTGGACGGCTCCCCCCCTGGCAGGTCAGCCTGGACATCCTTGGAGGACGCAACCCACATGGCCGCCCCGCTGCCCCCTGAAGCCCAGTTCCATATCGAGGTCATCAAGCTCCTGCTCCAGGTGGCCACCAGCGACGACCGCGTCACCCGCGAGGAGATTGATTCCATCATCGACACCGCGCGCGGTTTCAGCGTGCCCCTGACGGAGCTCAGCACCCTCACCCGCTGCCTCCAGGAGGGCCATCCGCTCCCGCCGCCGAACCTGGGCATCCTGCGCGAGGACCCCAGGGCCGTGCTCGACGCCGTCCACACGCTCATCGCCGGCGACGGTCACGTGCACGAGTCGGAGATCGCCATGGCCCGGCAGATCCGCGAGCTGCTCGGCATCGCCCCCTGAAGCCTCTCACGGGCGGCCCCAGACCCGGGCCGCCACGCACCGCTCAGCGCGTCACGCCGGCATCTGCAACGGGTGCCCGTCCTTGTGCTCGGGCGCGCCCGCGAGCCTGCGGGTGAGCCGGCGGCGCACGACGTCCACGTGCTCGCGGAAGAAGTACAGGTTCTCCGCGTAGGCGATGGGCACCGCGATGCGGTTCACCTCGCGCTCGGCTTCCTCCAACCGCTTGAGCATGGCCTGGAGCATCTCCTGGTCCGGGTCCTCCTCCAGCTGGATTTCAATCTCCTTCAGCCGCGCGTACCACCGGTGGATGCGTGAGCGGACCCGCCACAGGAACACCGCGGGCACCGCGCGCCCCAGCGGCACCACCACCGCGATGATGGGCACCAGCATCACCCACAGCCGGTCCACCAGGTTCGCCGCCCAGAAGGGCAGGTAGCGCTGCAGCAGCGGAACGCCCGACGCGTAGTAGCGCTTCGCCTCGCTGCTCAGCGCGAAGCCCGCCGCGAGCGGCGCGGGGAACTCGCCTGTCTTGTCCAGGATGCCCGCCGAGCCGTGAATCTCGCTGGCCGCGCGCATCAGCAGGTATGCGAGCGCCGGGTGCAGCGTGTCCTTCGCCAGCAGCAGCGCGTTGGGAGAAAGCAGCACCACGTCCTGGTCCGGCACGTCCTTGGCGAAGTCGAACACGCCCCGCGGCAGCACGTGGCGTGACAGGTACGGATAGCGGCGCGTGTACGCCTCCGCGCGATTGAAGCTCAAGAGGCGCACGTCCTTCACCGCGGCCAGCTTCTGGATGCGCGGCGACTCCGCCATCGACACCAGGAACACCGCGTCCACCTTGCCCTGCGTCAGCGCGTCGATGGCCGCGTCCCTGTCCAACGGCAGCAACTCCGTGGGCGCCGTGTCCACCTTGTTCGCCTGGAGCAGCGTCATCGCCAGCGCGCGCGTGCCGCTCTCCTCGGGCCCCACCGCGATGCGCTTGCCAGCGAGGCCGCGCACGTCGTCCACGGGCTCGCCCCGGTAGAAGACCCACAGCGGTACGTAGGAGAGGCTCCCCAGCGACGCCACGTGCTCCGGCACCTCCTGGCCCTTGCCACCGGTGGTGCCGCTCTGCGCGAAGGCGATGTCCACCCCGCTGTCCTCCGCGCTGAGCAGCGCCACGCTGCCCACGGAGCCCTTCGTGTTGCGCAGCTCCAGCGTCACCCCGTGCTGCGCGAGGAACTTCTGGTAGCGCTTCGCCATGTAGTTGAAGCCGCCCTCTTCCGGCGCCAACGCCATCACCAGGGTCTTGGGCGGCGCGGGCTTGACGAAATAGAACGTCACCGCGAACGCCACCGCGATGAGCAGCGTCGCGGGAGCGACGGCGATCCACAGGTCGCGCCGCAACGTGCGCTTGAGCTGCGCCTTCAACGTGTCCGTCTTCATGAGGCCGCGCAGTATACCGACCACGCCGTGCGGGGCCCCGCCGTACACCGCGTCGGTCCAGGCAAGCGAGCACGTCACGACCCGGGGGCACTTGGCGCAACCCCTTGCGCGACACACCCTCCCTCCCAGGCCTTATTGAAGGGGTGTGGCATGGGTTGGCGCGGCGGGTGGGTGTTGTCCTTGCTGGTGGTGGGGGTGGGCTGCGGCGGGGCGCTCCCCGAGGAGCAGACGGAGGCCGGACTCGCACAGGAGCCTACCTCAGCCCCAGAAGTGACAGCGGAGGGCCTCTGCCTTCCCACCGCCGCGGGCACCCAGCGGGTGAAGACCATCCTCCCCCCTTCGGAGATTGGCATCCCGCGCTTCGCGATGGGGCCGGGCGGCTTCGTGGACTTCAAGGGCACGCTGCACTTCGCGGTGAACTACGAAGATGGCCGCCGCGGCCTGTGGCGGAGCACCGGCACGGACGCGGGCACCACGCAGGTGAAGGGCTTCCCGGCGACGGGCAGTGGGTCACTGCTGTCACAGCTCACCGCCACCCCGACACAGCTCTTCTTCCAGGCGCCGGACGCGGCACACGGCAGCGAGCTGTGGGTGAGCGACGGGACGACGGCCGGCACCCGGCTGGTGAAGGACGTGACGCCGGGCCCGGAGGACTCGTACCTGACGCACCTGACGGCGGCCGGCTCCACGCTGGTCTTCTTCAAGGAGACGTACGACGCCACTGTCTTCACCACGCGCTACGAGCTGTGGAAGTCGGATGGCACCGCCGCGGGCACGGTGCGCCTGCGCGACTTCGGCACCAGCGTGGACGTGAGCTACCTGGACGCGAAGCAGGGCAACGCGCTGCTGTTCTTCGTGCGTGAGCTGGAAGGCGCCACCTCCCTGTGGCGGACGGATGGCACCGCCGCCGGCACCGTGCAGGTGAAGCGGCTGGACGCGGGCCCCGACACCTACCCCAACGACGTGCGCACCTCCGGCGCGCTCACGCTCTTCCGGCTGAGTGAAAGCAGCGGCCTGACGGAGCTGTGGAAGACGGATGGCACGGCGGGCGGCACCCTGCGGCTGGCGTCCTTCGGCCCCACGCGCGCGGTGGACGTGCTGGGCTCGCTGGGCGCGTACGCGTACGTCACGACGACGTCCTACAGCACCCAGTACATGGTCATCTACCGCGTGCCCCTGGCGGGCGGGAACCCGGAGCCCGTCGTCACCCTGCCCAACGACTACACGTCGCAGGGCGACGCGCTCCCCTTCATCAATGCCGTGAGCCAGGCGCCGGGCGGAACGAAGCTGTACTTCTCCGTGACCATCGGCAGCAACGGCCCCGCGCCGCGCGACACGCAGCTGTGGGTGACGAACGGCACCGCCGGGGGCACCACGCTGCTGCGACGGCCGCTGAGCCTGTCGGACGAGTACGGCTCACCGGTGTACGCGGTGGCGGACAACCTGGTCTTCTTCAGCGCGTATGATGATGCGACGGGCATCGAGCCCTGGGTGAGCAACGGCACGGTGGCCGGCACGCGCCTCCTCAAGAACATCGACGCGCAGGCCTCCTCCTACCCACACGAGTTCTTCCGTCAGGGCAACCGCGTCTACTTCAGCGCCTATGACGACACGCTGAACGCCCAGCTCTGGTCCACCCAGCTCAGCCACGCCTGCGTGGCGCCGGAAGACGCACAGTAGGCGCATGGAGCCTCCCCGCCCGGTCTCCAGGCGGGTGGCCGTGCCCGGCGGAGGCGTGGGTGTTAGACACCTTCTCATGCCCACCGTCAGCGACAGCGCGCGCAGCGCGGGACTCCGCCTCGAACGCAGCCGGGCCTCCCGTCAGTTCGAGGGTCACGGCTTCCGCAACACCGCCCCCGTGGGGGCCGGCATCCAGGGGAGCCCGCTGCCCCTCCTGGGCGAATACTTCTTCGGCGGTACGCAGCGCACGCCGCCCGCGCCGCTGCCGGTGGATGATCCGCGCGGCGCCTGGACCCGCGCGCCGGACACCGGCCTGCGCGTCACCTGGCTGGGCCACAGCACGATGCTGCTGGAGGTGGACGGGGCGCGCGTGCTGACCGACCCCGTCTTCGGCGACCGCGTCTCTCCCGTGTCCTTCGCGGGCCCCAAGCGCTTCCACGCCACGCCCGTCGCGCTGGAAGCGCTGCCGGACCTGGACACGGTGCTGGTGTCGCACGACCACTTCGACCACCTGTGCCGGAGCACCATCCGGGCGCTGGCGAAGCGGCGGGTGCCCTTCGTCACCGCGCTGGGCGTGGGGCGCCACCTGGAGTCCTTCGGCGTGGCGCCGGAACTCATCACCGAGCTGGACTGGTGGGAGGAGCACCGCGTGGGCCCGCTGGCCTTCCGCGCGACGCCCTCGCAGCACTTCTCCGGCCGCGGCCTGGGCGACCGCAACAAGACGCTGTGGGCGTCGTGGGTGCTCACCACGGACAAGCACCGGCTGTTCTTCAGCGGCGACACCGGCCTCACCACGGAGTTCGAGGAGATTGGCCGGCGATGTGGCCCCTTTGACCTGGTGATGATGGAGGTGGGCGCGTTCCACCCGAGTTGGGGCAGCATCCACCTGGGCCCGGAGAACGCGCTCAAGGCGCACGCCATGTTGGGCGGCGGCACGCTGATGCCGGTGCACTGGGGCACCTTCAACCTGGCGCTGCATGCGTGGGACGAGCCCGTGGAGACGCTGGTGAAGCTGGCCACGGAGCAGCAGGTGCGCCTCTTCACGCCGGGCCTGGGCCGGAGCCTGGAGCCCTCGCGCGTGGAGGGTGTGACGCCGTGGTGGCGCGACGTGGGAGAGCCCCGCCTCGTGGCCCCGGCTGGCGCCGTGACGTGAAGGCCGCGTGACGCCAGGGCTCGACGCCCACCCGACGCCCGGGCGTAGAGTCCCTGGCCATGCGCCCCTCCCTCCGGATCCCCGTCGCGCTGTCCCTGGCCGTCCTGCTGTCGCCGCTCGTGGCGTGCGACCCCGCGGCCGGGGAGCCCTCCAAGCCAGATGATCAGACGCCCGGCGTGACGAAGAGCGCGAAGCGGGGCCTCGGGTATGGCTATCACTCGGCGGAGGACCTGAAGGCGCTCTCCCCGGGGATGAGCTGGTGGTACAACTGGTCGCCCAAGCCGGAGAGCGGCGCGGCCAGCGTCTACGTCTCGGAGAAGGTCTCCTTCGTGCCCATGGCCTGGGGCGGCACGCCCACGGTGGCCCAGCTGGAGTCGGAGATTCCGGCGGGCGCGCAGGTCCTGCTGGGATTCAACGAGCCCAACTTCAAGTCACAGGCGAACAAGACGCCCCGCCAGGCCGCGGCGCTCTGGCCCGTGCTGGAGGAGGTGGCCCGCCGCAAGGGACTCAAGCTGGTGTCCCCGGCGGTGAACTACTGCGGCGACTGCGTGACGGAGGACGGCGTTACCTTCACCGATCCGGTGGTGTACCTGGATGCCTTCTTCAAGGCCTGCGCGAACTGTCAGGTGGATGCCATTGCCATCCACTGGTACGCGTGCGACCTGAGCGCGCTCAAGTGGTACGTGGGGCAGTTCAAGAAGTACAACAAGCCGCTCTGGCTGACGGAGTTCGCGTGCGGCGACCGGCCGCACAACGAAATCACCGTGGACGTGCAGAAGAAGTACATGGTGGATGCCATTGGCTATCTGGAGACGGAGCCCTCCATCGAGCGCTACGCGTGGTTCTCCGGCCGCAACAATGAAATCCCCTCCATCAACCTGCTGGGCGCCTCTGGTGAGCTGACCGAGCTGGGCCGCCTGTACGTCACGCTCGCCGCCGGGGCCGCGCAGCCGTCGCCCTGACCGGGGTGAGGTTCCAACCTACACACAGGGTTGGACAGACGCGAAGACGTCTATTCGGTGCTCCTGGGATTCTGGGGCTAAGGTAGACGGCCCATGACGCTCGACGCGGGGGACACCTTCGGAAGGTATGAGCTGGTGTCCTGGCTGGGCCGGGGCGGCATGGCGGAGACGTGGCATGCCCAGTTGGTGGGCGCGGCGGGCGTCACCAAGTCCGTGCTGATCAAGAAGGTCCTTCCGGAGTACGCGGACGACGAGGCCTTCATCTCCATGTTCATCAGCGAGGCGCGCATCTCCGCCACGCTGTCCCACGGCAACGTCGCCCAGGTCTTCGACTTCGGGCAGGTGGAGGGCGAGTACTTCCTCGCCATGGAGTTCGTCGACGGCAAGCCGCTCGACAAGGTGCTCAAGCGCGCGATGCGCAGCGGGCTGCCCGCCCTGCCGATTCCCGTGGCGGTCTTCATCGCGATGGAGATGTGCCGGGGCCTGCACTACGCGCACTCGCGCACGGACAGCAGCGGCAAGCCGCTGGGCATCGTCCACCGCGACATCTCTCCGGACAACGTGCTCGTCAGCTACGAGGGCCAGGTCAAGATCGTCGACTTCGGCATCGCCAAGGCGCAGTTGCTGCGCGGCTTCAAGACCGCGCCGGGAGTCGTGAAGGGCAAGTACCTCTTCTTCTCTCCAGAGCAGGCGCGCGGAGAGGACGTGGATGCGCGCACGGACGTCTGGGCCACGGGCGTGGTGCTGTATGAGTTGCTGTGCGGCCGGTTGCCCGTGGATGGTCCGCCGCATGTCGTGATGATGAAGATTGCTCACGGCGAGATTCCACCGTTGAGCCAGCTGCGGCCGGACCTGCCGGAAGCGCTCAACCGCATCGTCCTCCAGGCGCTGAGTCCGGATCCGGCGCAGCGCTTCGCCACCAGTCACGCGTTCGGGGATGCGCTGGCGGGGTTCCTGTATGCGAATCATCCCCGCTTCTCGTCGTTGAGCCTCGCGCACCTGCTGCGCGTGCTGTTCCGGGGAGACCTGCTGAACGAAGGCCGGGAGCTGGCGGTTCCCGACGACTTCCTGGAGGAGCTCAAGGCGTGGCGGAACCCCGTGACGCCAGACCAGGTCCCCACGGTCCCCCACCTCCGGGCCATCAAGACGCCCCGTCCGTCCCCCGCGCCGGTCGTCCGCACGCGCGAGTCCCAGGAAGAGGAGGCGCCAGCCACGCCCACGGCTGAGATTGCGCCAGTCCGCCGCTCCCGCCTGCCGTGGGTGGGGCTCGCGGTGGGGAGCTCGGCGCTGCTCGCGCTGGGTGGCGGCATCTGGTGGACGCAGGTCCGCCGCGTGCCAGAAGTCACGCAGGGAGAAAGCTCCCCCGTAACGCCCGTGGTGGCGACGGTGTCGGATCCAGCACCTGCACCCGTGGGCACGGATGCAGGAGTGACGCTGGAGCCGCCTCCGACTCCTCCCCCGTCCCCGCCCCCAGCAGCCCTTGCTTGGAGTGAGCCCCGGGTGCGCAGCCTGCTCGATGACGTGTATCGCCTGAGCAGGAACAGCAAGGAGCTGACGCGGGCCGCGAAGCTGGTCCAGACCTGCGTGGACGCGGTGCCTGACAACGTGGACTGCCGGCTGGCGGCGGGCCTCACCTATGAACGGCTCCGTTCCATCGACAAGAGCGTGAGCCACTACCAGGCCTTCCTGCAGTACGCCTCCCCCACCGATCTCCGGCGGAGCGCCGTGACGGATCGACTGGCGGCCTTGCTGCAGCGCAAGCCCCAGGCGCAGACGCCCGCCAACGAGGCGGAGCTGGAGTCCTCCCGAAGCGCCGTCCTGATGCACCTGACGCGAGGCCACCTGAAGGAAGCGCTCGACGCAGCCAACCAATGCGTGGCGCGGCTGCCCCGGGAGCCGGACTGTTACCTGTTACAGGGTGACGTCCTGGCGAAGATGAATCAGGCCTCGGAGAGCACGCGAAGCTATGAGCGCTTCATGGCGTACGCGCCCGCGAATCATCCGCGACGTCCCGATGTCGTGCAGAAGCTCGTCGAGCTGCGGGCGACCGCCCCCTGAGAGCCCATCCGGCTTCACGCCGTCTGCGGGAGGGACTGCTCGCGAGCCCAGCAGGCAGGGGGCCTTCATTCGGGCTTTTCAGGGTTCCGTATAGGATGCGCGCCCCATATGGAACTGCAAGCCGGAGATACCTTCGGACGGTATGAGTTGGTGTCCTGGCTGGGCCGGGGCGGCATGGCGGAGACGTGGCGCGCCCAGTTGGTGGGTGCGGCGGGCGTCACCAAGTCCGTGCTGATCAAGAAGGTCCTTCCGGAGTACGCGGACGACGAGGCCTTCATCTCCATGTTCATCAGCGAGGCGCGCATCTCCGCCACGCTGTCCCATGGCAACGTCGCGCAGGTCTTCGACTTCGGGCAGGTGGAGGACGAGTACTTCCTCGCCATGGAGTTCGTCGACGGCAAGCCGCTCGACAAGGTGATCAAGCGCGCGAAGAAGGCAGGCCTGGGCTCGCTGCCCATCCCCGTGGCGGTCTTCATCGCGATGGAGATGTGCCGGGGCTTGCACTACGCGCACTCGCGCACGGACGGCAGCGGCCAGCCGCTGGGCATCGTCCACCGCGACATCTCTCCGGACAACGTGCTCGTCAGCTACGAGGGCCAGGTCAAGATCGTCGACTTCGGTATCGCGAAGGCGCAGCTGCTGCGCGGCTTCAAGACGGAGCCCGGCGTGGTGAAGGGCAAGTACCTCTTCTTCTCTCCGGAGCAGGCGCGTGGAGAGGAAGTCGATGCACGCACGGACGTCTGGGCCACGGGGGTCGTGCTGTACGAGTTGCTGTGCGCGAAGCTTCCGGTGGAAGGGCCACCCCAGACGGTGATGATGAAGATCGCCGAGGGGCAGATTCCCGCGCCCACGACGCTCCGGCCGAACCTGCCCAAGGAGCTGAATGCGCTGGTGATGCAGGCGCTGGCTCCGGACCGTGAGCAGCGCTTCGAATCCAGCCATGCCTTCGGGGATGCGCTGGCGGAGTTCCTCCATGCCCACTATCCGCGCTTCTCCTCGCTGAGCCTCGCGAGCCTGCTGCGGGTGCTGTTCCGCGCGGACCTGACGCACGAGGGCCGCGAGCTGTCCGTGCCCAAGACCTTCCATGACGAGGCGAGGAAGTGGGGCGAGCCCTCGCTGGCGAAAATCCTGGATGCTCCACCGCCGGAGCAGGTCCAGACCCGGCGGATGGTGCGCGCCGTCGCGAAGCCTCCGCCCACGGAGACGACGCAGCCGGATGCGCCCACGGTTCCGACAGGTCCTTCGCGCAGGGTGCTCTACGGCGCGAGCGCGGCAGGAGGCCTGGCCGTGGCAGGGGCCTGTCTCTGGTTCCTCGTGGGCTCGCGTTCGCCGCAGCCCGTCGCGCAGCCCGTGCCCCAGACGGTGGCGGTCGAAGCCCCCGCCCCGAAGGTCGAACCCGAACCGCCCGCCCCGAGTCCGGTGCAGGAGCCGGAGCTCGTTGCGGAGGTTCCGGCGGAGGTTCCGGACACAAGTCCGGCCGAGCCAGAAGCCACGCGGCCCGCGCATCCCACCCGCAAGTCGTCCAAGCCCGTCCGCGCGACCCAACACGTCCAGGCCGAGGAGCCAACGCCAGCTCCGGTCGTCGAGCAGCCCACGGTCGTCGCGGCCAGCGCCGTCCAGGAGCCGCCCCCCGCCGTTCCGGAGAGCGAGCCCGCGCCCAAGAAGGGAGTCTTCGGACTGCTCGATTCCAAGCGGCAGGAAGTGCAGCAGAAGGTCTCCTCGCTCGTGAAGACGAAGCAGCAGGAGGTCCAGCAGAAGGTCTCCGGCCTGATGCAGAGCAAGGACTACGACGCGGCCCTGGAAGCGGCCAACGACTGCGCGGCGAACAACCCAGACATGCCGGAGTGCTACCTCATGCTGGGGGCCGTCCACGCGAAGCTCAACCATCCCCGGGAGAGCACGCAGCACTACGAGACCTTCCTGAAGCTCGCACCCGCGGACCACCCGCGCCGGGCGAAGGTCGTCGAGATGCTGGGAAAGACCGGCAACGCGGGTTGAGCGCTCCGCCTTTCCACTCGCCGACATCCCAAGCGGCCGAGCAGGAGAAAGACAGTCTCGATTCTGTCCTCCCTGGAATCTGGGTTTAGAATGTCCGCCCCATGGCACTGCAAGCGGGCGACGTCTTCGGGCGGTATGAGTTGGTCTCCTGGCTGGGCCGGGGCGGCATGGCGGAGACGTGGCGCGCCCAATTGGTAGGCGACGCGGGCGTGACGAAGCCCGTGCTCATCAAGAAGGTCCTGCCCGAGTACGCCAACGACGAAGCCTTCATCTCCATGTTCATCAGCGAGGCGCGCATCTCCGCCACGCTGTCCCATGGCAACGTCGCCCAGGTCTTCGACTTCGGCCGGGTGGATGGCGAGTACTTCCTGGCCATGGAGTTCGTGGATGGCCAGCCACTCCACCGCGTCCTCAAGCGTGCGTTGAAGAGCGACCTGGGTGCCCTGCCTGTTCCTGTCGCGGTCTTCATCGCGATGGAGATGTGCCGGGGCCTGCACTACGCGCACACGCGAATGGACAGCAGCGGCCGGCCGCTGGGCATCGTCCACCGGGACATCTCTCCGGACAACGTGCTGCTGGGCTACGAGGGCCAGGTCAAGATCGTCGACTTCGGCATCGCCAAGGCGCAGCTCATCCGGGGCTTCAAGACGGCGCCCGGCGTAGTGAAGGGCAAGTACCTCTTCTTCTCTCCGGAGCAGGCGCGCGGTGAGGACGTGGACGCGCGCACGGATGTCTGGGCCACCGGCGTCGTGCTCTATGAATTGCTCTGCGGGAAGCTGCCGGTGGAGGGGCCACCGCACGTGGTGATGATGCGCGTGGCGCGAGGGGAGGTTCCCGCGCCGAGCGTGCTCCGGCCGGACCTGCCGCAGGAACTCAACGACATCGTGATGAAGGCGCTGACCCCGGACCGGGAGCAGCGTTTTGAATCCAGCCACGCCTTCGGGGATGCACTGGCGGGGTTCCTGTATTCGAACTTCCCGCGCTTCTCCGCCATGACCATCGCGCACCTGTTGCGCGTGCTGTTCCGGGGGGACCTGGCGCAGGAGGGCCGGGAGATGTCCGTCCCGGGCTCCTTCTTGGAGGAGCTGAAGTCCTGGCGACAGCAGACCCTGCCGGAGGAGCCGGTGACACCGCTGCCCTCGACAGGGCGCCAGACCCGGCGCCTCCGGGCAGCCAGCCCGCCTGTAACAGCGCCGACTCCGCCTGTGTCCATCGTGGCGCCTCCTGGACCCTCACGCCCGCTGCTCTACGGGCTGAGTGCGGGAGGACTGCTGGTCGTGGGCGTAAGCCTGTGGGCCCTCTTGGATGCGCACTCGCCAACGACCACCGAGGGGGCTCCACCTCCCACGCCCATCCAGCAACCTTATGCAGTCGCCGAAGCCCATCGCGGCCAGTCCACCAACAAGCAGGAAGGCCCTGAACCGACAGCTCAGGCCACCAAAGCTGACAAGCCGACTGCCGCCCTGGAAAAAGAAGCCTCAGAGGTCAAGACGACGCTGCTCTTCATCCACCACTCCTTGGCGGACAACAGGCTCGACGAAGCGCATGCCGAAGCCAGGCGCTGCATTGAAACCTACCCCGAGAATCCAAGCTGCCAGAACGCCCTCCGCATCACTCAAGCAAAACTCGCCAACACCAACACGGATTCCGACGTAAGCCCAAAGCAACCGTCCCCGTCCCAAGTTTCCCGCCCGACAAGCCCCTCCACCTTCTCGAAAAACATCAACGAGATACAGATCACCGTCAACGACCTCAACAAGCAAGGCCGCATCCACGACGCCTTGGAGGTGGCACAAGCCTGCGTGAACGGCGACCCCAAGATTCCTGAATGCCACCTCATGCTTGGCGTGCTCTACGCCAAGCTCAACGAGCGCAAGAAGAGCGAACAACATTATGAGACATTCGTGACGCTGACTCCTGACGGCTATCCCAAGAGAGACCGTGTCATCGAGATCCTGAAGAACAACTTCCCATAAAACTGTCTGCACTCTCCGTCCTCCTCAGCTGAACTCAGGCCCCCCATCCATGGCACTCCAGGCAGGCGACACCTTCGGGCGATATGAACTGGTGTCCTGGCTGGGCCGGGGCGGCATGGCGGAGACGTGGCGCGCCCAACTGGTGGGCGACGCGGGCGTCACCAAGCCGGTCCTCATCAAGAAAGTACTTCCCGAGTACGCCAACGACGAAGCCTTCATCGCCATGTTCATCAGCGAGGCGCGCATCTCCGCCACGCTGTCCCACGGCAACGTCGCCCAGGTCTTCGATTTCGGCCGGGTGGATGGCGAGTACTTCCTGGCCATGGAGTTCGTGGACGGCCAGCCGCTGCACCGCGTGCTCAAGCGCGCGGCGAAGAGCGGCATGGGCGCCCTGCCCGTTCCCATCGCCGTCTTCATCGCCATGGAGATGTGCCGGGGGCTGCATTACGCGCACACGCGCACGAACAGCAGCGGACAGCCGTTGGGCATCGTCCACCGGGACATCTCCCCGGACAACGTGCTCGTCAGCTACGAGGGTCAGGTCAAGATCGTCGACTTCGGCATCGCCAAGGCGCAGCTGCTGCGCGGCTTCAAGACGGCGCCCGGCGTGGTGAAGGGCAAGTACCTCTTTTTCTCCCCGGAGCAGGCGCGCGGAGAGGACGTGGATGCGCGCACCGACGTCTGGGCCACCGGCGTCGTGCTCTATGAATTGCTCTGCGGCCGGATGCCCGTGGAGGGCCCGCCCCCCGCGGTGATGCTGCGGATCGGGCGCGGAGAGTTCGCGGCGCCCAAGGTCTTGAGGCCAGACCTGCCTGACGCATTGAATGAACTCCTCCTCCGGGCCCTCGCGCCCACCCGGGAGATGCGCTTCGAGTCCAGCCTGGAGTTCGGCGATGCGCTGGCGGAGTTCCTCTATTCGAACTTCCCGCGCTTCAACGCGATGACCATCGCCCACCTGCTGCGCTCCCTCTTCAAGGGAGATCTGAAGCAGGAAGGCCGCACGCTGCCAGTGCCTCGTACATTCCTGGAGGAGATGAGTACCTGGCGGGCCCCCCTGTCCACGGAGCCCAAGGCGCATGGCGAACGGCCCTCCGTGCGCATCGAGTCCGAACCTCCCGGACCGCAGGCGCCCGCCCTCTTCCAAGAGCTATCGCGCCAGTCCCTCTTCGCACTGGCCGCGGCGGTCGTGCTGGGCTTGGGCGCATCCTGGTGGTTCCTGTCGAACGCGGACGCCCCGGAGCCTCAACCCTTCTCGAACTCGGTTACGAACGTCCCTCCGCCCGTGCGAATGGCGCCTCCCGCCACGGCCGAAGCACCGCCCACTCCCACGAAACCCCCGCCCCCTCCAGACAGCGCCACGGCGGCCGCAGCGAAGCCCCAGCCGGCCACTGTCGACGATTTCCTGGAGCAGGCGCGTGGCTTCATCAAGCAGAAGGACTTCAACACCGCACGGGTCTTCGCCAGTGACTGCGTGGCTCGGCATCCCGATGCAGCCCAATGCCATCTGTTCCTGGGCGTGATCCAGGCCCGGCTCTGGAACGAGCAGGCCAGCGCGCACCACTTCCAACAGTTCGTGCGGCTCACTCCGGAAGGGGACCTCCAGCGCAACCGCCTCATCGCATTGTTCGACAGCTGGAGCTTCAATCCCGCTCCAGACGAACTGCTGGCCCTGCTGGAGCCGCCGCCCGGAAACGGCTCGCGGGCATCGGGCACCGTGGTCCGCAGTGATCGCGAGTGGGTCAAGGAATTCTCCCGGCAAGCGGCCGCCCAATCCCATTCAGCCAGCGGCGCCTCCGCGCTCGGCCCCGCGACCCTGTGCGTCGTGCTCGACGCCCGTCAGGCGGACTGCCACCTGGTCCTGGGGGATACCTACCGGCGCAGCAACAAGATCAAGGAGAGCCGCGAGCACTACCTCGCATTCCTGTCGCTGGCCCCACGGACCCATTCCCAACGGGAGCGCGTCAGCCTGGCGCTCAAACGCTGAGGGACGCACTGCCGTCATTCATTGTCATCTTCCGGCGCGTCCGCGCTTAAGATGCCCGACCCATGGCACTCCAACCCGGCGACACCTTCGGACGGTATGAACTGGTGTCCTGGCTGGGCCAGGGCGGCATGGCGGAGACGTGGCGCGCCCAGCTCGTAGGCGACGCGGGCGTCACCAAGCCCGTCCTCATCAAGAAGGTCCTCCCCGAGTACGCCAACGACGAAGCCTTCATCTCCATGTTCATCAGCGAGGCGCGCATCTCCGCCACGCTGTCCCATGGCAATGTCGCCCAGGTCTTCGACTTCGGCCGGGTGGACGGTGGGTACTTCCTCGCCATGGAGTTCGTGGACGGCCAGCCGCTCCACCGCTTCCTCAAGCGCGCGATGAAGAGCGGTATGGGCACCCTGCCCGTTCCCATCGCTGTCTTCATCGCGATGGAGATGTGCCGGGGGCTGCACTACGCGCACTCACGCACGGACAGCAGTGGCCAGCCATTGAGCATCGTCCACCGGGACATCTCCCCGGACAACGTGCTCATCAGCTACGAGGGCCAGGTCAAGATCGTCGACTTCGGCATCGCCAAGGCGCAGCTCATCCGGGACCTCAAGACCGAGCCCGGCGTGGTGAAGGGCAAGTACCTCTTCTTCTCTCCGGAACAGGCGCGCGGAGAGGAAGTGGATGCACGCACGGACGTCTGGGCCACCGGCGTCGTGCTCCATGAATTGCTCTGCGGGAAGCTTCCCCTGGAGGGACCGCCCGCGGTCGTGATGATGCGCATCGCTCGCGGCGAGCTTCCATCGCCGAGCGAGTCACGGCCGGACCTTCCGGCGGCACTCCAGCGCATCCTCCTCAAGGCACTGCATCCGGACCTGTCCCAGCGCTTCGAATCCAGCCATGCCTTCGCGGAGGCACTCGCTGGATTCCTGTACGCGAACCACCCGCGTGTCTCCTCGCTGAGCCTCGCGCATCTGCTGCGGATGTTGTTTCGTGAAGACCTGCTGTCGCATGGCCGCGAGCTGTCCGTCCCGGACTCCTTCCAGCAGGAGCTGGAGTCGTGGCGCGAGCAGGAACCGGCACTCGCGAAGAAGCCCCCGCAGCCCAGGCCGCTGCTCCATACCGGCAGGATTCCCCTCCCCGAATCCTCCAGCGTCGAAATCGTGGAGGAGGAGGCCCCGGCCGCGCTCGCCCCCGCGACATCGCGCAAGTGGATGCTGGGATTGAGCACCACGGGCGTGGCGCTCGGGGCCAGCGTCCTGTGGTTCTTCTCCTCCGCCGTGCCGCCGGAGCCCCTTGGAGCCGCGAGCCCCATCGAGCGTCCCTCCAGCACGGTTCAAACCCTTCCCAATGATGCACGGCCTTCCGCGGTCCCCCAGACGATAGGCAGCGCGCCCCTCACGGTGGCACCGCTCCCGGAAGCGCCCCTGTCGCTGGCCAACTACCAGGACCGCGTCCAGGCGCGCGTGCAGCAGGGAGCGATCCAGGACGCCGTGGATCTGGCGCACCAGTGCGCGAAGCAGTTCTCCCAGGAAGCGGAATGCCAGCTCCTGCTGGGGATGCTGTACACGCGACTCAATGACAGCCGCACCAGCGTGACGCACTACCAGCGCTTCCTGGAGTACGCCCCGGATACGCATCCCAGCCGCGCGAAGGTGGTGCGCATCCTGGACGATGCGAAAGCCCTCTCGTCGGCCTCCGGCCGCATCGTGAAGCCGGAGACCTTCGCCGACATGATGGAGACCGGCCTCACGGCCTTCCGCGACGAGAAGTACCCGGAAGCCGTCGCCACCTACCGGAACGCGCTGGCCATGAAGCCGGGCTCGGTCGAGGTGAAGCTCGAGCTGGGCCTGACGCTCATCAAGCTCAAGCCGGGCACGTCCAAGGACCACAGGGAGGCCGTGATGCTCCTGGAGGCCGTCACCTGGAAGGATCCCGGCATCCGGCGAGCCTGGCTGGGTCTGGAGACCGCCTACACCCTGGTCGGCAACAAGGCCAAGGCCAAGAGGGCCCACGACCGCTACATGCTGATGTCCCCCAAGAACCTGGCGAACCCAGCGAAGGCGAGAGAGCGGCTCAAGAACATCGGCTTCTAGTCCGCACCGGGCTGGAACCCCAACCCCTCCGCCACCTCCGCGTCCGTCAGCTCGCGCCACGCTCCTTCCGCCACGTCCAGCACCACCTGCCCCACCGACTCACGGTGCAGCGTGAGCACCGGGTGCCCCACCGCCGCGAGCATCCGCTTCACCTGATGGTGCCGTCCTTCCGTGAGCGTGAGCGCCACCACGTCAGGGGCACGGAGCATGGCTTCCGCCGGGCGCGTGGGACCGTCCTCCAGCGTCAATCCCTCTCGCAGCCTCGTCAGCGCCGCCTCCGGGGGCTGCCCCTCCACGCGCGCCACGTACCGCTTGGACAGGTGCGTCTCCGGCGCCGTCGCGTGCCGCACCAGCCGCTCGTCGTTGGTGAAGAGCAAGAGCCCCGTGGTGTCCCGATCCAACCGCCCCACCGCGTACCACTCGAAGCCTTGAAGCTCCGGCGGCAGCACCGCGCGCAGCCTTTCGAAGACAGTGCCCACGCCTTCGGGATCCGACCCGTGCACCACCGGCCCCGAGGGCTTGTGGAACATCAGCGCCCGCACCTGGCGCGTCAGCGCGCGCTCCACGCCGTCCACGCGCACCCGCATCCCCTGCCCCACCGGCGCGAACGGCTCCCGCTCCACGCGGCCGTCCACCTCCACGCGGCCGTCGCTTATTGCCTGCTCGGCCTCGGTCCGGGGCAGCACGCCGGCCCGGCCCAACGCTCGCGCCAGCCAGTCCGTGCCCGGGCCCGCCGGGGTCTCCGGTCCCCTGCGCCTCGCGGCCTCCAGCCACCTGGGCGTCCGTTGCTTGCGCGCCATGCGTCCTCCCGTGTGCCGCCCGCTGTATCAGATGCGTCACGCCAGCGGATTTCCCCGAACACCCTGGAGATAAGTACGAGCAGGAGGGCTTCCAGGGGGGCTCCGCGCCGTTTGACTCCCCCAGGCGGCTCTGCGCATGTGCGCGCCCGCCGTGTCCACGCGTCCCTCCGAAACCGCTGAAGCCCCGCCCGAGTTCGTCGCCTCCCTCGCGCCCCCGCCGCCCGGCCCCGCGGTGGCCTTCGTGCTGCGGCTGGGCCACGCCCTGCACCGTCACGGCACGCCCGCCCACCGCCTGGAGGGCCTGATGATGAAGGTGAGCGAGCGGCTGGGCCTGGAGGCCCGCTTCTTCTCCACGCCCACCTCCATCTTCGCCTCCTTCGGCCCCCCCGAGGACCTGCGCACCAGCCTCATCCGTGTGGAGCCCGGCGAC
Source organism: Corallococcus sp. AB038B (assembly GCF_003668955.1). Lineage (NCBI taxonomy): Bacteria > Pseudomonadati > Myxococcota > Myxococcia > Myxococcales > Myxococcaceae > Corallococcus > Corallococcus sp. AB038B. The sequence continues at coordinate 1,887,696 of NZ_RAWO01000001.1, read as the reverse complement.
ATGGACCTGGAGCGCCTCATCCTCCTGGACATGCTCGCGGACGACGTCATCCACGGGCGCCTCACGCCCGCGGTGGGCGCGCGCCGCGTGGAGGACATCCTCGCCCGGCCTCCGCGCTACGGCCCCGCCCTGCAGCTGCTCTGCTGGATGCTGGCGGGCGCTTCCGCGGCGCTGCTGTTCGGCGGCGGATGGAAGGAGATGGGCGTCGCCGGCGTCAGCAGCCTGGCCATTGGCGCGCTGGACCTGCTGACCCGCAAGCAGCCGACCACCGCCCGCGTGCTGGAGCCCGTGGCGGCCGTGCTGTCCGCCGCGTTCGCGGGGCTCGCGGCCCACTTCTTCGGCCCGCTGCACGGCGAGGTGGCCACGCTCGCGGGCCTCATCGTCCTGTTGCCCGGCCTCACGCTCACCATCGCCGTCAACGAGGTGGCCACGCGCAACCTCATCTCCGGCACGTCGCGCCTCACCCACGCCGCGCTCATCTTCCTCCAACTGGGCTTCGGCGCGGCCCTGGGCAGCCGCGTGGCCACGGTGCTGCCTCCCGTGCCCATGCCCACGCCATCCCTGCCCGCAGTGCTACCCCCGGGGGTCGCCATCGCCGCGCTCGTGGTGGCGGGCTTCGCCATCGCGGTGCTCTTCCGCGCCCGGCCGCGCGACTGGGGATGGATTGCCCTGGCCGGCGCCGCCGCGTTCATGGGCGCGCGGCTGGGAGCGCTGCTGCTGGGGCCTCAGCTGGGCGCCTTCGCGGGCGCGCTGCTGCTGGGCATCGGGAGCAACGCGCTGGCGAGGCTGCGCAACCGGCCCGCCGTCACCACCGTGGTGCCGGGGCTGATGCTGCTCGTCCCCGGCAGCGTGGGCTTCCGCAGCCTCGCGTCGCTGCTGGAGCGCGACGTGGTGGCCGGCGTGGACACGGCCTTCTCCATGCTGATGGTCGCGGTGGCGCTGGCGGCGGGCCTGCTGTCCGCCAACGCCATCATGCCTTCGCGCAAGGTGCTCTAGAGGGCCGGCCTCAGGCCAGCCGCAGCAGGTACACACCCGCGAGCGCGACGATGAAGTACGGCACCAGCACCGCCGCGCCTGCGTACTCCTTCGCCATGCGCTGACCGAAGAAGAGCGCCAGCAGCGACACCGCGGAGAGCACCGCGCCCAGGTACGCAAAGAACGGATTGCCGTTCACCAGCAGCGCCACCGCGCCCGCCCCGCTCAGCGCCCCGGCTGCCAGCTCCATCAGGGTGATGACCGCCAGCATCGGCGTCACCACGCCCTTCAGGGGCGACTTGGAGAAGTGGCCGGTCAGCCACCCCAGGTTCCCCTTCCAGTCCACGACCTTGTCCAGGCCGGACTGCAGGAAGAGGATGGCCAGGAAGGCGGCGCACAGGAGCTGCGGAAGCCAGAGCGTGAAGCGGGCGGAGTCGAAGGGCGGCATGCGCGCACTCTAGCGCTCCCTCTGCCGCTCCCAAGCCCCGTGAGCAGGCAGGCTGCCGGGCCGAGGGGAATGTTCTGGAGACAATCCGGCCGGGCAGGCTCCCGCCGACAGGTCCGGCTCCCTAACTTGGCAAGGCCATGGCCTCCGATCAGGTAGCGCGACGCGTCTTCGTGGGTCTCATCCTGCTGTCCATCGTCCTGTTGTGCCTGGTCATCCGGCCCTTCGCGGAAGCGTTCTTCCTGGCGGCGGTGCTGGCGGGCACCTTCTACGGACTGCACACCCGGCTGAAGAAGCGGCTGCGCGGCCACGGCAACGTGTCCTCCGGGCTCATCGTCAGCGGCATCCTGCTGGCCCTGCTGCTGCCCCTGGGCGGCCTCACCGCCTTCGTCGTCGCGGAGGTGTCCGAGGGCGCGCGCTTCGTGACGGGGGCCGTGCAGAAGGACGGGATGACGGGCCTGGTGGAGAAGCTCCCCAGCGGCATCCAGGGCCCGGTGAGCAAGCTGATTGAGCGGCTCCCGCTGGAGCAGGCCGAACTGGACCAGAAGCTCCAGGAGCAGATGACGACCCAAGGGGGCACCGCCGCCAAGGCCGTGACGGGAGCGGTGGCCGCCACGGGCACCATCATCCTCCAACTGACGATGATGCTCATCGCCCTCTTCTTCTTCCTCACCGACGGCGCGCGGCTGGTGCAGTGGATCGAGAGCGTGTCGCCGCTGCGGCGCGGACAGACGCGGGAGCTGTTGCGCGAGTTCAAGAGCACCTCCGTGTCGGTGCTCGTCTCCACCATCGCCACCGCGGGCGTCCAGGCAGCGGTCGCGCTCATCGGCTTCCTCATCGTGGGGGTGCCCGCGCCGCTGTTCTTCGCGGGCCTCACGTTCTTCCTCGCCCTCATCCCCGCCGTGGGCGCCGCGGTGGTGGTGCTCTTCGCCGCGGGCCTGATGTTCCTCAGCGGCCACCCGTGGGCGGCCCTCTTCCTGGCCATCTGGGGCGTCATCGTGGTGGGGCTCGTGGACAACGTCGTCAAGCCGCTCCTGGCCCGGAAGGGCATGAACCAGCACGGCGCCATCGTCTTCTTCGCCCTCTTGGGCGGACTGGCGGCGTTCGGCGCGGTGGGCCTGCTCTTGGGGCCCCTCATCGTCGCCTTCTTCCTCTCCGTGGTGCGCATCTACGAGCGCGACTACGGCCGGCCCAACGGACGGATGGGCGACCCGGCCACGCCGGGAGGCCCCATCCAGCCGGGCTCCCAGCATGTCGTGCTCACCACGGAGTCCGGCACGCCCATCACGGACACCGACACGCCGTCCAACCACTGACGGCCCCTGAGCCCCGCTCAGGGCGTGGACTTCACCGGCGCCGCACCCTTCTTCGCGGGGGTCGGCGCCGGAGCCGTTTCCGGCCCCAGCTCCTTGAAGGCCTCGCGCACCCCGTCCGGCGAGCCCGCCACCTGCGCGGCGACACGGCTGGCCTCCGCGGGGGACAGCCGGCCCAGCAGGCTGCGCTCCAGGTGCTGATCCACGAAGGCCTGGGTGGTGTCCTCCTTCAGGTCCACCACCGCCCCCTTCGCGTCCAGCACCGGCACCACGCGAGGCGAATTGAGCAGCAGCACCGTGGGCACGTCCACGGCCTTCACCCGGCGGGCGACCTCGTCGCGCAGCTTCGGGTCGAAGTGGATGCCCTTCTCCTGCACCAGCGTGCGGATGCCCTCGTAGTCGCCGGTGGCCTTGATGACCATCAGCTTCGAGAGCAGCTCGCCCACGGCCTCGCGCATCTTCGCGTAGTCCGGAATCACCAGGTACGTGCGGCCGTCTTGCGTCACCTGCTTCACCGCGCCCTTCTCCTCCAGGAACGTCACCGTCATGTGGTGGCCGCGCTGGTGGTCCTCCTCGAAGGCGTTGCCCGTCTCCACGCGGCGCAGGTTGGTGAGCCCCTCCACCAGGAAGTCCCGGTACATCTGCCGGGCGATGGCCTCGTGGTCCGGAGACAGCTCCGCGAGCGCCGGGTCGAACGCGTGCCAAAGCGCGACCAAGTCCGCGCGCGCCTCCTCCAGCGTGTTGTCGTACTCCTTGAGGAAGACGGATGGGGACTGGCCCTTCAACTTCGGATCCACCTGGCCGGAGGCGTGGCCCAGCACTTCGTGGAAGGCCACCAGCCACTTGCGCGCGGTGACGGAGTACTTCTGGGCCTGCTCGCGGTCCTCCGCCGTGCGGGAGAACTCCAGCGCCAGGGGCAGCCGCGTCACGGCGGAGGCGGCGTCCATGACGTTGGTGATCATCACGCTCTTGCTGCCGTACTTCTCCCGGATGTGCTGCTCGTTGGGCAGGTTGATGCCCGCGGGCGGCTCCGGGTTGGACGTGATGAGGTTGATGGCCTTGGCCACCGGCAGCGAGACCTTCTTGCGGCGGTACTTCTGCGGCCAGGGCAGCCGGTCCTCGAAGTACTGGGCCTTCTGGCCCATGAGCACCATGATCTGGTTCTCCGCCGTGTCGCGGTAGTTGACCAGCCCTTCCCACTGTCCCTTGTGGCCGCGCGGGTCGACGTAGGTCTCGATGAAGCCCAGGTTGGCGTCCACCTTCGGGTCCACCTTGAGCCACGCGATGTTGTACGCGTCCCAGTCCTTGGGGCTGCCCGTCTGGAAGTAGCGCACCAGCTTGCCCAGCGCGGCCTTGTGCGCGGGCTCGGCGGACTTCATCGCCTCCTGGAGGTGCGCGATGACGCGCGAGAGCTCCTTCGCGTACAGCCCTGGCTTCACCTTGCCGTCCGGCGTGCCCGCGCGGAACACCTGCTCCACCAGCTTGCCGTCCTGCTTCACCACGCGCGAGTTGAGCGGGTACTTCTCCTTGAAGCCCACTAGGTCCTTCTCCGTCACACCGGGGCCGTAGGCGGTGTTGGAGGACGCGGTGAGGAGGTCCTGTCCCGGCGGCGGGGCCTTGGAGGTGAGCTGCGGCTCGAAGGACGCGTCGAAGAGGGTGGGCGTCAGTTCCTGGAGCCAGACCTGGAGCGCGGCGTCGTCCCTCACCGGCCAGGGCGCGCCGGCCTGGCGGGCGCGGGAAGCACCGGCCGCGAGCTGTTCCGCGGTGAAGGCCGGGACGAACTTCTGGCCGGTGGTGCTGTCGTGGTTGCCGCCGTGTCCGTAGAAGCGCAGCAGGTATTCCGCCAGCTTTGCGTCGAAGCCAGACGCGGAGCTCTGCGCATCGCGGCCGAAGAGCCAGACGCCCTCCAGCAGCTGCTTCGTCGGCACCAGCTTCCAGCCCAGCTGATCCAACGCGATGTCCTCGCCCGCGTGCGCCGCGAGCGTGAGGGACCACGCCACGCGCTTCTCCGCCAGGGACAGCTCCGCGATGCCCGGCGCGAACATCTGGGCCACGGCGGTGTTGCCGGAGCGGGCGCGGAGGAACTTCCCTCCGGGCACGGTGAGGGAGGGCTGCGCGGCCTGCGTGAGGCCGGCGTCAGGAGCAGGCGACTTCTGCGGGGTGGCGGGCGCGGCGGCGAGGACGGCGGCCAGCAGCAGGGGCTTCATGGGAGGCTCCAAGGAGACGTGACGGGACGTGGCTACCCCGCGCGAGGAGTGGACTCAAGCGGTCAGCCGTCCGGGCCTCCCGGGGCCGGACAGAGCGTGCGGCGGCAGGCGTCGTGACGGGCTCCTGACCTAGAATGGCGGCCCTTCGCTGGAGACCCCGATGGCCCGAGCTGCTCGCTTCCCTCGTGTGTTGTTGATGCTTCCCCTGCTCGGCCTGCTCGGAGGTCCGGTCGCCTGTGGCGATGACGAGCCGGACGACCCGCGCCCCGACAGCGGCACGCAGGCCGTGGACGCGGGCTCGGATGCCGGCTCCGACGCAGGCTCCGATGCGGGCACGGACGCCGGCACGGACGCCGATGCGGGTCCCGACGCAGGCACGGAGACCGATGCGGGATCCGACGCGGGCACGGAGAACGACGCGGGCACGGAGAGCGACGCGGGCACGGACGCCGATGCAGGGACTGACGGCGGCGTGGTGACGTGCACTCCCAGCGGCTGGGTCGACACGCCCCCGGACCTGAGCGTCATCCAGAATACGTCGTTGGACATCCGGACCCGGTTGGAGGCCATCCCGGGCCTCATCGTGGACCAGGACCGGACCGGCGGCAGTGTCCCCGCGGGCTACCGGCACTTCGTCCTTCGGTACAACCAGCCGTCGGACCACGCCCACCCGGAGTGCCAGCGCTTCGAGCAGCGCCTGACGCTGATGCACAAGGCGGACGCCAGCCCGATGGTGCTCTCCACCAGCGGCTACAACGTCTCCACCGGCACCGGCCGCAGCGAGCCCACGCAGCTCCTAGCCGCCAATCAGGTCGCCGTGGAGCACCGCTTCTTCCCTCCGAGCATTCCGTCGCCCGCGGACTGGAGCCAGCTCACCATCCGCCAGTCCGCGGATGACTTCCACCGCATCACCCAGGCGCTCAAACCCATCTACACCGGCAAGTGGGTGTCCACCGGCGGCAGCAAGGGCGGCGAGACGGTGGTGTTCTTCCGCCGCTTCCATCCGGACGACGTGGACGCCACCGTGGCGTACGTGGCGCCCATCGCGAAGCGCGACGACGAGCGCTTCGTGACGTTCCAGGAGACCGTGGGCGGCGACGCGCAGCTGGCCTGCCGCGAGCGGCTGTGGGCCTTCCAACGCGAGGTGCTCACGCGCCGGAGCCAGATGCTCTCCCTCGTGGACGCCTTCGCCGCGAGCAACAATCTGACGTATTCGCAGCTGGGCCGGGAGCTGGTGCTGGAGCACGCCGCCATCGAGACCTACTTCGCCTTCTGGCAGTACAGCAGCGCGTCGAGCTGCACCGGGAGCATCCCCGCCACCACCGCGACGGATCAGCAGCTGTTCAACGCGCTGAACTCGGTGGTCGGCATCGATTCCTTCTCGGACCAGGGCATCGGCCCCTACGCCGCGTACTACTACCAGGCCGCGGCGGAGCTGGGCTGGCCCCAGCCCTATGAGAAGCACCTGGGCGCGCTCATCCACTTCCCAGACACCGACACCGGCGAGGTGTACTCGCCGCCGGGCATCCCGTTCGTGTTCCGTCCCCAGGCCATGCCGGACATCCAGGACTGGGTGTCCGCGCAGGGACAGCGCCTGATGTTCATCTACGGCAGCTATGACCCGTGGACGGCGGCGGCCTACGTGCTGGGCAATTCGCAGGACTCCTACCTGTACACGGTGGAGGGCGGAAACCACAACGCGCGCATCAGCCAGCTCCCGGCGGCCCAGCAGGCGGAGGCGAAGGCCAACCTCAACCGTTGGATGGGCATCGCCCCGCTGAAGCGCGCTCCCAAGTTCGTGCAGTCGGAGGAGCCGCCCGCTTTCGGCCCCCACGTGCCGCCCCGCCTGCGCTAGGCGTCGCGGAACCAGTCCGACAGTCGGACAGGCCAACGGGCCGTCCCGGATGCACCGGGGCGGCCCGTCGTCTTTTCAGCGGCCCATCTTGTACGGCCCGCCCCGCTCCAGGGCCCGCTGGTACGCGGGGCGCGCGTGGAGCCGGTCGAGGTAGGCCGTGAGGTTCGGCAGCTCCCCGAGCAGACGGAAGGACTTCGCCGCCTCCAGCACGAAGCTCAGCTGGATGTCCGCGCCCGTCAGTCCATTGCCCACCAGGTACTCGCGGCCCTGGAGCGTCTCTTCCAGGTAGTTCAGGTGGTTCTTCAGCTCGGAGTCGATGCGCGGCTTGATGGGCGCCGCGGCGTCGCCCAGCCGCTTCACGTAGAGCAGCTGCACGATGGGCAGCATCGCGGAGCCTTCCGCGTAGTGCAGGAAGTGCGTGTAGCGGTCCAGGTCCTCCGGCGCGGGCGACAGCCGGCCCTGGCCATGCTTGCGGATCAGCGACTCAATGATGGCGCCGGACTCCGCCAGCACCCGGCCGTCGTCCTCCACCAGCGGCGACTTGCCCAGCGGGTGGACGGCCTTGAGCTCCGGCGGAGCGAACCCCGTCTTCGGGTCACGCTCGTAGCGGACGACCTCGTAGTCGAGCCCCAACTCCTCCAGGAGCCAGAGGATTCGCTGCGAGCGGGATTCGGAGAGGTGATGGACCTTCAGCATGATGGGGGGGCTCCTCGCGTCCGGAAGCGGGACGTTCCGGGGGGACACTCTCCCAGGTCGCTCCTCCGGACCAGCTTCGTCCGGAGGAGCGGTGTTCAGGACTAGAACGCGGCGCCGCTGGCGCGCTTGCCAGGAGAGCTCGTCAGGCTGGACACGCCCGTGTGCAGCACGAAGCTGGCCGTGGAGGACGCGTCCGGGCTGCGGTTGGCGGACACGCCGTCCGTGCCCGCGAGCGACGCGGCGAACGTGGCCGTGCTCACCACGGTGCCCGCGCTGTTCTTCACCGTGACGGTGTCACCGCTGTTGCCCAGGACCAGGGAACCCGTGGACGCGGCCACCGCGCCTGGCGTGCCGGCCGGGATGCCGGACGCGCCGCCGAACACCACCACCGCCTTGCCCGCCGCCACCGTGGTGCCGCTGGCGAAGGTGTGGCGCACGGCCGTGGCGTCCGACACCGTCCAGCCACTCAGGTCCACCGCCGCCGTGCCGCTGTTGACCAGCTCCACGAACTCGCCGTTCACGTCCGAACCCGGCTCGTTGATGAGCACCTCGTTGATGAACACGTTGCCCGTGCCACCGGTGCCGCCCGTGGTGATGGTGAAGGCCGCGTTGGACAGGTCGGTGACGGTGGCGTTGCTCGCGTCGCTCACGCGCACCCACGCGGTGGTGCTGGCGCTGGAGGGCACCGTCCACGCCACGCTGCCGGAGGACGCGCCCGTGCTGGACGTGATGGTCGTCCACGTGGAGCCGTTCAGCGAGTACTCCACCTTCACGTTGGAGACGCCGGACGCCGACCAGGTGATGGTGCGCGCCGAGCCGGCCGTCCAGCTCTCACCGCCGTTGGGCGACAGCACCGTCACGGAGGAGGACGTCGCGCCGTCGCCCGGGATGAGGAAGTCCTTGATGACGCCCATGTGCTGCATGCCGGACGCGCCGCTGTCGCCCGACAGCGCCGGGGAGATGTCGGAGAGCGGCGAGTACACGCGCGTGTCCACCACCAGGCCGTTGGCGAAGGTGCTGGAGCCCATCACCACCGACGTCTGGTAGGCGCGCAGGTCGTTGTCCACCAGCACGTGGTCGTACGGCGAGTTGCGGCCCGCGTTGGTGTTGGTGTTGCCATTCTTGTCCGCCGGGTACGGCGACGCCGTGGACACCACGCTGGAGAAGGTGCTGAAGGTCGCCTCGCTGCGGCTGCCGGTGTTGAAGTCACCGCCGATGACCAGGTAGTCGCTGGCGGGCACGTTGGCGTTGATGAACTTCACCAGGTTGTTCGCTTCCGTGTTGCGGACGCTGGAGCTGGTGGTCAGCAGGTGCACGCTGATGGCCCACAGGTCCTTGGGCCCCGGGATGTCGATGCGCGCCCACGCGAAGTCGCGGTTGGACACCTGCGTGTCGTCCCACTCGCCCGCGGCGATGATGGGGTAGCGGCTGATGATGCCGTTGGGAATCTGCGCACCGGCCTCGCGGTAGTACGAGAAGCTCGTGCCGAACGCCGTGTCCACGAAGGCGCGGAGGTCCGCCGCGGAGTCCGTCTGGTAGTTGAATTCCTGAATCATCACGACGTCCGCGTCCGTGCCCTGGAAGATGCGGAGGCCGTGGCCCGGGTTGTAGTCCTGCCCATTGCCGCTGCTCAGATTGGCCGCCATCAGGCGCAGCCGCACGTTCGCCAGCGAGTCCTCACGCGCGACGAGCTCCGGCGCCGTCTCCTCCGCGTCCGCCTCCACGGAGCCACCGCACGCGCTGAGCGCCGCGCACACCAGCGTGAAGGACCACGTACGCCAGGAGGCGGCAGGCCGCCGGAAGAGGTCTTGTTTCAGGCTCACGATGTTTCATCCTGCTCCCGGAAAACCCGGAAGCCGTAGAGGTTCAGGGACGTCACGGCAGCGCCGCGGACGCAGTATTCCGCGTACACGACGCCACCGCCGTTTATCCGTCACATTCCTTGAAACGTTTCGTGAGCGGCGCATCCCCCCCGGCAGGGACGCGCAATGTTACGCATTGTTACATGGCTGCCGTGGTGGACAGCGCGACGAAGGCGTAGCGCAGGCCCTTACCCAGGGTGACGAAGACGACGAAGGGAAAGGGGCGCACACCCACGAAGCCACCCGCGAGCACGAACGCGTCACCCAGGATGGGCAGCCACGACATGAGCAGGGCGGGAGCGCCCCAGTTGCGCAGGTTCGCCTCCACGCGCGCCATGCGCGGGCCTTCCTTCTCCCGGCGGCGCGACACCCAGCGGCCCACGGCGCCGCCACCGCCGCGCGACACCCACTGGCCCAGGATGTAGAGCGTCACCGCGCCCAGCACGTTGCCCACGGTGGCCACCACGGTGGCCATCACCGGCGGCGTGCCGTTGTAGATGAGGGCGGCGAGCATCGCCTCGGAGGGCACCGGCACCACGGAGCCCGCCAGCATGGCGACGAAGAACATCCCGGGAAGGCCCCAGGTGGACAGGATGGACGGCTCGGCGGGCATGGGCGGCCTGGGCCATACACCCGGCACGGGGCGTTCGTCTCGTGCGGCGTCAGCGCTCCCCTGCCCGCCACCCCGCCCCCACGGGGCTGGAGGCTGTCCGGCGACGCGGCGCTCCCAAGGGCAGGGGTTGTAGGCCCGGGTGGGGGTCCCCATCGTCCCCGCCATGCGACGCTCGACGCGCGAACGGTCAGGACTGCGGTCCATCGATACGGAGGACGAGCGGATCGCCTCCCTGCTGGTGGCGGAGAACCCGGCGCTGCACTTCGAGGGCTCCCGGAACCTGGTGGTGCGGCTGCGCGACGGACGCACCTTCGTCCTCACCGTGCTCACCCTGGAGGCGCTGGAGGCACGGCTGGGAGGCGCGCCGTCCTACGTGGCGACCGGCATGGTCCTGGTGCGGCGGTTGTCGGACGGCGCCCTGCTCCACGCGGTGCGCTCCGCGATGGACCGGGGACTGGAGCACTTCGGCACGCTCCAGCCGCCGATTGAAGAATGAAGCGCCGGCTCAGGGCGCGGGAGGAGCGGTGAGCTTCCCGGCCACCTTGCGACCCTGGCGCCACACGCCGGTGATGCGGTCCGCGGCGATGATGCTGGCGGAGGGGTCGCCCTCCACGAGGAAGAAGTCCGCGCGCAGGCCGGGCTTGATGCGGCCCCGGTCCTTGAGCTTGAGCAGGTCCGCCGCGTTCCCGGTGGCGACGGCCAGGGCCTGACCCGGCGTGAGACCCGCGCCGACCATCAGCTTCAGCTCGCGGTGCTCCGCGTAGCCGGGGATGCGCAGCGGGGTGGCGCCGGAGTCCGTGCCGAAGCCCACCTTCACGCCCGCGTCGTACAGCGCCTTCAGGTTGGCCTGGTTGGTGGAGAGCGCGTGGCGCGCCTCCTGGGCCTTGGGGTCCTCCAGGGTCTTCTTGCGCCAGGCGGAGTCGTTGAACTGCGCGCGCAGCTCCGGGGACAGCGCGGGCTGGAGGACGGGGTCATCCACGAGCAGGGGCTGGTCCGCGTAGACGACGGTGGCCTCGTCCAGCTCCAGGGTGGGCACGTACCAGACGCCGCGCTTCTTCATGGCCTGGATGAAGGCCGTGTCCACGGGCTGGTCGCGCACGCCGTGGGCGATGATGTCCACGCCCGCGTCCACCACGGCCTTCGCGTCCTCCAGGTCGTGGATGTGGGCGGCGACGCGCAGGCCCTGTTTGTGGGACTCGTCGATGACGGCCTTGTAGATGTCCGGCTTCATCTTCGGGAGCTTGCCCAGGAACGTGTCGACCCAGACCTTCACCAGGTCCACGCGGTTCTTGGCCAGTGTGCGCACGGCGGCGCGGGCCTCCTCCGCGGTAGTGGGGCGGAAGAGCTGATCCGGCGCGCTGTTCGTCATCGCCTGGGGAGGCCCACCCTCCGGCACGCCGATGCCCTGCCCCGCGCCGAAGAGGTCCGCGCCGGTGAAGGTGTCCGCGTGGGCGTCCTTGCGAAGCTCATTGAACAGCGGCCGGTTCATCCCGAGCGCCGTCACGGTGGTGACGCCATACGCGGCGAACTGGCGCAGCTGCTTCTCGACGTTCTCCCGCGTGTAGTTCTGGGAGCCCGTGGTGGTGCCGGACGTCTGGCCCACGTGGCTGTGGTCGGAGATGAGGCCGGGCAGGAGCGTCTGGCCCTTGAAGTCGATGACCTCCGCGCCCTTGGGCACCTTGACGTTGATGGCGAGCCCCACGGAAACAATCTTCCCGTCGCGCACCACCACCGCAGCCTCCTCCAGCGGCTGGCCTCCGGAGCCATCCAGCACCGTGCCGCCCTGGAAGACGACGGTGCGCGAGGCGGCGGGCGCCGCGCTGGCGGACAGCGGCAGCGCGAGGGCGAGCAGGGCGGCGGTCAGGTAACGCGAGCGCATCAGGAAGGTCTCCAGGGGGAAGAGGGAAACCCTAGGAGCGCGTCCGGGTGGCGACAACCCTTCGTGGCGGCGACTGTCGTGACGTCGGTGCTACAGGCCGGGCGCACGGTGAGAAACCAACGCCGCATCGCGGCGCGCGAGCGACTTCCACCGGGAAACACGGCGCCGTGATTATGCTGCCCGCCCGATGGATGAACCCGGCCTGCAATATCCCGGAGAAGCCCTGCGAGGGTGGCTCCGGCAGTTCGCCAAGACGCCGCTCGCCGAGCCGACGCTGAAGCTGCTGGTCGTGCTGGCGGACACGGTGTTCTTCGCGAGCCTGGGCCGCGAGGAGGGCGAGGCCACGCGCGTGCGCATCGCCTATCACGCGCAGGGGTTGCAGGGCCTGCAGGCGGTGCGAGAGACGGTCTACATCGGCGGACAGAAGGGCAAGCGGCAGGCGTGGGAGACGCTGCCCCTGGAGGCCAAGTCGAGCATCACCGACTTCAGCGTGGAGGCGCTGGTGAAGCTGGCGCCCGCGGCGAACCTGCCGCGCACGGCGGTGGTGGTGGGGCCGCGAGACGGCAAGCTGCGCATCCAGGGGCTGGCGCGCCGGGTGGAGTACACGGAGTTCCACGCCGAGGGCGAGGAGGACGTCTTCATCCTGCACGCGCCGGAGCCGGGCCACCTGGTGGTGAGCACGCAGGGGCGCGAGGTGTTCCGCTACGAGCAGGGAGCGCCGGTGCCGCCGGGCCGTCGAGTGGCATTGCACGACCTGCTCTTCCACGAGGACAGCGCGGTGCGCGCGGCGCTGATGGAGATGTGCGCCACGCTGGTGGAGTCCCTGCCCAAGGTGCAGCCGCTGATGGGCGGCAACCGCGAGTGGTACGTGTCCAACGCGGTGCAGGGGCTCATCCGGAGGATGGCGGGCCTGCATCACGGAGGGCTCATCGCGTTCCTGCCCAAGCAGCACGACGTGGAGCGCTTCCGGGCGCGAGGCAAGTACGTCCTGCCGTCGGAGCAGGGCTCGTTGTTGCGCCAGCGATTGCAGCGCTTCGTGCAGGCGAGGGCGGACCTCATCAACGGCGCCTGGCAGGCGGAGGCCGGCAAGGCGGCGGAGGAGGAAGAGGATCCGGAGTTGAAGAAGGCCGCGGCCGAGCACGACGACAAGGTGACGGAGAGCGACTTCCAGGCGCTGGTGGAGAGCATCGGGCAGTTCACGGCGGTGGACAACGCGCTGGTCTTGGGGCCGGAGCTGGAGGTGCTCTGCGCGGGGTATCAGATTGCGCTCCCGAGAAGCGGCCCGCCGCAGGTCTTCGAGGCGCGCACGCTCCAGGGGCGTCCCGGGCCGCACTACCCCATCCACCAGCACGGCTCACGCCACCGGGCCGCGGCCGTCTTCGCCAACCAGCACTCCGGAGCCATCGTGTTCGTGGCGTCCCAGGACGGCCCGCTCCGCTGCCTGCACCGGCCACCGGGCAAGAAGAAGGTGCTGCTCTGGAGCCTCCTGCTGACGGAGGACTGAGGCCGGCTGGGTTGTTGGGTACTTCTCGCCCTGGACGTTGAGCCCCCCCACCATGTCCAATCGTTTCTTCGAGCTGCATGGCGACCCTGAAGAGGGGTATTGGTATCTGGATGATCCGGTCGACAAGAACGGAGTGGAGATCGAAGACGCCTGGCGGCTCAGGGCAGGCACGCCTGTCGAAATAACGGGGCCGCTTCGAATCCCCTTCATGGAGCCCGGAAAGCCTCGTGACTTCTCGATGGCAGGGCTGTGCATGGCTCCGGTCGTCCACGTCAAACTGGCCATGCTCTTCGCGGAGCTTGCTCCCAACGACGTCCAGTTCCTGTCGGTGGACATCCCAGGGCAACCCGAACAATTCAGCATGCTCGTGGCGACCCGGATGATCCGCTGCATTGATGAGCGTGCATCGGAGGAGGCCCGGCGCTGGGAGCCCAAGGACGGACGGCCGGAGAAGGTCGGTCAGTACCGCTCCGTGTACGGCATGCGCATCGACCCGTCGCAAGTAGGCAGCGCCAAGGTCTTCCGAACCTGGGGTTGGTCCATTGCCCTCATCGTCTCCGAGGACCTCAAGACCGCGCTGGAGCACACCCGCGCCACCGGCATGCGGTTCACGGAAGTGTAGTGAGCAAGTGCTGCACAGGAGCCTCATCTTGACGGAGGACTGAAGCAGACATGAATCGACTGGGCTGGGCACTGCTGCTGGGACTGCTCCTGTCGGGCTGCGCGACGACGCGGGTCGTGCACCTCGATGTCGATGGCGGCGAAAGGGTCGTCGTCACGCCACGGGAGGAGGAAGGCGCATCTCCCTCCGAGGCCCGGCTGGAGGAGGACGAGTTCAAGGCGGCGGTGAAGACGCTCGCAAGAGACGTGCGGCCCTTCGCTCATCCCCTGCGGCAAGCACGCGAGCTGTTCGGCCTGCCGGAGCGCAGCGGCCTCTTCGGCTTCCGGGAGCGCACTCGGCAGATCATCCCACTGGGCGAGGAAGAGGCGCGGGAGCTGCGGCTCCTGGACGCGTCCGACGACCTGACGCGCGGCTACCGGCAGTGGTGCGGCAAGAAGCGCAACCAGCAGGGAGACTGCCTGCGCCTGTTGGAGGAAGGCCCCTTGCTGGGCAGCGACGGCCGCTATGCGCTGGCGATGGCCATCGCGATGGATTCCGTCTGGAACGAGACGGCCGAAGCCCTGGCCGGCATGGCAAGCCCCCAGGCCGTCATGGCCACGATGACGTCCGCCGTGACGATGTACCTGCTGCTATGGGCCATGCCGGAGCCTGTCTCCAAGGGATTGGCCGCGCTCATCACCGCCACGGCGATTGCCTACCTGGGCGTGGACACAGTGTGGACCCTCCTCGACGGCTGGGTGACGCTGGTGCGCCACGTGGACCAGGCCACCTCGTTCATCCAGGTGCGCGACGCGGGCGAGGCCTATGGAGCAGTGATGGGTAGGAACGCCGCGCGCATCTTCGTCATGCTGGCCACGGCGGCGATTGGCAACACCGCAGGACTCGCGATGAAGGCCCCCACCCTGCCAGGCTCCGCGCAGGCGGCGGTCGCGGTGGAGACGCAGGCAGGCCTCCAGTTCGTGTCCCTCGCTGGGGTGCGCTCCGTGGCCATGGCTGCTGACGGTTTCACCATCGCGCTGGCGCCCAACGCGGTGGCGATGTCATCCCGGTCCGGGAAGCCCCAGCGTCACCACCTGGCCACCATCCGCAATGAGAAATCCTCAAGGAATGGAGGGCCGTGGACACCCCAGTTCCGGCGCATCTTCAAGCGAGCCGGCATGGAGCTGAAGGACCCGGAGAACATCGTCGAAGTCGCAGGCCACCGGGGTCCGCATCCCCAGGAATACCATGACTTGGTATTCCAACGGCTGGTGCAATTCACAAAGGACTGTCGCACCGTGGTGCAATGCCGTGAAGCACTCACTGGTGCGCTGCGAAAGCTGGCGGAAGAAGCCTCTACAGCTGGGACACCGATCAACAAGCTTCTGACCGTGAAGCAAGGACGTTAGCAACCCATGTCTGCCCGTTACTTTGACCTTAAGATGGACGTTCAGGAAGGCATCTGGGTTCTAGATCCGCCATGGAACGATCTTCGCCAGGAAGAGGAAGACCCGTGGATGTTCACCCGAGGGACTCCCATCCAGGTCCAGGGGCCACTGACCGTTCCAATCGTTGAACCAGGCAGGCCACTGGATTTCTCTTGGATTGCATTCGGGATGACCCCTGTCATCCACGTCAAGCTCGCCAACGTCCTGCTGGAACATGCAGCGAATGAGGTGCAACTCATCCCCGTCACCGTTCCCAAGCACCCGGACCATTACGTCATCCTCGTCACGACCCAAGTCATCCGTTGCATCGATGAGCAGGCCTCTGAAGGAGTCCAGTTCTGGGAGCCGCAGCACGGTCAGCCCTGGCGGATCGGTGAGTACCTCTCAGTGGACATCATGCGCATCGACAAGTCGAAGGTAGGTGACGCGAAGATCTTCCGCCCCTGGGGCTGGAGCTCCTCGCTCATCGTCTCTGAGGACCTCAAGACGGCGCTGGAGCGAACCGGCGCCACCGGCATGCGGTTCAAGGAAGTGTAGCGCCTGCTGTGGAGGAAGCCCGCCAGGGCCCTAGCACAAGCTCCGGATTGTCATGGTACAATCCGACTTATGTCCCAGTCCAACTGGAAACCGCGCCTGAAACGCTCCGAGGGCCCTCTGTACGGGGCGCTCGTCGATGCGCTCGCGGCGGACATCAGCGCGGGGCGGCTTCGCGCGGGGGACCGGCTTCCCACGCACCGGGAGCTCGCGAGCACGCTGGGGACGTCTCTGGGAACGGTGACCCGGGCTTACGCTGAAGCGGAACGGCGGGGACTCATCTGGAGCCAGGTGGGCAACGGGACGTTCGTGAAGAACCTGCGGGACGGAGACCGCTATTCGCCCCAGCTCGACCGGACGCGCATCGACCTGGGGCCCACGGCCGTGCCCATCGTCCCCGGCGACATGGGACACCTCGCGTTCGCCGCCGCGCTTCAACGGCTGAGCGAACGCGCGGACCTGGGCGCGCTTAGCGGCTATCAGGCCCATGCGGGCACGGAAGCCCAGCGGGCAGCGGGGGCCCGCTGGTTGGAGCTCGCGGGTGTGCCTGCCACGCGCGAGAACGTCATCGTGAGCAGCGGAGCCCAGCACGCGACCCTGATGGTGTTGTCCCTGCTCGCGAACGCGGACGGCTTGCTGGTGGAGGACGTCACCTATCCCGGGGTCCTCGCCGCCGCGGAGTGGCTCCGGCTGCCCACGCATCCGGTGGCGCTCGACGCGGAGGGGCTCGTGCCCGAAGCGCTCGCGGAGACCTGCCGGAGGAGCAAGGCGCGGGTGCTCTACTGCACGCCCACGAACCACAACCCGACCACGGTCGTCATGCCCTTGAAGCGGCGGCAGGCGCTGGTGGAGGTCTGCCGGAAGTTCGACGTCACCGTCATCGAAAACGGCGCGTTGGCCCCGCTCGTGGCGAAGGCGCCCGCACCCCTGGCCGCGCTCGCGCCCGAGCGGACCTATCACCTGGGCAGCCTGTCCAAGGCGGTGCTGCCCGCGCTGCGCGTCGGCTACATCCGGGCGCCGGGTTCGTCGTGGCAGACGCTGGAGCACGCGGCCGCGGCGACGGTCTGGTCAGGGTCTCCCCTGCTGAATGAACTGGCCACGCAGTGGGTGACGGACGGCACGGCCGAGTCCCTGCGCGACGCGCGACGCTCCGAAGCCACGGCCCGGCAATCCCTGGCGGCGAAGGTGCTCAAGGGCCATCCCTATGTCGCGCACCCCAGCGCGTACTTCCTGTGGATGCCCATCCCCGAACAGCGCCGCGCCACGGAGCTGGTGGAAGCCGCCGCCGCGCGCGACGTGCTGCTCGGACCCGCGCATCTGTTCGCGGCCCGTCCGGGTCAGGCGCCCAATGCGCTACGGGTGTCGCTGGCCGCGGCCGGCTCCCGCGAGGAGCTGGAGCGGGGATTGAAGACGCTGGCCGAGCTGCTCGGCGCCACGTCCCCAGCACCGCGACGCCTGACCTGACGTTTCCCTTCACCTCGTTCCGAAGAGAGTGCCCATGACGCCTCCCCTGCTCCACCGTGGTGGACTCCTGTCGCGTGCGCGCCTCGCGCTCCTCCTCGCGGGACTCGCCGTCCCCTGGCAGGCAATGGGAGTGGAAGCCGGGGACGCACTCCAGGCGCGGCTCGACTTCTCGGAGGCATCGCTCCGCTGGCCGGACCGCATCCGGGACACCCTGACGCCGCCGCGGTGGCTGCCCGAGGGCGACCGGTTCGTGTACTGGTCCAGGGTGGAGCCCTACCGGGACACGTGGGTCCTGGTGGATGCGCGGCGCCGCACCCAGCAGCCCCTGCTGGATTCGGAATCGCTGCGATCCCAGCTCACGGAGCTGTTCGGCAAGCCGATGACGTTGCCCGTCGTCATGCCCTTCACGCTCACCACGGATGCGAAGGGAATCGTCTTCACCGTCCAGGGCCGGGCCTTCTCCCTGGGCCTCACCGACAAGCGGCTCGTGGCACTCGAACCCACGCATCCTGTCGCGATGTCGCTCGTGCCCGGCAGCAGCCTGTCGCCGGACGGAGCGACGGTCGCGGTACAGCGGGACGAGGGGTTCGCCATGGTGGACGCGAAGGGCGCGACACGGCTGGAGCGGACCGGCACGGAGGACTCGCCCTGGCGGCTGCCCGAAGCCGCATGGTCTCCCCAGGGCCGGTTCCTCGCGGTCTGGCGCGACGACATGCGGGGCATGCACCGGCTTCCGCTGGTCGACTACAGCACTCCCCTGGAGAAGGTGACGTGGGCCCCCTACTCCAAGACGGGCACTCCGCTGATGCGCTCGGAGCTGCACTTCGTGTCGGTGGAGACGGGGCGGGTGACGCCCGCGCCCGGTGACGCGGTGGAGAGCTACGACTGGTTCGCGGGCTGGCGTCCGGACGGCAGCGAGGCGCTGGTGCTCCAGCTGTCGCGGGATGGCAAGCGGCTGGACCTGGTGGCGGTGGAGCCGGTGACGGGCAAGCGGCGCCGCGTGCTGAAGGAGGAGCGGAAGGAGACCTTCGTGGCGGCGCTGGAGTTCTCGGTGGGCGGATGGGCCCAGCAGGTGAAGCCGCTGCCGGACAATCAGCACTTCCTCTGGATGTCCGAGCGCGATGGATGGCGTCACGTCTACCTGTATGACTATTCCGGCAGGCTCGTGCGCCAGCTCACCCAGGGCGCGTTTCCGGTCCACATGGTGGCGGGCATCACATCGAAGTCAGACGCCTTCTTCGTCACCGCGTCCGCCGAGCCCGGAGCCCCCTATGACCGGTCGGTGTATCGGGCACGAATCGCGGGCGGGGCACTGAAGCGGCTGACGCCCGAGCCCGGGCTCCACCGGCCCGTGTTGGCCCCCTCCACGGGCTACTTCGTGGATGGGCACTCCACCCGGGAGCAGCCCAGGGTCTGGGACGTGGTGTCCACGGAGGGGCGCCCCTCCTTCCGCTACGCGAAGTCAGACACGAGCGCCCTGGCGGAGCTGCACTACACGCCGCCGGAAGGCATCACGGTCAAGGCCACGGACGGCGTCACGCCCCTGTACGGCGCGCTATACAAGCCGAGGGACTTCGATCCGAAGAAGCGCTACCCGGTCATCGACGTCATCTACGCGGGGCCGTTCACGACGGTGGTGCCCTGGAGCTACGTGGGCCCGCTTGAATCGATCATCGCGCACTCGCTGGCGCAGCTCGGGTTCATCGTGATGGTGCTGGACGCGCGAGGCACGCCAGGGCGGGGCAAGGCCTTCCAGGACGTGAACTACGGCCGCGTGGGCCAGACGGAGATTCCAGACCACGTCGCGGCGCTGAAGCAGGCAGGAGCCAGCCGGCCCTACATGGACCTGGAGCGGGTGGGCATCCACGGCCATTCCTGGGGTGGCTACTTCGCGCTGCGAGGCATGCTGACGGCGCCTGGGTTCTTCAAGGCAGGCTACGCCGGAGCACCGGGCGCCCTGACGGAAGAGGCCATCATCAACGAGCCGAACATGGGCCTGCTGGCGGACAATCCAGCGGGCTACGCGGCGGGCTCCAACGAAGCCCTCGCGGACAAGCTCCAGGGAGCGCTCAAGCTGATGCACGGAACGAGCGACGTGAACGCATCGCTGTCCACGACGATGCGGATGGCCCAGGCACTGGTGCGCGCGAACAAGCACTTCGACCTGCTGATCATGCCCGGCGAGGGACACGGCCCCGAAGGCAGGTACTACCGGGACGACGTGCGCCGCTTCTTCCTGCGGGAACTGGGTGAGCCCCGGTGAGGACACCAGCCATCGTGTGATTCACTCCCCGACAGCAGGTCGGTCGCTCCCCTGCGACAGCCGTGCCCGGTGCTTCCCCCAGATGGAGCGTTCACCTATGACGCCTTCCCGTAGGTGACCACCGGGGGCGAACCACGTGACGGCGGACGAACTGTTCAACGGGCCCGGAGAGATGGCCGCCCGGATGCGCGAGAAGGACTGGGCGGCCACGCCGCTCGGTCCCGTGGAGGACTGGCCCATCTCCCTGCGGACCCTCGTAAAGACCCTGATCCATTCGCTCCACCCCATGGTCCTCATGTGGGGCCCCCAGCTCGTCCAGCTCTACAACGACGCCTTCATGCCCAGCTTCGGCAGGGGGAAGCATCCCGAGGCGCTCGGGAAGTCCGCCACCGAGGTCTGGCCGGAGGCCTGGCCCATCATCGGACAACAGCTGGAAGACGCGATGCGCGAGGGGCGGCCCAGTTGGAACGAGGATCAGCTCGTCCCCATCTTCCGCAATGGCCGCATCGAGAACGTCTACTGGACCTACAGCTACTCCCCCGCCTTCGACGACGACGGGAAGGTCCACGGCACGCTGGTGGTCTGCACGGAGACCACTTCCCGGGTGCTCGGAGAACAGGCCCTGCAGCGCAGCCAGGAGCGGCTCCGCCGCGTCGTGGAGGCCTCCGGCGCGGGCACCTGGGAGCTGGACGTGCGCCGCGGCCAGATGCAGGTGGACGAGCGGATGGCTCAGCTCTTCAGCCTCCCGGAGCCAGGGATGTTCAGCCTGGAGCGGGTGCTCGACCGCGTCCACCTCGACGAGCGCGCGGCTCTGCGCGAAGGCATCGCCGCCACGCTCGCGGGAAGGACGCAGGGCCTCTACGTCGTGGAGCACCGTGTGGTGGAAGCCCAGGGACACCCCACCCGATGGATCGAGGTCCGCGGACAGGTGACCTTCGACGCCGAAGGCCGCGCCCTCCAGTTCGTCGGAACGGCGCTCGACATCAGCGACCGCAAGCAGGCCGAGGCGGACAGCCTGCACGCACGCCAGGAGCTCCAGGGGCTCCTCACGTCCCTCGGCGGCGGCACCACGTCCGGGTGAGCCTGCGCGACGAGGACCCCGAGCGCATCTTCCACTTCGAGCTGCCGTTGGACTAGGAGAGCCCCATGCCCCGCTCGGACAGCTTCATGGAGTACACGGTCGAATTGCTGAAGCCGCTCGGCCCGGTGCAGGCCCGCTCGATGTTCGGAGGATGGGGCCTGTACTTCGGCGGCCGGATGTTCGGCCTCATCATCCAGGGTCAGCTCTACCTGAAGACGGACGAGGTCACCCGCCCCGACTTCGAGGCCGAGGGCTGCCGGCCCTTCATCTACCAGAGCCGGGGCAAGGAACAGCCCATGAGCTACTGGACACCGCCCGCGGACGCCGAGGACGACGGCCGCCGGATGCTGCCCTGGGCCCGCCGCGCCGTGGACGCCGCCAACCGCGCCGCGATGAAGAAGGCCGCCAAGAAGGCACCGGCGGCCAAGAAGGCCCCTGCCGCGAAGAAGGCACCGGCGGCCAAGAAGGCCGCCGCGAAGAAGAAGCCCGCCGCGAAGAAGAAGCCCGTCAGGCGGTCTTGATGTTGGCCACGTCGCCGAGCCCCAGCTCGACGATGGAGACCTCGCGCATGCGGAACTTCTGCACCTTGCCGGTGACGGTCATCGGGAAGCTGTCCACGAACTTCCAGTGGCGGGGAATCTTGAACGTGGAGATGCGGCCAGTGCAGAAGGCCGTCAGCGCCTCCACCGTGAGCGAGGCGCCGGACTTCAAGCGCACCCACGCCATCACCTCCTCGCCGTATTTCACGCTGGGCACGCCGATGACCTGCGCTTCGGAAATCTCCGGGTGCGTGTGGAGGAACTCCTCCACCTCGCGCGGGTACACGTTCTCACCGCCCCGGATGATCATGTCCTTGATGCGGCCGACAATCTTGACGTAGCCCTCTCCGTCCATGGTCGCCAGGTCACCGGTGTGCATCCACCCCGCCCGGTCGATGGCCGCCGCCGTGGCCGCCGCGTTCTCCCAGTACCCGAGCATCACGCTGTAGCCACGCGTGCACAGCTCCCCCGGCTGCCCCTGCGGCACCACCGCGCCCGAGTCCGGATCCACCACCTTCACCTCCAGGTGCGGATGCACGCGGCCCACCGTGGCCACGCGCTTCTCCAGCGTGTCATCCAGCGGGTTCTGCGTGGACACGGGCGACGTCTCGGTCATGCCGTAGCAGATGGTGACCTCCCCCATGTGCATCCGCGCCTGCACCTGCTTCATCACCTCCACCGGACACGGCGAGCCCGCCATGATGCCGGTGCGCAGCGTGCGCAGGTCGAACTCGCCGAAGCGCGGATGGTCCAGCTCCGCGATGAACATCGTGGGCACGCCGTAGAGCGACGTGCAGCGCTCGGCCTGCACCGTCTGGAGCACCGCCAGCGGGTCGAACGCCTCGCCCGGAATCACCATGGCCGAGCCGTGCGACGTACAGGCCAGGTTGCCCATCACCATGCCGAAGCAATGGTAGAAGGGCACCGGGATGCACACGCGGTCCTCCGGCCCGTAGCGCAGCACCTCGCCCACGAAGAAGCCGTTGTTGAGCACGTTGTGGTGGGACAGCGTCGCGCCCTTCGGGAAGCCCGTGGTGCCGGACGTGTACTGGATGTTGATGGGGTCATCGAACTGGAGCGACAACTCCCGCGCCTCCAGCACGTCGTCCCCAATGCTCGCGCCGCCCTTCACCAACCGGTCCCAGTCCGAGTCCAGCACCAGCGCCTCGCGCAGGCCCGCGCACCGGGGCCGCACCTCCGCCAGCATCTGGGTGTAGTCCGTCTGCCGGAAACCCTTCGCCAGCAGCAGCACGCTCACGCCCGCATGGTTGAGCGCGTACTCCAGCTCCGACGTGCGGTACGCGGGGTTCAGGTTGACCAGGATGGCGCCCGTGCGCGCGAGCGCGTACTGCGACACGGTCCACTCGAAGCGGTTGGGGGACCAGAGCCCCACCCGGTCGCCCTTCTGGATGCCCAGCGCCAGCAGGCCCTTGGCCACCGCCGTCGTCGCGTCCCAGAACTGCCGCCAGGTGACGCGGTAGTTCTGCGAGGCCACCACCAGCGCCTCGCGGTCACCGTAACGCTCGACGGTGCGGCGCAGGTTCTGACCGATGGTCTCCCCCAGCAGCGGAGTGGTGCTGGTGCCATGCGCGTAGGACAGGGCGGTCGTCATGGCCTCATCGTCCCCAGCGTGCCCCGGGTCGGCAAGCGGCGGCGCGGAGCGGAGTCCGCTGTGAGCCACCGTGGCGCCCCGCGCCCTGCCCCCTGAACGACCGGACAGCCGCGACGTTTTCCCGCCAACGGCATCCACGTCCGGACCCCAGTCGTTAGGCCCCGGCACGCCGGGAAAAGACCAATCCCGCCCCCATCAGCCTTTCGGGCGGCGGAAACAAAGAAAACGCCGTCACGGCAGGCTATTCTGACGCAACGCCCCATGGACGATCCGAACGCCCGATTGGTTGCCACCCTGCTGGAGGCGCGACAGCGCCACTGCTTCCCCCCGGACGTGCGCAAAGCGGCGCCGGAGTTCGTCGCGCAGGTGCTGGGGTTGCTCTTCCCCCACTTCGCGGAGCGGCTGGAGTGCAACGCCGCCGCCGTGCGCCGGGACGTTACCGCCGTGGAGGCGAGCCTCCAGCGCATCCAGGCGCTGCTCGCGCCGCACTACCCCGTCTCGGACGCGGGCATGTCCTCGCGCTTCATGGCGAAGCTGCCGGACCTCTATGAGTGGCTCCAGCAGGACGCGCGTGCCATCTTTGAAGCGGATCCCGCCGCGCGCAGCGTGGACGAAGTCGTCCTCACCTACCCGGGCTTCTACGCCATCGCCATCTACCGCGTGGCGAACGCGCTGCACCGGCTGAACTTCCCCCTGCTGCCGCGCCTGCTCACCGAGTACGCCCACCAGCGCACCGGCGTGGACATCCACCCGGGCGCCACCATCGGCCGCAAGTTCGTCATCGACCACGGCACGGGCCTGGTCGTCGGCGAGACGACGGTGATTGGCGACAACGTGAAGCTCTACCAGGGCGTCACGCTGGGCGCGCTGATGGTGGAGAAGGCGCTGGCGGACAGGAAGCGCCACCCCACCATCGAGGACGACGTGGTGGTGTACGCGAACGCCACCATCCTCGGAGGCGGCACCGTGGTGGGCAAGGGCAGCATCATCGCCGGCAACGCGTGGCTCACGCAGAGCGTGCCCGCCCAGTCCGTCGTCACCCGCCGCAGCGAGGTGCGCGCGCGCCACGGCGAAGAGGGCCTGGACGTCCTCGACTACCAGATTTGAGTTTCCACCACGCAGTGCCCGTTCCCCATTCACAGGAGACGCCATGAAGGTCGACAACATCCTGCAGACCATTGGCAACACGCCGCACGTGCGCATCAACCGGCTGTACCCGTCGCGCGTGACGGTGCACCTGAAGCTGGAGCGCGCCAACCCGGGCGGCAGCATCAAGGACCGCATCGGCCTGGCGATGATTGAGGACGCGGAGAAGAAGGGCATCCTCAAGGAGGGCAGCGTCATCATCGAGCCGACGAGCGGCAACACCGGCATCGGCCTGGCCATGGTCGCCGCGGTGAAGGGCTACAAGCTCATCCTGGTGATGCCGGAGTCCATGAGCATCGAGCGCCGCCGCGTGCTGGCCGCCTACGGTGCCCAGTTCGACCTGACGGAGCGCGCCAAGGGCATGAAGGGCGCCATCGCTCGCGCCCAGGAACTCGTCGCGCAGACGCCCAACGCGTGGATGCCCCAGCAGTTCGAGAACGAGTCCAACATCGAGGTCCACAAGCGCACCACCGCGCAGGAAATCCTCAACGACTTCCCGGACGGGCTGGACTACCTCATCACCGGCGTGGGCACCGGCGGCCACATCACCGCGTGCGCCGAGGTGCTCAAGGCGAAGTGGCCCAAGCTGAAGGTGTTCGCGGTGGAGCCGGTGAAGTCCCCCGTCATCAGCGGCGGCCAGCCGGGCCCGCACCCCATCCAGGGCATCGGCGCGGGCTTCATCCCGAAGAACCTGCACACGGAGGCCCTCGACGGCACCATCCAGGTGGATGAGAAGGACGCCTTCGAGTTCGCCCGCCGCTCCGCGCGCGAAGAGGGCATCTTCGTGGGCGTGTCTTCCGGCGCCTCGCTGTCCGCGGTGAACCAGAAGCTGGCGGAGATGCCGGACGGCAGCCGCGTGCTCGCCTTCTGCTACGACACCGGCGAGCGCTACCTCTCCGTGGAGAACCTCTTCCCCGCGCAGTAGCCGTCGTCGTGTACCCCGGTCCGGGTGGAACTCACCCGGGCCGGTACGCGCGCACCAGCTCCACCAGCCGGTCCATCTCCTCGGGCGTGTTGTAGAAGTGCGGCGACAGGCGGATGCGCCCGCGCCGGACGGAGTGGGACACCGTCTTCTCCGCCAGGTACGCGCTGAGCGCCCGGACGTTCGCGCCCGGCGGCAGGAAGGTGAGGATGCCCGCGCGGTCCTTCGGCTCTGGGCCCACGTCGCAGCCCAGGTTGCGCAGGCCCGCGTCCAGCCGGGCCAGCAGTTCGCCAATGCGCGCGCCGATGGCGTCTGTCCCCACCTCCAGCAGCAGCTCCAGCGCGGCGCCCATCGCGTAGATGCCGGGGTACGCGGCGCTGCCCTCCTCGAACTTCGCCGCGTCCGCGCGCAGCTCGAAGTGCGAGCGATTGAAGTTCCACGCGTCCGTGGTGCTGCGCCAGCCCACCAGCGCGGGCCGCACGCGCGGCAGCACGTCCTTCGCCACGTACAGGAAGCCGATGCCGGAGATGCCCAGCATCCACTTGTGGCTGTCCGCGCTGAGGAAGTGCACGCGGCTCTTCTTCACGTCCACGGGGATGCAGCCCACGCTCTGGATGCCGTCCACGCACAAGAGCACGCCGTTGCGCTCACACACTTCGCCCAGCGCATCCAGGTCCGTGCGGTGGCCGGTGGCGAACTGCACCGACGACACCGCCACCAGCCGCGTGCGCGGAGTGAGCACGGACGCCACGGCCTCCGGCGTCACGCCGCCATTCGGAGTGGGAATCTCACGGACCTCCACGCCCCGGGCCTTGAGGTGCAGCCACGGGTAGACGTTGGACGGGTACTCGAGGCTCGTGGCGACGGCGACCTCGTCCCCGGGCTTCCAGTCCAGGCCTTCCGCCACCAGCCCCAGTCCGTGGCTGGTGTTGCGCACGAAGGCGACCTCTTCCGGTGACCCGCCGATGATGCGCGCCGCGAGCCCGCGCACCTTCTCGCTCTGGGCTTCCCAGCCGCGCTCGTTCAGGACGCCGTGATTCACCACGTCGTCCATCCAGGCCTTCACCGCGGCGGCGGCACGCGTGCTGGTGGGCGCGACTCCGGCGTGGTTGAGGTAGAGCTGTTCCTTCAGGACGGGGAACTCGGCGCGGTAGGACTCGAACGAGACGCTCATGGGTGGCGAGTGTAGCCACCCATCCACCACTCACGTCACGCTCCGTAGGCCCCGTCGACTACAGGACGACCAGCAGGCCCAGCGACGCAGTGGGGTACACCGTGCGCAGACCCAGGTTGCTGGAGCCCACCTGGAGCTCGCGCACATCCGTGAAGGTGAAGCCCGGGCCCGCCCGCGCCGACAGGCCCACGCGCCCGGAGCCCGGCCGCCACATCACGCCGAGCGTCGGCTCCAGGAAGGCCGTCGTCGTGTAGTCCTTGCGGTCCGGCATCGCCGCGCCGTCCGGGCGCGCGACGAACTCCTCCAGGCCCAGCGTCATCCCCACGAACGGACGCACCGTGCCGTCCGCCAGGAAGGCCAGCGTGTAGCGGCTGTCCACGCCCACGCCGAAGTTGAGCTTCACGTCGGCGCCACCCACGTTGGAGAAGCGCGCCTTCGCCCCCAGCGACCGGTTCCACCCGCCCGCGCGACCCAGGAGGCCGAACGCGAACCGCGAGTCCCGCGACGGCGCGACCTCCGCCCGGATGCCGTACAGCGAGCCGTCCAGCGCGGGCGGCTGCAGCTCCAGCAGGAACGCCCCGCGCCGCTGCTGCTCCTGCCCCGTGGACGAGGACGCCATGTCCTGGGCCATCGCCGGCACCGACACCAACGCAGCACCCACCGCCATCGCCTTCACCCACTGCATCGACCGCTTGGACTCGACTCGCATGGCCCGTCTCCCTCGGTTTAGCCGGACGACTAACTTAGTCACGCGACTAACTAAGACCGGCAACGCGGGATGTCAAGGCGACGAGCGGTCGCCGGCCTTGCGGGGGTGGGAGGCGGTGCCCTATGGGTCTGGGATGCCATCCCCCCGCCGTGGCAAGACGCCACCTCCCCCCGCCGCTCCGGAGCCTGACGCCCGGGCGCGCCTCATCGCCGCCGGCCAGCGCGTGTTGGGGGAGCGCGGCTACGACGCCGCCACGGTGAAGGAGGTGGCTCGCGAGGCCGGGGTGAACCAGGGCCTGGTGCACTACTACTTCGGCAGCAAGGACGCGCTGCTCTTGGCCGTCACCCAGGAGGCGAGCCGGCAGTACCTGTCGGAGCTGGAGCGGCTGCGCGCGCAGACTCCGGCGGAGGAGCTGGCGCAGACGGCCTTCGCCTGGGGCGAGAAGCTGGCCACCGACGCGCCGGGAACGTGCCGGTTGCGTTACGAGCTGTTCGCACTGGGCCTGCGCAACCGGGAGCTGACACCCGCCGTCGCGCAGCTGTTGGGCCAGGGCGACGAGGAGATTGCCCGCACCGTGGCGCACGTGCGCACGGGCCACGAGTCGGCTCCCACCGCCGAGGACCAGCACTACGCGGTCATCATCAAGGCGTGCGTGGACGGGCTCGCGCTGCACCACCAGTTGGACAAGAGCTTCGACCCGCTGCCCGTGTACGCGCTGCTGCGGCGGATCATGCTCGCGAGCATCGAGCAGCCCGCCCCGCCTCGCGCACCCGCGCGCAAGCCGAAGGCCCAGGGCCGTCGCGGAACGCGTTCGCCACGCGGAACGCGCTCGTCACGCGCGCGCAAGGCACCGGCGCCTCGCCGCCGCTGAAGGCAGCGGCCAGGCCAGCGCCAGCCCCAGAACAGACATTCAACATTCAGTGGCATCGCCAACCCGGCGGGGCGCAGGATGCCCCGCATGGACTTCCAGCCTTCCGCCAGGACGAGCGAATACCTGGAGCGCGTGCAGCGCTTCATGGCTGACCACATCGAGCCGGTGGAGGGCGAATACCTCCGGGCCCTGCACGCGATGGAGGCCGGTGGGGATTGGCGCCAGTGGAAGGTGCCGCCCGTGATGGTGGAGCTCAAGGCCCGCGCGAAGGCCGCGGGGCTGTGGAACCTCTTCCTCCCGGACGCGAAGCTGGGCGCGGGCCTGAGCACGCTGGAGTACGCGCCGCTCGCGGAGCAGATGGGCCGCAGCTTCATGGCGCCAGAGGTCTTCAATTGCAGCGCCCCCGACACCGGCAACATGGAGGTGCTCTGGCGCTACGGCTCGCCGGAGCAGCAGGAGCAGTGGTTGAAGCCGCTGCTCGCGGGCGACATCCGCTCCGTGTTCTGCATGACGGAGCCGGACGCCGCGTCGTCGGACGCCACCAACATGCAGGCCACCGCCGAAGTGGACGGCGACCACGTCGTGCTCAACGGCAAGAAGTGGTGGTCCAGCGGCCTGGGCCACCCCAACGCGAAGGTGGCCATCTTCATGGGCCGCACGTCGCAGGCGGGCGCGGACCGCCACCACCAGCACTCCATGGTCCTGGTGCCCATGGACGCGCCGGGCGTGGAAATCATCCGCATGCTGCCCGTGTACGGCGACCATGACGCCCCGCATGGCCACGGCGAGGTGCACTTCCACGACGTGCGGCTGCCGGTGTCCGCGCTCATCTCCGGACCGGGCATGGGCTTTGAAATCGCGCAGGGCCGCCTGGGCCCGGGTCGCATCCATCACTGCATGCGCTGCATCGGCGCGGCGGAGCGGGCGCTGGAGCTGATGATCGACCGGGGCATGAACCGCACCGCGTTCGGCAAGCCGCTCATCAACCTGGGCGGCAACCGCGAGCGCGTGGCGGAGGCACGCATCGCCATCGACCAGGCGCGCCTGCTCACGCTGTACGCGGCGTGGAAGCTGGACGACGTAGGCGCGATGGGCGCGATGACGGAGATCTCGGCCATCAAGGTCGTGGCGCCCAACGTGCTCCAGAAGGTGGTGGACGACGCCATCCAGTTGCACGGCGGCGCGGGTGTGTCTCGCGACACGCCGCTCGCGGGCTTCTTCGCCCAGGCTCGCAGCCTGCGCATCGCGGACGGCCCGGACGAAGTGCACAAGGGCGTCATCACCCGCATCGAGCTCGCGAAGCGCGGCTTCAGCAAGGGAGGTTGAACATGACGGCTCCGGTCTCCATCCCGCTGGACGAGGGCAAGGCCGTGCGCTCCGGCGAGGCGCTGGACGTGCCCGCGGTGGACGCGTGGCTGAAGGCCCAGGTGCCCTCGCTCCAGGGCACGCCGGAGGTGACGCAGTACACGGGCGGCGCCTCCAACTGGACCTACCGGCTCAAGTACGAGAACCGCGACCTCATCCTGCGCAGGCCGCCCTCGGGCACCAAGGCGAAGTCCGCGCACGACATGTCGCGCGAGTACACGGTGCAGCAGGCGCTCAAGCCCGTGTACCCGGTGGTGCCCACCATGGTGGGGTTGTGCCAGGACCCGGCCGTGCTGGGCGCGGAGTTCTACGTGATGGACCGCATCCCCGGCCTCATCCCGCGCAAGCACCTGCCCAAGGGGCTGGACCTGGACAAGGCCCGCACGCGCCAGCTGTGCCTCAACGTGGTGGATCAGCTCATCGCATTGCACGGCGTGGACGCGCAGGCAGTGGGTCTCCAGTCGCTGGGCAAGGGGCCGGGCTATCCGCAGCGGCAGATTTCCGGCTGGTCCGACCGCTACGAGAAGGCGCGCACCTGGAACGTGCCCCGCATGAAGCACACGCGCGAGTGGCTGGCCGCGCACGTCCCGCCGGACATCAAGACTTGCGTCATCCACAACGACTGGCGCTTCGACAACGTGGTGCTCAAGCCGGAGGACCCCACGCAGGTCATCGGGGTGCTGGACTGGGAGATGGCCACGCTGGGCGACCCGCTGATGGACCTGGGCAACACGCTGGCCTACTGGGTCCAGGCGGATGACGACGCCTTCCTGCGCATGACGCGAAGGCAGCCCACGGACCTGCCCGGCATGCTCACGCGCGAGGAGGTGGTGGCGTACTACCTGGAGCGCACCGGCCTGAAGCCCGCCAACTGGACCTTCTACGAGGTCTACGGCGTGTTCCGGCTCGCGGTCATCGCGCAGCAGATCTACTACCGCTACCACCACAAGCAGACGCGCAACCCGGCGTTCAAGAACTACTGGCTCATCGTCAACTACCTGGCCTACCGCTGCCGGCAGCTCATCAAGAAGGCGGGGGGCTGAAGATGGGCGCGCTCTACTTCATCCGCCACGGACAGGCGTCCTTCGGCGCGAAGGACTACGACAAGCTGTCGGACGTGGGCGTGCAGCAGGCGCGCGTCCTGGGTGAAGCGCTGCGCACGCGGCTGCCGAAGGTGGACGCCGTGGTGACGGGCACCATGCTGCGCCACCGCGAGACGGCGGACGCGTGCCTCCAGGCACTGGGCCAGCCGGTGGAGCCCGTGCGGACGCCAGGGTTCAACGAGTTCGACCACGAGGAGGTCGTGCACCGGCACACGCCGCGCTACGCGGACTTCGCCGTGCTGCGCGAGGAGCTGGCCGCGATGAAGGACCCTCGCCGCGCGTATCAGGACCTGTTCACCCAGGCCGTGGGGCGCTGGGTCGCGGGCGGACACGACAGCGAGTACCGGGAGTCCTGGAGCGCGTTCAAGGCGCGCTGCCTGGAGGCGCTGGCGGCGCTGTTGGCTTCGCTGGGGCCCTCCAGGACGGCGCTGGTGTTCACTTCCGGCGGACCCATCACGGCCATCAGCCAGGACCTGCTGGGCATCCCGGACGAGCACGCGTTCCGGACGAACTGGACGCTGGCGAACTGTGGAATCACGAAGGTCATCTACAGCGAGCGGGGCCGGTATCTGTCCACCCTCAACGAGCACGGACACTTCGAGGGCGAACACCGCGCGCTCATCACCTACCGCTGAGGTGGTGGGCTCGCGTAGCGTGAGCCCATGACGCGGTGCCTGCTCAACATCGACCTGGGGGAGCTGCCCGGGGAGGACGAACAGCTCTACGCGCTCGCGCACCTGGCGAACATCGCCTGCGGAGGCCACGCGGGGGATGCGGCGTCCATGCGGCGGGCGCTGGAGCTATGCGAGCGCCACGGCACGCTGGCGGGCGCGCATCCGTCCTACGCGGACCGCGAGGGCTTCGGGCGCAAGGCGCTGGACGTGGCACCGGAGGTGCTGCGCGCGCAGGTGGCGGAGCAGTGCGGACAGCTGGCCACGCTGGCTCGCGAGCGCGGCGTGCCGGTGCGTCATGCGAAGCCGCATGGAGCGCTGTACCACGCGGCCAACAAGTCCCCGGAGCTGGCGCGCGCGGTGGTGGACGGCGTGGTGGAGGCACTGGGGACGGACGTCACGTTCGTGGGGCCCGGCACTGGAGCGTTGAGGGACGCGGCGCGGGCGGCGGGGCTCGGGTATGCGCGCGAGGGCTTCGCGGATCGGGGCACGTTGCCGGACGGTTCATTGATTCCGCGAGGCCAGCCCGGCGCGGTGCTGACGGACGTGGCGCAGGCGCGCGAGAACACGGTGCGGCTGGCCACGGGCGGCACGGTGGACACGCTGTGCGTGCACGGCGACACGCCGGGCGCCGTGGTGCTGGCCCGCGAGGTGCGCGCGATGCTGGACGCGATGGAGCAGCCACCGGAGCCACTGGGAGACAGCGCGCTGCGGCTGGTGCTGCCGGAGTCGGTGGACCGGGGCCTGGCGCGCGCAGCCCTGTCCGCGCTACCGGGCGTGCGGGACGCGGTCATCACCGAGTCCCATGCCTGCGTGTACTTCGACCCCGAGACACCAC
This sequence comes from Corallococcus sp. AB038B, assembly GCF_003668955.1. NCBI lineage: Bacteria > Pseudomonadati > Myxococcota > Myxococcia > Myxococcales > Myxococcaceae > Corallococcus > Corallococcus sp. AB038B. The sequence continues at coordinate 1,856,006 of NZ_RAWO01000001.1, read as the reverse complement.
CTGAGTCCCCGGCGCTCGTGCTGATGCGGCTGCGCGTGGCACCGGTCACGCACGTGGAGCATCCGCTCATCCGCATTCCCGTTCGCTACGACGGCGAGGACCTGGTGAAGGTGGCCGACCACGCGGGCCTGTCCGTGGAGGAAGTGGTGCGGCGGCACACGGCTCGCGAGTACAGGGTGCGCTGCGTGGGTTTCCTCCCGGGCTTCGCGTACTTGGGGGACGTGGATCCGAGCATCGCGTGTCCCCGCCTGCCGGTGCCGCGCACGCGGGTGCCAGCGCTCGCGGTGGGCATCGCCGGGAAGCGCACGGGTGTGTATCCATTCGCGTCGCCTGGAGGCTGGAACCTCGTGGGCACCGCGCTGGACTTCACCGCGTTCGACCCCAAGCGAGGCACGGAACTCCAACTGGGAGCCCGCGTGCGCTTCGAACAGGTGCGGCCATGACAGCGTGGCTTGAGGTCACAGGCCTGGGCGCCCCCGCCACCGTGCAGGACGGTGGACGGCCCGGCGTCATGCACCACGGCGTGCCGCCCGGCGGCGCGTGGGTGCCGGAGCTGCTCGTCGCGGCGAACCGGGCGGTGGGCAACGCACCTGGCGCCTCGGCGCTGGAAGCCTTCGGCAGGCTGGAGCTGCGCGCCCGAGGCCGCGACGTGCGCGTGTCCGTGGATGGCGAAGCCCCCAGCGTCCTCGCGGACGGCGCCACGCTCACCGTGCCCGCGCCCACCCAGCATGCCGTGCGCTACGTGGCCGTGGACGGCGCGCTCGCCGTGCCCGAAGTCCTTGGCGGCCAGGGCACGCTGTGGGTGGCCCGCCTGGGCGGCTGGGAAGGCCGTCCCCTGCGCACTCGCGACCGGCTCCCACTGGGCCCTCCCGCCACGCCAGTTGCCGCTCCTTCCGAGGCCGACCTGTCACGTCTCACGGAGGCCCTGGACCCCTCCGCCCCACTGCGCGTGCTCCTGGGCCCGGATGCGTCCCGCTTCAGCGACGCGGCCGTGGCGCTGCTCCTGGGCAGCACCTTCGCCGTGTCGCCCTCCAGCGACCGCGTGGGCCAGCGGCTGGACGGACCTCCCGTGCCCCACGGCGACGAGGGCGGGGGCACCTGCCGCCCCATGGTGCGCGGCGCCATCCAGGTCACCCTCTCCGGCACGCCCATCGTGATGGGCCCGGACCACCCCACCACCGGGGGCTATCCCCTCATCGCCGCCGTCATTCGCGCGGACTGGGGCCGCCTGGGGGTCCGCCGTCCAGGCGCCCCGGTGCGCTTCCAGGCAGTGACCCTGGAGGTCGCTCGCGACGCCTGGAGGACCCACCCTGCCCGGCCCGCCGGGGCAACTTCCGACCCGGCCCGGCCGATACTGGGGGCATGACTCCTCCGAAGATTGGTCCGCGCCCCACCACCACGCCCCGCACGCAGGAGCCGGCCCTCCCGCCGCGCCCCCGCAACGAGGTGAAGCCCGGCGCCAACCAGGGAGCCTCCCTCTTCGAGTCGTCCACGGCCAAGAAGGCCCCGGTGGCCCTGTCCACCCCCGCCGCGGCCCCCCAGCAGGGCGGCCCGCGCCCCACGCCGGGCAGCTACCCCACCGCCGCGGACGTGGCGAACATCGCCGCGATGCAGGACCCCGTCGCGCGCAACCTGGCCATCACCCAGGGCTACCACGACCTGTCCGACGCCATGGGCACGCTCCTGGGCAAGGAGAACGCCAACTGGTCCACCTTCGCCACCTGGGCCTCGAAGCAGGCCGGCGTGAGCATCCGCCAGGAGGACATGCCCAAGCCCTTCGTGGACGCCCTCAAGGGCGGCGGAGTCGTGGGCGAGGCCATGTCCAAGGTGGACGACCTGCTGCGCAAGCTGGGCCTGCCCGCCATGCCCACCGGCGACATCGCCAAGGCCGGCGCGGACGCGCTCAACAACGTCAGCAAGGCCATTGGCGACGGCAACCAGTTCGTCTTCAAGGAGGTGGGCCACGAGTTCGCCCGCTTCGTGGAGACCTTCCAGGGTGACACCCAGCTGGACCCCGCGAAGCTCCAGCAGTACCTGGACGGCTTCCCCTCGGACAAGCCGCTGCTCAAGGAAGCCTTCGGCACCTACGCGCAGGCCATGTTCGAGAAGGACCCGAACAAGAAGGCCGAGATGATGCTCCGGGCCAACGACACCGTGGGCCTGCATGAGCAGACCCAACTCCAGGGCTTCGTGGAGAAGGCGCTCAACGCCCCGGTGAAAGAGGTCTTCGCCAACATCCTCAAGAAGAGCATCGCGGCGGGCGCCAACGCCCTGCCCTTCCCCGCCAACCTCGCCGCCAAGGCCGCCATCAAGACGGGCGCGGTGGACCTCGTCGTGAACCCGCTGGTGGACAAGCTGGCCGGCGTGTTCCGGGGCATCGCCACCGAGCACATGATGAAGCTCGCGGTGCCCGGCGGCGCGCTGAAGCTGGGCAACGATTTGCCGCCCCCCGCCGGCATGGAGTCCACGCTCTTCCCGCCGCACCTGCGCACCATCGAGGATCCGAAGCTGAAGGAGCTCCTGGGCCGGCTGGACAAGACGCCCGACAGCCTCACGGGCACCGCCGCGAAGGACTGGAGCAAGCTGGACCAGCGGATGAACTACATCGTGGACCTCTTCCGCTCGCGCCAGTCGGATCCGCACCTCTTCGACCAGCCCTTCGGCAAGGAGGCCCACTACCCCGTGGCGCCCTCCAAGCCGCGCCCGGCCGCACCCGCGGTGTCGTAGGCCCCGCTCCTCCGATGTCGAAGTGGCTGCTGGCAACGATGGCGCTGTCCCTCCCGGGCGTGGCGTGCTGAGCGGAGGGCGCGTCGTCCCAAGCACTGCAAGCTCGCCGCGAGCAGCCCGCTGAGGGACGAGGTGGAGCAGGGCCTGTGCCGGCGCTGGAGCCCCCAGCAGATTGCCGCCTGCCTGCGTACGGGCCGGACCCGCGCCCGAACGGATGCGCTTGAGCCCCGTTCCGCTTGAATCAGGGAGGCGGGTTTCGCGCGTTCACGCGTCGACGCGTGAATTCACGCGAGGACGGTGCGGCCTCACGCGTGAAACCCAGGCAGGGTGTCCACATGGCGTGCCAAATGCCTGGAATGACATGAGCAATGAGTTGGCATTGCGGTTGCTATGGACTGGATCGTCTCGGTTCGCGGCCCAGACAAGATGCCCCACCCCGCCGCAGCACGTCCAAGAGAGCGCCCACCATGACCACGTACAACATTGACTTTGATTTCTCGTCCTCTGACCAGACGAGCATCCTGAAGAAGCTCCAGGCCCAGAACTACACGCTGCTGGGCTACAAGGGCGCACAAGGCCCCAACCAGCTCAGCGTCGGCGTCCCCACCTGGTTCTCGGTGCCGTTCGGCAACATCTTCGGCTTGACCGACATCAGCTACACGCCGGTCTACAAGATCTACGTGAGCACCCAGGCCAACATCGCCGTGGACACGACCATCGTCATGCAGTCCCTGTCGGCCGAGATGGAGCTGGGAGGCTCGCTGACGTTCAATCCGGACGGCACCTTCACTGCGGGAGGGGTTTCGGGGGTCTCCCCGGGCGGCATCGGCCTGTACAACAACCGCCCCTCGGGGACGCCCACGGTCACGGTCGGGCTGGCAGGCCGGGTGAATACCCCGAATGGGGAGGCGTTCCTGCCGTTCTGCGGCTTCACCCTGAACCCGCAGAACTCGATCGTCATGACGCCGCTGGAGCAGATCCTGCTGGTGGCGGCCCAGAAGAGCCTGAAGTCGGGCAACGTCCAGGCGACCGCGGCCGCGCCGGGGTGCACCTTCGCCTTCAGCAACTCGGCGGGCACCTACCAGCTCATGGTGAAGGACAGCACCTTCGAGATCACCAACCTGCCCAAGACCGCCGCCGTCACGCCCGTCACCTCGGGAAGCCTGATCAGCATGATCAACGAGTAGGCCTGCGGCGAACCGCCCGTGGCCCGCGTCAGTGGCCACGGGCCTCGTGCGCCTCGTTGTCATGGCAGTCCATGCCCATGCGCGTGAGCAAGCTCTTCATCGCCATCAACGTCTCCATCCTGCTCTGGGGCTTCAGCTCCTGTGCGCTGTCACCTGCCTCCCCACCATCCCAGGATGCGCCTCCACTGTCGGTGATGGCGGGCCCCGCCCAGCCTCCACCCCTTGCGCCTGGAACGCGGAGTCGTCCTCGCGACGCCACGGATGCTGCCTGCTCGGCCTCTCCGGGCTCGCACCTGGGGACGAAACCGCTGAAGCTGAGGATCCAGATGGACGTCGAGGGACGAAGATTCCTCTTGAGCACGGCTCAGAGTGTCGTGATCACGTCGGCGGAGCCCTCCGACGCGGATACGGTTGTCATCCGCGACGCCTTCGTGCCAATCGCCGACGACTCGACGGTGACAGTCGAACCGGCGTCGTTGCTCTACATTTCCCAGCGGCTCCATGGCGCTTTCGACAGCATCAAAATCACCCTCAGCGCTCCGGCCCAGGCGGGACAGGGCTACGAATTCACAGGCAACGCTGTCGTTGGCGCCAGCACCAGCCTTCCGGGATACATCTCCGTCTATTATGACGCCCCCGCCAATGCCGACATGGCCGTAACGGTAGGACTGGCAACCAAGGCCCAGGACGCCTCGGAACCACAGCCGATAAATCATTACATCCTGCAACGTTTTGAGACGCGGGCAATCCCCGTCCCAGGGCCATGCATCCTGATATTCATCGCAGGAGGCGTGCGGATCGGCGAAACACTTCCCATCAGCCTTCTGCGGCCCTTGAAAGGGGCCCAGGCGGCTTCCGGTGAAGCTCTGGCCGTGCCGCGGTCCTCCGGCGTGCCAATGTTGTCCAGGTACCTGCGAGTCGACCTGACCGCGTCAGAGCAGGCGGTGGTCCACTTCGACACAAGGCTCAACGCGTTCCAGTACGGTCCCCAGCCCCATTGACAGGGTGTCTGGGTATTCCCACCGCAAGAAGACTTGAATCACCCACTCCTGGCGCCGCTCAAGCCGGGTGAGCAGGAACAGGTCTCCCTCCGCCCGCATAGGGCACCACCGGCGCGGGCCCCGGCGGTGGACGCGGCCCCTTTGACGCCCGGTGGGTCGCTGTCGTCCTGGGTGCCGAGCGACAACCTCTGGCGTTGCGCGTTTGTCCGGCACGCATCCGGGCCCGGTCATGGTTGTGTAGACTGGCATTCCTCCAACCCCCCCATGCGACCGCCATCCTTTGTCGATGTCTCCACGGTCAACGTGCCGGAGCGTGACGCCGACGTGCCAGCCACCCGGCGCGTCCCCGCGCTGACGCTCGCGGTCCACCCACGGGTGGACCGTGTGGGTGAGCGCGCGCTCCTGTCCTCCGCGCCCGGCGAAGCGCAGGCCCTCTCCCGCACGGAGCCCCTTTTCCATCACCCAGGCCAGTCAGGAGGGCGCCCGCTGGAGGACGCCTTCGTGAGCCGCAAGGCCGTGCGCCTCCAGGTCACCCCGGAAGGAGGGGTGCGCGTGGATCCAGGCGAAGGCAGCCGGGTGCGGGTGGCGGAGCTGGTGCTGACGGGCCCCTGGGAGTTCTCCGCCGAGGAGGTCGCCACGGGCGTGCCGCTGGAGCTGGCGGGGCGGGTGGTGCTCCTGCTGCATGCGGCCTCGCCCGGAGAGGAGGGGGGCGACACGCTGGGCATGGTGGGCGCGAGCGCGGGCCTTCAACGCGTGCGCGCCCAGATTTCCCGGGTGGCGGACCTGAGCGTGCCCGTGCTCATCCGGGGCGAGACGGGCTCGGGCAAGGAGCTCATCGCCCGCGCCCTCCACCAGGCGAGCCCGCGCCGCCAGCAGCCGTTCGTGAGCGTGAACCTGGGCGCCATCCCTCGGGAGCTGGCCGCCTCGGAGCTCTTCGGCGCGCGCCGGGGTGCCTTCACCGGCTCCGTGCGGGACCAGGACGGCTTCTTCCAGGCGGCCCACGGCGGAACGCTGTTCCTCGACGAGGTGGGTGAGGCCTCCCCCGAGGTGCAGGTGATGTTGCTGCGCGTGCTGGAGACGGGGGAGGTGTACCGCGTGGGCGAGCGCGTACCGCTGGCCGTGGACGTGCGGCTCGTGGCCGCGACGGACGCCCTGCTGGAGCAGCAGATTCAAGAGGGCCGCTTCAAGGCGCCGCTGCTCCACCGGCTCGCGGGCTTCTCCCTGAGCGTGCCGCCCCTGCGCGAGCGGCGCGAGGACCTGGGCGTCCTCCTCCACCATTTCGCGCGCGAGGAACGGGAGGCCATGGGCGAGCCGTGGCCCCCGTCATCCGGGGAGCCCTGGCTGCCCCCGGCGCTCGCCGTCCGCCTCCTGCGCCATGACTGGCCGGGCAACATCCGACAGCTTCGCAACGTGGTGCGCCAGCTCGTCATTGGCAGCCGCGGCCAGTCCCACCCGCGGCTGGATGCACAGCTCGACGCGGAGCTGCCCTCCATCACCCGCACGCCCATGGGCAGGCCCGCCGGGAAGCAGGCAACGGTGGAACCCGCGCCCGCGTCCCCTGCCCTCCGGCGCAGGCCCGCGGAGATTCCAGAGGCGGAGCTGCTCGCGGCCCTGCGCGAGGGGGACTGGGACTTCCAGGCCGCCGCGGACCGGCTGGGCATCCACCGCACGTCCATCTACCACCTCATCGAGCGCAGCCCCGGCCTTCGCACGGCGGGTGCGCTGGGCGCGGAGGAGCTCACGCGGGTCCACGCCGCCACCGGGGGCAGGCTGGACGCCATGGTGCGCACGCTAGAGGTGTCCAAGCGGGCGCTCGCGCGGCGGCTCAAGGAGTTGGGTTTGGATGTGCGTGAAGACTGACTCGTTCAGGAGGATGGCAGGTCTTGAAGACAGACAAAGGCAGGAGCGGGAGGCAGTGGTACGGCATGCTCGCGGCGGGAGGACTGCTGATGGCGGGGCTCCTCGCGGGATGCCCCAGCAGGAGGGAGGAGCGGTCGAGCGTGCTGCCCCACACCGGCAGCACCTGCAACAACGGCTTCGCCCCTAAGCCATCGGCGGCCATTGTCGTGGGTTGTGTCAAGGGTTGTCCGGGATTCGCCGAAGGCGCGAACTCCTGCGTCCTACCGAGAGGCGAGGTCTCCATCGAATTTCAGTGCGAACAGCCTGTCAGATTGAGCTGGAGCGACGAGAAGGGACAGCTCTTCCCCGGGTACGATGGAAGCTCCTTCACCATTGGTGGCGCGGGAACATTCGAACAGAGAGTGGGCCCCGCGCCAGGGGACTACACACTGAGCGTGGACGGCCCGGGATGTCCGCCCACGCCGGACACAGGGGGGGGCCCAATCCACTACCCCAAGACCGGCACCCTGGACGTCTTCACCAGCATTGAAATGGAGCCTCTCCCAGAGAAGCAATGACCCCTCGCCCGGTCCTTCATGGGCCGGGGGGCGGTCCGTGATCCACGAGGTGCGGGTTGGCGGCGAGCGCGGCCGCTCGCTCCCGGAGCGCTTCGGGGAGCCCCGGGGATTGCGTCAGGAGCAACCCGGCGCGTAGCAGGCGTGCCTCGGCCCAGGTGGGGTGGAGCGTGAGCAGGGCCTCCACCCCCTCCAGGCCGCGCGCCAGCACGGGCGCGGCCTCCAGCCCCGCCGCCTTCCGGCTCCGGGCCCACGCCAGGCACAGCCGCGCGAAGGCCAGACGCGCCTCCAAACTCCGGGAGTCGCGCACGAAGGCTTCGTCGAAGCCTGTCGCGGCCCGCGCGAAGGCCGCCTCGGCGCGGGCGGGGGCCAGGGCCCGGGCTCGCTCGCCGTGGAGCTCCGCCTGGAGGCGCCACGCCAGGGGCTCTTCCGGGTTGCGGCGGAAGGCCTCGTCGAGCGCGGCCTGCGCCTGCGCCAGGGGGGCCTCCGGCGAACGTCCCCGCGCGAGCGCGCGCGTGGCCCGCTGGAGGTGGACCCGCGCCAGGTTGGCCCAGGGAACGGCCTGCCCTGGCAACAGCGCCGCGGCCTCGGCGTAGGCCTCGAGGGCGGCCCGGGCCTCCGCCTCGGGCGTCGCACTCCGGGGATCGCCCCATTCCGCGCGCGCGGCGTGGACGTCGCCCAGGTTGTTCTGCCCCCAGCCCTGACCGGGCGCCACCTCCACGGCCTTCGCGTAGGCGGCCTGCGCCGCGTCCAGCAGGGGGAACGGCTCCCCGCCCCGGTCCCAGGCCTCGCGGGCCTGCTCCGCCCGGACGATGCCCAGCCCGTTGTGCAGGGGCGCCACGCGCGCGTTGATGGCGATGCCGCGCTCGAACAGGGTGGCCGCGGTGTCCAGGTCCGGGCGCGGGTCCCCTCCCAGCGTCCGCCGTCGCGCCGCCAGCTCGGTGTGCAGCGTTCCGCCCAGGAACCACGCCACGAAGTTCTCCGGGTTGAGGCGCCGGGCCTGCTCCAGCGCACGCCGGGCCTCGTCCAGGTCCGCGTCTGGCGCCGCGGAGCGCGGATCCGAGGCCCGTGTCAGGTGGAGCTGGCCCAGGTTGATCCACACGTCCGACAGCGTGTCGTCCCGCTGGAGGGCCTCCTGGTACGCCGCGATGGCCCGGGCACGGTGCTCCGAGGGGGAGACACCCCGCTGCTCGTCGGCGTCCGCCCACACCCGGAAGATGAGGCCTCGGGTGGCGGAGACCTCGTAGTCGCGCGCCCGCGGGTCGATGCCGTCGAGCGCCTCCAGGGCCTGCTGGAGCAGCGCGCCCGGCTCCAGGCCCCGCCCCTGCTTCACCCGGGCAGCGCGCAACAAGGCCTGGGCCAGCTCCTTGCGGGCGCGTGGATCCGCCGGCCGTGTCGCGAGCACCTGCCTCGCCGCGGCGATGGCGCGCTGGAGGGACGCCTCTGGATCCGCGCCCCGGCGCAGCGCGTCCTCGGCCAGCCGGTTGTGGAACCGGGCCTCCCAGTGCCGGGCCGGCACGCTGTCGGGGTCGGCCGCGAGCGCGTGCGCCACCGCCTCCAGTCCGCGCGCGGCGCCGGACTCCACGTCGCCCTGGCCGTACAGCGCCATCACCAGGGCCTGGTATTCGAGCCGGGCGAGCGCGAGGTGCACCTCCGGAAGGCTGTCGCCTGTCGCGGCGGCGGCGGCGAGGGTGCGGCGACCGGCGTCCAGGTCCTCCTGGGCGGCCCCGCGGTCCCCCTGGTTCCAGCGCTGGTGCGCCCGCGCCTGGAGGATGTCGCCGCGCAGGAGCGGCGCCTCGAAGAACCACGGAGGCAGCGGGCCCGCTGCGTCCAGCCGCGCCAGGGCGTCGTCCCACCGCTCCTCGTGAAAGGCGAGCAGCGCGGCGACGAAGTCCGGGGACGGCACCTCCGCGCCCGCGCTCCGGCGCAGCCACGCGAGCGCCGGGTCCCGGTACTCCCGCTGGACCTGCTCCCTGCGCGTCCGCCGTCGCGCGGGGTCCTGGACGTTCTCCGCGTCCAGGAGCGCGTCGCGGTAGAGCGGTCCCAACGCGAGCGCCAGCGACCACGCGAGGCGCGGCTCGTGGAAGCCTTCGTTCCAGGCCGCCTCCAGGTGCTCGCGCGCCTTCGCCGCGTCCCCCAACGCCAGGGCCCCGCGGCCCAGCGCATACAGGCCCGGGCCCCGGGCCTCCGGGCCTTCGCGCGCGATGTCAGAGGCCAGGGCCTCCATGCGGCGCGCGAGCTGGGCGCGCTCCTCGCGCACGTCATGCAGCCGGGCAAGGCCGGTGTAACGGACCTGCGCCTCCACACGCTCCACCTGTTCGGTGAAGCGGCGGGCCAGCTGCTCCCGGCGCACGGCCTGCCTGCGGGTGAGGCCCACCTGGAGTCCGGCCCCCAGCACGGCGACGAGCGCGACGGCCGCGGCGCCCACCACGACGCGGTGCCGCCGGACCTTCTTGCGCAGCCGGTAGCCCAGGCCCACGGGGCGCGCGCGCACGGGCACGTCCGCGAGGAAGCGCTCCAGGTCCTCCGCCAGCGCCCGCGCCGAGTCGTAGCGGGCGGAGCGGTCCTTCTCCAGGCACTTGAGGACGATGGCCTCCAGGTCCGCGGACAGGCCCGGGACCCGCGCGCGCGGCGGCACGGGCTCCTCCGTGGGGATGCGGTTGAGCACCTCCAGGTTGTTGGCGCCGGGGATGGGAGGCTCGCCCGTCAGCAGGTGGTAGAGCGTGGCGCCCAGGCTATAGACGTCCGCGCGCCGGTCCAGCCGGCCCACCTCGCCCCGGGCCTGCTCCGGGGACATGTACGGGGGCGTGCCCATCACGGAGCCGGTGGCGGTGGCGCCGCGCGTGGTCGCGTCGTGCGCGAGCCCGAAGTCCACCACGTAGGGAAGGAGGCGCCCGTCCGGGGTGCGCTCCACCAGGATGTTGCCAGGCTTCAGGTCGCGATGGATGAGGCCCGCCTGGTGGGCGGCGTGGACGCCCTGCGCGACGTCGCGCATCAGCACCACCTGCTGCTCCACGGTGAGCGTCCCGGCCAGCTGCCCCAGCGTCTGTCCTGGGATGTACTGCATGGCGATGAAAGCGCGGCCCTGCACCTCGCCCACCTCGTGCACCGGGCACACCCGTGCATGGTGCACCCGGGCCTGTGCGCGGGCCTCGTTGAGCAGCCGGTGCACCACGGCCGGGTCATCGCCCTTCACGAACTTGAGAGCGACGGCGCGGCGCAGCCTCGGGTCATATGCCAGGAATACCTGTCCCATGCCGCCCTGGCCCAGGAAGCGCAATCCCTGGTAACGCTCCCAGTCTCCCATGGGAAACACGGGGTCCGCCGAGTGCGTGACCTTGCCCGGCATGGGTATGGAGGGTGTCGAAAGGTCCGGAGCAGCGGGTCGCCGTGGCAGCAGGGCGGCGAGCGTCTCGTCGGAGATGCGTCCGCGCGAGTAGAGCAGCGCGAGCGGCCCCTTGCCGCTGCGACGGGCTTCGTCAGCCAACTGAGCGGCGTCCTCATCCGAGACGAGCCCCTCGGCCACCGCAATGCGCAGCTCCTCCTCGTATGACTGGAGCTGGGCAGTCGTGTCGTCCATGCCCTGCGAACGCTAGCACCCGGAGCCGTGAGCCTGCCCCGAGTCAGCCATGACCAGAGGTCAGACCTGGTGAGAGCCGTGAGCAACCCTTGAGGGGTTGGCGAAGGGACGGCTTCCCCAAGGACAAGCCGCGGCTCAAGGACGCCTTCGGCACCTACGCGCAGGCCATGTTCGAGGAGGACCCGAACAAGAAGAGCGCGGACCTCTTCCGCTCGCGTCAGCCGGATCCGCACCCGCGGTGTCGTAGGCCCCGCTCCCACCCATGGGGGAATGCCCGCCGCCATGAATTCCCGGCGGCGGGCTGCGTCCATCAAGGCATCCGACGCACTTGATGGAGCCCCCCATGTCGAAGTCGAAGTGGCTGCTGGCAACGATGGCGCTGTCCCTCCCGGTCCTGGCTCACGCAGGCGGTCCCCGCGGCAACAACCACGGCGAGCAGGCCCGTGACCATCAGGAGCTGAGGCAGGACGCGCGCGAGACCCGCGATGATCATCAGGACCTGCGCCAGGTGGAGTCGCTGCTCTCCCGCTACGACTCCGCCCGTGGCCGCGCCGCGCGCCGCGACCTGCTCCAGGTGGAAGAGGACCTGCGCCGCTACGTGTCGTCGGAGCTGAACGAGACCCGCCGCGAGCTGTCCCAGGACAAGCAGGAGGCGCGCTCCAGCGCCCGCGAAGTGCGCCACGACGGCAACCGCTACGACGACCGCAAGGACCACCGCGACGACGTGCGCGACGCCCGCCAGGAGTCCCGCGCCCTGCAGCAGACGCGCTCCATCTCCCAGGAACTGAACAACCTCTACGGCCGGATGGACAGCGGCAGCCTCAGCCGCAAGCGCATGCTCATCGCCGACCTGGTCCAGCTCGCCCGCTCCGAGACGGCCCAGAACCGCCAGGAGACGCGTGAGGACCGCCGCGAGGCCCGCGAGGACAGCCGCAGGTACTGACCCCGCATCACGCGTCCTCGGCGGCGGTGAAGCCCTCCAGCCGCTCGATGCCCAGCTTCTTCATCCGGCTCTGCAGCGTGGACGGCTTGAGCCCCAGCAGCGCCGCCGCGCCGCCTTCACCGTAGACGCGACCCCGGGTGAGCGTGAGCACCCGCAGGATGTGCTCGCGCTGCACCGCCGCCAGCGTGAGCACCTTCGCCCCCGCGGGCAGCGGCGCCGGGGTCTCCTCCACCGACACCGGGCCCGACACCTCCCGCGCGCGCTCGCCGTTCGCCAGGTCGAAGGACTGCGCCGTCAGCTCCTGGCCACGCGTGAGGATGGTGGCGCGCTCCAGTGCGTTCGCCAGCTCGCGCAGGTTGCCCGGCCAGTCATAGGACGCCAGCCGCGTCAGCCCTGACGCCGTCACCCGCATGCCCCTCCGGCCCGTGCGCTTCGCCTGCTCCTCCAGGAGGAACGCGGTGAGCTGCGGCAGGTCCTCGCGCCGCTCGCGCAGGGGCGGCAGCCTCAAGGGGAAGACGCTCAGACGATAGAAGAGGTCCTCGCGAAAGCGCTTCTGCGCGATGGCCTGGTGCAGGTCCACGTGCGTCGCCGCGAGGATGCGCACGTCCGCCCGCACCGTCTTGTCGCTGCCCACCGGCTCGAAGGACTTCTCCTGGAGCGCGCGCAGCAGCTTCGCCTGCAGCTCCACCGGCAGTTCGCCAATCTCATCCAGGAGCAGCGTGCCCCCGTGCGCCATCTGGAAGCGGCCCGCACGGTCGCGGTTCGCGCCGGTGAAGGCCCCCTTCACGTGGCCGAACAGCTCGCTCTCCAGCAGGCCCGCGGGAATGGCCGCGCAGTTGAGCGACACGAAGGGCTGATCCGCCCGCGCACTCCAGCGGTGGATGGCCCGCGCCAGCCGCTCCTTGCCCGTGCCCGTCTCTCCCGTAATCAGCACGGGCGTGTCCGTCTCCGCCACCTGCCGCGCGCGCAAGGACAGGTCGCGCATCACCGGACTCAGGGACGTCTCCAGGATTCCTTCCGAGTCCCCGCCCAGCTGCGACTCCAGCAGCTTCGCGTGCTCGTGGTCCTGGCGGTGCAGCCGCTCCGCCGTCGCGCGCTGCTCCGCGCCCTGGAGCGCGGTCGCCAGCATCTGGCCGTAGACCTCCACCAGGTCCACCACCGGCTGCGCGTACGTCTCACACTGCACGCGGTCCAGCGTGAGCACGCCGTAGCAGCGCTCCCCCGCGCACAGCGGCACCACCATGCACGAATGGCCCGCGGGCAGGTCCAACACCCCGTCGAACGGGTCACCGTCCCCGTGCGAGTGGTCCTCCTCCGTGAAGGCCCGCGCGCGCCGCGTCTCCAGCGCCTGCTTCAAGGACGGGAAGTCCGCCAGTTGCAGCGAATGCTTGCGCACCGCCTGGTTCGCGAGCGGGCCACGCGCCGCCACCGCCTCCAGCCGTCCCTCCTTGAGGAGGAACAGCGTGGCCAGGTCGAAGGGCACCACGCGGGACACCCAGTCCAATCCCCGACGGAGCAGCTCGCCCACTCCCTCTTCGGTGGTTGCCAGCTCGACCAGCTCCCGAGCATCCTGCGTCACTTCCGGGTGGCGCCCCATCAGTTCATCCGGCATGTGTTGGCGATAATAGCGGCCCACCGAAATTGCAGTGGCGAAAGGCACCGGAATTTCGTTATGCACCGACCCGGCGTCACCGCCCCGCCGGTGCGAATCTCAGGGGGAGCTGTAACCTCCTGGAATCAGGGCAGTTGATGCGCTGGCACGGTGGCTGCTTTACCCGGTAGCAACTCATCACCTCTGGGGTGGACCACGGTGGCCCGCCCCCCATCCCCAAGGAGTCGAATCCCATGCTGACCGTTGGCGACAAGCTTCCGAACTTCAAGCTGAAGGGCACCGTGAGCCTGGAGAAGAACAAGGAGTTCCAGGACATCTCCAACGACACGTACAAGGGCAAGTGGACCGTCCTGTTCGCGTGGCCGAAGGACTTCACGTTCATCTGCCCGACGGAGATCGCGGAGTTCGGCAAGCACAACAAGGACTTCCAGGACCGCGACGCGCAGGTGCTGGGCCTGTCCACCGACAGCGAGTTCGTGCACCACGCGTGGCGCACGCACCACCCGGACCTGAAGAACCTGCCCTTCCCCATGCTGGCGGACATCAAGCGCGAGCTGTCCAGCGCGCTGGGCATCCTGCACAAGGAAGAGGGCGTGGCCCTGCGCGCCACGTTCATCGCGGACCCCGAGGGCATCATCCGCCACGTGTCCGTGAACGACCTGTCCGTGGGCCGCAACGTCAAGGAGACCGTCCGCACGCTGGACGCGCTCCAGACCGACGAGCTGTGCCCGTGCAACTGGCAGAAGGGTGAGGAGACGCTCACCACGAAGCTGCAGAAGGCGGGGTAAGGCACCATGGCTTCGCTCGAAGTCGTCCGCAGCGAGCTTGCGGACGCCCACAAGGACACCCGCCTCAACCTCTCCGCGGTCCTGGAGAGCACGACCCTCACCCCCGAGCAGCGCTGGGGAACGGCCGTGGCATGCGCCTTCGCCGCCCGGAACGAGCGGCTGAAGGAGGCCATGCTGAACGAGGCGAAGCAGGCACTGGGTGACAAGGCCACGCCGGTCATCGAGGACGCGCGTGCCGCAGCCTCGCTGATGGCGATGAACAACGTCTTCTACCGATTCCGCCACATGATCGGGAAGGAGTCGTACGCGACCAAGCGGGCCGGGCTGCGGATGAACCGGCTGGCCCAGGTGCTGACCAACAAGGTGGACTTCGAGCTGGTCTGCCTCGCGGTCAGCGCCATCAACGGCTGCGAGATGTGCATCCAGTCGCATGAGAAGGTCGTGCTGGAAGGCGGCCTGAGCGAGGACCACGTCCACGATGCGGTCCGCATCGCGAGCGTCATCCACGCGGCGGCGGTTGGACTGGAGTCTTAGTTCCTTCGTCGTTATCCCTGAGTTGTGATTGGCGCCCTCCGGTGGATGACACCGGGGGGCGCTGTCTTTTCTCTTCGACGTCCCACCCCTCACCCGAAAGGAACGTGTCCGTCATGGCCCTCTACAAGAGCCCGAGTCCCCTGTCCGAACAGGCCCGCACCGCCATCTCCGCCACCCTCAACGAGCGGCTCGCGGATGGGTTGGACCTGCACTCGCAGATCAAGGTCGCCCACTGGAACATCAAGGGCCCGCAGTTCGCCGCGCTGCACCCGCTGTTCGAAACGTTCGCGGTGAGCCTGGCCAACCACAACGACTCCATCGCGGAGCGCGCGGTGACGCTGGGCGGCCGCGCGTACGGCACCAGCCGCCACGTGGGCAAAACCAGCCGCCTGCCGGACTACCCGCAGGAGACCTCGCGCGACCTGGAGCACGTGAAGCTGCTGGCCGAGCGCATCGAGGTCTACCTCGGCGGCCTGCGTGAGAGCCGTACGGCGGTGGAAGGCCTCAAGGACACGGACACGGTGGACCTCTTCACCGGCATCATCACCGAGTTCGAGAAGCACGCCTGGTTCCTCCGGGCCTCCCTGGAAGGCTAGGGGCTGCGCCGAAGCAGGGGGCGCGCTAGCGTGTCGTCCGTGAGCGACAGCGTCCCCCTGCATGCGTTTCGCACCGTGCCCCGCACGGGCGTCATCTTCGTCACCGCCGAGGCCACGCGCCGCGGCTACCGTCCCGGCGACCCGGAGTGGTGCAACCTGGGCCAGGGTCAGCCGGAGACGGGGGATTTGCCCGGTGCCCCGTCGCGCGTGCACTCGGTGACGGTGGACATGGCGGACCAGGAGTACGCCCCTGTCGCGGGCCTCTGGGAGGTACGGGAGGCCATCGCGGGGCTCTACAACCGGCTCTACCGCAAGGGGATGTCCAGCCAGTACAGCGCGGAGAACGTCTGCCTGTCTGGCGGCGGCCGCGCGGCCCTCACCCGCGCCGCGGCCAGCCTGGGCAGCGTGAACCTGGGCCACTTCCTGCCGGACTACACCGCGTATGAAGAGCTGCTGGACGTCTTCAAGGCGTTCACCGCCATCCCCATCCTGTTGGAGGGCGAGCGCGGCTACGCCTTCACGCACGACGACCTGCGCCGGGAGATTCAGGGGCGAGGGCTGTCCGCGCTGCTCTTCTCCAACCCGTGCAACCCCACCGGCAAGCTGGTGCAGGGCGAGGAGCTGGCGCGGTGGGTGGGCGTGGCGCGCGAGCTGGAGTGCTCGCTGCTCATCGACGAGTTCTATTCGCACTACATCTGGACGGGCCGCCCGGGCGTGCTGCCGGTGGAGAGCGCCGCCAGGTACGTGGAGGACGTGAACCGCGACCCGGTGATCCTCTTCGACGGGCTCACCAAGAACTGGCGCTACCCGGGCTGGCGCATGACGTGGACGGTGGGGCCCAAGCAGGTCATCGACACGGTCGCCAGCGCGGGCAGCTTCCTGGACGGCGGCGGCAGCCGGCCCCTGCAGCGCGCGGCGATTCCGCTGCTCCAGGAGGACGCGGTGGTGGCGGAGACGCGCGCCATCCACCACACGTTCCGGGAGAAGCGGGACCGGTTCCACTCCCGGCTGGAGCGGCTGGGCATCCGCACGGACCGCGCGCCGGACGGGACGTTCTACGTCTGGGGCAACCTGTCCGGGCTGCCCGCGCCGCTCAACGACGGCATGGCCTTCTTCCGCGCCGCGCTGGAGCACCAGGTCATCACCGTGCCCGGTGAGTTCTTCGACGTGAACCCCGGCAAGCGCCGCGCGCGGGCGTCGCGCTTCCGCAACTACGTGCGCCTGTCCTTCGGCCCGTCGTGGGAGACGCTGGACAAGGCGCTCCTGCGGCTGGAGTCGCTCGTGCTCAAGCACACGCCCGGCGCCATGCCGTGAGTCTGGGCCTGAAACATCCGAATTGCTGACTCAACTCGCCATTCGCTATTTACTGCGCAGCCCCAAAACAGCATCCACAGATGAATGACGCTGCACAGCACTTGCATCAATCCCACACTGCACCTGCAAGACCTTAATTAAACGCCCATCAGGATTTCCAGACCGTCCCTCGAAGAAATTCGCACGCCACCACTGCACTCCGCTCAGATTTGTCTTCGAGTTTACCTTGGCATTCCATAGACGTGCCCCAGTCAAATCGCACCCACTAAGATTCGCACCCTCTAGATTGCACTCAGTCAAATCTGCACCTGCGAATGACGAGCCACTAAAGTCTGCCCCCTTAAAATCGCACAACCTAAGATCACAACCAACAAAGCTACACGATTGAGCCACCAAGCTGCGGCCTCTAGAACCGCACAAAAGCGCCCTATCGAACGCTCCTTTCCTCACGACAACTCCATCAAGCGTAGACTTTTTCATCGACAGCCCTTCAACAACGAGCTTCGAGAAATTACTGCCATTCCAAAAAACATGATCCAAAGAAGGCGCCCGACTTGTCACTGGGTGCGACAGGTGCTCCAGCGCCAAGTCTAGTGAGATAACAGATGACTCAAGCCGCATTCGAGCCAATCGGAGTTCTCCAATAAGAGCCTCCTCGACTGTTCCATCATCTCCCCCTTTCCTGCCCGCCGAGCTTTTCGTTTTGACCAATCCAGCAAATTCGTCAGCCCAATTTGAAATCAACAACTCAACCACATCCCGACCACACCCTAACGCTCCGCCAGCAAGCTCAACCATTCGCTCGTGGGCGTGGTTTACACCCCTCGCCCTTAGCCCGGACTCACACAAAGCAAACGCATGAATACAGGCGCGCTGAATCACAACATTCGCACGCACCACTCTCTTGATAATGCGAGCAGGCTCCTGCTTGGCGAGTTCATGTAACGCATCTTGAACCGCCACCAAGGCAACTGGATCCGTCTCCAGAAGGATGCTCGTCGACAACTGAGACGAAGCCGTCTCAAAGTACGGTCTTTTTGCCCGGAGACCCTGCGTTTTCTGACCACCAATCTCTGCCAAAAGAGCAGCTGCGCTCGTTCGGAGCAACGGGCTCTCTCTGTCGCCAAACCGACGTAACGCCTCGTAGAACTGCGTGTCGCGCTGGTTTTTTAATTGAGATCGATAGTTCAGCGCAAAAACAAGGAGAGTCACCAAACCTGTCAAAACAGGCGCAACCAATGCGACTGCGGTGCCGGGAGACTCCTTGATTAAATCAATGATCGTACTGGGGCGGTTGGCCGCAACCTTCGCCTGCTCTCTGTAATACTTTGCCAATTCGTCTGCGGCTTGCTTCTGGGCGATGTACAGCTCTCTCTGCTCTTGACTTACAGAAGCATCGTAGCTCTGACCTTCTGGCTTATTGTCCAAAACCAGCGATACCCCATCTGATTCACGCTTCGGCGAAAGGGGGCCCCTGGATGCCGCACCCCCACCGTCCGTAGGCGCAGATCCCATCAACAAGACCACGCCCATGGTAGCGACGACCATTTGGGTCCAACCAAAGCAAGTCACCACAGCCCCCTGTCATCTCCCACCAGGAACAGTATTCGTCCGCTGTTCATTCAAGCTAACTCAAGGAATATTCGGCCGCTCTCGTCGACCGGTCCCATTAGCCCTCTATTTGTTGCGTCTGGAACTCCGCGGTGGCCATCACGTGCACCTTCTTGCGGTGGGACACGGGGAAGCCCAGCGAGGTCGTGGCCGGCCGCTTCAAGCTGTAGCTGCCGGACGGGGCCATGGGCATCACGTCCTCGTTCCCGCCTCCGTAGGCGCCGCCTCCGTGGTTCCCGAAGGCCCGCGACTCCCAGGTGCGCTCGGAGAAGCGGTGCAGCCCGGCCAGCGTCACGCCCAGCCCGGCGGCCACGCGGCGCGCCTTCTTCACCGACTCGCGGGCCAGCGCCTCCAGCCAGTCCTGCCGGGCCTCCGGCTCGTGCGTGTAACCCCAGCGCAGCTCGCGCAGCGTCGCCTGCTTCATGCCCGACAGCGCGGCGAGCACGTCTCCCACCCGGGCCATGTCCACCAGGCGGATGCGCACCGTGTAGAGGGCGGACGAGGAGCGCGTGAGCAGCCCCTCCTGGGTCTCCGCCTGCACCGACTGGAGGGTGAAGGCCGAGGCCTGCACGCCCAGGTCCTCCATGAGGCGCACCAGCGCGGCCACCTCCTTCGCGTTGGCGAAGGCCGCGTTGCCGGTGAAGAACGAGGACGCCTTCACATCCACCACCGCGTCCACGTGGTCCGCTTCCAGTTCGTGCTCGGCGGACAGCTCCACGACGATGATTCCCGACTCGGTTGCGGCTCGCTCCGGCATGCGACTCCCTGGGAGTGACTGGAACGGCGAGTATAGGCCCACGACTCAGGCCAGGGGGCATGCCTATGCTCGCGCCACGACCATGCGACGCATCCCGTCCCGGCTGTGGCTGTTGTGCGCGCTGTACTTCGTGCAGGGGCTGCCTTTCGGCTTCCAGGTGACGGCGCTGCCCGTCTACCTGCGCACGCGCGGCGTGTCGCTGGCAGCGCTGGGGTTCGCGGGCGCGCTGTCCCTGCCGTGGATGCTCAAGGCGCTGTGGGCCCCGCTGGTGGACCGCTACGGCTCCGCGCGCGTGGGGCGCAGGCGTTCGTGGATTCTCCCCATGCAGGCGGGCCTGGCGCTCGCGTGCGCGGGGGCGGCCTTCGCGGCGGGGCGGGAATCGCTGCCGCTGCTGTTGGGCCTCATCTTCGTGATGAACCTCTTCGCCGCGACGCAGGACATCGCGGTGGACGGCCTGGCGGTGGACCTGCTGCGTCCGGAGGAACTGGGCCTGGGCAACACCGCGCAGGTGGTGGGCTACAAGCTGGGCATGCTCACCGGCGGCGGCCTGCTGGTGTGGGCCAGCGCGAGCATCGGCTGGTCCGGGCTGTTCCTCGTCATGGCGGCGCTGTGCCTGACCGTCTTCACCATCGTCCTCTTCGTGCGCGAGCCGCCTCCGCGCGAACCCGAAGGCCACGAGTCACCGAAGCTGGACTGGCCCGCGCTCTGGGCCCGCATCAAGTCCGCGCTCACCGTGCCGGGCACCGGGTGGCTCCTGCTCTTCATCGGCACGTACAAGCTGGGCGAGACGATGTCCGATGTCCTCTACAAGCCCTTCCTCGTGGACGCGGGCTACACGCCGGCGCAGATCGGCCTGTGGGTGGGCACGTGGGGCACCGCCGCGTCGCTGCTGGGGTCCACGTGCGGAGGCCTCCTCGCCGCGCGGCTGCCGCTGCTTCGCGCGGTGGCCCTCACCGGCACGATGCGCCTGTTGCCGCTCCTGGGTCGGTGGCTGCTCACGCGGGCGGGCGTCAGCGACGCGGGCGTGCTGGGCGTCACGCTCACCGAGGAGTTCTTCGGCGGCGCGCTCACCACCGTGATGTTCGCGTTCATGATGTCGCGCACGGACCGGAGAATCGGCGCCACGCACTACACGCTCTTGGCCAGCGTGGAGGTCGCGGGCAAGGCGCCCGCGGGGCCACTGGCGGGCCTGCTCGCGGATCCGAAGTTCGGCAACCTGGGCTACGGGAACATGTTCCTCCTGGGCGTCGTGCTGTCCGCCGCGTTCCTCGCGCTGCTCGCCCCCCTGCGCCGTCACGCGCCCGCCCCCGCCGCCGCGCAGCCCGCAGCGTGAAAGTTTCCAGCCTCGCGACACGCGCGTTCACGGGCGTGTCACGAGCGCGAGCCGCGTCAGGGGAGCGTGGTACTGGCCATCGCGTCGTTCGCGGTGCTCTCCCTTGAACGCGCGCCCGTGACACGGGCCGCGAGTGAAGAGGTCCCCATGAAGACCCTGTCGATGACGTCGCTCTTGAGCGGTCTGGCCCTGTTCGCGGCTCCGGCGGCGTTCGCCTCGTCCACCACCAGCATCCCCGCCTTCGAGGCGAGCATCTCCGCGGCGCAAGGCCCCAACAGCCCTGGCGGCACGACCCTCCTGCGCTCGGAACTCAGGCCCGCGCTGGAGGCGTTCATCTACGACACCGGCGGTGCCCAGGGCGTGGACAGCGCCGAGCGGGCCTACCTCACCACCCGCCTCAACGACACGCCGTTTCAGCAGTCGCTGACGGGCACCGCGGCGAAGTACTACGCGGACTTCTACGAGCTGAACGACGCGACCTTCACGAGCTACCCGCTGTACCAGGGCTCCGTCTCCGGCACCGCCGCGTCGCTGTTTGGCGCCACCGGCCCGCTGGCGTCCAACGCGGACATCCGGGAGGGCTACATCCCCAACGGCCAGGGCATCGCCAACCAGGCCACGCTGGGCACCGCGTTCACCACCTACTTCGAGCCGCCCGTCGGCCCCTTCCAGCCCATCACCGTGAAGGAGCTCATCGAGCGGCTTGGCACCACGTCCATCAAGGGCAGCCCCCCCACCGTGGACGAGGTGGAGGGCGCGGTGGCGTACATCACGCAGATTTCGCGCAACAGCAACCGGCTGTACGTCGCGGATTGGACCTGCCGCCGGTGCAGCTTTTCGCCGTGGAACACGCGGGGCTACGTCATCGCCGCGGTGAGCACGGACCGCCGCTTCGTGCGCATGGTCTCCGTGTGGACGGCGGACTTCGGGAACGACTGATGCGACGCACCGCCGCACAGCGGACGTCCTGAAACATTCCAGTCCCGCGACACGCTCTTTCACGAGCGTGTCACGGGCCGTGCGTGACTCCGGAACCTCATGCCGGATGTGTCAGGGGAGCGTGGTACTCGCCAGCGCGTCGCTCGCGGTACTCCCCCTTGAATGAAGAGGTTCTCCATGAAGACCCTGTCGATGAAGTCGCTGGTGGGCGCCCTGATGCTGTTCTCCGCTCCGGCGTTCGCGGACTCCACCACCAGCATCCCCGCCTTCGAGGCGAGCATCACCGCCGCGAAGAGCGCCAGCAGCCCCGGCGGCACGACCGTCCTCCGCTCGGAGATCCGCAACGCGCTGGACGCGTTCCTCAACGACGTGGGCCTCGGCGTGGACAGCACCGAGCGCGCCTATCTCACCACCCGCCTCAACAACACGGCCTTCCAGCAATCCATGACGGGCACCGCGGCGAAGTACTTCGCGGACTTCTACGAGCTGAACGACGCGACCTTCACGGGCTACCCGCTGAACCTGTACCCCGTCGCCCAGACGCCCGCGGTGCTGTTCGGCGCCACCGGCTCGTTCTCTTCCGCGCGCATCTCCGAGGGCTACATCCCCAACGGCCAGGGCATCGCCAACCAGCAGACGCTGGGCGAGGCGTTCAGCAACGCCTTCGGTCCGCAGGCCAGCGACTTCGAGCCCATCACCGTGAGGGAGCTCATCGCGCAGCTCAGCGCGTACAGCTACAACGTGGACGAGGTGGAGGGCGCGGTGGCCTACATCACGGCGATTTCGCGCAACAGCAACCGGCTCTACAGGACGGGCTGGAGCTGCCGCGGGTGCGGCGCGCCGGGCTACACGCAGGGCTTCGCCATCGCCGCGGTGAGCACGGACCGCCGCTTCGTGCGGATGATGTCCGTGACGACGTACGCGGACTGACGTGACGCACCGCCGCAAGCGCCCGGCTACACACCAGGGCGCTTGCGGTCCCCGCCGCCTCCGTTCATTGATGCGCGTCACACGCACCGGGTGGGCGGAAGCGCGCTTCCGGCTCGGGCATCACGCAGCAACCGGAGGAAGCACCATGGCGGAGATGAAGACGTATACGGGTGGCTGCCACTGTGGACAGGTCCGCTACGAGGCGACCACGGACCTGGCGCAGGTGGTGAGCTGCAACTGTTCCATCTGCCACAAGATTGGCGCGGTGCTGACGTTCGTCCCGCCGGAGCAGTTCAAGTCCCTCTCCGGCGCGAACGTGGTGCAGACCTACCAGTTCAACAAGAAGGTCATCAACCACCTGCACTGCCCCACCTGCGGCGTGGAGTCCTACGCCACCGGCAAGGGCCCGGACGGCAAGGAGATGTTCGCCGTCAACCTGCGCTGCCTGGACGGCCTGGACCTGTCCACGGTCACGCCCTTCCCCTACAACGGCCGGGACGCGTAAGGCCCGCGCCTCACGCCCGGCGGCCCCGCCACATCAGGCCCCCTGCGACGAGGACCGCCGCGGAAGGAGCGGCCCACGGGAGGGATTTCCGCAGCCGGTGCTCCCAGACGTCCACCCGGTCCGCCAGGAGCAGCAGCATCCAGTGGCCGGGCTTGTGGTCGGGCTTCGCGTAGGCCGCTTTTCGCAGCAAGCCGCTCAGCCCCTTCGGAGGCTGGGCGGTGCCGAACACCGGCGGCATCTGCTTGCGGCCGGCGTGCTTGAACACCGGCACCTCCGCGTGCTGGAGCGCGATGGGCGCGCGAGCACCCGCCAGCGGCTTCGGCGCCGTCTCCATGGGGACGCCCGGACGGTTGGCGGGGTCCTGATCCACGGCCGAAGTGGGGTTCGCTTTCGCCCGCGCCTTCGCGTGGCCGTTCTTCGCGCGACTCGATTTCCGCGTCGTCTTCTGGGGCATGACGTGCCTCCTGTGATGGCGAGTGGTGTCTGTCAGGCGTGGCCGTGCGGCATGAGGACGCACTTCACGCACCCGTCCTGCTTCTGCGCGAACAGGTGGTAGGCGTCCGGCGCCTGCTCCAGCGGGAAGCGGTGGGTGATGATGATCTTCGCGTCGATGCGGCCCTTCTGGATGTGCTCCAGCAGGTGCGGCATGTACCGGCGCGTGTTCGCCTGGTTCATCCGCAGCGTCAGGCCCTTGTTCATCGCGGTGCCAATGGGCACGAAGTTCCACGGCGGCCCGTACACGCCAATGATGGAGACGTTGCCGCCCTTGCGCACGGAGTTGATGCACCACTCGATGACGGTGGGCGCGCCGGCCTCCAGCTTCAGCCCCAGGCCCAGCACGCGGTGCGCGCGCGAGCCTTCCGCCTCCATGCCCACCGCGTCGATGCAGACGTCCGGGCCGCGGCCGTCGAACATCTCCTTCAGGTGCAGGATGATGTCGCCCACCTCCTTGAAGTTCACCGTCTCCACGTTCGCGAACTTCCGCGCGAACTCCAGGCGGTACGGCACGTGGTCCACCGCCACCACGCGGCCCGCGCCCATCAGCCACGCGGACTTCATCGCGAAGAGGCCCACCGGGCCCGCGCCGAAGACGACGACCGTCTCGCCGCCCTTGATTTCGCCCATCTCCGCGGCCTGGTAGCCGGTGGGCAGGATGTCGGAGAGGAAGAGGACGGACTCGTCATCCATGTCGTCCGGAATCTTCATGGGGCCCACGTCCGCGAAGGGCACGCGCACGTACTCGGCCTGCCCGCCGTCGAAGCCGCCCGTGGTGTGCGAGTACCCGTAGACGCCGGAGGCCACGTCGCTGCCGGGGTTGCTGTTCTCGCAGTTCCCGGTGAGGCCGCGCTGGCAGTAGAAGCAGGTGCCGCAGGAGATGTTGAAGGGCACCACCACGCGGTCGCCCTTCTTCAGCTGCGCGACCTCCTTGCCCACCTCCTCCACCACGCCGGTGAACTCATGGCCGAAGGTGCAGCCCACGCGCGTGTCCGGCACCAGCCCGTGCAAGAGGTGCAGGTCCGAACCGCAGATGGCGGCGCGGGTCACCTTGAGGACGACGTCCTGGGGGTGCTCGATGCGGGGGTCCGGCTTCTGCTCCACCTGGACGCGATAGGGACCTTGGTAGGTGAGTGCACGCATGCGCGGGATTCCTCCGTCCCTAACGGGTGAGGACGCCCGCGCGCCAAGGCAAGGGACGGTGCGCTCCCGGCCCCTGCTCGGCTAGCTGCTCTCCGGCGGTGCGAAGGTGCCCACGGGCTTGTCCGCCGCCCGCCACAGGTACCAGCTCACCACGCTGCGATAAGGGCGCCAGCGCTCGCCGTACGCCAGCAGCGCCTTGGGCTTGGGCTGTTCCTTCAGGCCATGCAGCACCATGAAGCCCTTGCGCACGCCGAAGTCGTCCACGGGGAGGATGTCCGGCCGGCCCAGGCGGAAGATGAGCAGCATCTCCACGGTCCACTGGCCAATGCCGCGCACCTGCGTGAGGTGCTCGATGAGGTCCGCGTCGGACATGCGGCGCACGCGCGCGAGCGGCGGCACCGTGCCGTCCACCGTCTTGCGCGCCAGGTCCTGGATGGCCAGCAGCTTGTTCGCGGACAGGCCGGCCTCGCGCAGCGTGGCGTCCGGGAGCGCGAGCAGCTTCTGGGGCGTGAAGCCCTTGCCCTGCCCCACCCGCTCGCAGACGCGGCCGAAGATGGTCGCCGCCGCGCGGCCGTGGAGCTGCTGGTAGACGATGGAGTGCGCCAGCGCCTCGAAGGGGCTGTGCAGCGGGCTCCGCTCGAAGCGGAACGGGCCAATCGTCTTGAAGAGCGTGCCCAGGATGGGGTCCGCGCGCACGAGGGCGCGGCGCGCGGCGGGTGTGAACGCATCCGGCAACAACACGGGGGTGGAAACAGGAGCGCGCGGCATGGACCGCATGCTGCCCGGCCCCACGCCACGCGCAACCCCCGTGTTGCTTCGGACCCGGCGCGCTAGATGGGCGCGGCCCGATCCGTCTCCTCGGGCACGTCGTTGCGGGGCTCGCCCTCCATCAGGGAGTCGTATTCCTCCTCCAACTGGATGCCCAGGTCCTCCAGCTGATCCTTGGTCAGGAGCTTCCGCGCCGCCTTGAAGAGGTCCTTCTCCTCCTCCTCGACGTGGTGCTCCACCTGCTCCTGGAGGACCTTCATCTTCGCGTCGAACTCCTCGTCGGAAGGCTCCATGTCCAGCAGGTCCGCGATGAGGCGCTTGACGGCGAGGTGCTCCTCCACGGCCTCGCGCAGCTCATCCTCCGTGTCGTCCTTCTTGATCGCCGGATACAGGTACAGCTCTTCAATCTTCGCGTGCGCACCCAGCCGGTCGGCGATCTGCTCGAACAGCTCCTGGCGCTGGTCGTCCGCGTGGTCCGCCAGCTTCTCGTACTTCTTGAAGAGCTTGGACACCTCTTCGTGCTGCTGCTTGATCAGTTCCAACGCGTTCATTCCCTGCCCCCTGAATGAAAGTGGATGTGCAGAGAGATGGGGGTGGGACCGTCCGAAAGGAAGCCCACCCGCACGCACTTCTCACTTCATCGGCAGCTTCACGGACGGCAGGTCCTTGAGCGCGGGACCGTTGAGCACGCGCCCGGTGGGGCTGAAGCGGCCGCCGTGGCAGGGGCAGTCCCAGGAGCGCTCCGCGTTGTTCCAGTGCACGTGGCAGCCCAGGTGCGTGCACACCGGGGACACTGCGTGCGGCGTGCCGTCCTCCTCGCGGTACACGGCCACCTTGCGGCCATCCACCTCCAGGATCTTTCCCTCGCCGGGCGCCACATCCGCCAGGTGGTGTCCGTCCGGCCTGGCCAGCCGGTCCGCGACGAAGCGGAAGGCCACCTCCGCGTTCTCCTGGATGAAGTCCTTGGCACCGGCCTTGGGCTTCACGCGGCCCGCGTCGTACAGCGCGGCGTAGGGGTTCTGGTTGCCGAGGATGAGGTCCGACAGCACCATGCCCGCGAGCGTGCCGAACGTCATGCCCGTGCCGGAGAAGCCCGTGGCCACGTACACGTGGCGGCTGCCCACGTTGCGGCCGATATAGGGCAGGCCGTCCGCGGACTCGATGATCTGACCGGACCAACGGTGCGCGATGCGCTTCACGGGGAAGCGGTCGCGCGTGTACGCCTCCAGCGCGGCGAAGCGAGCGGCGGTGTCCTCCTCGCTGCCGACCTTGTGGTCCTCGCCGCCCACGATGACGTAGGACATGCCGTCCACCCGCTGCGTGCGGACGTAGTGATACGGGTCGCGGCTGTCGTAGTACTGGCCCGGCTCCAGCGGCCCGTCCAGCGGAGCCGCCACCGCGTAGGTGCGGTACGGGTAGAGCTTGGTGTGCATGGCCACGCGGTTGAGCGGCGTGGTGGTGGCCTCCACCACCGCCTTCGCCGTCACGGTGCCCAGTTCCGTGACGACGCGGCAAGGCGTGCCGTCATGGATGTCCACGACCTGGGTGTTCTCGAAGAGGTGGCAGCCGTCGCCAGGGATGCGGTCCGCGAGCGCGAGCAGGTACTGCCGCGGGTGGAACACCGCCTGGTCCTCCACGCGCAGCGCGCCCTTCACGGGGAACGGCAGCGGAACCTCCTTCGTATAGGACGCCAGGAGGCCGGCCTGCCGCGCAGCGGAGACCTCGTGCAACAGGTCGCGCAACTCGGCATCCGTCTCCGCGTAGCGGAAGCCCGGCACGCGGGTGAAGCCGCAGTCGATGGCGAGCGTCTCCACCAGGGACGCAATCTGTTCAATGGCTGCGCGGCTGGACGACGCGGCCAGATGAGCACCCTTCTCACCAAAATCTTTCAGGAGCGTGGCGTACGGCGTGTCCAGCAGCTCCGTGAGGTGCGCGGTCGTCTGCCCCGTCTGGCCGGAGAGGACGCGGTGCATCTCCAGCACCGCCACCTTCTTGCCAGCGCGCTTGAGCAGCCAGGCGGTCGTCAGGCCCGCGATGCCCCCACCGATGATGGCCACGTCCACGTCCAGGTCGCCCGGCAGGGAGGGGAAGTCCCGGGGAAGCGTCGTCACCGTCCAGAGGGATTTGTGCTGGCGCTCTTCATTCATGCTGGAAGGCTAGGAATCCGCTTCCCTGGGCATAAGCCACGCCTGCCGAGCCCCGCCCGCCCGGTTGCCCAGCGCCGGGTGTATGCGACCCAACAGAGCTTCGCCCCGGGTGTTGGTCAGTCAGGGGCCGGGCGTGAACAGGGCTGGGGTGCGATGTCGCCAGCGCGTTAGAACGGCCCTTGGACCCGAAGGTCCGCGCCGGGCGGACCCAAGGAGCATGCGCCGAATGCCCGTGGAACGCGTGGCTGGTGGGGCCAGCCTGGTGGACGTGCTGGACCGCCTGCTGGACAGGGGGTTGCGCTTCGACTCGCCGGCCCTGGAGGTCCTGGGCCGCCCCTCTTCTTTGGAGGGGGAGGCGCGCATCGTGGTGGCATTTTCGGAGGTCCGCACCGCAGACTCGCTGGAACGCGGTCGTTCCCCGCGTCCCCCTTCACCCGGAGCGTAAGGTCGTGGCGTCTCCAGCCCCGCTGCCCCCCGCCGAAGCCGACCCCGGGGCGCGCCTCGTGCTCGCCGAGCACCTGCTCGCCTGCGAGTCCGCCGTCGCCTGTGCGCGAGCGGTCGTGGAGTGGCTCGCACGCAGACATGGCGCGTCCACCGCCTGTGTCGGGCCGGGGGATGGCGCGGGTGCGTCCGTGTGCCTGGCCAGTGAAGGGCTGACGGGCGCGCAGCAGGCCGCGCTGGCCCGGGCGTGGGACACGCAGGGCTCGCCGCTCGCTGGCTTCCGCAACCGGCCCGGGGCGCGGTGGCTGGCGGCGGACGCGGTGGAGGGCGCGGCGATGCCCGGTGGGTTCCTCGCGGTGCCGCTGGGCCGCTCCGGAGCGCCCGCAGCCGCGCTGCTGGTGGTGGGGCTGCCCGGCCCGGCCGTACCGGAGGACGTGGCGTGGGTGGCGTCGTGCGCGGGTCCGCACCTGGCCCGGCAGCTGGCCTCGGATGCGCGGGCGCCGCGCCGTCCGGAGCCGGACCGGCTGCTGCGCCGGGTCATCAACGCGGTGTCGGACCCCGTGCTGCTCACGGACACGGAGGGCACGCTGCTCTTCGCCAACGCCCGCGCGGAGGGACTGCTGGCGGCGGGCCCGGACGCGAGCCCCGGCCGCACGCGCGCCGTGGAGCTCAACCAGCGCCTGTTCCGGGAGACGCTCGCGCAGGGCGGCACGTCCGTGCACCGGCGCGAGGTGCCGCTGGTGGATCCGCTGGAGGGCATGGACCTGCTCTTCGAGCTGGTCACCACGCCGGTGCTGGCGCCGGACGGGCCGTCCGTGGTGGTGAGCGTGCTGCGCAACCTGACGGACCTGGGCCGCGCCACGCAGGCGCTGGGGGAGAGCTACCGGCAGCTGCGCGCCACGGAGCGCGAGGCCCGGAGCGAGCGCCACCGCCTGGACCGGGTGCTGGACTCGGTGGCGGACCCCATCATCCTGACCGACCCGGCGGGCGGCATGGTGATGATGAACGACCCGGCCGAGCGCCTCTTCGCGTGGCCTCACGAGGAGGGCCCCGGCGGAGAGCCCACGCTGCGCCGGGTGCGCGCCAACGACGCCCTCTTCGCGTCCTTCCTCGCGAACCTGCTGGGGCCGGTGAACGCGGGCGTGTCGCGCTGGAAGAGCCAGCTGACGCTGGACGAGCCGTCCACCGGCGCGCCCGTGCCCATGGAGGCCATGGCCAACAAGGTGCTGGGCGACGGGGGCGAGCTGACGGGCATCGTCACCGTGTTCCACGACCGCACGGAGGTGCTGGAGCGGGCGCGGCTGCTGGAGCGCGTGAAGGAGGTCTCCAGCGAGCTGGAGGCCCGCGTGCAGTCCGCCACCGCGGAGCTGGCGGAGCAGAACGAGAAGCTGCGCCGTCAGGCCATCC
This sequence comes from Corallococcus sp. AB038B, assembly GCF_003668955.1. Taxonomy (NCBI): domain Bacteria; kingdom Pseudomonadati; phylum Myxococcota; class Myxococcia; order Myxococcales; family Myxococcaceae; genus Corallococcus; species Corallococcus sp. AB038B. The sequence continues at coordinate 1,826,834 of NZ_RAWO01000001.1, read as the reverse complement.
AGTTGGAGCAGGCGAGCGCGGCCAAGTCGCAGTTCCTGGCCAACATGTCACATGAGTTCCGCACGCCGCTGAACGCCATCCTCGGCTACACGAACATGCTGCTGCAGGGCGTGTCCGGGGAGATGACGCCGCCGCAGCGAAGGAACCTCACGCGCATCGACTCCAACGGGCGGCACCTGTTGGAGGTCATCAACGAGATATTGGACATCACCCGCATCGAGGCGGGGCGGATGCCGCTGCACCTGTCGGACTTCGGAATCCCGGAGCTGCTCCAGGAGGTGATGGCGGAGATGGACCCCATCATCGCGCGCAGCAAGTTGACGGTGGACACGCGCCTGGATGATGGGCTGCCAGGGGTGTGGAGCGACCGACAGAAGGTGAAGCAGATCGTCCTCAACCTGTTGTCCAACGCGCTGAAGTTCACGCACGAGGGCGGCGTGCACGTGGTGGTGGAGTATCAGAACGCCACCGGCACCGTAGCCATCTCGGTGAAGGACACAGGCATCGGAATCGACGTGTCGAACCAGGAGAAGATCTTCGAGGACTTCCAGCAGGTGGACAGCTCGCCCACGCGTGCCTATGGGGGAACGGGCCTGGGCCTGTCCATCTGCCGTCGCCTGGCCTCGATGCTGGGGGGACGCGTCTCCCTCCAGAGCGCCCCGGGCGAGGGCTCGACCTTCACCCTGCACTTTCCAAGACGCGCGAGACGGACATGACGAACACCCCGGAAAAGACAAAGCCGCTCGTGCTGGTGGTGGACGACTACCAGGATGCCCGGGAGATGTACGCGGAGTACCTGGAGTTCTCAGGCTTCCGCGTGGCCGAGGCGAAGAACGGCCAGGAGGCGTTGGACAAGGCCTTCGAGCTGGTGCCGGACGTCATCCTGATGGACCTGTCGCTGCCGGTGATGGACGGCTGGGAGGCGACGCGCCGGCTGAAGGGCGACGCGCGCACGAAGAGCATCCCGGTGGTGGCGCTCACGGGGCATGCGCTGAAGGGCCACTCGGAGGACGCGAACGAGGCCGGGTGTGATGCGTACGTCACCAAGCCGTGCCTGCCGGACGCGCTGGTGGACCAGGTGAAGAAGATGATCGCCCTGCGCGAGGCGGCATCCACGCGCTGAAAGCCGTAGCTGCACGGAGGGGGCACGTCATGACGACGAAGACCCAGGCGGAGTCCTCGCGCGAGGGACGGGCACACTACCTCTACGGCATCGTGCGCGAGGACAGCGGATGGAACCTGGACCTCGCGGGGCTGGATGAAGCCCCGGTGCGCCTGGTGCACGAGGGTGGCCTCACGGCGCTGGTGTCCGAACTGGCGAGCCCACGGGTGGTTCCCACGCGGACGCACCTCCTGATGCACCAGCGCGTCACGGAGGCCGTGGTGCGCGAACACACGCTGGTGCCGGTGGCCTTCGGGACGGTGCTGCCGTCGGAGGAGCGCGTGCGGGAGTTGTTGCGCGTGGCGCGCGCGCCGCTGAGCCGGGCACTGTCCGAGCTGGAGGGCCGGGTGGAGCTGGGGCTGAAGGTGTACTGCCACGGCGACGCGCTGACGCGCAGGTTGCTGGAGGCGAAGCCGGAGCTGGCGCGCGGTCCCGCCGAACTCGAGGAGGACCACGAGGCGAGGCTGGAGGCGGCGCTGCACGACTGCACCCGGAAGGACCTGGACGGGCTGAGGGCGGGACTAAGGCCGTTGGCGGAAGCCACGCACGAAGCGCCGCCGCTGGGTGAGCGGATGATGCTCAACACGGCCTGGCTGGTGGACCGCACGCGGGTGGCCGCGTTCGAGGCGCGGGTGCAGTCACTGGTGGCGCGGCTGGACGCGTACACGTTCCGGTTCACGGGGCCGTGGCCGGCCTACAGCTTCGTGGACGTGCGGTTGGACGTGGAGGCGGAGTCCACCGCACGGTGAGATTCAGCGAGGCGCGGTGAGCTTCGCGGCGTCCTCGGCCAGGAGCTCCAGTCCGCCGCCCATGCGCGTCCAGCCTGCGGTGAACTCCGTGCGCGCGTACCAAGAGCCGTCCGGCGTCTTCGCCATGGAGAGCTCGCCCACGGCCTTGCCGGCGCGCTGGTACTCCACGCGGAAGGCAGGCGTGGGAGCCGGGCCCGGAGGGGCTTCGCCCCGTCCCAGGAGCTCCACGGGAGTGAGGCGCCACAAGCGGTCATGCCAGTTGCGGGCGAAGTCGTCTGGAGTGCTCGCAGCATCCACGGGCGACAGCTGCACGGCGCCCGGCGACTTGCCGCTGGCGACGAAGGCGCGGGACGTGGTGCCGGTGGAGATGACGATGTGGTCGAAGCCGTCCACGTCGAAGGTGTGCAGGCGCCGATCCACGAGCCGGCTGGCTGCTGCCTCCAGGTCCGGCAGCAGTCCGGGGCCGAGGAGGAAGACGTGCCCGTCGGTCGTGCGCTGGAGATAGGGGGCGCCCCAGCCCGAAGCGGGCGTGGCGAGTCGGAACGTCTTCGGAGTCCCGTCCAGAGTGAGCGTCAGGCCGCGCTCCGTCTTCACCAGGCCGATTTCCTCCAGCTTCTTGTCGTCCAGGACGCCCAGGTCCCGCTGCGCGCGCAGCGGAGCGAAGCGGGAGAACAGCTTCAGCGCCACGTCGTTGCCGCGCAGCTCGCGGGGCGGAGGCACGGGAGCAGGACTCGCGGGTGTCCCCGCGTCGGTGGAGGCGTTCGCGCCTGCGTTGGCGCGAGGCGCAACCCCAGCGTCGGTGGCCGCCGCGAGCGCGCCTGTGTTGGCCCGAGGCGCGACCCCAGCGTCGGTGGTCACGGTGAGCGCGCCTGTGTTGCCAGCACTTGCTGGCGAGTTCGCGCCAACCTGCGGGCCTGCGTCGGACGTCACGTGGGCCAGTGCTCCCGCGTCGAGCGCGGCACTGCCCGCATCACTGGCGACTCCCGCTTCGGAACCCGGCTTCGCGGGCTTGTTGCCCAAGCGGACCCAGACGGTGTCGCGGTCCTGGGGGTCGCGGAACAACTCCACGAACCGCACCTCCTCGTCGTACCGGATGCGGTCGAGCACGCTCGCCTGCGCATCCTCCACCGTCACCTCACCCTGCGCACGCGAAGGCTCGCGCTGCCACACGAAGAACGCGGCCACGAGCGCCACGCCCGCCAGCACGCCCTGCACCGCCACATCGCGAGCCTTCATCGCGCACCTCCCGCCACCGCGGTGCTCCGGGGAGCACGCCGTCCACGCCGCCGCGTCACGAAGTAGCCCACTGCCAGCACCGCCAGCGGCATCCCGAAGACCGTCGCGTAGAACCACACGACGTCCTGCGAGCGCGTGTGCTGCAACGGCACGTCCTCCTCGCTCGTCGTCACGCCGGAGAGCGCCTCCTCGCCGGAGAGCCAGCGCAGCGTGTCCACCGCGAGATACGCATTGCCCACGTTGCCCAGGATGCCGTCACCCAGCGCGTCCGCGTCCGCGATCACCACCGCGCGCGGTGCGGGCTTGCCCTCCGCGGCGGGCCGCTCCACCGCCACCACCAGCGGCCACGCCTTCGTAACCTCGCCCGGCTCCGGCTCGAAGTCGCCATTGCGGTCCGCGAACGTCTCGCCCTGCGCGCGCACGCTCGTGTCCAGCATCACGCCGGGAACGGGCGGCGTCAGCGGCTCCAGCGCCGTCGCACCCATGAAAGCCACCGCGCCCTGCGAGCCCAGCGCGGACAGCGACGTCACCGACGGATGCGAGGAGAAGCTCGCCGTGCCCAGGTTGGCCCGGTCACTCAGCTGACGCGTGGTGCGGAAGTACACCCGGTCATTCGCCAGCGGCACGCGCAGCGACTTGAGCCCCATCGGTTGCAGCAACGGCTCCAGCGCCGCGCCATCCGGCTCCAGCGCGATCCACAACCGCCCTCCCCGCTCCCAGTACTCGCGCAGCGCGGTGGCCTCTTCCGGGAGCAGCTCCCGCGTGGGCCCCAGCACCGCCACCATCGCCGCGTCGCCCGGCACCGCCGAGCCCAGCCCCTCCGCCACCGTGAGCGTGCGCACATCCACGTTCTGCGCGCGCAGCAACTCCTTGAACTGCGCCACCGACGGCCGGGCCGCCTCACCCTGCACGGGCCGCGTGTCGGCGCGCTCGCCATGGCCTCCCGTGAGGTAGACGATGCGCTGGGGCTTCGCCACCGCCAGCAGCCGCCGCTGCACCTCCGCGTCCAGCCGCTGGAGCTGCCCGCGAGCACGCTCCGGGTCCAATCCCAGCGTGAGGATCTCCTTGCGGGCCCCCCGCGACAGCACCACGGAGCCGTTGTTGCTGACGCCCAGGGCCTTGCCGCGCGCGGGCTCCACCGCCTGGTCCAACGACTCCACGCCCAGCTGCGGACTCTCCGGCTCCAGGTCGCGGAAGTACTGCCGCACCGCCTCGCCCACCTCGTTGGCGGGCGGGAAGAAGAGCGTCACCTGCAAGGGCTCGTTGAGGCCTCGCACCAGCTTGCGCGTCGCATCGCCCGGCTTCGCGGTCCGGAAGTACGACAGGTCCCAGGTCGGGTCCGCTTGCGTCGCCACGTACGTCGCCGCGAACGCGAACACGATGACGAACGCCATGCCCAACCCTGAGAACAGCGCGCTCTTCACGCGCCCCGTCTCCGGCACCTGCGCCCGAGCCATCGCCACGAGCGCGGCCTCCACCATCGCCAGCGGCACGAGCGCGCACAACAGCAGCGCCGGGAACAGCACCGCCAGCACCACTGACAGCCGGGGCGACGAACGCGACAGCGGCTCACCGAGGAGCGCCGTCCCCACGTCCCCCTTCACGAAGTAGAGCACCAGCGCGGCCAGCCCCACGACGTACAGCGTGAGCACCCACCGCTCCAGTGCGCGCCGGTCCGCGGGCGCGGCGATCATCCGCACCGCGCGCCACGCCGTCGCGGCCACCACCACGGCGGTACCCAGCGACGCCAGCGCCACGCGGCCAGAGCCCACGCCCAGCACGCGCTCCGCGAGGAACACGGCCACGAGCCCCGCGACGAACGCCCCCGTCGCGGCGAGCCCCGTCCCGAAAGAAGCCGGCGAGCTCATCGCCACCTCCGCGCTTCCAGCACCCGCGTGGCCGCGAACAGCGCCACGTAGGTGACCACCAGGTAGTAGACGACGTCCCGCACGTGGATGAGCCCTGCCTGGAACGGGGGGAAGTGCTGATTCCACAGCGACATCGCGCTGAAGACGTCGGACAGCGGCTGCTCGGTGATGCGCGCCAGCAGCCAGCACAGGATGAGCGCCACCAGCATCACCGCGGAGAAGATGGCCGCGAGCAGCTGGTTCTTCGCGAGCGACGACCCGAACGTGCCCACCGCCAGCGACGCGCTGCCCAGCAGCAGCAACCCCAGGTAGCCCGCCGCCACGTGCCCGAAGGACACCTTGCCGTTCACCAGCACCAGCAGCGGCATGTAGAGCGTGAGCAGCAGGTACAGCGCCAGGAACGCGAGCCCCGCCAGGAACTTGCCCAATACGATGTCCCGGTCCCGCACCGGCGACGCGTACAACAGCGGCAGCGTGCCCGTCTGGCGCTCTTCCGCGACCAGCCGCATGGACACCAGGATGGCCGCCACGATGGTGAACCCGCTGGAGTAGTAGAAGAAGCCGGACAGCACCTCCGCGGAGCGCTTGCTCGCGCCGCCCAGGGCGTACGCGTTGAAGAACAGCCCGTTCACCGCGAGGATGATGGCCAGGATGACGTAGCCGCTGAGCGTGCGCAGGTAGCCGGCCAGCTCGCGGCGAGCAATCAGGAGCGCCTTCACGCCTTCACCTCCTGCCCATGCGTCAGGCGCAGGAACAGCGCCTCCAGTTGCCCCTCGTTCGCGTCCAAGCGCAACAACTCCAGGCCCGCGCCCACCACCGCCCGCGCCACCTGGGGCCGCAAATCCGGCGCCGCCGCGACTTTCAGGGCCAGCACTCCGCCCGCCCCTTCCCGCACCTCCACCGCGCCGAAGCCCTGCAACGCTTCGAGTGCCCGCGCGCGGTCGCCCCGCACCTCCAGCACGATGGACGGGCCGCCCAGGCTTCGCGACAGCTCCTCTTCACTGCCCTGCGCCAGCAGCGTGCCCTTGTGGATGATGAGCAGGCGGTCACACGTCTGCGAAATCTCCGGGAGGATGTGGCTGGACACGAGCACCGTGTGCGCGCCCTTGAGGCCGCGGATGACGTCGCGCATCTCCACGATTTGAAGCGGATCCAGGCCGCTGGTCGGCTCGTCGAGGATGAGCAGCGCGGGTTTGTGCACCAGCGCCTGCGCCAGTCCCACTCGCTGGCGGTAGCCATGGCTGAGCGTGGAGATGACCTCGCCGTGCACATCGCGCAGGCCGGTCTTCTCCTCGGCTTCGCCGACGTGGGACGCGGTGGCCTTGGCGGGCACGTCGCGCAGCCGGGCGACGTAGGCCAGGTATTCGCCCACCGTCATCTCCTCGTAGACGGGGGGCACGTCCGGCAGGTAGCCGATGCGCTGGCGCACCTCATGGGACTGGCTCACCACGTCGTGCCCGTCGATGACGACGCGGCCCGAGGTGGGCAGCAGCACGCACCCCAGGATTTTGAGTGTCGTCGACTTGCCGGCGCCATTGAGGCCCAGGAAGCCGATGACCTCGCCCTGGCCGATGGTGAAGGCCAGGTCCCGGATGGCCGCGTGCTCGCCGTAGAACTTCGTCAGCCCTTCGACCTGGATCAATCAGGACTCCTCGAAGCGAGGGGAAACGGCGCACTTCTGTCGCCCCTCCCGAGGAGTGTCAAGCACGGGGCTTACCCGTGGCGGTATTCGGCGCCGTCGGTGGTCCGGCCCAGGGTGAATCGCAGCGTCTCCTCCAGGCCGGGCAGGAGGAAGGAGAAGCCGTGGGCCTGGGCCACCGTGGGCAGGGCATGGGTGCTGGACAGGAGGGTCTCCTCGCCCATCTGCCCGAACACGGTCTTCACCACGGCGGCGGGCAGCGGGAACACCGCGGGACGGTGGAGCACCTTCCCCAGCACCTTCGCCAGCTCGCCCTGTCGCACCGCGTTCGGAGACACGGCGTTGAGGGGGCCCTGGATGGACGGGGTGAAGATGGCGAACTGGATGAGGCCCAGCACGTCCTCCAGGGACACCCAGCTCAGCCACTGACGTCCGGAGCCCACGGGCCCGCCACCGCCCGCCTGGGTCGCGAGCGCCAACTTCGCGAGCGCCCCGCCGCGCGCGTCGAGCACCACGCCGATGCGCAGGTTCACCACGCGGATGCCTGCTTCCCGTGCGGGCGCGGTAGAGGCCTCCCACTGGCGCGTGAGGTCCGCGAGGAAGCCGTCGCCGGAGGAGGACGTTTCGGTGAGTTCCTCGTCGCCCCGGCTGCCGTAGTAGCCGGTAGCGGAGGCGCAGATGAGCACGCGCGGCTTGCGGGTGGCGCGGGCCAGCGTTTCACACAGCAGGCGGGTGCTCTCGGTGCGGCTCTTGAGGAGCTCCTGCTTGCGCTCCTCGGTCCACCGGCCTTCGCCCACGTTCGCGCCGGACAGGTGCACCACGGCGTCCACGTCCTCCAGGCCCGCGGCGTCGACAGTGCCCTTGTCGGGAGCCCAGGAGATGTCCCCGCGAGCAGCGTTCGCCCGGCCGCGCACCAACCGCTTCACGCGGTGGCCGCCGGTGGTGAGGAACGACGCCAGCGCGGAGCCCAGCATGCCGGACGCACCGCCGATGGCCACGGTGAGCGGGCCCTCGTTCGCGAAGGCCCCATGACGGCGCAGGTCCGCGCGGGTGAGCGAATGGCGGTACGCGAACATGCGCTCCAGGCGCTTGCGCGCGTAGCCACCGCCGAAGGTGTCCCCCAGCGCGCCCACGGGCAGTTCGTACTGGATGGAGTCCTCCAGGACGGAGGTCTGGCCCGAGGGGTTCATGCGGTGGTCATGGATCCACTTCGCGAACGGGCCTTCACGCTGGGTGTCCTGGAAGGAGGAGCCCTCCACGTAGGCGGTGTGCTCGGCGACCATGCGCTGGGGGATGGGGCCCAGGAGGAGCTTCACGACGACGCGAGCGCCGGGGCGGATGCCGTCGCCGGAGCGGTCCACGACTTCAGCGGTCTCCCAGGGGGGCGACAGGCGTTCGAAAGCCCCCTCGCGGGTGTGCCAGGAGAAGAGGTCGGCGGCAGGGACCGGCATCTGGCTGTGCGCTTCGAAAACGTGCGGCTTGCCCATGGTTTCTCCAGGGGAGACAGTGCGACCCGAGCATGCTTACTCCCGACCTCCTCGACCGTGCAGTCGAATTGCTGCGACGCGGCGGTGTCATCGCCCTGCCAACAGAGACGGTCTACGGCCTCGCGGCCAACGCCGAGGACGAACTGGCCGTGCGCCGCGTCTTCGCCATCAAGGGCCGGCCGGCGAACCACCCGCTCATCGTCCACATCCCGGACGAGGAGTACCTGCCGGAGTGGGCCCGCGAAGTGCCGGACGAAGCGAAGGCACTGGCGAGGGCGTTCTGGCCGGGTCCGCTGACACTGGTGCTGCGGCGCACGTCGAAGGCCACCGACGCGGTGACGGGAGGCCAGGACACAGTGGCGCTGAGGGTGCCCGGCCACTCCGTGGCGATGGAGGTGCTGGAGAGGCTGGGAGGAGGCGTGGCCGCGCCGAGCGCCAACCGCTTCGGCCGGGTGAGCCCGACGACGGCGGAGCACGTGCAGCGAGACCTGGGCGACGACGTGGACCTGGTGCTGGACGGAGGTCCGTCCACGGTGGGCGTGGAGTCGACCATCGTGGACCTGTCGTCCGGAGCCCCCGCGATTCTCAGGCCCGGTGGTCTGGCGACGGAGGACATCGAACGCGTGCTGGGGCGCGCGGTGCCTGTCCGCACGTCAACCACGGTGCGCGTGTCCGGTTCGCTGGAGTCGCACTACGCGCCCAGGGCGGGCGTGGTGCTCGCGGAGCCACATGAAGCAGTGCAGCGGGTGGAAGCACTGCGCGCACAGGGATTGCGCGTGGGAGTGCTGGGCCCCGCGTCACTGTCATTGCCTGGTGATGTGCAGCGCTTCGACGTGCCGGGAGAACCGGCGCAGGCCGCGCGAGTCCTGTATGCACGGCTGCGTGAAGCCGACGAACAGGGCCACGACGTGCTCGTGGCCTGTCTGCCCGCCGCAAGCGGCCTGGGCATCGCCGTGCGAGACCGGCTGTCCCGCGCGGCTGCACCCCGCGACAGCTGATCAGAGTTCCTTCACCAGGTTCTGACGTGCCTTCTCGCTGTAGCGCCCGATGAGGTCCGCGCGCTTGGGCGCGTACTTCGCGGACTCATACTGGATGGCCACGACACTCCGAGACAGCATCGACCACTGCGTCAGGTTCACGTGGCTTTCCAGCGTGGTCCAGCGATTGATCAGCTTGGGACGTGCCTGGGAGGACAGCATGCTCTCCGTCGTCTGGACGGTCGCGGCGGCCTCCAGGTCCTCGACGGGCGCCAGGTCCGCGGCGAAGCGGATCGGCAGCCGCTCCCACTTCAGCTCTCGCGCCACGTCGATGGGCCTCTTCGGCTCTCCGTACTTGCGCGTGAGCAGGTCCCGCATCAGCGAGTGGAAGGTGCGCGGGTCCGCCACGTCCGGGAAGAACACGTCCACCGCCGCCAGCCGGTTGTCCAGGAACCCCAACGCCACCTCCGCCGGAACCTCCGCGATGGCCGTCTTCATCCGCAGCGTCCCATCCGGGCCCACGGTCGCCTCGGGCAGCTCGGCGCGCACCTCCTCCGGCGTCATCCCCCAACGGACCGTCTGGAATCCCTCCGTGCTCCGGTAGGTCTTGTCCTGCGCGTCCCGAACCGCCTGCCGCCGCTCCAGCGCGGTGGGCTGCCCCGACGCACAACCCGCCGACACCCCCAGCACCGCCAACAGCCCCAAAGCCTTGAACTTCATTTCATCGCTCCGTTTGCAGTTACGGGCCTCTCCCCATGAAGGACCCCCATCGCAGGCATCTTCGCGAGGTGCGGACATAGAGGAATACGGAGGGGCTCCGGAAGCTGGGTCGCCAGACGCCCGGGGGCTTGCGGCCAACAGCCCAGGTCGCCCAGGCTCTCTTCCTGGAGAGGGGAACAGACACATGGGCATCGCCACGGGGTGGTTATGGGTCGTTCTGGCCATGGCATCCGCCACGCCTCCGGGCCCTTCCGCCGAAGCCGTGTGCGGACTCACCGCGCTCCACACCGCCGAACAGGCCTTCTTCGGGGAGAAGGACCGCCACGACCTCCCCGCGGTCGTCGGCTTCCTGCCCCTGCCCTGCACCGACGGCACCCGGCCTCCCGCGCCGGACGCCAACTCCGTCGGCGGCTGCCAGTTCGTCTTCACCGTCCTCGAAGCGGGCCGCGCTCCAGATACCACCCTGAAGCTCGAAGCCCACGGCGTCACTCCCGCCACGAGGAACCTGCGCTTCCTGCTGGATGGCCGCGACGGCTTCATCACCCGCGCGGACTCCAACACCCGCGTGGCGCCCGTGGACTGTGACGCCTGGAGGCAGGCGGCGGATCCGCTCCTGCGCTACCACGAGCTCGTCGCGGAGCACGACTGCGTCACCGGCCCCTACGCCCCGAAGCATCCCTGCACCGAGGCCCTCACCCAGCTCGTGAACCTCGCGCGCAAGGGCGTGGGCGTCGCCAGGAAGGAGTACGACGCGCACCCCACCGCGCGGGAGCTGTATCCCTTGAGCCCGCCAACGCCCGCCATGCTCCTCTGCGGCGTCACCGCGTCCCCCGAGCAGCGCGCCCAGCACGCGGACCTCCTCACGAGCCAGGGCAGCCTTCTGGACGTGGTGCTCCAGCCCGGCTGCCGGGATGCCGGTCTTCGCGCGGGCATCCCCCTCCTGTTCAGGGACGGGGCCTGCCCGGGCCCTCACTGTCTGCAGCTGATTCGCCTGGCCCAACGCCTTCGTCTGCCTGAACGGTTCGGCGTCCTCGAAGGTCGCGCCGAGTCGCTGGTCACCTGGCTCTGGGATCAACCCGCCGGGCTCCAGCACGACTTCCTGCGAGCCGCCACGGACCGGGGCTCCGACAGGGTCGACGCGCTCCTGCTGCTGCATCAAGGGGCCTGGCCCAGCCTCCAGGCCCTGACCACACCTCCGCTCACGCCCCTGGAGAATGCGTGGCTCGAACGCGCCCACCGTGAGCACCCCACCCTGGCTCCCATCGTGGGTCTGCTGCGCGAGCAGCAACGAAGCCACCCCGCCACCGATGCGGCCTTCGAAACCTGGGCACGAACCGTCCCCTGCCCCCAGCTCCACGATGCCCGGGACGTGGCCCTGTCCGCGGCGCGGCTGCGCGCCATCGCCCAGACCCAGGCGCGCTGCCCGGGAGACGCCGTCTCGGTCCTGTCCCGCCACGTCGCGAAGCTGTCCCCCAGGGAGCTCATCGACGTGCTCCAGCCGCTGACCGGGGCGCAACTGCGCACGCTGCGCACGGAGCTGGGCCTCAACGACCCCGCACGCGCCGAGGCCCTGCTCGACTGGGTGATGGAGCGCGACACCGGCCTGCTCGACGGGCTGACCGCCACGCCCGCCGTCGTGACGAAGCTGCTCACCCCACCCCACGCGAACCGGCTGGGCGGACGCGAGGCGGTCCTCGACCTGCTGCTGGATTTCCAGCGGAGCCCGCGCATCACGCCGACCGACGAGGGAATGCTCCTCCTGATGGCCGAGGCCCTGAAGGGCACGCCTTCCGCGGCCCGCGTCAGGAACATCGCGGAGCGGAACCTGCTCCCCGAGGACCGTCAGCGCTTGCTGTCCCATATTCTCCGCTCCCGGGACCCACGGCTCCAGGCCGCCGCCGCGGCGGGGGCCGCTGATTGGAAGGCGTCTTCCGGCATCACCGCTTCCGCTGCGCGGGCGTGCCTGGCGGAGGCCCGCGTCGCCCTGGAATGCATGGCCACCCGCTCCAGGCCCCTGGGCCCGCCCCCTCCAGGCACCCGGCAATTCTTCTTCGGGTGCGGCACGGGACCCCAGCCGCCTCCGGCCCCACCCGCGCCCATCGAGGTCTACTGCACGCGCTTCGACGAGCGGGTGGCGCCCTGCCCCGGCGCCTGCGGAGGCACGCTGCCCGGCCCGAGCGAGCTCGCGCTCCTCGCGTCCATCGCCGGTGAGCCACCGCCCACCGCGCCGGAAGGACTGAGCGCCTGCATGCCCGCCCTTCCATGAACCTCCAACTTCGGCGGGCCGCGTCAAAGCCCGTTCTCCCTTTTACAACCGCCGTCCGCTCCGCTATCCCGCGACCGTCACCCAGGAGTGTCCCCGTGAAGCGAAGTCTCTCCGGTCTGCTCGTCGCACTCGCGTTCACCGCCTGCAAGCAGGAGGCACCGGGCAAGCTGGAGCCCATCCCGCGCCCGCCGGGGGCCACCGCGCCCGAGCCCGCCGAGGCCGCTCCCGTTCCCTCAGCGCCCGCCGTCCCCAAGGACGCCGTCGTCCTGCGCTGGAAGCTCGTCCAGGACGCGCCCATCTCCTTCCGCCTCAACCTCGCCCTGGACCGCAACGCGCCCGTCCTGGAGTCCGCCCCGGCGGAGAAGCCCGCCAAGGCCGACAAGAAGAAGGGGAAGGACGCCAAGGCCACCCCCGCCGCGGCCCAGGCCCCGGCCGCCCCCAAGGGCCCCGTCCCCACCGAGTACACGTACGTGCTCGTGCTGGACAAATCCGGTGAGCGCCAGCTGCGCGTGGCTCCCAACACCGGCGCGCCCGAGGACGCCACCTTCAGCGACCGCGGCTTCATCATCGACGGGCTCCAGGGCCCCGCGCGCAACCTGGCCACGCTGGTGCTGGAGCTGCCGCGCGACCCCGTGCGCCCCGGCGAGACGTGGCCCCTGGGCACCGAGCTCACCACGCCGGACGCCCTGGGCACCCTGTTCCGCCGCGCCCCCGGCGGCGAGCGCCACAACCGCGTGAAGCTCGTCTCCGTCACCCCGGGCGACAACGGCGAGCAGGTGGCCACGCTCGAGTACGACATCGTGGAGCAGTTCGGTGGCACCCTCAGCCCCCCGCGCCCCGCCCTCCCCAAGAAGGAGAAGGGCGCGAAGCAGGCGGGCCCCGAGAACACCGCCATCGAGGTCCCCAACGAGCTGGACGACGCGCCCGCCGCCCCCGCCGCACAGCCGGAAGGCACCGAGCTGGGCGCCACCGTGAAGGTCACCGGCAAGGGCGAGTTCCTGGTGAAGGCCGGCCAGTGGCGCTCCTGGGAGGGCACCCTGTCCACCTCCCTCAACGGCCCCGCGCAGCCCGCCGTGAACCTGCCCGCGGGCACCTACAAGGCCCGCATCACGCCCGTCAGCGCGCCCCAGCAGGCTCCGGCCGCGCCCCAGGCTCCGGAAGCCGCGCCCGCGCCTACCGCGACTCCGCCCGCGCCGTAGGGGCCGGGCCGTCCGAAGCGCGCACCATCCGAACCACGGCGTCCACCCACTCCGGGTGGGCGTTGAGGGACGGCACCAGCGTCAGCGACTCGCCGCCCGCCTCCGTGAACTGCTCCTTCGCGCGGAGGCCAATCTCCTCCAGCGTCTCCAGGCAGTCCGCCACGAAGGCCGGGCACATCACCGCCAGCCGCTTCACGCCCTTCGCCGCCAGCTCCGGCAGCACCAGGTCCGTGTAGGGCTTCACCCACGGCGTGCGCCCCAGCCGCGACTGGAAGGACACCGTGTAGCCGCCCTCCGGCAGCGCCAGCCGCTGGGCCAGCATCCGCGCCGTCGCGAAGCACTGCGCCCGGTAGCAGTGCCGGTTCTCCGCCGTGATGGCGTCACAGCACCCCGAGGACGCCAGGCAGTGCTGCCCCGTCGGGTCGCTCTTGCGCATGTGGCGCTCCGGCAGCCCGTGGAAGCTGAACAGCACGTGGTCCGCGCGCATGTCGGCGATCACCGGCCGGGCCACCGACGCGAACGCGTCCAGGAAGCCCGCGTCATCCCAGAACGCCGGCACCGCGCGCACATTGGGGACGTCCCAGCCCTCCGCCAGCACTTCATAGGTGCGCGCCAGCGACGACGCGGAAGACGACGCCGCCTCGTGCGGGTACAGCGGCAGCACCGTGAACTCCGACACGCCCTTCGCCTTCAGCCGCGCGATGGCGTCCGGCAGCGACGGGTTGCCGTAGCGCATGGCCAGCTCGACTTCGTAGTCGTCCCCCAGCTGCTCCCGCACCCGCGCCTCCAGCGCGCGGCTGTACACGAGCAGCGGTGAGCCCTCCTTCATCCACACCTTGCGGTACGCCTCCGCGCTCTTCGCGGGGCGGAAGGGCAGGATGAAGAGGTTCAACAGGAACCAGCGCCCCACCGGGTGGATGTCGATGACGCGCGGGTCGTTGAGGAACTCGCGCAGGTAGCGGCGCACCGGCCCGGATTCGGGCGCGTCCGGCGTCCCCAGGTTGACGAGCAGCAGTCCCCGCTTCGTGGTCGGCACGGCCATGCGCGAAGTCCCTCGGGAGTCTTTTCAGTGCAGCGCGTGCGGCAGCGTGAGCGCGAACTCGGCGATGCGCGCCTCGAAGCGCGTGCCGTCCGGACGCTCCATCTCGTAGCCGCCGCGCATGGTGCCGAAGGGCGTCTTCAGCATCGCCCAGCTCGTGTACTCGAACCGCTCGCCCGGCTTGAGGTGCGGCTGACGGCCAACCACGCCCTCGCCCTTCACCTCGTCCACGTGCCCCTGGGCGTCGGTGATGATCCAATGCCGCGACCGCAGCTGCGCCGGGACGGTGCCTTCGTTGAAGAGCACCACCTTGTACATGAAGGCGAACTGCCCGGACTCAGGGGTGCTGCGCTCCGGCCAGAAGGTCGGCTCCACGGTGACGCGGATGCCGTCGGTGGTGGCGGTGGACATGCCGGGAGACTTGGCAGCGACTCCCCCCCGATGCAAGGGAAACGCAGGGGTCTCCCGAGGCTCCAGGGCCCCCGTCAGCCGCGCTCCTGCTCCTTGGCCGGCGCGTCCGGGGCCTTGTCCGCGTCCGCCACCGGGGTGGAGCCCGCCGCCTCCGGAGGCTTGGGGAACACCAGCGACGCCACGATGGCCACCAGGAGGCAGGCGGCAATCACCGCCAGCGAGATGCCGATGGGAATCTTGTACCAGTGCTCGATGAGCATCTTCACGCCCACGAAGGCCAGGATGACGCCCAGCGCGACCTTCAGCAGGTGGAACTTCTCCATCAGGCTGGAGACGACGAAGAACAGCGAGCGCAGGCCCAGGATGGCGCAGACGTTGGACGTGTAGATGATGAAGGGGTCCTTGCTGATGCCCAGCACCGCCGGGATGGAGTCCATGGCGAAGAGCAGGTCCGTGGCCTCCACCACCATCAGCACGATGAACAGCGGCGTCACCTTGCGCCGGCCGTCCTCGTGGACGAAGAACCGGCTGCCCTCGCCCTGCCGCGCCACCGGCAGCAGGCGCCGGGACATCTTCACGATGAAGCCCGCCTCCGGGTCCACGTCCTCGTCTTCCTTGGCCCACAGCATCTTGGAGGCCGTGTAGACGAGGAACGCGCCGAACAGGAAGATGAGCCACTCGAAGCGGGCCACCAGCGCCGTGCCCGCGACGATGAGCACCGCGCGCATCACGAACGCGCCCAGGATGCCCCAGAAGAGCACCCGGTGCTGGTGCTGCGGCGGCACCCGGAAGTAGCCGAACACCATCAGGAAGACGAAGAGGTTGTCGACCGACAGCGCGTACTCCACGACGTACGCCGTCAGCCACTCCAGCGCAGGCCCCTTGCCGCCGTAGTGGAAGACGCCTCCGCAGAACGCGAGGCTGATGCTCACCCACACCAGCGTCCACAGCGTCGCCTCTTTCGACGACACCGCGTGCTCCTTGCGGTGGAACAGCCCCAGGTCCATGGCGAGCATCGCCAGGACGAAGACGTTGAAGGCCACCCAGGGCCAGAGCGTGTGGGTCATCACGCCCGCTGCCTACTCCGGGACGGCCCCGGCGGCTACTCCCATTCCGTCGCCGGGCGCCGCAAGACCACCAGGGAACGTCCCACCGCCTGCACCTTGCCGCCCGCCGGGGTGTGCGTCCGCAGGGATTCCCCCGTGGCCGCGGTGTCCACCACCAGCTCCCAGTCCGCCCCCCACTCCAGGGC
The DNA here is from genome assembly GCF_003668955.1 of Corallococcus sp. AB038B. Lineage (NCBI taxonomy): Bacteria > Pseudomonadati > Myxococcota > Myxococcia > Myxococcales > Myxococcaceae > Corallococcus > Corallococcus sp. AB038B. The sequence continues at coordinate 1,810,829 of NZ_RAWO01000001.1, read as the reverse complement.
GGGCAGCATGAAGGTGATGGGCTCGTGGTGCGCGTTGAGCAGCACCAGCAAGGTGTCCCCGACGATGCGGTGGCCCTCGTCGTCCGGCGTGGCGATGGCGTCCCCCCCCAGCAGGAAGGCCAGGGAGCGCACGTAGGGCTTCTCCCAGTCGTCGCGCTTCATCTCCTTGCCGTCCGGCCGGAACCACGCCAGGTCCTTCAGCTCGCTGTCCCAGATGTGGGCCCCGCGGAAGAACCGGCGCTTGGACAACACCGGCTGCTCGCGCCGCAGCTTGATGATGCGGGAGGTGAAGTCCAACAACTGGCGCTGCTTCTCGTTGAGCTCCCAGTTCACCCACGACAGCTCGTTGTCCTGGCAGTAGGCGTTGTTGTTGCCCTTCTGCGTGCGGCCCATCTCGTCGCCCGCCACCAGCATGGGCACGCCCTGCGACAGGAAGAGGGACGCCAGGAAGTTGCGCTTCTGCTGCTCGCGCAGCGTGTTCACCTTGGGGTCGTTCGTCTCCCCCTCCACGCCGCAGTTCCAGGCGTGGTTGTCATTGGCGCCGTCGCGGTTCTCCTCGCCGTTGGCCTCGTTGTGCTTCTGGCTGTACGTCACCAGGTCGTGCAGCGTGAAGCCGTCATGCGCGGTGACGAAGTTCACGCCCGCCGTGGGCTTGCGGCCAGACAGCGCGAACAGGTCGGAGCTGCCGGTGAGCCGCGAACCAATCTCCGCCGCCTGCCGATCGTCGCCCTTCCAGTAGCGGCGCATGGTGTCGCGGTACTTGCCGTTCCACTCGCTCCACAGCACCGGGAAGTTGCCCACCTGGTAGCCGTAGTCCCCCACGTCCCACGGCTCCGCGATGAGCTTCACGCGGCTCAAGACGGGGTCCTGGTGGAGGATTTGGAAGAAGGCCGCGCGGGTGTCGTAGCCGTGCCTGTCCCGGCCCAGCGTCGTCGCCAGGTCGAAGCGGAAGCCGTCCACGTGCATCTCTTCCACCCAGTAGCGCAGCGAGTCCGCGATGAGCTTCAGCGCATACGGGTGCGTGGCGTTCCACGAGTTGCCGCACCCCGTGAAGTCCATGAAGTAGCGCGGGTCCTTCTCACTGAGCCGGTAGTACGCGCCGGCGTCCAGCCCCTTGAAGGACAGCGTGGGCCCCAGGTGGTTGCCCTCGCAGGTGTGGTTGTACACGACGTCGAGAATCACTTCGATTCCCGCGCGGTGCAGCAACTTCACCATCCCCTTGAACTCCGCCACCTGCTCGCCCAGCGAACCCGACGCGCAGTAGCGCGCGTCCGGTGCGAAGAAGCCCAGCGAGTTGTATCCCCAGTAGTTGGAGCGCCCCTTCTGGGTGAGGAACGGCTCGTCCATGAAGGCGTGGATGGGCAGCAGCTCCACGCTCGTCACGCCCACCTTCTTCATGTGCTCGATGGAGGCCGGGTGCGCCAGGCCCGCGTACGTGCCGCGCAGGTGCTCCGGCACGCGAGGGTTCAGCTTGGTGAAGCCCTTGACGTGCAGCTCGTAGAGGACCGTCTTGTGCCAGGGGACCTCCGGCCGTTTGTCGCCTTCCCAGTCGAACCCGTCCGCCAGGATGACCGCCTTGGGCACGCCCCAGGCGTCATCCTGCGTGTCCATGACGAGGTCCTCCTCCTTGCCCCCGTGCACGTACCCGTGGATGGGCGCCTTGGGGTCCACCTGGCCGTGCAGCGCCCGGGCGTAGGGGTCCACCAGGAGCTTGTGCGGGTTGAAGCGCAGGCCCTTCTTGGGTTCATACGGACCGTGAACCCGCAGGCCGTAGAGGCAACCGGCGTGCACGCCCGGCATGTAGCCGTGAAAGACGTGGTTCGTGGTCTCCAGCAACGGGAAGCGGCGCGTCTCCTTCTTGGGGTCGGCGGGGTCGAAGAGACAGACCTCCACCTTCTTCGCGTGCTCGCTGAACACGGCGAAGTTCACGCCGTTCCCGTCGTACGTGGCGCCCAGGGGAAACGGCTTCCCTGGAAGCACCTCGGCCCTTCTCATCCAGTGCTCCTCTCCAGCAGCACCACCGGGAACTCCGCGAGGAGCGGCCCCAGGGCCAGCCCCACGCCTCCCGGCCCCTGCTGGGGACGGACGGGGCGCCCGGTGAAGACATTGCGGAACATCATGCCCGCATATGCTTCCGGAAGGTTCAGGAACGTACCGTCATACGCCTGAGCCAGCCCGCCGGACTCCAGCGCCTCCAGCGTGTAACGCGGCGCGCAGGCAATCAGCACGCTGTCACCGTGCGTGCGCGCGAAGCCGACCGCCGCGGGCGAGCGCGGCCCGGACAGCTCCAGCGCCTCGTAACCGCCCGCGCGGCAGAGGTCCGCGTACTTCTGGCGCAGCCGCAGCGCCTCCGCCAGGACGAAGAGCTTCACCTGCCCGTCATCCAGGTCCTTCACCAGCCGCTCGCACAGGGCGGGCCGGTCCTTCGCCGCCGCGTCGTCCAGCGCCGTGAGCAGCCGCTCGCGCAGGGCGTAGTCCACCGGCCGGCGGTTGTCCGGATCCACCAGCGACAGGTCCCACAGCTCGCAGCCCTGGTACGTGTCCACCACGCCGGGCGAGGCCAGCTTCAGCAGCAGCTGCCCCAGCGCGTTGTGCTGGCCCGCGCGCTCGATGCGGCGCTTGAAGGCCTTCATGTCATCCAGGAAGGCCTGGCCCTTCGAGGGGTCGAAGCACGCGTCCACGAAGCGCGCCACCGCGTCGTCGTAGGCGCCGTCCGGGTTGGTCCACGACGTGCGGACCTTGGCCTCCTTGATGGCCTTGCCCATGTACTCGCGCACGCGGCGGTGGAACTCCTTCCACTCGCCTTCGGGCACCTGCTCGCCCATGGGCCACGCGCCCACCACCGTCTGGAAGAAGAGGTAGACGTCATTGGACGACGGCGCGGGGCCGGTGGACAGGTGGCTGACGAAGGGCCGGGTGAGGTCCGCCCAGGCGCGCACCTTCTCCCGCCAGTCCTCCGGCAGCTCCGTGAGGACGTTGATGCGCGCGCGCACGTCCTCGCTGCGCTTGGTGTCGTGGGTGCTGGAGGTGAGCATGCTCGCCGGCCAGCGCTCCACGCGCTCCTGGTTGCGCAGGTGGAAGGTGGTGGCGCGCATGCCGAAGTGCTCCGGCTCGCCGCCCACCTCGTTGAGGCTCACCAGCCGGTTGTAGATGTAGAAGACGGTGTCCTCCAGGCCCTTGGCCATGACGGGGCCCGTCACCTGCTGGAGCTTCATGGCGAAGCGCAGCATCACCGCCTTCTCTTCATCCCCCACGTGCTCCGGGTAGCGGCCCAGGAGGATGTCGCGCAGGAAGTCGAAGATGGAGGCGTTGGTGGTGGTGTTGCGCTCCTTGGCGCGCTGGAGGGTCCACTCGATGTACTGCACGTCGCGCACGTCCAGCTCCGCGCGCCAGCCGTCCACGTAGGTGCGGTACACGGGGAACAGCGCGATGAACTCCACCAGCGCGCGCCGCAGGCTGTTGAGCGTGAAGTCGCGCGTGCGGCGGTTCATCTCCGAGATGCGGTTGAGCTCGTGCGCCAGCACGTTGATTTCGCTGGCCATGCTCACGCGCATGATGAGCAGCTTCTTCTGGTACACCAGCTCCGCGAAGTCCTGCGTGCCGCCCGCGAAGCGCTCGTACGTCTCCGTCAGGTGCGCCTCCGCGGCCGGGTGCACGAACAGGCCGCTCACCGCGTTGGCGTAGCGGTAGCCGGTGGTGCCGTGCACCGCCCACGACTCCGGGATGCGCTCGCGGCCGCCCTGGATTTTCTCCACCGCCACGAAGAGCGCCTTGCGCAGCGGGCTGTCCGGCGTGGCCATCACCTCGCGCCGCCACTTCGCGCGCAAGAGCGCCTCCACCTCCGGCCACCGCGCATCGTCCCCCTCCTTCTTCTCCGCGTCGAAGCGCGCCCGCGCACGCTCCACGAAGAAGCGCTCCTGCAGGTCCAGGAAGTAGGCGGTGGGGTCGAAGAGGCCGTCCGGGTGGTCGATTCTCAGGCCCGTGACGCGCCCCTCGCGCAGCCACTCGAAGATGCGCTGGTGCGACTCCTGGAAGACGTCCGCGTCCTCCACGCGGATGGCGGCCAGGCCGTTGATGTCGAAGAAGCGGCGGTAGTTGATCTCCTCGCCCGCCACGCGCCAGTGCGCCAGCCGGTAGCTGCAGTTCTGCAGCAGCGCATCCAGCAGGTCGAAGGAGCGCACGTTGCCGGGCGTGCCGTTGAACACCCGGAGGTTCTCCTCCACGTACGCCGCCAGCTCCGCGCTGTCCGCCACCACCGCGGCGAGCCGCCGCTTGATGACCTCCTTCTCGCGGTGCCGCTCCGTCACCTTCGCCAGGTCCACCTCCGTGCGCAGCGGCAGGTGGTCCAGGGCCGTCAGGATGGAGAGCAGCTCCACCAGGTGCGTCGACTCCGGCCCCAGCTGCTTCTCCAGCCGCTCCAGGCCGTGCTTGAGGAGGGTCGCGTACTGGCGCGGCGCCACCGGCAGCCGGTGGTCGTAGTAGTGCAGATGGAAGGCGCCGGACTCATAGGACAGCTTCAGCTCGCCGCGCTCCAGCACGATGCCGTACTGGTCGCCCAGGATGGGCAGCAGCACCTTGTCCGCCAGCTCGTCCTTCACCGGCCGCCAGTCCACGTCAAAGAACTTCGCGTAGACGGACGACGGGCCGTTCTCCAGCACGTCCAGCCACAGCCGGTTGTCCCGCTCGATGCCCATGTGGTTGGGCACCACGTCCAGCACATGCCCCAGCCCGTGCTCGCTCAGGGTGTCGCAGAGGGCCGCGTGCTCCTCCACCGTGCCCACCTCCGGGTTGAGCCGTTGGTGGTCCACGCAGTCGTAGCCGTGGGTGCTGCCGGGCGTGGCCTTGAGGTAGGGCGACGCGTAGAAGTCGCTCACGCCCAGCCGGGCCAGGTACGGCACCAGCGCCTTCGCCTGTTGGAAGGTGAAGCCCTGGTGCAGCTGCATCCGGTAGGTGGACAGCGGCGTGCCGCGGCGCGATTGCAGCTCGCGTTGGACCTGTTCGAACAGGCTCTCCGCCTGGGCTTCCACCGCCGTGTTCGTGCCATCCGCGTCCGCCACCCGCGCGGAGCGCTCCCCTGCCTCGGAACCGTCGTGGAACATGACCCCCAGAGGTAGGTCCGACGCGGCGCGTCCGCCAGCAGGCAGATGCGCCTTCGCCCCCTTTTCAACGCTCCGGACGGGCGGCCGGTACAGAGGGAAAAGCGGAGGGCCCGTCCCGCGCGATGCGTGACGAGCCCCCAGGGTCCTTCGGGCTACCGGCGACGGCCCCGACGGGCCCTGCACCGTTCAGCTCAGGTGCTTGTTCACCAGCGCGGTCATCTCGAACATGGTGACGTTCTTCTTGCCGCCGAAGATGGGCTTGAGCTTGTCGTCGGCGTTGATCTGGCGCTTGTTCTTCGCGTCCTGAAGGTTGTTCTTCTTGATGTAGTCCCAGATCTTGCTGACCACCGCGGTGCGGGGCAGCGCCTTGGAACCGACGATCGCCGCCAGCTCAGCGGAGGGCGTCATCTCCTTCATGAACGCGGCGTTGGGCTTACGGCCCGCGGCCTTCTTCGCGGCAGGAGCCTTCTTCGCGGCAGCAGGGGCAGACTTCTTCGCAGCGGCTTTCTTGGCGGCCATTCGTCTTGTGTCTCCTCCCCTCCGAAGGGGACGTTGCACGGCGTGCTTGCATCTTCAAGCTAGAGCCGATGGCGCGTAGTAGCACGGCCTAGAGCGAAAAACAGCGTCCATCGCGCGCTTTTTCCCTCTGGGGCTCCTCGGAGCGACGGCTTCGGAGGCTAGAACTCGGCCCCGCAGCGCATTCTTCCCTCGGGAACGGAAGTCCCGCGACGCCTCCGGAGCGCCAGAAACCGGCTCCGGAGGCCGTTTTCCCTCGGGGATTGTGCCTCGCGGCGCGTCCGGAGGCGGAAAGTCGGCACCCGGAGCAGCCTCCTCCTCGGGGGGACCCTGCCCTTTTCGGCGGTGGACGGGATGTGGCTTTTCGGATGAAACAGCACCCATGAATGCCCTCATCACTGGTGCCGGTGGCTTCCTGGGGACCTGGCTCGCGCGGGCGCTGGCGGCTCGCGGCGACCGGATTTCATGCCTGTTGCGCCCCACCACGGACACCCGCGAGCTGGAAAAAGCCCTGGAGGGCCACCCCTGGACGCGGCGGGTGGGCGACGTGACGGACCCCGCCTCGCTGGCCAGCGCGGTGAAGGGCGTGGACGTCGTCTTCCACCTGGCCGGCATCCGCCGCGCCGCGCTGCGCGATGAGTTCATGCGCGTCAACGCGGAGGGCACCCGCCTCATCTGTGAGGCCATGGCCGCCCTGCCAGAGCCCCGTCCCCGCCTGGTGATGTGCGGCTCCCTGGCCTCCCACGGGCCCTCCACCCCGGAGCGCCCCCATGTAGAGGAGGACGCCTTCCATCCGCATGAGTGGTACGGCGAGAGCAAGGCGGAGGGTGAGCGCATCGCGTTCTCCTTCCAGGACCGGCTGCCGGTGACGGTGATCCGCCCGCCGCGCATCCTGGGGCCCGGAGACCGGGAAAACCTGACCTTCTTCAAGCTGGGGAAGAAGGGCATCCGGTTGGAGCTGGCCGGGGGCCCCCGTCCCCTGTCCCTGGTGGACGTGGAGGACGTGGTGGACCTGCTGCTCGTATTGGCGGAGAAGCCGGAGGCCCTGGGGGAGGCGTTCTTCTGCGCGGGGCCGGAGCGGCTGACCCTGGAGGAGATGCAGGACCTGGGGGCGAAGGCCCTGGGCTTCCAGACGCGCACCTGGAGGCTGTCCCCGGCGGTGCTGACCGCCCTGGCCTCGGCGGCGGACGGGGTGACCCGGCTGACCGGGCGCAAACTCCCCCTGAACCGGAAGCTGGCGCGGCAGCTCCTGGCCCCGGCCTGGACCTGCTCGGGGGCCAAGGCCGAACGCCTGCTGGGCTTCCGGCCGCGCCGTGGGCTGGCGGAGTCCATCACTCGCAGTGGTGAATGGTATCGCGCGCAGGGCTGGTTATAGCCCCATGCGGCCAAAGGCCCTGCAGCCCACGCTGGCCTTCCGCTTTCGTTGACCGGACCCCCCCCAGGATGGGAGGAAGCCCGACCGCCCATGCCCCCCAAAGTGCCCGCCAAAGCAGCCTTCTTCGACGTCGACGGGACGCTGGTCCGGACGAACATCGTCCACGTCTATGCCTATTACGCCATGAACCGGGGCTCGCTCCGGGGCATCGCGGGCCGCACCCTGGGCACCGCCCTGGGTCTGCCGGTGTTCGGCATCCTGGATGCCGTCAACCGCAAGGCCTTCAACGAGTTCTTCTACCGGTACTACTCGGGCCTCAGCGAGGACCGGCTCGTCACCATCGCGGAGGACATGTTCGAGGACGTCCTCAAGCCCGCCTTGTACGAGCAGACGCAGGACCTCATCGACGAGGCGCGTCGTGCCGGCTGCCGCATCGTGTTGGTCACCGGAGCGCTGGACTTCACCATGCGCCCGCTGGCCCGGCACCTGGGCTGCGATGACGTCATCGCCAACAAGATGCAGTTCGTGGGCGGCAAGGCCACCGGCAAGGTGATTCCGCCCATCATCGAAGGCGCCAACAAGGCCAACGCCATCCGCGCCTACTGCGAGCGCGAAGGCCTGGCCCTCAACCAGTGCCATGGCTACTCGGACAGCGCCTCCGACTACGCCATGCTCGCCGTGGTGGGACGGCCCACCGCGGTGAACCCGGACCTGCGGCTGCGCTCGCTCGCGCGCGCGTACAACTGGCCCATCCTGGACCTGAAGTAATCCCCCACCCCTTTTCGCCGCCCCCCTCATCCATGCGCCCGCTCAAGACGCTCCAGAAGCTGTACGACGAGGAAAGCCAGGTGGTCATCACGGAGAAGGGCAGCCCCCCGCGGGCGCTCTTCTACGGTGAGGGCTTCCTCCAGGAAGACCTGCCCGTGGGCACCCGGGTCATCTTCCCCCGCCCCCCGCTGGAGGGCGTGCCCAACGTGAAGGCCGCCATCCGCTGGGCCATCAACCACCCGGAGGGCATGGACCCGCTGCACGCGCTGCTCAAGCCCGGCATGCGGCTGACCTGCGTCATCGACGACATCAGCGTCCCGCTGCCGCCCATGGTCACCCCGGACGTGCGCCAGTCCATCCTGGAGGTGGTGCTGGAGCTGTGCGCGGACTCAGGCGTGGATGACGTGCACCTGGTCATCGCCAACGCGCTGCACCGCCGGATGACCGAAGGCGAGATGAAGCGCATGGTGGGCGAGAAGATCTTCGACGCCTACTACCCGGACCGCTACTACAACCACGACGCGGAAGACCCGGACGGCATCACGGAGCTGGAGCGCACCAGCCACAATGAAGTGGTGGCGGTGAACCGGCGTGTCGCGGAGAGCGACCTCATCGTCTACGTGAACATCAACTTCGTGCCCATGAACGGCGGGCACAAGTCCATGGGCACGGGCGTGACGAACTACGCGTCGCTCCGGCACCACCACAACCCCAAGACGATCCGCGACTCCGACAGCTACATGGAGCCGAAGGCGAGCGCGCTCTACACGAAGAACTCGCGCATCGGCACGGTCATCGACCAGACGCTGAAGGTCTTCCACATCGAGACCACGCTGAACAACCGCATGTTCGGCGCGCCCACGGACTTCCTGGCGAAGAAGGAAGAGGACTACACGGAAGCCGACCGGCTGAAGTTCCAGGCCCTGCGCTTCACGCTGTCCAAGCTGCCCCGCGCGGCGGCGCGCAAGGTGCTCAACGCCATCCCCGCGCCCTATGACGTGACGGGCGTGTTCGCGGGGGCCACGGAGCCCACGCACCAGAAGACGCTGGAGCAGAGCTGGAAGCAGTACGTGGTGCCGGTGGAGGGGCAGAGCGACATCGTCATCTTCCCCATCCCGTTCGTCAGCCCCTACAGCGTCAACTCCGTCCTCAACCCGCTGCTCGTGCAGGTGATGGGGCTGGGCTACTTCTACAACCTCAACCGGGGTGTGCCGCTGGTGAAGAAGGGGGGCGTGCTCATCCTCCTGCACCCGGCCTACGACGAGTTCGACCCCGTGCAGCACCCCAGCTACATCGAGTTCTTCCACCGGTTGCTGCCGGAGACGCGGGACTCCATGAAGCTGGAGCACAAGTACGAGAAGGAGTTCGCGGAGAACCCCAGCTACGTGCACCTGTACCGCAAGGGCAACGCCTACCACGGCGTGCACCCCTTCTACATGTGGTACTGGGGCGAGAATGGCCGCCAGCACGTAGGCAAGGTCATCGTCGCGGGCGCGGAGAACAACCACGTCCCGGCCCTGCTCGGCTGGGATCGCACCGACACCCTCTCCGAGGCGATTGAAGAGGCGCGCGGCTTCATGGGGCGCTCCGCGTCCATCAGCCTGCTGCGCATCGCGCCCACGGTGATGGTGGACGTGAAGTGAAAGGGTCGCACACGGACATGGCCACGCCCTCCGAGCTGAACGTCACCGAGGTCTTCACCGGCAAGCGCATCGTCTTCGTCGGCACCACCGGCTTCGTGGGCAAGGTGACGCTGTCGATGTTGCTGGCCCACTACGGCGACGTGCTGGACCGGGTCTACGTCATCGTGCGCAAGGGCAGCGCCGCGTCCGCGGAGCGCCGCTTCTTCGACAAGGTGGCGCCCAGCGAGCCCTTCCAGCCGCTGCGCGACCGCCTGGGCGACGAAGGCGCCATGGCGTTCATCCAGAAGAAGTGCACCATCCTGGATGGCGACATCACCGACCCCTTCGTGGGCCTGGAGGAGGCGCAGGTCGACGCGCTCACCGGACAGGTGCACGCCATCGTCAACTGCGCGGGCCTCGTCTCCTTCAATCCGTCGCTGGAGGTGGGCCTCAACGTCAACACCCACGGCGTGAAGAACGCGGTGGCGCTGGCGCTGCGCTGGAGCGTGCCGCTCATCCACATGTCCACCGCGTTCGTCGTGGGCAACCGCAGCGGGCTCGTGTTCGAGGACGAGCAGGTGCTGAACTACTTCCCCAAGCAGGGGGAGATGGACGGGCGCGACTTCAGCCTGGAGCAGGAGCTGGCGGACGCGGACAAAATCGTGGCCCGCCTGCGCGAACAGGCGGATGACAAGGCGCTCACCTCCCTCTTCCGGCAGAAGGCGCTGGACCGCCTGGAGGAGGAGGGCCGCGACGCCACCGACGAGAAGACGCTGCGCCTGGCCGTGGGCCGCGAGCGCAAGCTGTGGCTGTCCGGCGAGCTGGTCCGCGCGGGCATGGAGCGCGCGCAGCACTGGGGCTGGCCCAACACGTACACGTACGCCAAGCACCTGGGCGAACAGGTGATGGCGGGGACGCCGGGGCTGCGCTACTCCATCGTGCGGCCCTCCATCGTGGAGAGCGCGGCGCACTTCCCCTTCCCCGGCTGGAACGAAGGCTTCACCACGTCCGCGCCGCTGGCGTACGCGGGCATCAAGGGCCAGCGCGGCATCCCCGCGGGCGACCACGCCATCCTGGACATCATCCCGGTGGACCAGGTGGCGGGCGCCACGCTGGGCATCACCGCGCACGCGATGCAGGTGGAGGAGCGCCGCGTCTACAACCTGGCCTCCGGTGACGTGAACCCGTTCCTCGCCAGCCGCTCCGTGGAGCTGGTGGGTCTGTACCGCCGCCGCTACTACCGCAACCGTGAGACGGGCAACTCGCTGGTCAACTCGCTGCGCTCGCGCATCGAGCCGCAGCCCGTGAGCAAGCAGGAGTTCCAGCTGCTCAGCGCGCCCATGCTGGCGAAGGGCGCGAAGCTGCTGAAGAAGGCCATGGAAGACGTGCGGCCCGCGTGGGGCGCGCCCCGCGTGCAGGCGATGATGGACAAGGCCCGCGTCGCGCTGGACGAGGTGGAGTCCCAGGCGGGCAGCCTCGGCGGCCTCATCGAACTGTTCCTCCCCTTCCTCTGGGAGAACCGCTACGTCTTCCGCTGCGACAACACGCGCTCCGTCTACGAGCGCATGGTGCCGGCGGACCGCGCGAAGATTGACTGGGCGCCGGACCGCATCGACTGGCGCGAGTACTTCCTGGGCACGCACCTGCCCGGCCTGGAGAAGTGGGTGTTCCCGGGCCTGGACGAGGAGCGCGAGAAGCGCACCGCCATCCCCGCGCACCGCGACCTGCTGGAGCTCTTCGAAGCCACCGTGCACGCGTACCGCCACCGGGTGGCGTTCCGCATGGCCGCGGGAGAGAAGGAAGAGCGCTTCACCTTCGGCGAGGTGCACCGCTACGCGGCCCGCGTGGGCAGCTACCTGATGGCCCAGGGCATCAAGCGCGGCGACCGCGTCCTGCTGGTGTCGGAGAACCGGCCGGAGTGGGCCATCAGCTACTTCGGCATCCTGCGCGCCGGAGGCACCGCCGTGCCGGTGGACCCCGCGCTCACCGAAGCAGAGGTGGTCAACATCGCGAAGCGCGCGGCCGCGAAGCAGTGCCTCGTGTCCGAGCAGACCGCGGAGGACTTCCCCGGCCTCTTCACCGCGCTGGGTGAGGGCGTGGGCGTGGCCAGCCTCGCGGAGGCCATGACGGGCGACCCGGCGTTCCCGGACCGCATTGGCCCGGTGAGGAAGTCCGCCGCCGCGGACGACGTGGCGAGCGTCATCTTCACCTCCGGCACCACCGGCACGCCCAAGGGCGTGATGCTCACCCACCGCAACTTCGCGGCGCTGGTGGCGAAGCTGGCGGGCGCGTTCGACGTGGGCGTGGGTGACGGCGTGCTGTCCGTGCTGCCCCTGCACCACACCTTCGAGTTCTCCGCCGGCTTCCTCACGCCGTTCATGCGCGGCGCGGAAATCACGTACATCGACGAGCTCACGTCGGACCGGCTGGGCGACGTCTTCGAGACGGGCCGCGTGACGGCGATGATTGGCGTGCCCGCGCTCTGGCAGCTGTTGCACCGCAAGATTACGCAGGAGATGGCCGCGCGCCCGCCGCTGGTGGAGCAGGCGCTCAAGGCGCTGATGGCGGCCAACGGGGAGCTGCGCAACCGCAGCTCGCTCAACCTGGGCAAGCTGCTGTTCTGGCCGGTGCACCGCAAGTTCGGCGGACGGGTGAAGGTGCTGGTGTCCGGCGGCTCCGCGCTGTCTGAAGAAGTGCACCAGGCCTTCCACGAGCTGGGCTTCACCATGCGCGAGGGCTACGGCCTCACGGAGGCCGCGCCGGTGCTGGCGGTGTCCGAGGCCACCAACAAGCGCATCAAGGGCACGGTGGGCAAGGCGCTGCCGGGCATCGAGTTCAAGATCCAGAACCCGGACAACGACGGCATTGGCGAGGTGCTGGCCAAGGGCCCGAACGTGATGGCGGGCTACTTCGGGGACCGCGAGGCCACCGAGGCCGTGGTGAAGGAAGGCTGGCTGCACACCGGCGACCTGGGCCGCATGGACGACGAAGGCCGCCTGTACCTCATGGGCCGCGCCAAGGACGTCATCGTCGACGCCAACGGCAAGAACGTCTACCCGGACGAGCTGGAGGAGCTGTACCAGGAGCACGAGCACATCAAGGAGATGTCCATCGTCGGCCTGCCGGATGACGCCGGCGGCGAGAAGGTGGCGTGCCTGTGCGTGCCGGACTTCAAGGACCGCCCGCGGGAAGAGGTCCGCCACGAGTTGGAGGAGCACTTCCGCAAGGTGAGCGCGGGCATGCCCTTCTACCGGCGCGTGAAGGTGCTGCGCTTCTGGGACGGCGAGCTTCCGCGCACGTCCACCCGCAAGGTGAAGCGCAAGCGCGTGGTGGAGGAGCTGCAGCGGCTGGACCGCGTGGCCGCCAGCGCGGGCCGCGTGAAGGAGAAGGCGCAGGCGGCGCCCACCACGGGCGGCGTCGCGGACTGGCTCTTCCCGCTCATCGCGGAGGTCTGCCACCGCCCGGCGTCGGACGTGCGGCCGGACTCGCAGCTCATTGGCGACCTGGGCTTCGACTCGCTGATGCTCACGGAGATGTCCGTGGCGCTGGAGGGCGCGGGCGTGCCGCTGCCCGCCATTGAAGACCTGACGCAGGTGCAGACGGTGGAGGACCTGCGCAAGCTGGTGGTGGCCTCCGGACGCCGGCCCTCGCAGGAGACGCGGGCGCGCGACATCAAGAAGGAAGCCGAGCGCGCGGAGGAAGCAGAGATTCCGGTGCCTGAGTCGGTGTCCGCGCTGGGCCGGCAGCTCTTGTCCTTCGGGCAGAAGGTGCTCTACGGCGGCGTCTTCGACGTGAAGGTGACGGGCAAGACGTTCATCCCGCAGAACCGCAACTTCCTCGTCATCGCCAACCACGCCAGCCACCTGGACGCGGGCCTGGTGCGCGTGGTGCTGGGCGGCCAGGGCGAGCGGCTGGTGTCGCTGGCCGCGCGCGACTACTTCTTCGACACGCCGCTCAAGCGCGCGTGGTTCGAGAACTTCACCAACCTCATCCCCATCGACCGGCAGGGTTCGCTGCGCGAGTCGCTGCGCGTGGCCGGCGAGGCGCTGCGGCAGGGCTTCAACGTCCTCATCTTCCCGGAAGGCACGCGCTCCAAGACGGGCGAGCTGATGGAGTTCAAGCCGACGCTGGGCTACCTGTCGCTCACCTACGGGGTGGACGTGCTGCCGCTGTACATCCACGGCGCGTACGAAGCGCTGCCCAAGGGCTCCATGTTCCCGAAGACGAAGGAGCTGGAGGTGCACGTGGGCCCGGCGCTGGAGTACGCGTCGCTGAAGGCCCGGGCGCAGGGCATGGCGCGCTCGGAGGGCTACCGCTACGTGACGCACATCGCGGAGGAAGCGGTGCGCTCGCTGAGGGCGGGCAAGGTGCTGGACCTGGAGCAGGTGGGCGCGGACCGGGACTTCACCCCGCCCGCCCGGGCCCTGCCGGAAGGGAAGGACGCGTGAAGCTGCTCGTCACCGGAGGCACGGGATTCCTGGGCACGCACCTGGTGCCCAAGCTGGTTGCCGCGGGCCACGACGTGCGCCTCATCGCGCGCTCGAAGCCGTCAGGCCCCGCGTTCGCGAAGACCGAAGTGCAACAGGGCGACCTCAAGGACCGGGACGCCGTGCGCCGCGCGCTGGAGGGCGTGGACGCCGTCTACCACCTGGCGGGGCTCGTCTCCTTCCAGAGCAAGGACGCGCGGCGGATGTACGAGCTGCACGTGGACTGCACGCGTGAGCTGCTGCGCGACGTGCGCGAAGCAGGCATCAAGCGCGTCATCCTGGGCTCCACCTCCGGCACCATCGCGGTGTCGAAGGACGACCGCGTGGGCACGGAGGACGACGACTACCCCATCACCACCGTCGCCAACTGGCCCTACTACCTGTCCAAGATCTACGAAGAGAAGCTGGCGCTGGAGTACTGCCGCAAGCACTCCGTCCCGCTGGTGGTGCTCAACCCCAGCCTGCTGATGGGGCCCGGGGATGACCGCCTGTCCTCCACCTGGACGGTGGTGAAGTTCCTCAACCGGGAGATTCCGGCCATGCCCGGCGGCGGCATCTCCTTCGTGGATGCGCGCGACGCGGCGGACGCCTTCGTGCAGGCGCTCACCCGGGGCGAGGTGTACGGCCGCCACCTGATGGGCGTGAACATGGCCATGCCGGACTTCTTCGACCGGCTCCAGCGCCTCACCGGCGTGCCCGCCCCGCGCATGAAGCTGCCGCGCGAGGTGAACATCTGGGGCGGCAAGCTGCTGGAGCAGTTCGCGAAGCTGCGCGGCACCGTGTCCAAGCTCGACCCGCAGGAGGTCGAGATTGGCGAGCACTTCTTCTACCTGGAGCCCGCCAAGGCCGAGCGCGAGCTGGGCTTCAAGGCGCGCGACGTCCAAGAGACGCTGCTCGACACCGTCCAGTACATCTACGGGAAGATGCCGCCCGGAAACCTGCCCGGCACCCGCGGCCGGCTGGCCGAGTCGCGCGAAGGCACCTGACGTTTCAGGAAGAAAGCGCGGCGGGTCCTACGGATTCGCCGCGCCGCCGTGCACCCGGCCGCCGCTCACGCGCTCCACGAGCCGGGCGGCGTTCGGGTCGGTGTCCTTCTGGTGCCACGCCCAGGCGGCGCCCAGGAAGGCCACTCCCAACAGGATGAGGATGAGCCGGGCCAGGAAGGACGGGCCTGAGCCTTCGTCCGCCATGGCCTTCAGCCCACCACGCGGTTGCGGCCGGACTTCTTGGCCTTGTAGAGGTTCGCGTCCGCCACCTTGATGAACTGGGACGGCTCCGACATCTCCGAGGCGACTTCCGCCACGCCCAGGGAGATGGTGACGGGGATGTCCTTGTCCTCGAAGACGAAGCGCTTGTCCTCCACCAGCTTGCGGATCTTCTCCGCGAACAGGCGCGCCTTGTCCGGCCCGTCCTCCGGCATCACCACGGCGAACTCCTCGCCGCCGTAGCGCGCGAAGCACTGCTCGCGGCGCACCAGCCGTTTGATGGACTGCGCCAGTTCCCGCAGCACGTAGTCGCCGGCCAGGTGACCGTGCACGTCGTTGATCTGCTTGAAGTGGTCGATGTCGAACATGAACATCGACAGCGTGCGCTGGTACCGGTGCGAGCGGCCCATCTCCCGCTCCAGGTACTCCAGGAAGTAGCGCTTGTTGTTGATGCCGGTGAGACCGTCCGCGATGGTCAGCGTGTAGATGGTCTCGTGGTACTGGGTCTCGATGTTGTCGCCGTCGAGGAACTTGAAGATGGAGCCTCCCACCTTCACCAGGTCCCCGCTGCGCAACGGCTGCGCCTGGAGCACTTCCCGGTCGTTGAGGTAGGTGCCGTTGGTGGACTGGAGGTCCTCCACGAACATCTTCCCCTGCCGGCCCCAGATGCGCGCGTGGCGGCGGGACACGTTGTCCAGGTCCACCACGATGTGGTTGTGCTGGTCGCGACCGATGGTGAACTCGGTCTCTTCCAGCACGTACTTCTTGCCCAGCTCAGGGCCGTGGATCTGCACGAGGCAACACTCAGCGCCGCGCTCGGGTCCCGGGGTGAGGCTGGAGATCTTGGTGACTCGCGTTTGGTCGCCAGACATCGCCTGGCCACGCTAGCACGCAAGGTCCAGGGAAGCCACGCAAGCCAAGAGGACGCACGGGGTTGCGCCCCTCCTCCTACATGCCGCGAAACCGAGAGGTCGCTTTCCGCCCATCCTCCCCTCCCGGTTGGGCACTCAACGGAAAAGCTTGCACCGGCCGCACGGCCATTGTGGGCCAGCGGCCGGGGGCTAACGTGGCCGGCACCTATGTCAAAGCTGCTGGCCATGATTCTTGCGGGAGGCGCTGGCACGCGCCTGGAGCCCCTGACCCGAGAGCGCGCGAAGCCCGCGGTTCCGTTCGGTGGGCGCTACCGCATCATCGACTTCGTCCTGTCGAACTTCGCCAACTCCGGCGTGTACCGGATGAAGGTGCTGACCCAGTACAAGAGCGACTCGCTCAACAACCACCTGTCGCGCGCGTGGCGCATGACGGCGTTCCTGGGTCACTACGTGGAGGCGGTGCCCGCGCAGATGCGCACCGGCGTGGACTGGTACAAGGGCAGCGCGGACGCCATCTACCAGAACCTCAACATCATCACGGACGAGGAGCCGGACCACATCTTCGTCTTCGGCGCGGACCACGTGTACCGGATGGACACGCGCAAGATGCTGGACTTCCACATCGAGCGGAAGGCCGCGTGCACGGTGGCCGCGATCCCGGTGCCCATCGAGCAGGGGCACGAGTTCGGCATCATCGACGTGGGGCCGGACGGGCGGATGCTCCAGTTCCTGGAGAAGCCCAAGAACCCGCCGCCCATGCCGGGCAACCCGAAGATGTGCCTGGCCTCCATGGGCAACTACCTCTTCACCACGGACACGCTGGTGAAGCAGGTGGTGCGCGACGCGGCGGATGAGAAGAGCGCGCACGACTTCGGCAAGTCCATCATCAGCCAGCTGTACAAGCACGAGCCCGTGTACGTGTACGACTTCGCCCAGAACACGGTGGCCGGCCAGGAGGACAAGGAGCGCGGCTACTGGCGGGACGTGGGGAACATCGACGTGTACTACCAGTCCAACATGGACCTGGTGGAGGTGGACCCCACCTTCAACCTGTACAACGACCGCTGGCCCATCCACACGCAGCCCAACAACTACCCGCCGGCGAAGTTCGTCTTCGCGGACCGGGAGAACAAGCGCGTGGGCACCGCCACGGACTCGCTGGTGGCGGAGGGCTGCATCATCTCCGGCGGCCACGTGCACCGCTCCGTGCTGTCGCCGAAGGTGCGGGTGAACTCGTATTCGGAGGTGGAGGACTCCATCCTCTTCGAGAACGTCACCATCGGACGCCGCTGCCGCATCAAGCGGGCCATCATCGACAAGAACGTGGAGATTCCGCCCGGGATGACCATTGGCTACGACCCGGTGGAGGACAAGCGCCGCTTCCACGTCACGTCCGGCGGCGTCGTCGTCATCCCCAAGGGGATGAAGGTCACCTGAGATTCACAAGGCTTCAGGGCGCTCCCGGAATCACTCCCGGGGCGCCCCGCCTGGCTCACTTCGAGCTGAAGGCCGCCTTCACCTGCGGGCGGTTGAGCACGACGAGCGACCAGATGCCCGGGATGAGCCCCAGGCCCCACATGGGGCCGCAGCACGGGATGCAGCAGATGATGGCCACCGTCATGGCCAGCCCGTAGAGCTGGAGGTTCTTCATCTTCCACGCGCCGAAGACGACCAGCCCGTTGAGGCAGATTCCGGGCAGGGCGCTGAAGGCGAGGAAGGTCGGGCTCAGGAAGGACGCCACGATGGCGCGCGCCTGTGCCCGCAGCTCCGGCGGGTAGACCTCCAGGGCCTTGTCGACGCTCAGGTGCAGGGCCTCGAGCCCCTCCGGGGTCAGCGTCCGGTAGAGCCCGAAGAGCGAGTACAGCAACCACAGTCCGCCCATCCCCATCATGATGAGGGCTGGCAGCTTGAGGTCCTGGGCGGCCTTCGCGCGCGCGGCGTCGAGGTCCAGCGCCGGAGGAAGGCCTTGGGTCTCGTCCATGGCGGGGGGCTCAGGCCGGCTGGCGCATGGCCGCGACGGGGCGCTTCTCGAAGGCGGCCAGGGTGGTGGCGATCTCCTGGTTCACCTGCCGCAGCATGTCCTGCTTCTCCCGGAACGGGAGGAAGGCGCTCTTGAAGCCGGACACGATGATGGTGGTGAGGTCCTCCAGCGACAGGCCCAGCTCGCGGTGGGCCAGCCACAGCTCCTTCGTCACCGTGGTGTCGGTGATGAGGCGGTTGTCCGTGTTGATGGTCACCCGCAGGCCGTAGTCGAAATAGAACTTGAGCGGGTGGGACTCCAGCGAGGACACCGCGCCCGTCTGGACGTTGGAGGACGGGCAGACCTCCATGGGGATGCGGTGGTCGTTGACGTAGTTGAGCAGGTCCCCGTCCTCGCGCAGCCGGGTGCCGTGGCCAATGCGGTGCGCGCCCAGCGAGTGGATGGCCTGGGAGATGGACTCCGGTCCGTAGGCCTCACCTGCGTGGGCGGTGCAGTTGACGTTGTTCTTGAGGATGAGGCGGAAGGCGTCCAGGTGGTCCTTGGCGGGGAAGCTGGCCTCCGCGCCCGCCAGGTCGAAGCCCACGACGCCGCGGTTCTTGTACGCCACGGACAGCTCCGCCAGGCGCATGGACGTCTGCGGGTTGATGTGGCGGATGCCGCAGACGATGACGGCGCACTTGATGCCCGTCTCCTTCTTCGCGGCGCGCAGGCCCTCCAGCACGGAGTCGATGACGGTGGTCATCTTCAGGCCCTTCTGCAGGTGCAGCGCGGGCGAATAGCGCACCTCCAGCCAGCGCACGTTCTCCGCGGCGGCGTCCACGGCCAGCTCGTAGGCGGCGCGGTAGAGGGACTCGGCCGTCTGGAGGACGGAGAGCGTCACGTCGAACGCGACGAGGTACTCCTCCAGGCTCTTGCACACCTGGCCCATGTGGATGGCCTTGGCCAGGCCGTCCTCGGTGTCGGCCATGAGCTTGATCTTCTGCTGCTCGGCCAGCTCCAGGATGGTCTTGAGGCGCATGGACCCGTCCAGGTGGCAGTGCAGGTCCGTCTTGGGGAGCGCGTGGAGCAGCTCCTCCGTCACCGCCAGCGTGGGGGGCGGGATGATGTCCGTACGCCGGGCGGATGAAGGGATGCCGGTGGCGTTGGGGGTTTCGTCTTCACGAATCGTGGGCATGGTCGAAGTTCCTCGCTTGCGTCATCCTCCCCCAAACCATGCCGTCCCGCGCCTGTCCACGCCTGCCCCTGCTGACCTGCCTGATGTTGACGCTGGCCGTCATGGCGTGCCAGCGGGCGCCAGCGGAACCGGCCTTCCAGTACTCCAGCAATGCGTCCTCGCGGACGGGGCTCACGGCCCTTTCGGACGGGGTGCTCCTGGGCAACGAAGCGGGCACGGTGGTGCGCCTGGACCGCGAGGGCCGGCCGGTGTGGACCGCCCGGCTGGGCCGCGAGGTGGCGGTGGCCCCCGCCCTGGCCGGCGAGAGCGTCGTCGTGGGGACGGTGGTGGGCGAGGTGGCCTGCCTGTCGCTCGAGGATGGCAAGGAGCGCTGGCGGCTGGGAGGCGAGCCGCCCGTGCTGACCCCGCCCGTGGTGGACGACGCGGGACACATCGTCTACCTGGTGGCGCCCGATGGCGCGGTGCGCGCCCTGGCGGTGGACTCCGGGCAGGAGCGCTGGAAGCAGCCGCCGCCCAAGGCCCCCGCGCCCGCGTCGGCGGAATCCTTGGAGCCACAGCTATCCGTGGCCCCGGGGCTCCGGGCGGCGCCGGTGCTGGTGGCGGACGTGCTGGTGGTGCCGCTCGGCTCGGGGCTGTGGGCGCTGGACGCCCGGAGCGGTGTGCCGCGCTGGTCGCTGCCGGTGACGGACGTGGTGGGGCTGGATTCGGAGCGCGACACGGTGTTCGTGGCCACGCGGCCGGGCCGGGTGCTGGCGCTGTCGGTGAAGAACGGGAGCACGCGCTGGGAGCAGCGCTTCTCGGACGGGGTGACGGGGCCGCCCGCGCGGGCGCTGGGTGCGCTGTGGGTGGGCGCGGGGCCGTCGTCGCTGGTGGGGCTGTCCACCTCGGAGGGCCGGGAGGTGGCGCGGGTGGCGCTGCCCTCGCCGCTGGTGGGCCGGGTGCAGGTGGGGTTGGAGGACCTGCTGCTGGTACCCACGTCCGGCCACGAGGGGAACCTGGTCGCGCTCAAGGCGCCGGGCTGGACGCCTGCGTTCACCATGCGGGCGGACACGCCGCTGCGCACGCGGCCGGTGGTGCGCGGGCCGCTGGTGTTCGTGCTGGGGTTGGACGGCCGCGTGCTGGCGTGGCGGCTGCGGGTGCCGCCCGCCTGAGGACTCAGGCGCCGGAGCGGGTGGGGACGTCCACTTTCGCGTCGCTCACAGACTCCACGTAGTCCAGGTCGCGGTGGAAGGTCTCCGCCAGCCGCGCCAGGGCGACGAGCGCCAGGACGAAGCACACCGCGCCCACGGCCAGCGCCGCATGCGCCACGCCCAGTGAGCCCTTGAGCTGACCGAAGGCGGTGGCGGCAATCACCGCGGAGCCGCGCACGAAGTTGGGCACGGACGTCGCCACGGTGGCGCGGATGTTGGTGCCGAACTGCTCGGCCGCCATGGTGATGAGCACCGCCCAGTAGCCCACGCTCAGGCCAATGAGGAAGGTCAGCGCGTAGATGAGCGTCGGGGTGAGGCCCGGCATGAGCCCGTACACGAGCACCAGCGCGAACCAGACGCACAGGCTGAAGCCCACGGCGCGCTTGCGGCTCTGGAGCCACTGGCTCAGCAGGCCGGACATCAGGTCTCCCAGCGTCAGGCCCACGCTGCCGAAGAGGATGGCGTCGCCGGCGGTCACCGTGCCCTGCACGTTGAGGCCCGCCGTCAGCTCCGGAGCGAAGACGAAGAGGATGCCGGTGGTGAAGTAGATGGGCACGCCCACGAGGATGCAGCCCAGATACTTGGAGAAGCGTCCGCCCGTGATGAGCAGGAGCGGGTTCCCCTTCGCGGGGCCGGCCTTCTGGGTGAAGAGGGCGGACTCGGACACCTTGAAGCGCGCGAAGAGGAGCAGCAGGCCCAGCACGCCGCCCGTCACGTAGGCCGCCTTCCAGGGCAGGTGCTGCCCGACGAGCGCCGCGACGACGATGCCCAGCATGCCCAGCGTGGCGACGACGGTGGTGCCCAGGCCGCGCTTCTCCTTGGGCAGGGACTCGGCGACCAGGGTGATGGCCGCGCCCAGCTCGCCCGCGAGCCCCAGGCCTCCGAGGAAGCGGCACGCGGCGTAGCTGTTCACGTCCCAGACGAAGGGGTTGAGCAGGTTGGCCACCGAGTACAGGAGGATGGAGCCGAACATCACGGACAGCCGGCCCCGCTTGTCCCCGAGCAGGCCCCAGAAGAGGCCGCCCACCATCATCCCCGCCATCTGCGCGTTGTAGATGAACAGCCCCTTCTGGAAGATGTCGGAAGGGTCCGTGAGGCCCAGGTCCTTCAGCGACGCGACGCGCACCACGCCGAAGAGCGTGATGTCGAAGAGGTCCACGAAGTAGCCGAGCCCCGCCACGAGGACGGTGAGGTTCAGGACCGAGCGCAGTTCCCGGAGACGGTTCATGGCGCGCAACCCTACCGCTTCTGGCTCGGGCGGGAAGGACGACTCCGCGCCTCCAGCGCCTGCCACTTCGCCAAACACAGACATCCACCACCGCGCCTGCCCGCCCGGCGGGTCCGGGAGGACGGGCGCGGGTGGCCTCCGCCCTCCCGCCGTCCCCACCAGGGCGTGACACGCAATCCACACGGTGAGGTGCTTCCCGAAGAATTTCCGGGAAGGTAGGTTTTACTGCATGTCCGTGTTGGAGGCCGTGGCGAGGCAGCGCGTGGTGGTGCTGGCCCTGGTGCTGGGCCTGTGGAGCCCCGCGTGGGCGGCCGGGCCGTGGCGGGCGGTCGTGCGCGTGGCGTCCACCGAGGACCGCGCACTGCTGGAGCGGGTGCGCGGGCAGAGCAGCGACCTGCCGGTGGTGCTGGAGGTGGAAGCAGGGCCGTCCATGGACTCGAGCCCCGGCGGTGCGTGGCGGGAGGCGGAACGGCTGGCTTCACTGAAGGACGCTCGCGCGGTGTTGTGGTTCACGCGCGACGGGGCGGAGCTGAGGGTGTCAGTGGCGGCTCCGCGCACGGGACACCTGTTCGTGCGGAGCGCGCGGGTGGAGGGTGCGCCGGAGACGCTGACGTGGTCCGTGGGCGCGGAGGCCCTGGCGTTGGCGGTGCGCTCGGCGCTGCGCGCGGTGGACGCGGGTGAACCGCTGGGGGAAGTGGTCGCGCCCCCTCCCCCGCCTCCCGTGGTGGCCGTGCCTCCTCCGCCCCCTGCCGCGCCGGTTCCGGTGGCCGAGGCTCCAGTGGCTCCGGCCGACGGGGCCTTCGTCCAGGTGGGCGTGCACGCGGCGCTGGACGGCTATCACCCCTGGGGACAGCAGGGCCTGTCGGTGGGCGCTGGATGGGCGGGCCGCGTGCTGCGCCTTCGCGCGCAGGTGCTGGCGGCGCTGCCAGTGCACCTTCAGGACGCGTACGCGGACATCCGCCTCACGCAGGGCGCCGCGCTGGCGTGGGCGGACGTGCCCTTCGTGAAGGCGGGGGCGTGGGAGGGCACGGTGGGGCTGGGGGCGGGTGTCGCGGGCTTCTGGCGGCACACGGAGGCGCGGGCCGCGGAGGTGGAGCCGGCGCCCTCTCGCAGGGTGGTGGCCTTCGTCGTGGGGCCGGCGGTGCGGGTGGCGTGGCGGCTGGGGCCGGCGCTCGCGTTGGAGGCATCGCTGTCGGGAGAGGTGCTCCTGGGACGCCCACGGCTGGGGTACGCGGTGGACGGCGATTTCGTGCTCCGGGAGGACGGTGCGTCCGTGCGTCCCCGACTGGGCGTGGGGATGGTGATTTTTCCGTGAGCACCGATGACCCGAATTCGCGGCGTCCCTTCTCCTTGGGGGGCATGAGGAGCTCGGGCTCACATGCGACCGTCGCGCCCCGTGGCGAGGACGCCCGGCTGACGGCGGCCATGCGGGGACAGCGAGACGCGACCGAGTCCCTGCTCCTGGAGCTGCTGCCGCGCGTGCGCAACCTGGTGCGATACCTGGTGCGGGGGGACATGGACGTGGAGGACATCGCCCAGGAGTCGCTCATCGCGCTGGTGCGGGGCCTGCCCACCTATCGCGGCGACGGGCGTTTCCACGGCTGGGTGGACCGGGTGGTGGTGCGCACCACGTTCGCGTGGCTCAAGCGTTCACGCAGCCGCGAGGCCCGCTACAGTGGGGACCCGGTGGAGTTGTTGGCGGTGCCGTCCGACGAAGCGCCGGCGGACGAATATCTGCACCGCCGTCACCTGGTGACGTTACTGGACAGGTTGTCGACGGAGCAGCGGCACGCGCTGGTGCTGCACCACGTCCTGGAATTGAGCGTGCAGGAGATTTCGACAGAGCTGGGCGTCCCCTTCGAGACCGTGCGCAGCCGCCTGCGCCTGGGACGCACCGCCCTGCGCGCGCTGGCCTCGGATGGCGAGGCACCCGAGGGGGAGTCGTCATGAGTCCCCGCCCCCCCGACGACGGTGACGGTGAGCCGCTGGACGACCTGCTGCGGCCCCTGGACAACGGCAGTGGGCCCGCGCGGCGGCTGTCCCGGCAGCGTTCGAGCGCGCTGGTCCAGGCGGCGTTGGACGCGGCGCTCCAGCAAGCGCCGGAGCCTCCGCGAAGGCGCAGGCGGCCTCCCGTGTGGTTGATGGCGGGCGCAGCGCTCGTCTTCACCGGAGCCGCGGCCGCCGCCGTGTGGCGCTATGCGCGGCCCGCGCAGCCGCACCCGCAGGTGCTGACGCCAGCCGTGCCGGAGCCGACGCGGATGGCCACGCTGGAGCCGGTGCCCCTACCCCCGCCCGCGCCGCCCGAGCCCTTCGTCATCGAGCATCCCCGGCCGCTGCGTCCAAGCATCACCGTGAAGGAGTCGTCGAAACCGGAGGACCTGCTGCGGCAGGCCAACGCGTTCCGTTCGGCGGGGAGTTGGAAGGAAGCGGAAGGGCTGTACCTGCGCGTCATCCGCGCGGAGCCGTCGTCGCTGGCGGCGTACGTCGCGCGTGTGGCGTCGGGGTCGCTGCGGCTGGAGCACCTGGGTGACGCGCGAGGTGCCCTGCGCCAGTACCAGGACGCGGTGCGACTGCAACCCGGTGGCATGTTGGATCCGGAGGCGCGCCACGGCGTCGCGGAAGCCCACCGCGCACTGGGCGACACGGCGGCGGAGGCCCGAGCGCTGGGTGAGTTCCTCTCGCTGCATCCGGACTCGCCGCTGAGCGCGGCGTCACGCGCGCGGATCCGGGAGCTGTCGCCGCAATGAGGCTCCACATCGCGGGGTTCATGGCCTGGACCGCGCTGCTGAGCGCCGCGTGCACGGTGGATGATCCGGTGGCCACGCTGCGTTCGCCCGACGCGGGGACCGACGTTCCGGATGAATGGGCAGCGCACTGTGCGAACAGCGGACCTCCGCTCCTGCTGGGCAATCCCGCGTCGGGGCCTCAGGTGTGCAGCGGCCAGCTGGCGCAGACGCTGTTCCGCCGCGCGGCGTGTTCCTGCGAGGGGCTGTCCCTCAGTGCCCCCTTCACCGTGGATGCGTTCCGAAGCTCCGCGGGGCCCTACGCCCCCGGTGGCACGGGCGGCGACGTGGGAGTGAACGGAGTCCTGTCCGCGAACGACCGCGTCACGGTGGGTGGCTTGCTCCAGGTGGGCGGCGTCCAGCTGAGCAGCCCGCTCACAGTGGGCGGCGGTCTGGACAGCAATGGCCCCCTCTCCGGCCCAGGCACTTCAGCCACCGTGACTGGTGACGCACGGGTGAATGGGGACGTGGGGCTCGCCGCGCTCACCGTGGGCGGCGTGCTCACCATCCCTCCAGAGTTCTCCCCTGGCTCTGCCCAGGCGTCGGAGTTGCGCCGTGAGCCCGTGCCCTCGGTCATCCCCTGTGACTGCGACGAGGGTTCCCGCTTCGACCCGGCCGCGCTCATCGCCCACCACACCGTGGACAACGACAACGCGGCCATCGGCCTGGACCCGGCGTCGCTGACGGACGTCACCGGCGAGCGCGTGCTGGAGCTGCCCTGTGGCCGCTTCCTGCTGACGCGCATCGCGGGGCCGGGCCGCGCCACGCTGCGCATCCGGGGCCGCACCGCGCTGTTCATCCCCAGTGGCGTGGACCTGAAGGAAGCGCTCACCGTGGACGTGCAGCCTCCCGGCGAATTGGACCTCTTCCTCGCGGGAGGCTTCATCGTGTCCGGCGACCTCACGCTGGGGTCCGCCGCCCTGCCCTCGCGGGTGCGCGTCTACGTGGCGGGCTCGCAGGCGTTGGACATCTCCGCGGGCAGCACACTCGCGGGCAACCTCTACGCGCCCCAGGCCCAGCTCAACCTGAGCGGCAACGCGGAGGTCTTCGGCTCGCTCTTCGTGCGCCACCTGGAGGCGTCCGGCGCGGTGCAGGTGCACCACGACGCGGACGTGCTCGGCGCGGGCGCCGCGTGCCCCGCCGGCTGATTCAGCGGAACACGACGGTCTTGTGGCCGTTGAGCAGGATGCGGTGCTGCACGAACCACGTCACCGCGCGGCCCAGCACCACGCTCTCCACGTCGCGCCCCATCGCCGTCAGCGCCTCGGGCGACAGCGTGTGGTCCACGCGCTCCACGTCCTGTTCGATGATGGGTCCCTCGTCCAGGTCGCCCGTGACGAAGTGGGCCGTGGCGCCAATCAGCTTCACGCCCCGGTCGTAGGCCTGCTGGTACGGCCGCGCTCCCTTGAAGCTGGGCAGGAACGAGTGGTGGATGTTGATGAGCCGCCCGCGCAGCGCATCACACGTCTCCGCGGAGAGGATCTGCATGTACCGGGCGAGCACCACCAGGTCCACGCGCTGCTCACGCACCAACTCCAGCAGGCGCGACTCCTGCCGTTCCTTGTTCTCCGGCGTCACCGGCAGGTGGTGGAACGGAATGTCGTGGGACGCGGCCAGTTGGTAGAAGTCCCGGTGGTTGGAGACGATGGCCGGAATCTCCACCGGCAGGATGCCGCTGCGGTAGCGATACAGCAGGTCGTTCAGGCAGTGGCCAATCTTCGAGACCATCAGCAGCACGCGGGGCTTTTCCGCCGCGTCGTGCAGGTGCCACTCCATGGAGAAGCGCCCCGCGAGCGCCCCGAAGGCCTCGCGCAGCGCTGCGGGCTGCGCCTTCCCCTCTTCATCCGCGAAGTGCACGCGCATGAAGAACAGCCGCGTCTGCGGGTCGCCGTACTGGGCGCTGTCGAGGATGTTGCAGCCGTGCTCGGCGAGCCAGCCGGAGACAGCGTGGACGATGCCGCGCTGATCCGGGCACGACAGCGTGAGGATGTATTGGGCGGGACGCTCGGTCATGGACGGCGGCGATTATAGCCCCGCGGGTTGACGGCTCGTCCCCAGGCACGGCGGGGAGTGTCCGGTGTCATGCGAGGGGCACTTCCCTCTCCAGGAAGCGAACCTAGACTCTGGTCTGAGATGGCCGACAGTCTCCCAGCCGACGCAGCCCGCCGCCGCAGACCGGTGTCGGACTCCCTGCGTGAATACGGCCGGGGCATCGCGGGCGGCCTGCTCTTCAGCCTGCCGCTGCTCTACACGATGGAGGTGTGGTGGGCGGGCTTCACGTCCCATCCGGCCAGCGTGCTGGGCTACCTGCTGGCCACGTACGTGCTGCTGCTCGGATACAACCGCTACGGCGGCTTCCGCCGGGACGTGTGCTGGTTCGACGTCTTCACCGACTCGCTGGAGGAGTTGGGGCTGGGGCTGCTCGTGTCGCTGGTGGTGCTCGTGCTCATTGGCCGCATCGGACAGGGCACGTCACTCCAGGAAGCGGTGGGCATGGTGGTGGTGGAGGCCGGCACGGTGGCCATCGGCGTGTCGGTGGGCACCGCGCAGCTGGGCGGCCAGCACCGGGAAGAGGCCGACGAAGAGGACAAGAAACGGCTGGAGTCCGCGGATCACGTCCCCGGCCAGCTGGTCATCGCGTTCTGCGGCGCGATGTTGTTCGCGGCCAACGTGGCGCCCACGGAGGAGATCGTGATGATCGCCGTGGAGACACAGCCCTGGTGCCTGCTGGGGCTCGCCGTGCTGTCGCTGCTGCTGGGAGGGCTCATCCTCTTCCAGAGCGACTTCACCCGCGCGCACCGCTTCACGCGCCGCCGCCTGCGCCGGGACGTGCTGGCGGGCACGTTCGTCACCTACGCGGTCGCGCTGCTGTCGAGCACCTTGGTGCTGTGGTTCTTCGGCCGGTTCAACGGCAACGGCCTGAGCATCTGCGTGGCGCAGGTGGTGGTGCTGGGGCTGGCGTCGACGCTGGGGGCTTCGGCGGGGAGGTTGCTCATCCAATCATGAAGACGAATTGGAACTGGCTGGAGGGCGTCGTCTTCATCGCGAGCTGCGTGCTCGTGGCGATGGTCATGGGCTACCTGGCGGTGGACGCATGGACGACGGGCAGCGGCCCGCCGGACCTGACCGTGCAGGTGGGCGCGCCGATGGCCAGTGAGCGAGCCCAGGAGTGGCGGGTGCCCGTCACGGTGACGAACCACGGCGACACGGCGGCGGAGGAGGTCCACGTACGCGTGTCGCTGAGAGGCGGCCGCGAGCCGAAGGAGGAGGCGGAGTTCGTGCTGGCGTACGTGCCACGCCACTCCCAGCGCGAGGCCTGGGTCGCCTTCCGCGAGGACCCGGCTCCCGCGGGCGTGGAGGCACACGCGGTGGGCTTCGCCGCGCCCTGACACCCGCTGCTATCCTGGCGGAACATGCACGCCAGGAAGACGTGGTGGTGGGCAGTCGCGCTTCTCTTCGGGATGAGCGGGGCCTGTGTGTCCGTAAAAGGCACGCGGAGCCCCGGCGGTGACGCTTCGAGCGGGCTCCGCCTCGACGCCAGCACGCCCCGCGCGGGGACGCACTCCACGCGGCCCATTCCATCCCCTCCGGTGGGCACGCTGCGCATCACCGGTGTGGTGCGCGACGCACGAGGTCCTGTCGCGGGAGTGGAGCTGTCCGCGACGCGCGTGGACGCCGACAGCTTGTCGGAGCGTCCGTGTCCCTCCCCGGATCGCGCCCGCCCGCTGCAAACACCGCTCGAGCATTGCTTCCTGGAGCTGGCGGACTCCACCGCGCGCCTCGTGGAGTCCAGCGCGGGGGAAGCGCCCCTGTTCGCGCGGACGGTGACGGCGGCGGATGGCACCTTCGTGCTCGAGGGCCTGCCGCCAGGCGCCTTCACCCTCTGGGCGCTGGGCGACACGGGCGCGTCGGTGCGGCCGGAGGTGCTTGCCGGCAGCGAGGGTGTGGCCCTCTCGCTGGAGAAGGGCTCCTTCCTCTCCGGCACGGTGGTGGAGGAAGACGCGCGAACGCCCATTCCCGGAGCCTGGGTGACGATGGTGCACGAGGCCTCGTCCCGCTTCTTCCTCGTGCTCGCGGACGCGCGGGGACGTTTTCACATCGGGCCCCTGCCGCCGGGGCGCTACCTGAAGGTCGCGGGTGCGAAGGGTTGGGTCCCCGAGGCCGTCCGCGGCGACGTCTGGCTGAACGCGGAGGTGGAGGTCACGCTCGGGCTCCAGCGGAAACACCGGCTCGAGGGCGTGGTGCTCACGCAAGAGGGACGCCCCGCGAGCGGACTGACCGTCCACCTGCGGCCCAACGCGGAGTTTGGCCAGACGGTGACGACCCGAAGCGATGTCCAGGGCCGGTTCGCCTTCGACGGCATCCCCGCCACGGAGTTCATGGTCTGGGCCTGGAGCGACGGCCAGACTGCGTATGGCGACAGCTGGGTGACCCTGCCCCGAAGCGCCGTCATCCGGATGAGGCCCAGCACGTTCATCGAGGGCACCGTGAAGAACGAACGGGGGCAGCCCCTGAGCGGTGTGCGCGTGCGAGCTCACTCGGGTGGCGTGGGAGGGGATCTTCCACCGGAGACCCGCACCGACGGAGCCGGTCACTACCGGTTGGGCCCGCTGATCGACACCTCCGTCGAGCTCTCACTGAAAGGTGACCACTACCGCCTTCGACACGAGCAACTGCTCCTGGGTGGAGCACGGACCGGCCCGTGGGACTTCACCCTCACGCGCGGCCTGTCGGTCGAGGGCATCCTGGTCGACACCGAAGGCAAGCCTGTCCCCGGCGTGTACGTGGCGCTGGGAACGGCTCACGCTTCCGGTGGGTTCACCTCCGCGGCAATGACTTTCGAGGATGCGTTAGGAGTGTCCGACGAGGCGGGACGCTTCGTCGCGGGTGCGATTGAAGCGGGCAGGAAGGACCTCCTCGTCGAAGCCCGGGGCTTCATGCCCCTGACGATCCCCGTTCAGGTGCCCTCGACGGGGGTCCGCGTGGTGGTGGACCGAGGAGCGTCCGTGTCCGGCTCGGTCACGGATGCGACGGGCCACCTCCTGCCCGAGGTGAGAATCGGTCTCTGGGATTCAGCGTCTCCGGACAGTCGTCCGCGACCTGACTTCCTCTCCACGGATAGAAATGGGGCCTTCTCGCTGAGCGGACTGAAGGCGGGCCGCTACGTGCTGGAGGCCTGGCATCGCACGCCAGGCTCCGTGCAATGGGTTTCCCGGACCCTCGACCTGAAGGAACGGGACCACGCCGAGGTGTCCTTGCGATTCGATGAGGGCCGGACGCTTCACGGGATGACGACGGATGCCGCCGGTCAGCCCCTCCCAGGGGTCCGGGTCCAGGCCTGTCTCTCGCAAGAGGACTCTTTCGCGGGACGGACGCCTGAGCTGAGTTGCGTCCCCACGGCGGATGACAGTGTGCGGTCCGGCCCGGACGGCCGCTTCACCCTCGGGCACCTGACAGCGCCGGTGTCCCAGCTCGTCGCCATGAAAGAAGGCCTGCGCCTCAATCCCAGCCGCTCCCGGGGCGGGACGCCGGGCCCGCTCTCCCTGCGCGTTCCGGTGGGAGCCGACGACGTCCGGCTGGTCATGGAGCCCGCTCCCCTGTTGAGGGCACGGGTCGTGGATCCGGACGGCGCGCCCCTCCCCAGCACGGTATGGCTCGAGGAGGGCATCACCGGCATTGCCTCCCCGGGTCCGGCCCACGAGCTCCAGGTGGAGGAGTACCGCCCGGATGGCCGTTTCGCCCTCCCCCTGGCGGAGGACCGGGAGACCTGGAACGTGACCGTCAGCGCGAAGGGCTTCGTGGGCCTCAATCGGTACATCCAAGGGAGCCCTGGCCAGGACATCGACCTGGGGACCGTGAAGCTGCTCCGGGGCCGGAAGGTCCGGTTCGTCATCCTCGATGAAGCGACCCGCGCGCCCCTGGCGGGAGCACGCGTCTCCATTGAGCTGAACCCTGGCCTGGATGTCTCGCCCTATGAGGTCGCCAGCCCGCGCTCCTCTCGCTGGAACCTCGACCTGGCGGGCGCCATCGAGTTCGAGGACCTGCCCATCTCCCCCCTCCACTTCAAGATCATGACGGAGCCGGGTCTGCCCTTCCGCGAAGGCACCGTGGATGCGCGGCAGGAAGTCGTCACGGTGACGCTACCGGCTCCGGGCCACTGAGCCGGTGCCTTCACACCCGGGAGACAAGCGCATGAAGAGGGGACATCGCCGGGCAGCGTTCTTCTCCGCGGGCATCGTCGCGGTGCTGCTCCTGGCCTTCTTCCTGCGCTCGGACGAGAGCGCTTCGCTCCAATCGGGCCGAAGCTCCTCCGACAGCCCGCGCTTCTTCGCGGGCTCCAACACGGGCTCCTTCGCCATGGCCTCCTCGAGGGAGGGGCTCCGCATCACCGGCGTCGTGCGTGATGCGCGCGGGCCCGTCGCGGGCGTGCAGGTGTCCGCGTCCCGTGTGGATGCGGACACCCTGTCGCAACTCGCCTGCCCGTCGGAACCTCCGTCCCGTGAGCGTTCCTGTGCCGGGAAGACGTGGCTGACGAAATGCTGCTTCCATGAACGGGGATTCGAGCTCGCGCGGCGCGTGGAAGCTCGCGAGGGCGAAGCCCCCGTGGTCGCGCAGACGGTGACGGCGAACGATGGCACCTTCATCATGGATGGACTGCCCGCCGGCGTCTTCACCCTCTGGGCCCTGGGCGACAGGGGCACGGCGATGCAGCCGGAGGTGCCAGCGGGAAGCACGGACGTGGCGCTGACGCTGGAGGCGGGCATCTTCCTCTCCGGTACGGTGGTGGATGAAGACACGCGGGCTCCCATTCCCGGTGCGAGGGTGACGGCGGTCCAGGCGGCTCAGTCCCGCTTCTTCGACACGCTCACGAATGCCCAGGGACGCTTCCGCATCGGGCCCGTGCCCCCAGGCCGATACCTGAGGGTCGGCAGCGCGCAGGGATGGCGGACGACCGCATTCCACAATGACGTCTGGTTCGATATCGACGTGGACGTCACCTTGGAATTGCAGAAGCAGGCGCGGCTCGAGGGCCTGGTGCTCACGCCAGAGGGACGGCCCGCGAGCGGCATCACCGTCCAGGCATTCTTCACGGGCGTCTCGGATGACGCCTGGTCCACGCGAAGTGATGCGCAGGGACGCTTCGTTTTCGAGGACGTCGCTGGGGCTCCGCACACCGTCTGGGTCTGGGCCCGGAATGAGACCGCCATCGGCGACGCCCCGGCGAGTGCTCCAGCGAAGGTCGTGATCCGGATGGAGCCCGTGACCTTCATGGAGGGCACGGTCAGGGATGAGCGGGGCAGGCCCCTGGAGGGTGTGCTTCTGCAGGGAGGAAGCCTTCCGCCGGAAGTTGAACCCTCCCCAGATGCGCGCTCCGATGCAGCGGGCCATTACAGGCTGGGGCCCCTGCGCCAGACCGCCATGAACCTCCGGTTGCTGCATGCTCGCTACAGCGACCGGACAGAGGAGATCGACCTCCGCACGCCGCATGCGGGACCGTGGGACTTCACGCTCCAGCGAACGGTGTCAGTCGAAGGCTGGGTCGTCGACACCGAAGGAACCCCTCTTCCAGGCATCCGGTTGCGGCTCGCCAAGGGCCCTGTGGGCACCCGGGACCGGGACTTCATCGATGAAACGGAGGCCCTGTCGGATGACGCCGGCCACTTCGTCCTCGACACAGCGCAAGAGGGCTCAGGCCACCTCTTCATCGACTCCGAGGCTTTCTGCTCCATGGAGCAACCCGTGGAGTTCCCATCAACGGGAGTCCGCGTGGTCCTCAGCCGAGGTGCTTCCGTGTCCGGGAGGGTCGTGGACGCGACGGGGGCTCCCCTGCCCCACGCGGAGGTCCGGCTCTGGTACCCCACGGCGCTGAGTGGAGACGAAGACTCCCGCCCCTTCCTTGTGGACGGCAACGAAGGCACGACCTGGAGTGGGGCCCCAGACCCCCGCTCCCTCCGGGTGAACAGCGAAGGCGCCTTCTCCGCTGCAGGGCTGAAGGCAGGACCCTACGTCCTGGAGGCCCGTCTCCAGACCCCTGGCATCGAGCGCTCCGTGACAGAGCCCTTCGTTCTGGATGCGCACTCGCAAGTGACCCTGTCGCTTCGCATCGAGGAAGGTCGCACGGTGAAGGGGCTGACGGTCGATACCAACGGACAGCCGTTGGCCGGCGTCCGGGTCCAGGCCTGTCTCTCCCTGGACGATGTTCCCGAGTGGCGGACCCGTTCCCTGAGCTGTGACGCCGATAGCGAGCAGGGTGTTCTCTCCGGGCCGGGAGGTCACTTCGTCCTCAAGCACCTGGTGGACCCGGCCCATCAACTCGTCGCCTGGAAGGAGGGCCATGCCTTCGTTCCCTCCCGCTCCCGGGGCGGAACACCCGGGCCGGCCGCGCTGGTGGTCAGGGCGGGAGCGGAAGACGTCCAACTGGTCCTGCAGGAACGCCCCCGGTTGCGCGGACAGGTCGTGAACGAAGACGGAATGCCCCTGTCCAGTGAGGTCTGGGAAGGGCGCCACCGGGTGCCTGCACCTGACGGCGCCTTCGAGTTGCCCTTGCTGAAGGATGGCCCTGGGCAGGTCACCGTAGGCGCGAAGGGCTTCTTCGAGCTCGAGCGGGAGTTTGTCGTGAGTCCCGGCAAGGATATCGACCTGGGAACACTGGTGATGCGTCGAAGCCGCAAAACGCGCTTCATCCTCGTGGACGCGGCGACGCATGCCCCCTTGGTGGGTGCCCGCGCCTTCATTGGCCGGAGCGAGTGCGATGACCGCAGGTGCTCAGGGATGTATCCCTCCTCGTTCTACGGGAACCTCGACGCGGAAGGTGGCGCCGACGTGGAGGGGCTGCCCTTCAAGCCCATCGCCATGTCGGTCAGCCTGAGGCCAGACGAGCCCACCACGGATGTGCTCCTGGATGCACGGCAGGAGACCGTCACGGTGCGGGTGCCCAACCCGAACCACTGAGCCGGGCGAGCGGCTATCCTGCACCTACGCACTTCGGGAGACGCGGCGCATGCGCAGGGGGAATCGGGCAGCCGGGTTCGCGGTCGCGGTCGTCGTCGGCCTGTTGCTCCTGGGCTTCTTCGTCCTGCGCGAGCATGGGAGTGCTCCGGGTCCTGCGTCCCAGCACTCCACCAAGGCCTCCCGATTCTTCACCGGCCCCCAGGCGAAGCAGGCTCCCGCCACGGGAAGCCCGCGCATCACCGGCGTCGTGCGTGATGCGCGCGGTCCGGTCGCGGGCGTGCATGTGTTCGCGTCCCGAGCAGAACCCGAGGTCACGCTGTCGGAGCGATCCTGCCCTCCATCCGACGCTCCCGCTGCGTCTCCGCCCCGGCTGATGCAGTGCAGGAACGAAGCCTTTGATGAGCTGGTGGATCAGGTCGGCAAGCGCGAAGGAGCAGCCCCCACCGTCGCGGAGACCCTCAGCGCGGAGGACGGCACCTTCGCGCTGGACGGACTTCCCGACGGAACGGTCACGCTCCATGCCTCCAGCGGCCAGAACGTGGCGATGCTCCCGGACGTGGCGACGGGTCAGCAGGACGTGGTCCTCGTGCTCGATGAAGGCCTCTTCTTCGAGGGCGCGGTCCTGGACGATGTGCTGGAAGGCAAACCCATCACGGGTGCCCGCATCACCGTCTTCACCCGGGAACACACGCGATTCTTCCCCGCGACCAGCGGCGCGGATGGACGCTTCCGCATCGGGCCGGTACCGCCGGCCGACCATGGCATCCTCATCACGGCCCCGGGGTTCAGTCCGCTCCTTGAAATGGAAGCGGATCCGCTGAAGGACACCTTCGTCCTGGATCGCCCCGCGAAGTTCGCGGGCACGGTCGTGACGGCGAAGGGAGCTCCCGCACCCGGCATCTCCGTCCGCCTCCACACCCCCAGCCTCGCCCCTGAATCGCGCACCACCCTCACGGATGCGCGGGGACGCTTCTCCTTCCCGTCCAGCGAAGGCGTGCTCGCCCAACTCTTCGCGGAGACCCCGGCGCGCGACGGCTTCGCGACCCTCGGGACCGAGCCGCGCGAGGACGTGGTCCTCACGCTCGGGCCCGGCATGTTCCTCCAGGGCACCGTCAGCGACGAGAGCGGCAACCCGATTCCCGGCGCCCGGGTCGAGGCCTTTCGCTTCGATGAGGACGCACCGGCGCAGCGAGGCAAGACCGTCACGGATGCCCGGGGACATTACCGGATGGGTCCCCTGTTCCGGATGCAGCACCTGGTGGCGGCCCGCGCCGAGCACTACGTCGACATGACAGAGGAGCACGAGGAGCCTGAACAGACCGAGGTGTCGCTCGACTTCACCCTGCGGCGTGCTGTCTCCGTGGAGGGCGTCCTCGTCGACGAAGCGGACCAGCCGCTCGCGGGCCTCGAAGTCCAGCTGCGTCCGGGCGTGGCGCCGAGGCCCTCCCCCTCCGTGGGCGTCATCACGGACTACACCGTGACGGACGAAGCCGGACGCTTCCTCCTGGACGCGAAGGAGGCGGGCGCCGCGTGGCTGGACGTCAGTGGCACGAACTTCATTCCCCAGCGCGTCAACGTGACGCTTCCGTCGAGCACACTGCGGCTGGTGCTGCGCCGGGGCGCGAGCGTCGCCGTCACCGTCCTGAGCGCGGCGGGGGCGCCGGTGCGGGACGCCCGGGTGACGCTCTGGCAGCGCGACGCGCGCGGCGAAGCCGACCATGCCGGCGGAACCGACACTCGGGGCCAGGTCACGCTCCAGGGTGTTCCTCCGGGCAGGTACATGGTGGAGGCCCTCGCTCCTGGAAGGGCCGTGGACGTCCATGCCTCACAATCGCTGGAGGTCCTGCCGGGAGAGGCGCCGTCCGTGACGCTGCGGATGGAGGAAGGCCGGACCCTGCGGGGCGTGGTCATGACGTCTCAGGGCCGGCCCCTGTCTGGGGTCCACATCCGCGCGAAAGTCCTGGACGCGGACCGCCCCCTCTACCGTCGCGACGAGCACGGGTTCAGGGTGGAGCGGCGCACCGAGGGTGTCCACACGGATGCCGAAGGCCACTTCCTCCTCCGCTCGCTGAGCGCCTCCCGCTATGAGCTCACCGCGTCGCTCCAGGAGCATTTCCTGGACGCCCAGTCCTCGCAGGGCGTCCGTGCTGGCGAATACGAGACCGCCGTGGTGGACCGGGACACAACGGAAGTCCGCCTGGTGATGCGGCGCATCCCTCATGTGCGGGGCCGGGTGGTAGCGGAGGGCGGCGCGAGGCTGGCGTCCTTTGTCGTGAACGACGCCGAATACACGGACCCGGATGGCCGCTTCGACCAGCAGCTGAGCGAAGTGAGCGGCCCCCAGCGGATCGTGGTGCAAGCCCGCGGGTTCGCTCCGGTGGACCGCACCGTCACACCGGACGGAGAAAACGGCCTGGACCTCGGCACGCTCACGCTGACGCGAGGGAGGACCCTGAAGGTGTTCCTGCGCGAGGCGGCGACGGGTGCGCCGTACACCGGACGCGTTCGCGACGATTCAGGCCAGGAGACGACGGTGGCCGTCAGCTATCACGTCGAAGAAGACGGCGTCGTGGACGGCCCGTCCTTCCGGCCGCCGACCCAAGTCATGCCCTCGAAGGACGGCTCGCTGCTGCTGGAGCAGGTGCCCACCATGGCGTGCACGCTCGAGGTGGACACCGAGCTCCACCTGCCGCTGCGCGTGACGGTGGGCGCGGAGGTGGAGCACCTCACCCTCTCGCTCGAGAAGGGCGCCCGCGTGACGGGCCACGTTCGCGACGCGCAGGGCCAGCCCGTGAAGGCCCAGCTCAACTTCACACGTCCCGACGGCTCGGATTTTCGACGTACGCCCCGCCCGGGTGACTTCACGCTCGCGGTCATTCCTCCCGGGCCCTACACGGTGGATGTCTGGCCGGAGGAGCGGACGAATGACGTCATCTTCCAGCCCCGCGTGGTGCGAATCCCCAGCAGTGGCGACGTCACGCTCGAATTCGACGCCCTGGGCACGGGCACCACCGTCACGCTCCGGCTGCCGGAGGATGTCGACACCGCGTTCCTGCTGTCCGGACGGGCCCCCACTCCCAACAACAGCAGGGCCTTCAAGCACCTGATCCATCAGGGGCACCCATTGACCGAATGGAGCGGCACGTCCGTCACGTTCCGCCGTGTGCCCGCCGGCCACTACACCGTCATCGCGGGCAACCGCGACAAGGACCGCATCCACCGCGAGGAGCTGGACGTGCCCGCCGAAGGCACCGTGTCCCAAGATGTGAAGCCGGTGTGGATGCCCCTCGCGCGCTGACTCACGCGCTATCCTGCCGCGCATGGGGAATGGCAGACCTGGGGGATGGAAGCCTTGGCTGGGAGGGGCCGCGCTGGCTGTCGTCGCGCTCCTCGCGTTCCTGCTGTGGAGGTCCCAGGACGCGTCCTCCCCAAAGGGCTCGGCACCCTCCCCCAATGCCTCCGCCGCGAGTCTGGTGGCGCGCACCACACGGGTGACCACGGCACCCGGCTCCACGGGCACCGCGCGCATCAAGGGCCGCGTGCAGGGCACCCACGGACCGGCCGCGGGCGTGCGCGTGTTCGCGTCCCGAACAGAACCCGAGGTCACGCTGTCGGAGCGCTCGTGTCCTCCTTCCGCTGAATCTCCACGCGGGCTGATGCAGTGCTGGAACGAAGCCTTCGATGAACTGGTGGATCAGGTGGACAAGCGCGAGGGAGAAGCCCCCACCATCGCGGAGACCACCAGCGCGGAGGACGGCACCTTCGTCCTGGACGGACTCCCCGACGGAACGGTCACGCTCCATGCCTCCCGCGGCCAGGACGTGGCGATGCGCCCTGACGTGACGACGGGCCAGCAGGACGTGGTCCTCGTGCTCGAGGAAGGTTCCTTCTTCGAGGGCGTCGTCCTGGACGGGCCGACGGGAACCGAGCCCATCGCGGGTGCGCGCGTCACCGTCTTCTCCCGCGAGCACACGCGCTTCTTCCCCGCGACCAGCGGCGCGAACGGGCGCTACCGCATCGGGCCCGTGCCTCCGGCCGACTACGGAATCCTCGTCACGGCGCTCGACCGCGGCCCCAACCTGGGCATGCATGCGGATCCGCTGGTGGAGGACACCTTCATCATGGACCGCCCCGCGAAGTACGCGGGCACGGTGGTGACGGCGAAGGGAACTCCCGCGCCCGGTGTCTCCGTCCGGCTGTACACGCCCAGCGCCGCGCCCGAGTCGCGCACCGCCCTCACGGATGCGCAGGGACGATTCTCCTTTCCCTCCTTCGAAGACGTGCCCGGCCAGCTCTTCGCGGAGACATCGGCGCATGACGGTCTGGTCCATCTCAGGACGCAGCCTCGCGAGGACATCGTCCTCACGCTCGGGCCCGGCATGTTCCTCCAGGGAAACGTCAGAGATGAGCGCGGAAGCCCGATTCCCGGCGCTCGGGTCATGGCGGATCTCGAGGATGCGAACGCGCCGTCACCGCGCGGGCAGACCGTCACGGATGCGAAGGGCCATTACCGGCTGGGCCCACTCTTCCGGCTGCCGCATTTCGTGGCGGTTCGCGCCGTGCACTACACCGACGTGGAGCCGGAGCACCAAGAGCTTGGCGACGTCCAGGAGACCCTCGACTTCACGCTGCCACGTGCCGTCTCCGTGGAGGGCGTCGTCGTGGACGAGGCAGGCAAACCGCTCGCGGGCCTGGAAGTCCGGCTCCATCCAGAGCCGACGTCGGATCCCACCATGGACCTGATCACGGACCACACCCGGACGGACGAAGCCGGACGCTTCACCCTGGACGCGGTGGAAGCAGGCACCGTGTGGCTGGACGTCGACGACGCGACCTTCGTTCCGCAGCGCTTCGCCGTGGAGCTTCCGTCACGGGACACGCGGCTGGTGCTGCGCCGGGGCGTCAGCGTCTCCGTCACCGTCCTGAGCGCGCTGGGCGCACCGGTCCGCAATGCACAGGTGAAGCTGTGGAAGCGCGACGCACGCGGCGAATCCGACCATGCCGGGGTCACCCACGCGCACGGACAGGTCACGCTCCAGGGAGTGGCCCCCGGCGCCTATGTGGCGGAGGCGACGGTCAAGGAACGAGCCGTGGACGTGCACGCCTCCCAACCGCTGGAGGTCCAGGCGGGAGCAGCGGCAACCGCCACACTGAGGCTGGAGGAAGGCCGGACCTTGCGAGGCGTCGTCGTGAGTCCCAAGGGCCTGCCCCTGTCCGGTGTCGCCGTCCGCGCGGACCTCCTGGACGCGGATCGGCCCCGCTACCGCGGCGGGCCATCCAGCATGAGTGTGCCCCCCGATGGCGTCCGCACGGATGCCGAAGGCCGCTTCACCCTGCGCTCGCTGAGCGCGGCCCGCTACGTGCTCAGCGCGAGACATCCGGGGTACGTCATCGACACCGCCCTGTCCCAGGGCACCACTCCTGGCGAAGACAAGACCGTGGTGGTGCGAGGCGACACGGGAGAGGTCCGGCTGGTGCTGCGGCGCATTCCGCACGTGCGGGGCCGGGTCGTGGCGGAAGCCGGCGCGACGCTGGAGTGGTTCGAAGTGAATGGCACCCGGTACACGAAGCCGGACGGTGGCTTCGACCAACCCCTGTACGAAGCCACCGGCCCGCAGCGGTTCGTGGTGCGCTCCAGGGGCTTCGCGACGGTGGATCGCACCGTCACGCCGGACGGAGAGAATGACGTGGACCTGGGCACGCTCACGCTGACCCGGGGCAGGACCGTGCGGGTGTTGCTGCGCGATGCCGCGACGGGCGAGCCCTTCACCGGACGCGTGCGCGGTGACTCCGGGCAATGGGCGACCATCGCCACCGGCTATCGGATCCATGGCGAAGGCGTCGCGGACGGACCGCCCTACCTGCCCGCCACCGGAGCGGTGCCACGAAAAGATGGCTCGCTGCTGCTGGAGAACCTGCCCACCACCGCGTTCACGCTCGAAGTGGACACCCAGATCCACCTGCCGACGCGGGCGACGGTGGGCGAAGCGGAAGACAGCATCACGCTCTCGCTCGACTCCGGCGCCCGCGTGACGGGCCACGTCCGCGATGCGCGAGGCCAACCCGTGGACGTCCAGCTCACCTTCACGCGCTCTGACGGCGTGACGCTTCAACGCTATCCCAGCACCGGAGCATTCACCCTCCGGGCCATTCCTCCAGGGCTCTACACGGTGAATGCCTGGATGGAGAACGGACCGCGCGACACCGTCTTCCCACCTCGCACCCTGCGGGTTCCTCCCAGCGGCGACGTCACCCTCGCCTTCGACGCACTGGGCACCGGCGCCACCGTCACGCTGCGACTGCCGGAGGACGTCGACACCGCGTTCCTGCTGTCCGGCCAGGCTCCAGCGCCCGACAGCGCCAGGGCCTTCGAACACCTGAGCCTCCAGCAATACCCCGGTGAGGAATGGACCGGCACGTCCGTCACGTTCCGCCGCGTTCCCGCCGGCCACTACACCGTCATCGCGGGCAACCGCGGCAAGGACCGCATCCACCGCGAAGAGCTGGACGTGCCCGCCGAAGGCACGCTGTCTCGCGACGTGAAGCCGGTGTGGATGCCCCTCGCGCGCTGACTCACGCGCTATCCTGCCGCGCATGGGGAATGGCAAACCTGGGGGACTGAAGCCTTGGCTGGGAGGAGCCGCGCTGGCCGTCGTCGCGCTCCTCGCCTTCCTGCTGTGGAACACCCAGGCGCCTTCGTCCGCGAAGGACTCGCCCGTGCCCCCGGCGTCGTCCGCGATGAAGCCGGCGACACGGGCGGCTCGGGCGACACGGGTGACCACGGCACCGAGTCCCGCGGGCACCGCGCGCATCACGGGTCGCGTGCAGGGAACCCATGGCCCGGCCGCGGGCGTGCGCGTCTCCGCCTCCCGAGTGGAGCCCGGGGTCACACTGTCGGAGCGGTCCTGTCCCAATCCTTCCGGCCAGGACGACACGCAGGCTCCTGCACTCAAGAGCGGCGCGTGCAGCTTCGACTCCGAACGCATGCAGTGGGAGTCCGTGGAGGCCCGCGACGGCGAAGCCCCCGTGTTCGCGGAGGCAGCTACGGACGCGGAGGGCCGCTTCGTACTGGAGGGATTGCCCGAGGGCCTCGTCACGATCTGGGCCCTGGGCGACACGGGCGCGGTGTCGCAGGGTGGCGTGGCGGTGGGCTCGAACGACGTGACGCTGTCGCTGGAGCAGGGCGTTCTCTTCGAGGGAACCGTCACGGACACGGACCGGAAGACGCCCATCCCCGACGCGCGGGTGACGCTCGTCTCCCGTTGGCATACGCGCTTCTTCGACGCGACCACCGACACCGAGGGCCGCTTCATCATGGGCCCCCTGCCCCAGGGTGACTACGCCGCCTTCGTCACCGCCGAGGGCCGGTCCCCGTGGTTCCAGCCGGAAGTCGAATCACCTACCGCGATGACGACCGTGGTGCTCGCGCGTGCGCTCTCCCTGACGGGACAGGTCCTCTCCGTGGAGGGCACGCCGGTGCCGGGCATCCTGGTGCACCTCGAAGGCGACACCGCGACGGCGTCTACTCAACGCACCACGACTGATGGCACGGGGCGTTTCCGCTTCACCGCGCCCGCCGTCCTCCACCAACTCACCGCGGAGGCCGGGGGCGCATTCGCCACGCTGGACGTGACACCACCCCTGGAGCACGTGGAACTGCGGCTCCAGCCCGGCGTGTTTGTCACCGGCACCGTGCGAGACGACGCAGGCCACCCCATCCCGAGCGCACGAGTGGAGACCTACCGCGAGGACGGCGGTCCCGTCGCCGCCGAGGCAACCACCGTGACGAACGCTGGCGGCCGCTACCAACTGGGCCCCACGCGTCCGGGGCCGCATACGTTCCGGATCCTCGCGGCACATCACCTGGACGTGGAGCTGCAGGCCCAGAAGCTCCAGCAGGGCATGGCACCCCTGGACTTCACGCTCCGGCGCGCGCAGAGCGTGGAGGGCCGCGTCGTCGACACGTCGGGCGCTCCGCTCGAGGGCATCCTCCTGTCGCTGTCTGGCAGCTTCGGCGACGGTGACGGCATCGACTCGGGTGGCGCCCAGCGCTCGGATGCCACCGGGCATTTCGTCCTGGACGTGAAGCGCGCGGGGACGGGTGAGCTGTCCGTGGAGGATCCGTCCTTCCAGCGTCAAACCCTCGCGGTGCGCGTCCCCTCGCGGGATGTCGTCGTGGTGCTGGACCGGGGCGCCTCCGTGGCCGGCACCGTCTCCGATTCGCGAGGGCTGCCGCTGCGGGGAGCCACCGTCACGTTGGGGACGGAGGCGAAGGAGGACGCGCCCTACGAAGAGCCGCGTCAGACCCTCACGGACGAACAGGGCCGCTTCCACCTGCAAGGGATTGCCCCGGGCACATACCTCCTGGGGGCCGTCGTCCAGGGAGACCTGATGGACGCGTCGGTGTCCCAGTCCATCACCGTCAAGGCGCGTGAACACCGGGACGTGTCCCTGCGCCTGGAAGCAGGCCGTGAGCGCTCTGGCATCGCGGTGGATGGCGCGGGCCAGCCGCTCGCGGGCGTCATCCTCACCGCGGTCTTCCTCGATAGCGATTCATCCGATCCGCGAGCCACCGATGACGAGTGGCCTCCCGGCCTCCGCACGGGCCCGGACGGACGCTTCACTTTGCGCGGGCTCGTGGCTCCTCGCTACGCCCTGATGGCCCAGCTGCCGGGCTACACCTTCCGCCCCAGGCGCTCCCAGGGAGGCGAGCCCGCCCCGGAGCTCGGAGGCATCTGGGTGGACTCCAGCGAGGCTCCCCTCCAACTCGTGCTGGAGCGCGACGGACGCATCCGGGGCCGCGTCGTGGAACCTGGAGGCCAGGCCG
The DNA here is from genome assembly GCF_003668955.1 of Corallococcus sp. AB038B. Taxonomy (NCBI): domain Bacteria; kingdom Pseudomonadati; phylum Myxococcota; class Myxococcia; order Myxococcales; family Myxococcaceae; genus Corallococcus; species Corallococcus sp. AB038B. The sequence goes on along the minus strand of NZ_RAWO01000001.1, from coordinate 1,768,750 downwards.
TCACTTCGTTCCAGGTGACGGGCACGAACCTCAAGGACTTCGAACAGGCCACCGGGTTGCCGGACGGTGCCTTGGACGTCCCCTTCACCGCCGCGGGCCCGGACATGCTGACCGTGACGGCCCCCGGCTTCATGCCGCTGAAGCGCCCCGTGAACCTGACGGAAGGCGTGGACGTGGACCTGGGCGTGCTGACGCTCGACCCCGGCTGGACGCTGCGGCTCGCCGTCCACGACGCGGAGACGGGCGAAGCCCTGTCCCAGTTGGAATCCTTCCGCGCGACCATCACCGAGCCAGGAGACTCCGACGTCGCCCGTGCGATGGCGCGTCCCCGAAACGTCTCCCTTCGCGACGGCGTCTACACCCTGTCGCAGCTGCCGCCCCCGCCCTTCACCCTGGCGCTCCACAGCCGCAACGCGCGTCCCTTCGAGCAGGAGGTGACGGCCCGCGTGGACACGCTCACCGTGGCGCTGGACCGCGCCGCGACGGTGCGGCTCCTGGCCCAGGACACGAACGGCACGCCGCTGCCCGCGCTCGTCTCACTGAAGGAGATGGGGAGATTTCCCATGACCCGCTACCAGGCCCCCGCCCCGAAGGGCACCCTCATCCTCCGAGGCGTCGAACCCGGCGAGTACCTGCTGGATGCACGCGCCGCCGACCCGGACGAAGGGCCCCGCTTCACACCCCGGAAGGTACAGATTCCCCCCCGGGGTGAGGTGACCTTCACCGTGGAGGCCGCCCCTCCGTGAAGCCACGCGGCCCCCAATGAAAACGGCGGCCTTCCGTGGGGAAGGCCGCCGCTCTCACTGCTTCGGGCTCCGGACTACTGAGCGGTGGTGATGGTGCCCACCGCCACGTTGATGACCTGCAGCGAGCCGGAAGCCGGCAGCGCGTGCGCCTTGAGGACGGTCAGCGGCACCACGGTGCCGGCCGGCGTCTCGGCGGTGGCCTTCACGGTCAGCGACACGGACAGCAGCGCGCCGTTGTACGCGTGCGCCGGAGCGCCCTTCTGGTACACGCCCACGCTCAGCGTGCCGCCCTTCACTGCCGACTTGAGCAGCTGGGGCGCGGTGCCCAGGTCGTAGCCAGCGTTGGCCACGTACTCGGTGCCGTCCACGGTGGACCAGTCCGCGGTGGCCGCATCCAGCCCCAGCTTCAGGTCCGCGCCGCGGCCGGACTGGCCCGTGGGGCCCACCAGGTCCAGCACCAGCGTGTTGCCCGAGGACAGGGTGGCGTTGCGAACCAGGCGCCAGCCCGTACCCGTGGGGTCCACGTACTTCACCGTGCCAGCGACGGGCACGGTGATGACGGCGGAGTCCTTGCCCGCCGGATTCGCCACGCTGGAGGCCGTCACGGTGTACGTGCCCGGCTTGTTCGGCGCCGTGTACCGGCCCGTGCTGGTGACGGTGCCGTTGGCCGCACCGCCCTCGACGGTCCAGGTCACCGCGACGACAGAGGAGCCCGTGACGTCGGCCGTGAGGTCGACGGAGTTCCCCTGATCCACGGTGGCCGTCTTCGGCGTGACGCTCACCGTCACCGCCGGGGGGACGTAGGGGCCCACGGTGAGGGAGGCCGAGTCGGACTTCGTCGGGTCCGCCAGGCTGGTGGCCGTCACGGTGAACGTGCCCGAGCGGCGCGGCGCCCGGTACACGCCCGTGCTGCTCACGGTGCCGTTGTCGTCACCGCCCACCACGGACCACTGCACCGCGACGTTGTTGGTGCCGGTGACCTGCGCGGACAGGGAGAAGGCGGCATCCTGCGCCACCGAGCCCGTCTTCGGAGAGACCGTCACCACCACCGTCTCGATGACGACGGGGTCCACCCGGATGGTGGCCGTGGCCTTCTTCGCCGGGTCCGCCACGCTGGTGGCCGTCACGGTGAACGTGCCCGTCTTCTTCGGCGCGCGGTACACGCCCGTGGTGCTGACGTAGCCGTTCGCGTCGCCACCCTCCACGGACCACTGCACCGCCAGGTTGTTGGTGCCGGTGACCTCGGCCGTCAGCTGGACGGTGCCATCCCAGGTGGTGGTGCCTGACGAGGGGCTCACCGTCACCTTCACCTCCCCGACGACGACAGGCTCCACCGTGATGGAGGCGGAGCCCTTCTTCGTCGGGTCCGCCACGCTGGTGGCCGTCACGGTGAACGTGCCCGGCGTGTTCGGCGCCGTGTACCGGCCCGTGCTGCTGACAGTGCCGTTCGCGTCGCCACCCTCCACGGACCACTGCACGGCCGTGATGGAGGAACCGGAGACCTCCGCCGTCAGGTCCGTGACGGTCCCCTGCCCGATGGTCGCCACCTCCGGCGTCACCTTCACGATGACCGTCGGAGTCGGAACTGCCTCCACCTTGACGGTGGCCGTGTCCTTCTTCGAGGTGTCCACCGCGTTGGTGGCCACCACGGTGTACGTGCCGGCCTCGGCCGGCGCGGTGTAGATGCCCGAGCTGCTGATGGTGCCGTGGGAGTCGCCTCCCTCCACCGACCAGAGCACGCGCGGTTCCTTCGCGTCCTTCACCGAAGCGCTGAAGGTCGACTTCTCACCGGCCTTCACCGTGACGTTCTTCGGAGTCACCGTCACCGGCCCCGTGTCGGGGTCGGAGCAGGCAGCCAGCGCCCCAATCAGGAGCGGAACAATGAGCTTCATCCACGTTTTCATGGGGGATTACCGTCCGAACTGGCTGACGAAGAGGGTGATGTCGTTGTCGTTCACAGAGCCGGCGCCGTCGAGGTTGGTCTCCTCGGAGCCGTTGGTGCCGTAGTCCTGCGCGAGCAGGCCCATGTCCTCTCCGTCCACGACGTTGTCGCCATTGATGTCGCCCGTGTAGACCTGGATGGCCGCCACGGCCTTCGCCGTCGGTACCACGACGCTCGCCGCGGACACGTGGCACAGGCCACGGGCCACGGGCGCGGCGTAGACGCCGTCCGTGCCGACGGTGCCGCAGACGCGGCCCTCCGCCACGGACCAGCTCACCGCCGTGTTCACCACGTTCGCCACGTTCGCCTGCAGGGCGACGGAGCCACCCACCGGCACCACGTGCTGCGCCTCCAGGAACTCCACCGTGACGGGCAGGAGCGTGAAGGGGGTGGTCGCCTTGGCCGAGTTGCCGTAGGCGTCGTACGCCACCGCCTCGAGGATGTGCTCCCCCGGCGCCAGCGGAATCGGGAACAGCGGCAGCGTGTACGGCTCGTACGAGGTCCGGCCCTTCAGGGCGCCGTCCACGTAGAACTCCACGTACGCCACGCCCGTGTCGTCGGTGGCCTCGGCCCGCATCGCGTAGGTCTCGAACAGGCCCTCCACGCTGGCGGTGATGTGCGGCGCGCCCTGGTCCTGGACGGTGGAGTTGCGGACCTCGAAGGTCACCGTGCGCTCCGTCGTGTTGCCCGCCTTGTCCGTGGCCGTCGCCTTGAACGTGTGCGGGCCGTTGGACAGGGTCTTCGTGTCGAATGCGGTCGCGTAGATGCCCTGGACGTCCGTGAAGGAGCTCACCGGGGCGTCATCCACCTGGAACGCGAGGCTGGACGTCCAGACGTCGTCGCTCACGGAAGCCGTGAGCTGCACCGTCCCGTAGCTGCCTTCGACCGCCACGGCGAGCGTGGGGGCCTGGATGTCCGCCTGGGTCGAGGTGACCAGGTTGACGTCGTCCACGAAGTACTGGGTGACTCCGCCCGGGATCTGCGGGGCCGCCGTCTGGTCCGCGTCGAAGAACAACTGCACCGTCTGGCCCTTGTACGCGGTCAGGTCGAAGCGGTGCTGGCGGTACTCCCCGCCGGTGTCATCCACGTTGGAGAGCGTCTTCAGCGTCGCCAGCTCGGTGCCGGCGGAATCCCGCACCTTCGCGCTGATGGTGTGGTGGGGCAGGCCGTCGGAGAACGCGCCGTTGTACATGCGCAGCCAGAAGCTGAAGATGGCCGAGGTCGCGGTCGCCGGGATGGCAACGGACTGACGGACGGAGTGCCGCGCCGGACCCGCGTTCGTATAGAAGACGTACATGCGGCTGCCCGTGTGCGCGAAGGACGCGCTGGACAGGATGCCCGTCGAGCCCGACTGCGTCGTCGCGCTCGTCCAGCTCGTGGAGAGCTCGAAGCTGGGATTGAGCACGCGCTGGGTGGAGGTGGTGTCCACGTAGAACGTCACCGCGGGAGAGTCCCCCACGTTGCCGTCCGCGTCCGTGGCCCGGGCGACGAGCGTGTGCGGACCGGCCGTCAGCGTGGAGAGGTTGACGGCCCGGGTGAACGACTTGACCGAGTTGCCCAGCGACGTGCCGTCGACGAGGAACTCCACCGCGTTGACGAAGCCGTTGTCGGACACGTCCGCGAAGTAGCCCACGCGCGTGCCGGAGAAGACCACGCTGGCCTTCACCCGGGGCGCCTCGGCGTCCGCCGCGCGGATGACACGCAGCGAGAAGTCATCCGCCTGGAAGTTGGTGGCGAGCGAGGCGTTCTCGCTGCCCTCCAAGAAGATGCGCACCGTCTGGCCCGCGTAGGCCGTCAGGTCCAGGCTCTGCTGCGCATAGCCCAGCGTCGCGTCCAGGTTGGACCACGTCGCCACCGTCCCCAGCACCGTGCCGGAGGTGTCGCGCACCTGCAGCGTCAGCGTGTCGCGCACGGCGGTGGTCGTCTCGGCGGTGCTGATGTTGAGGAAGAAGGTCAGCGCGGCCTTGGTGACGCCGGCGGGAATGGTGACGTCCTGCCACAGCCGGTCGACGTGCGTCGTGCCATAGCCGTTGAGCCACGCGAAGCCCTGGCCGTTGCGCGGGCCGGAGGCGACCGGGTAGTTGATGTTCGACGGGTCATCCGTCCAGCCCAGGGTGTCCTGTTCGAAGCCCGGGTTGATCAGGAGCTGTTCGAAGCTGTTGGAGACGGTGAAGCTCGCCGGAGCGGACGCGGTGGAGTTGCCGGCCGCGTCGAACGCGACCGCCACCAGCGCGTGGGCGCCGTTGGTCAGCGAGGTGGCGTCCAGCAGGAGCTGGAACGGCTGGGCGGAGACGTTCCCCGCCAGGGCGCCGTCGACGTAGAACTCCACGCGGGCCACGCCGACGTTGTCGTCGGCCTGCGCCTTCAGCTGGATGTCAGGCGCGCTGCCAGAGACGCTCGCGGTGACGGTGGGGGCCGTGCGGTCGTCGTACGTACCGGCGGTGTAGCCCACGTTGATGGCCGCGAAGGCGTTCTGCACCGCGCGGTACTCGTTGGACTGGGAGCCGAAGAGGTCCGCCGCGGCCTGGAGGCTGCTGGTGCGGGCCGACAGGTAGTTGGACGACGGGAACAGGTAGACGGTGAGTGCGCGGTACCAGATGGCCGCCGCCTTGTCGTTGCCGATGCCCCTCATGCCCGCGGGCAGGTAGGTGCTGGAGAAGTCGGTGCTGATCGCCAGCGGCTGCACGCCCTGGGACAGGAAGTAGAAGGCGCGGTTCATCGGGCCGCTGCTGTAGTGCACGTCGATGTTGCCGAGGCCGGGGAACCAGGCGTCCACGCTCGCGCCGTCCAGCGACGGGCGGAACATGATGCGCAGCGGGAAGCTGCTGAGCTGCTCGCCCATGAGCCAGTTGCCGCCGGTGTCACCAATGGAGCTGCCGCGGCCGTTGGCCACCCAGAACTCCGTCATGGCGCCGAAGATGTCCGAGTTGGCCTCGTTGAGGCCGCCGGACTCGCCGTCATAGATGAGGCCGGCCGAGTGCGAGGTGACGCCGTGGGACATCTCGTGGCCCGTCACGTCGAGCACGCCCAGGGACCTGAAGCCGCCAGCGGCAGGGAACGAGCCGTCGCCGTAGCTCATGCAGAAGCAGCCGTCGCTCCAGAAGGCGTTGTTGTAGAGGTTGCTGGCGTGCACCCGGTTGTAGGTGGGCGAGCCGACGCCGTCGATGCCGTCGCGGCCGAGGATCTTCTTGTAGAAGTCCCAGGTCGCCAGCAGGCCGAAGTGCGCGTCGACGGCGGCCGTCTGGCCGTTGGTGCTCAGGGTGTTGTTGGCACCGACGATGTAGTTCTGCCCGTCGCCCCAGACGTTGTCGGCGTCCGTGTAGAGGGTCAGCGTGGGGACGACGCCGTTCTGCACGGCGGCGTGGTTGACGTCGTAGGTCCGGATGCCCTCGCCGCCGGCGCGCGTGACGTCGCGCAGCTCGAAGAGGCCCTGGGCGTTCTGGAAGACGTCCAACGGGACGTCACCGCTGTACTGCGAGTGGCCGAGCCCCTTGGCGGCGGCCGTCTCGAGCGAGTTCCACTGCTTGAGAACCTCGCCCGAGTTCGCGTCGACGATGAAGTCCGTGTGCTTGACGCCGTCCTTCGCGTTCTCCAGCTCGGTGTGCACGTGGTACGCGAGCCGGTAGGCGACGACCTGGGTGTCGAAGTCCGCCGCGTTCTGCTCCGCGACCGGCTTGCCGGGGTAGCGGTTCACGAGCCGCGTCTGGGGGTAGACGATGAGCTCGCTCTTCGGCGTGACGGCGAGCTCGCCCTTGGGCGCCAGCTCCTGGGTGGCCTTCGCCGCCGCGGACTTCGCGTCCAGCGCGGGCGTCACGCCCAGGCGGATGTTCTTGCGCAGGCCTTCGGTGGTGATGCGGATGTCCCCCGCGGACACTCCCTGGTGGGTGATGGCCATGGCGCCCCACACGGGGACGCCCTGGTACGTCTGCTCGAAGCGCGCATGCGTCTGGCCAAAGGCATCCGTGCTGGAGCTGGACAGCTGGAAGTCGTCCCGCGAGCCCAGCCCGAGCTTGAGGCTTTGCGCCTTGAGGCTGGCCAGGGATTGCGCCACACGCGATGGCTCCTGGACCTGGAGCTGCATCAGCGTGGAGGGTGCGACAGGGGAGAGTTTCTCAGCCGCGAGGGATGAGCTCGCCGAGAAAACACCGGCGAGGAGCAGAGGCCACCGGGGCCACGGCTTGGGCATGGAATTGACTCCACAGCATGCAGGGGAACTCCCGCCGACAGCACCCGTGGGGGCGTGCTGCCGCCGGAAGGATCACGCTCATGGCGGAGGGTCCGGACAGACTCAGACCTTTGCCCCCGTTCGTTCCATGATCAGCGTAATTGTCCACCAGTATACAGTGTCGAAACCCCAAGAAAATGGGGGGAAGCCCTGAGGACTACGAAGCACGCGGAGTCCTGTCAATTTCACTCCGAGTGATTGGTGGCCGCCTCTCACCTGGCCTGGTTGGCGAGCTCCCACGCGTCCTGCCACGCCATGCCCGTGCCCGGCGCGTAGTGCGACGCCGCGCCCTTGCACCAGCCGGAGTACGGGAACGGCTTGCAGCGGTAGATGAGCCCGTCCGTGCCCTCCACCAACGTGCCCGCCGTGTAGCTGTCGATGCCCGCCGGGTACTTGTACTGCGCGGACCCGCCGGTGGAGGGCTTCTCGATGTCCACCTGGAACGAGTAACCCGTCTCCTTCGCGTACACGCGGTTGCCCAGCGCGTCCTGCACCGGCGTCACGCTGCCAGTCGTCTGGAGCACGCCCACCTGCACGCGGCTGGAGCCCGCGTTCACCTGCTGCGCCAGCCGGTACATCCACGTGGCCGCGGGCGTGGCCGCGTCGAGCGTCAGCGGATACGACTCGGCGTCGCGGCCCGCGCTGTCGAAGAGGCGGAACGTCACCTTGCTGGACTTGGGCAGGTCCTCGCGCGCCTGCACCTGGCCCAACTCCTTCCACGACACCGGCGGGGGCGGCGTGTTGCTGAACTTCACGTCCGTGCAGGCGTAGAAGGCCTCCGGGCTGTCCGCGCGCTGCCAGACGGCGTAGATGACGTGCGAGCCCGTCCGGGTCGCCGGGAACGGGCAGTTGAGCCGGTAGCGGTTGTTCACCGCGGACACGTTGGTGACGTTGCAGAACGGCGTCGACTCCAGGTCCGACCACTTCAGGGGCAGCGCCGGGTTGTAGCCCTCCTTCGTCACGAAGAGCTGGAAGTAGCCCGTGGCGTGCACCGCGGTGGCGTGGAAGACGAACTCGAAGCGGCCGCCGCTGTCCGGGGTGATGAGCGTGGACGGCCAGTCCGCGCGCGCCAGGTCCAAGCCCTTGTGACTCTCATTGGCGGCGCTGCACAGCTTGCCGTCGGGGATGATTTCGCGGTGACGCCCGTTGGCGGCGCCCTGCCGGACGCCGTTCCAGTCATACAGCGCCTGCGTCCCACCGGTCTGCACGGCGGCCTTGCACGCGGCGGACTTGGGACTCTCCGGCCCTTCCTTGAAACATCCATAGACGCGGCTCAGCGGGACTTCCATGGAGCCGTGCGCCGCCGCCGGACCGGCGGACAGCAGGGAGACGAAAGCGAGCGATGCGGTGAAGGCCTTGCGGATTGCTGGGAACATCCCTTCCTCCTCTGTTCGAAAACAAAGGAGGAAAGGAGGAGGCGAATCGGGTCAACGGCCGCTCAGGCCAGCAGCTCCGTCAGCAGACCCTTGGGCAGCGTGGAGTCGCCGAAGTCGTCCAGCGGCCCGCCGGCCGCGTTCTTCAGGCCCACCGCGGCGCCCAGGGTGTTGAGCATCTTGTTGAGGTTGGGGCTGCTGTTGCCGCCGGCCGCCGTCACCGCCACGCCCTGCTTGAGGTAGCCGTTGCAGCTGCCCGCCAGGATGAACGGGATGTGGCGCGCCGAGTGCGCCGGCCCGTTGCCCAGGTCGTTGAACCAGACGGACACGCCCTGGTCGACCAGCTTCTTGCCGTTCGGCAGGGAGTACGCCGCCAGCTGATCCAACAGGTAGTTGAAGGTCTGCGCGAACTGCGCGTCCACGCGCGAGTGCAGCACGTCCGACCCGGCGATGATGCCACCCGACGCGTCGTGCGACGCGCGGCGATGGGAGATGTAGTGGAAGTTCTCCATCAACTGCCCCGTCGTGGGGTCGCGGTAGCGCGTGGCGCTGTCGTTGCCGTTGCCCACCTGGATGGCCACCGAGCGCGTGGTGCCGCACGCCACCGCCAGCACCGCGATGTCCATGTGCAGCCGCACCGTGGCCAGCACCTCGTCACCGTCCGTGCTGTTGTAGCCGGGCGCCTGTTGCTGGAGCCGCAGCTCCTCGTCCGCGCGGGCGCGGCAGCTGAGCGCCACCTCCAGGTCGCGCACGTTGGACAGGTGCAGGTCCAGGCGCTGCTTGTCCGTGCTGCTCAACTCCGGCCGAGACTGGAGCGCCTTCAGCTGGCCCGACACCAGGTCGTTGAGGCTCTTCTGGCGCACCAGCAGCTGCTCGCGCGCCTCCGGCGAGAGGCCTCCGGGGCCACCCACCATGGTCTGGTAGGCCACCCACGGATCATGTAGCGCGGCCCGGCGTGAAGCGCTGCCCCGGTGAGAGATGCAGGGGCCACCCAGCCACCCGCCGGCCTGCCCCGCGTAGAGGTAGAGCGAGTCGCGCTTCTGCGGGTTCAGCTCACGGCCGATGCGGTGGTCCAGCGACTCGCCGGACGCCTCGGAGTCGCCGCCCACGCCCTCCACTGCGGGGCCTCGCGCGGTGAGGCACTGCAGCGCCCCGCGGGCGTGGCCGTCCCCGTAGTTGTAGTCCTTCATGTTGACGTTGCGCACCACCAGCAGGCGCGCGCGGTGGTCCGCCAGCTCCACCAGCGACTTGCCCGCGAGCGTCGTGGTGGAGAGGTTTCCCAGCGGCTCCGGCCAGAAGCGCTCCGGCTCGTTGCCCAGCTCGGAGGTGCTCTGCGCGGCGGCCACGCCATCCGCCTGGCGCAGGAAGATGGCGAAGGGCAGCGCGTCCGCCTCCGCCGCCTGGGCCTTGCGGGGCAACAGCCCCTCCAGCACCGGCAGCCCCAGCATGACGCCACCCAGGCCCTGCAACATGCGTCGTCGGCTCAGTTTCACGGCAGCTCCTCCGGGTGGCGAGTCACGAAGCCCACGCCCGTCACGACCTCGACGACCAGGTCCACGATGGGCAGCTGACCGGACTGCGACAGCTTGCCCAACCGCGCCACCAGCGCATCGTCCTCCGCCACCGCGGGGCGTCCGCTCAGGAACTCCACCCAGTGGCGCGCGTAGCATTCATGCACCGCCTGCGTGGCCGCGAGCGCGTCCGCCAGGTCCAGCGCGTCCTTCACCGACACCTTCTGTCCGCCGATGCCCGGCGTCGACGAGGCGTCCACCGGGAGCCCGTTGTCCGTCGTGCGGTAGCCGCCCACGGCGTCGAAGTTCTCGAAGGGGAAGCCCAGCGGGTTGATCAGCGTCGCGTGGCAGGACGCGCACACCGTGCCCGGCGCCTCCGTGTGCGACGTCACCACCTCGCGGTTGGTGCGGCCATTGGGCGCGGGCAGCGCGGGGATGTTGGCCGGCGGCGCACCAATCTTCTGGCACAGCAGGTGCTCCGACAGGAACACGCCGCGGTGGATGGGGTCCGGGTCGATGGACGTCGCATGCGACGCGAGGAAGCCCACCTGCGTGAGCACGCCCCGGCGCTGCGCCCCGTCCAGCGTCACCGGCACGAAGTCCGCAGTGAACGTCCCGGTGAGGCCGTAGATGCGCGCCAGCTCGGCGTTGACGAACGTGTCGCGCGACGTGAGCAGGTCCGCGAAGCGCCCCTTGCGCCCGAAGACGACGTCCTCGACGAAGAGCGTGTTCTCCTTCGCCGCGGACTCCGCCAGCTTCGTGGTGACGTTGGGGAAGCGCGTCGCGTTGGGCCGGATGCTCGCGTAGCGGGGCACGTCGAAGACGGCCTGGTGGTAGGCGTCCACCACGCCGCGCGCCCGGGCGTCCGCGATCATCCGGCGCGCTTCGGAGGCCACGCCCTCGCGCCTGGCCAGCATGCCCTCGCGAGCGGCGGCGAACAGCGCGTCGTCCGGCATGGAGTTCCAGAGCGCATAGCTCAAGCGGGACGCCACCTCGAACGCGTCCAGCGGCACCTTGCCGGCCGTCGCCTGCGTGCTGCGCTCCACGCGGTAGAGGAACAGGGGCGACTGGAGGAAGCCCTCCAGCACCAGCCGCAGGCCGCCCTGGAACGCGGCCATCGTCGGGTACGCCTGAGGGCCCTGGCGGTACAGCTTCAGGTACGTCTCCACCTCGTCCGCGGACAGCGGGCGGCGCAGGGCGCGCAGGCCAAAGGACTCCACGAACGCCTTCGCGCGAGCCTCGTCCGTGGTGCTCCCCGCCGGCAGCAGCTTGCCCAGCTTCGTCGCGTCCGTGGCCACCTGCCCGGCCAGGTCCGCCGCCGCGCGCTGGTAGGCACCCCACAGCGCCTCGTCCACCGACAGCGCGCGGGCGTCGTTGTCGAAGAGGAAGCCGCTCTGGGACGGATCCGCGCGAAACGACTGCGCCAGCGCCGTGGGCGCCGCGTCCAGCTTGAGCAGGTCCTTCACGCTGCTCACCCACTGCGCATGCGTCAGCCGAGCGACGCGCACGGAGCGCGCCGCCTGCTCCACGCCCACAGGGGGAGGCTTGTTCGTCCCGTCAGGGCCAGGATTGCGCGGATTCGCCGCGTCAGAAATCTGGCCTTCGCAGGCAGTCAGGAAACTCAAGGAGCCCGCGAGCAGCGCGGAAGTCCACCGTCGTTGACGTAGCGCCATGGGGGGAAGCGCCTCCGTTCGTTGGAGGTCATCCCACTGGGGAAGCGTCAGGAAGTCAATCCGTACACCGGCCGACCGGGCCCGGTGTCACATGAATACTGGAAACCGCTGTGGACACCGGATCCGCCCGGCGCTCAGCCAGGGATGAGGAAGCGCGCGATGACGCGCTTGAGGCCCACGGTTCCGCCGAACTCCACGGTGACCTTGGCGTTGGGGCCGGACCCTTCCGCGGCGACGATTCGGCCGGAGCCGAACTGTTCATGGCGCACGCGCATGCCGCGCACGTCTCCGCCCACGCCGTCCATGTCGGACGACGCCTGCGAATAGCTGCGGTCCACGCGCGGGCCCGTCTCGTCGTCGTCCCAGTTGCGGCGGCGCTGCGGCATGGCGGCGGCGCGCGGCGGGGGCGGCAGGTCGTTCTCCTTGAAGCCGAACAACGCCTGCGGCACGTCCGCGAGGAAGCGGCTGGGCGGGTTGTACTTGAGCTCGCCGAAGAGGGAGCGGCACTGCGCCAGGCTCACGAAGAGCCGCTTGCGAGCGCGGGTGAAGCCCACGTAGCAAAGCCGTCGCTCCTCGGCCATCTCCTCGCCGCCGTCCGGGTCGTCGCTCTTGAGCGCGCGAGAGTGAGGGAAGACGCCCTCCTCCATGCCGGTGAGGAACACGGCGTCGAACTCCAGGCCCTTGGCCGCGTGCAGCGTCATCAGCGCCACGCGGCCCTCGCTCACCTCCGCGTCCGCTTCACCCACCAGGCTGATCTGCTCCAGGAAGGATTGCAGGGGCGGGATGTCCGCGGTGAGCGGCGCGGAGTCCACGCCCTCCGGCGCTTCCTCCTCGCGAGCTTCGAGCGCGGCGGCGGAGGCCACCATGTCGGACGCGCGCTTCAGGTCGAACTCCTGCGCCGCGCCCAGCAGTTCCTTCAGGTTCTCCGCCCGGGTGAGCGCCTCGTCGCTGCCTTCCGCGACCAGCGTCTCCACCAGCTTCGACTCCTTCAGCATCTGGTCCACCGCGCCCGCCGCGTCCTTCGCCGTGAGGGAGAAGGCGTGCAGCGACTGGAGCAGCTGGTGGAAGCCGCCCAGCCGCTTCTGCGCGGTGGCGTTGAGGGAAGGGATGCGGTGGCGCTCGCCCAGGGCCTCGTAGAGGCTCAGGCCCTGCTCGTTCGCGAAGTCGGTCAGCCGCTCCTCGGTGGTGTCGCCGATGCCGCGCGCCGGCACGTTGAGCACGCGCAACAGGTCCGCGTCCGAGCGCGGGTTCACCATCAGCCGCAGGTACGCGGAGGCATCACGCACCTCCGCGCGGTCGTAGAAGCTGCGTCCGCTCACCAGCTGGTACGGCACGCGCCCCAGCCGCAGCGCCTCTTCCAGCACGCGGCTCTGCGCGTTGGTCCGGTAGAACACGGCCATGCTGGAGAACTTGATGAAGCCCTCGCGCTGGACGGCGAGGATGCGCCGGGCCACCTCCTGCGCCTCCGCGCGCTCGTCGCGGTGCAGCAGCAGCTCCAGGTTCTCCCCCTTGGGCCGCTCGCTCCAGAGCTTCTTCTGCATGCGGCGCGGGTTCTTGGAGATGACCTCGTGCGCGGCGGTGAGGATGTTCTGGTCGGAGCGGTAGTTCTGCTCCAGCTTCACCACCTTCGCGCCCGGGTACTGCACGGGGAACTGGAGGATGTTGTCCACGTCCGCGCCGCGCCAGCGGTAGATGGACTGGTCGTCGTCTCCCACCACCACCAGGTTCGCGGACGGCGGCGGGGCAAGCTGGCGCAGGAACGCGTACTGCACGGGGTTGGTGTCCTGGAACTCGTCCACCAGCACGTGCGTGAAGCGCGTGCGGTAGCGCTCCAGCACGTCCGGCCGGTCGCGGAAGAGCTTCACGAGCAGGAGCAGCAGGTCCCCGAAGTCCACCGCGTTCGCCGCGCGCAAGAGCTTCTGGTAGCCCGCGTACACGCGCTTGACGATCTGCCCGCGCACGTCCTCCTGCTCCACGCGCATGTCCTCCGGCAGCCGCGCGGCGTTCTTCTCCTGGTCGATGCGGTGGAGGATTTCACGAGGCTGCATCACCGGCTCCACGCCCGCGTCGCGCATGGCGCGCTTCACCAGGCTGAGCTGGTCGCCGTCGTCGTAGATGACGAAGGAGCGCGTGAGGCCCGCGGCCTCCGCCTCGCGGCGCAAAATCATGGCCGCGGAAGAGTGGAACGTGCTCACCACCAGGTCGTTGGCCTGAGCGCCCAGGAGCTGGGTGAGGCGATCGCGCATCTCGCGCGCGGCCTTGTTGGTGAAGGTGACGGCCAGGATGCGCCACGGGAAGACGCGGTGGACCTTCACCAGGTGGGCCACACGGCGGGTGATGACGCGCGTCTTGCCGCTGCCGGCGCCCGACAGCACGAGCAGGGGGCCGTCGCCGTGGAGCACGGCTTCCGCCTGGGGCGGATTGAGGTCTTCGAGGAGGGCGGTTTCGTGGGCGTTCACGGAGGGTTCCACCAGGGGGAAGAACCCCGTCTTCTAACGTCTTTCGCGCGCCGGTGCCGGGTCTTCCGGTAAGCCCTGTCGCCCGCCGGGCCGTCCGCTCTCGGGACGGGCAGGAGCGTGGGATATAAAAGGGCCCACCTGCCATGTCCGACACCCCGTCCCGCCCGTCCCAGGCCCAGCTCGACCGCTTCGCGGAGCTCTTCAACGAGAGCCTCACCCTGCGCCACTTCGGCGCCCGGATGTCCTTCCCGGAAGGGCGCATGGTGGTGGTGGAGCTCCCGGAGGTGCAGCCGCAGCACCGGGGCGGCCTGGGGGCCTCCGCCGTCAACGGCGGCGTGCTCTCCGCCCTCTTCGACTACGCCATCGGCTGCACCCCGGCGCTGAGGGATCCCACCCGCCGCTGCGCCACCGTCCAGCTGTCCATGAGCTTCGAGCGCCCCGCCACCGGCAACCACCTCCGCGTGGAGGCAGTCATCGACAACGGCGGCTCCTCCACCCTCTTCGCCTCCGCGAAGCTGATGGACGCGGAGGGCCGGGTGTGCGCCCGCTGCCAGGGCGTCGTGCGCGTCTCCAACCAGCCGTGGGCCTCCGGCGAGAGCCCCGCCACCAACTGACATTCCCCCACCCCGGGCCCCCCTTGCCCATTCCCGTCGATATGTCCGGCCAGGAGGCGCGTTTCCCTGGGAGCCCGGGGCAGGAACGGCCTCCGGGGGACGAGCGCGGCTCGCAACGGGAAGACGGCATGGATGCAGCCGTACAGGGCTTGGGGATGACGACCCTCCAGTCGCGGCAGGACACAGAGAGGGCCGCGCGACCGGCGGCGCCGGACGAGGAGGCCCTGTCCCGGCGCGCGCTGGAGGGGGAGCGGGCCGCGTGGGACGCGCTCATCGCGCGGCACCAGCGCCGGGTGGTGGTGTCGCTGCTCGCGCGGGGCATCCGGGTGGACCGGGCCCAGGAGCTGGCGCAGGAGACGTGGGCGCGCCTCATCCAGCAGCAGCAGCGGGGCCTGCTCACGGAGCTGCGGCTGCCTGCGCTCGCGCTCACCCAGGCGGCGTTCCTCGCGTCGGATGACGCCCGGCGCATGCGGCGCGAGTCGGTGGACGGCACGCTGGAGGATCTCCCGGAGCGGCAGCAGCCGGTGGACCCCGCGCAGTCCGCGGAGAAGCGCCTGCTGTCGGAGGAGCAGCTCGCCCGGGCCCGGGACGCGCTGGAGCAGGTGTCACCGGGCGCGCGCAACGTCTTCCTCCTGGCCTGTGACGGTCAGGGACTTCCCCATGCAGAAGTCGCCTCCCGCGTCGGGCTGTCCGTCCAGCGCGTGCGACAGATTTTGTGCGAGGTCCGCAAGAAGCTGCGCACCGCGCTCGAAGAGGAACAACCATGATCAGGCCCACGCCCCACCTCACCCGCGACCGCACGGAGCAGTACCTGCTGGGCGCGCTACCGCCCGAAGCCGAGGCGGAGCTGGAGGCCCACACGCTCACGTGCGAGCCGTGCGCGCGGCTGCTCCAGGAGGAGGCCCTGCTGGAGGAGCAGCTGTACGAAGTCGCCGCCGCCACGCCGCGCGACGCTGTCGTGGTGCGCCCCGCGCGCTGGCACCGTCCGGCCGCCGTCGCCGCGGCGCTGGTCGCGGTGGCGGCCTCCGTGTTCCTGATGCTGCGGTCCGGAGGGGAAGCCGTCTCTCCGTCCGTGACGCCCGTGGAGGCGCCGATCGCCGCGGTGCAGGACATGCCAGTCGAGGATGACGAGGCACCCCGGGACATCGTGGTCGCGTGCCCGGACCTGGCCACGCAGGAGCACTGCCTCAAGTCCGCGAGCGCGCGCGGGCTGCTCGTGTATCACCCCGGTGGACAGGGCGAGGTCCCCCGCTACGACGCGTCCAGCGGACTGACGCAGGTGGCGCTGAGCTCGCGTCCGGCCGCGCTGTGAGGACTTCCGTGATGACGCTCCGAACCCGCCTCCCCGGCCTGCTGCTCGCGCTCTGGGCGCCCCTCGCGGCGGCCCAGACTCCGCCCGCCGTCGCGACGGCCGCGTCCGAGGCGACGGCGCCGAAGGTGAGCCCGACGTCCTCGGGCGCGAAGACAGCCGCGACAGCCAGGCCCGATACCTCGGCGCCGAAGGCGAGCCCGCCGCCGCCCACCAGTGCTCCAGCACCCAGGCCCGGCGCGGAGGTGGCTTCCGTCACGACCGCCCCCGCCGCGTCCACGCCGCCATCAAGCGCGACGGCCCCGGCCACATCCGGCGGCATGCCCGCCGCTCCGGATGCCACGCGGACGAAGCTGCCGCAGGGCTGGTACGTCACGGAGAGCGCGCCCCAGCACTACGAGGCGGGCGTGGACGAGTCCTCCCCGTGCGAGGGCACACGCAGCGCCTTCCTGCGCTCGCGCACGCAGGCCACGGACAGCTTCGGCACCTTCATGCAGGCCTTCAGCGCGCAGGACTTCCGGGGCAAGCGCCTGCGCTTCTCCGCGGCCGTGCGCCACCAGGACGTGAAGGGCTGGGCGGGGCTGTGGATGCGCGTGGAAGGCGCGGACCCCAAGCAGCCGCTCGCCTTCGACAACATGCAGTCGCGCGCCCTGGTGGGCACCCACGGCTGCAAGCGCTACGACGTGGTGTTGGACGTCCCGAAGGAGGCCACCTCCATCATGGCGGGCCTCATCATGAGCGGCGCCGGCCAGGCATGGCTCGGCGGCGTGCGCTTCGAGACGGTGGACACGTCGGTGAAGACCACGGACCTGCTCGCCACCCCGCAGCCCCTGCCCTCCGGCCCCCAGGGACTGGAGGATGGCCCCCGGCCCAAGGCGAACACGCCCCTGGGCAGGGTCGGCACCGCCTGGTTCGACACGCAGCGCGTGCAGACGGCCACGCCGCTCATGCTCGGCAAGGGCCCTTCGTGGAAGGGCGAGTTCGGCGACGAGCTCTTCGAGCACGGCATCGAGGTGAACGGTTCCTACGAGCGGCGGGACCTTTCGGTGAAGGTGCGCGCTGGCGGCTCCGCCACCCTCATCGAGGGCACCTGGGGCGGAGAACCGCTGTTCATCCGGCTCGCGTCGGACTCGCTCCGCATCCGCTGGGGCGTCGACGACCAGCGCTTCGAACGGGACCTGGCTGCTCCCACGCAGCAGGGATGCAACGCATATCGGCAGACCACGGGACGCTTCGAACGGCAGTGGCTGGAGGTGTGCGGCGTGGCGCTCGCTACCCGGCCGCCGCTCACGCAGCTCGTGGCGGCGTTCCTGTCCGGTGGCGTGCGGGCCGGAGCCTCGCGAGGCCCCCTCCCCATGCCCAGGCTGCCGGTGCGCTCGGCCCAGCCGTACGACTCGTCCGGCCGGAACGTGCCCTCCTCCCAGCTCCAGTGAGGCAGAGCGAAGGCGGAAGGTTCACACCTTCCGCCGCTCCGCGCTTCACTCAGAACGCGAAGTCGCGCTCCAGCGTCTCCTGCCCGGCCTGCACCGTGAGGTGGGCCGCGTGCGCGCCGGTGGCCGCCGCCGTGGACAGGTCGAAGGACAGCCCCTCCGGGCCCTGCGTCGGCTTGAGCGACGGACGCCCGGGCGACAGGAACACGGCGGCCGTCACGGCGCGCGTGCCCAGGGGCTGAACCAGCAGCCGCACCCGCTGACGCTCGCGAACCAGCACCACGCGGAAGTCTCGCCGCTCCTCCAGCACCTCGCGGTGCTCCGGCAGGCGGGCCGCGCTGGGGCGACGGGCCATGTCCGCGCGGGAGTCGCGCGCCGCGCGCGGAACCTGCGCGCCTTCCTCATCCAATTCCAGCGCCTCGTCGATGGCGGCGTCGCCCTCTTCCAGCGCCAGCACGGCCTGGGCGCACTCACCGCAGCCGGCCGTATGGGCCTCCACGCGCTCGCGCTCCTCGCGGCTCATCTCGCCGGAGTCCAGCCGCCACAGCTCGTCATCCGTGAGGTGGCGGCGCGGGGGCGTGTCCACCACCGCCGTGTCCGCCCGGTCCGCGCGACAGCTGGCGCAGTCCTTCAGGTGCTCCGGGTCCTTCATGGGGCGGCCCGTCCAGGACGCCACCAGGTCATCACAGCTGGCCCTCGCGGAGAACCACCAGGCGCCGGGGCGCTCCACGGGGTCCAGCAGGTCGCGCTCGGCGCGGCGCTCGGTGTTGAGCGGGATGAACCAGCGCGCCCGGGAGCGCAGCGAGGAGTCCAGGTGCCCCAGCGCCCCGAGAAAGCGCTCACGAGCGGTGCTCGCATCCCCGTCCAGCGGGCCCTTCAACATCTCCCAGGTGACGAGCGCGCGGGCGGCGGAGGCGGCCCGGTCCCGGGCGGCCAGCCCTTCCAGCGCGGATGCGCGCCACAGCTCCGCTTCTTCACCCTCCTCGCCCAGCGCCACCTCCATCGACTCCTCGGCGGCACGCAGGAGCAACGGCTGGAGCGCCTGCGGTTTCTGCTGGGCAAGCCAGGCTTCCACTTCGGGGCGGCCCAGGCCCTTCAAGGCCTCTTCCACCCCGTCGGTGCCGAGCCGGTCCGAGCGGCGCAGCACATCCCCCACCACCTCCAACAGCTCACCCACCGAGAGGGGGCCCGCGCCCAGGCGCGCGTACCGGGCCTGGTAGCGGGACAGCGCGTCGCCCTTCATCGCGACATCCCGGGCGAGGCGGAAGTCATCAGACTCCCGCGAGACGTCACGACGGCTCCTCCGGCAGTCCGTCCCGCTGCAACTCCAGCAGGTACAAACGCAGGTATGCCTGGGCGCGGCTGACGCGCTTGTACGAGTTCACCACGCTGATGTTCAAACGACGTGCGCATTCCTCGTGATCCTCCACGTCCTCGTGGTGATAGAGCTCCCATGCGGAAGCCTCCTTTGGATGCTCCTGCTGGAGCCTGGCGTAGGCGGCCCAATACAGTTCCTGCGCCTCGGCGCGCTCTTCGCGACGCCGTGCGCCCTCCACCGCCCGGGCCACCTCGGACGGGGTCTCTTCCATGACGTCGTCGGGCGACACCGGCGCGGGCGCCAGCTCCTCCCGGTGCCGCCGGTAGAAGTCGATGGCGACGTGCTTGACGATGCGCAGGAAGAACGTCTTGGGAGACGCGCTCCTGCCCGGCATCTGCTCGGACACGCCCCGGAACTGATCCAGGCCCCGGTCGAGGAACTTCCCCACCGCGTCCTGGAAGAGCTCGTCGGCGTCCGCCGGCGAACCCCGTCCGTAGCTGCCCTGAATCCGGCCAATGACGTAACGGGCCGGGCGCGCCCACCGCGCGCACAAGGCCCCCAACGGAGTCCCGATGGCCTCGCCTGTGGCGCGCCGCCGGGTCACCTCCGCGAACAATTCCTCATCCGTGAGCTGCTCGTACACCGGAAGACCCTGGAGGCTGTCCCGGGAGGTCCTCGTCCCGAGAGGTTGGGTTACGGGGATGTGGCGCGGCAAATTAACACGTTGCATCCGCGAACAGCCTCCGACTGGTTACCAGAACGCCCGACTCAGGCCCTCCGCGTTTCCTGACACGCTTTTTTCAAAAGCCCGCGGATGACGCGGCGGGTCGCTTCCATAGAGGCCCGGGCAGACTCCTAAGGTCCCGGAAGAAGGCCCGAAAATGGCGCCGTCAGGATTCCGGCCAGGGGGGCGTCCAGGGGCGCATCGCTTTCGAGCGCCCGGCCGAAGAGGCCCTACACGCCGTGGTTCGACTCCACCCCTCCGCTCGCAAGGCGGGGGGCCCGCCGGCGGTCCGGCACTGAACTCTGGATTCAGCCTTCCGGCTTCCTCACTCGGGCGCTCACTTTTTCCCTCCCATCTCCAGGCAGCCCTTCCGGGCATGCCTTTGTCCCGAAAGGGGGACGACCGCCATGACCGCTCGCACCCAGACGACCCTTCCGGAGACGCAGCGAGGACCGGCCGAGCGCCTGCTCGACGTGGTGCTCGGTGGCTCCGCCCATCTGTGGCACCACCGTCCTGGCCTGGACGTGAACGGCACCTGGGTGGCCGTCGCCGGCGCGGACGCGAAGGCCTTGTCGCGCGGCCGCAAGGCGGCGCCCGGCCTGTTCGTGCCCGCCGCGGTGAAGCTGTACGGCCAGCTGCTGGAGCTCTACCGCCTCAACCCGATGCTGATGGCGCACTTCGCGTCGTACGCGCTGACGCAGACGGACTGGCGCGACCTGAAGGTGGCCACCTGCGCGCTGATGCTGGTGCAGGAGCACGCGGGCCAGCCCGTGCGTGACGGCCAGGGCACCATCGCCTTCCACGACGACGACTACCGCTCCATCGGCGAGGCCATGGTGCTGCACTACGTGCGCCGCTCCACGCGGATGCTCACGCCCAAGGCCGTGCTGCGCGTGGCGGAGCTGTTGGAGACGCCGGAGATCGCGCGCCTCAACCGCGCCGCGGGCTTCGGTGACCCGGCGTCGCGCAAGCCGCCCCTGGGCCGCTGGAAGCGCGTGGCGCAGAAGTGGCTGGCCGCGCGTGAGGCGAACCTGCCCATGCTCCAGGGCCTGGTGAAGGCGGGCTACAAGGAGACGCTGAAGAAGCTGGCGCGCAAGGCGGGCTACAAGCCCCAGTCGCAGGGCTTCTTCGAGGTGCTCGGCTGGAAGCAGAAGCAGGCGGACGGCGGCCACCGGCAGGTGGGGCTGCACGGGCTCACGCTGGTGAAGCGCGAGCGCTTCGACGGCCTCTCCGAGGCGGAGATCTGCGAGTGGATTGAACTGGAGCGGCTCTCCTACAAGGAGGTCGTGGGCCGGCTGCCGAAGGACGTGGGCCTCACGCCCGCCATCCTGGCCACGCTGCTGCCGTCGTTGTCGGACCGCGACCTGCGGCTGATGACGCCCACGCTGGAGGACCTGGGCCTGTTGCAGGAGCCGTCCGTGAAGGCGCGCTGGGAGCGGGCGGTGGCGAACGCCACGGATCAGCGCTCGCTGAACATCGCGAAGAACGTCCGCGGTGAGGACGTGCGTCGCAAGCTGGAGGAGGCGAGCGACAACGCGGTGAAGAAGGCGGTGGCGGAGGCGACGGCGGAGACGGACGTGCGGGTGATGTTCCTCATCGACAAGTCGGGGTCCATGGAGGGCGCCATCGAGCAGTCCAAGGAGGCGCTGTCGCGCATCCTCGCGGGCTTCCCGCTGAACAAGCTGCACGTGGCCGCGTTCGACACCATGGGCACGATGCTGCAGCCCAAGGCGGCGAACCGCACGGCGGTGCAGCACATGCTGGCCGGGCTGAAGGCGTCCGGCGGCACGGTGCACGCGGCCGGTGTCCACGCGCTGCACCGCTCCGGGGTTCGCATCCCGGCGGAGGCGAAGCTGGTGGTGATGGTGGTGGGTGACGAGGCGGGCGAGGCAGGCGACCAGTTCGCCCGGGCCTTCCACGCGTGTGGCTACAGCGTGGCGGCCATGGCGCTGCTGGTGAGCGTGGCGGGGGCGCGCGGCAACACGGTGCGCTCGGGGGCGAAGCAGCTGGGTGTGCCCTTCAGTGAGGTGAGCGTGGGGCAGTTCGCGGACCCCTACCAGGTGCCGCGAGTGCTCCAGGCGCTGATGGACGCTCCGCGCGAGGCGGGGGCCAGCCAGTCCGGCTGGGTGGACCGGGTGATGAGCACGCCGCTCTTGAAGGTGGCGTGAAGAAAGAGGCAGGGGCGTGGACTACCGGAAGCTGCTCGGGAAGGTGGAGTCGGCGGTGCTGCCGTATTTCGGCGGCGGGACCGTGGACGCGCCTTCACGCCGCCTGCGCGTCACCCAGCCCGTCGCCCCGGGCTGGTGGCGTTTCGAGGTGAAGGGCCGCGAGGCCACCGCACGAGAGCCGGCGTCTCCCGAAGGGCTGGAGGCGCTGCCGCGCGTGCGGGGCCACGTCTGGGGCACGCGGCTGGTGCGCGAGGGCGCGGTGGCGGAACCGCTGGCGTTGATGCCGGAGGAGGAGCCGCCGCGCCTGTCGCCGGTGACTGCGCGCCGCTGGCATGACGGCACGCTGCTCTTCGAGGGAGTGGAGTTCGAAAGCGAAGCGGAGGAGACGGCCCGCCGAGCGCTGGAGGAAGACCGTGCGCTGGGGGATGCGCGTGGCGTGAGTGCTTCGCTGCGCGCGGCGTTCGGCTTCGCGGTGCTGGACGCGGTGTCGCGAGGCACGGGCATCCCGTTCGCGCCCGTGGAGGCCCGTGCGCGGGTGCTCGACGTGGCGCGCGAGGGACGCGCGGAGGCGGAGCGTTGCCTGAACCGGCTGGCCGAGGAGCGTGCGCGCTTCGTCCGGAGGCAGGCGGAGCTGGAGGCCCGGCGCGAAGCAGAGGCCCGTGCGCGGATGCATGAAACCGGCATGCCGGAGGTCTGGCGGGACGCGGAAGGACGCGAGCTCGGGCGGGCGTTGTCAGGGCGTGAGCGCGAACGCTGGGAGACCCATCACGGAGAAGAAGCCCAGCACGGTACGGCGCGGGACGCGAACGGCCGCGGGGTGACGCCGTCGGCTTACGAGCGTGAGGCGTGGGAAACACGCCGGGATGCCTCCGCACGCGCTTCCGGCCGGACGTTGGGCGCGCGCGATGGACGAAACTTCACGCGCCAGGACCGCTGGCGCGCGGAGTCGGACGTCGGCGCGAGGGTGGAGCGCGCGCTGGACAAGGCCGGCGCGCGGCTGATGGACCACCGCCGGCTGGGGGACGGCCTGCTCGAGGTCGTCTACACGTTCATGGGCGAGCGCTTCGTCACGGTGGTGGAGGCCACGACGCTGCGCGTGCGCGACGCGGGCGTGTGCCTGGCGGGCGCGGACAACCGGGTCACGCTGGAGAGCCTGCCGTCGGTGCTCAAGGAAGCCATCGACACGGACGCGCTGGTCATCACCCGGCACGTCTGAAACCCGCGTGTCCGACCGGGCCCGTCCCCCACGTCGGTAAGGGACATTCGGGAGGAAGAACTTCATGACGACGACGCGCGAGGTGTGCCTGCTCATTGGACCGGAGGGCCAGGTGTTGTGGGGCGACTCCTTCGACGACCCCATGGCGCTGCCGGACTCCCGCCCCCGGTGGGAAGCCATCTGGAGCCTGAGGGACACGCTGGTGGAGATCACCCACAGCCACCCGGAGGGCCCACTGGCCTTCTCGCAGGAGGACGAAACGACCATGGCCGCGCTCCAGGCGGCGCTGGGCCGGCCGTTGCGCTTCTCCGTGGTGGCCCCCGACGGCATGGTGGTCCGCATCGGCGGCGAGGACGTGCTGGTGCGCGACGAGCCCGCGTGGGCCGCGCCGCTGCGCATCGCCTCGGGGCTGCTGTATGGCCGGCCCCGGCCCGGTCCGACCATCCTCCAGGAGGACGGCCTGCTCCTGGAGCGAGCCCACCGCAAACCGTGAGCCGCTTCTTCAGCCCGGCAGCAGGATGATGCGTGCAATCTCCGGCGGCGCGGCGACGCGCATGGGCGGACCCACGAAACCGCACCCGCGGCTGACGTAGAGGTGCGAGCCGCCCTGCTGACTCAGGCCCGCGTTCTGCTCGCCCCAGATGAGATGGCCCAACACGTTGCCAGGGAACATCTGTCCGCCGTGCGTGTGCCCTGAAATCTGGAGCCCCACGCCGCGCTGGGCCACCACCTCGAAGTTGGAGGGCTGGTGCGCCAGCAGCACCGACGCGCGGTCCGGCCGGAGGCCCTTCAGCGCCGCGTCCAGGTCATACCCGGCCTCACCGAACCGGCTCGCGCTCCAGTCGTCCACGCCGATGAGGTCGAAGGACGCGCCCGCGTCACCAATGGACACGGCGCGGTTGCGCAGCACGGTGATGCCCAGTCCCCGGACGAACTCCGTCCACGCCTCCACGCCGGAGTAGTAGTCGTGGTTGCCGGTGACGAAGTACGCGCCGTGCCGGGCCTTGAGCGCGCCGAAGCCGCCCACGTAGCGCCCCAGCTCCGGCACCGTGCCGTCCACCAGGTCGCCCGTCACCGCGATGAGGTCCGGCTTGAGCGCGTTGGCGCGCGCCACCAGATCGTCCACGAAGCGGCGCTGCAGCACCCCGCCAATGTGGATGTCGGTGAGCTGCACCAGCGTGAAGCCCTCCAGCGCCTTGGGCAGTCCCGGCAGCCGCACCGGGATGTCGCGCACGTCTGGCGGATGGTACGCGCGCCAGGTGCCATAGGTGCTCACCGCCGCGCCCGCCACGGTGGCACCCGCCGCGAGCCCCCGAGCGAGGAAGGCCCGGCGCTCGGGCGACGGATCCGGCAGCTTGCGCGCCTTGGCGATGACGCCCCGCACCACGTCCAGCCCCAGGGTGAACATGAGCAGGTAGAGCACCAGCCCCATCCACACCAGCAGGAGGATGCCCGTCCACCACGCCGCTTCGGAGGAGAGCCTCGCCCCCACCATCCGGGCGCCCAGGGAACCCACCAGTCCCCCGGCGAAGAGCACCAGCCCCGCGCGGCGCAGGGCCTTGCTCGCCGTCACGTCGCGCACCAGGCGGCGGTACAGGTAGACGTGCGCCATCGCGAGCAGCGCGGTGACCGGCACGAGGAACAGCGCCATCCGGAGCCATTGGGGCATGAGGGCCGTGTCTACCCGCGCAGGAGCTTGTCCACGAGCGCCACGTACTGCTGCTTCGCGGCGTCCTTCGCCAGCCCCTTGCGGCCGGCCCACGCGTCGTACTTCGCGCGCCCCTTGATATCGAGCATGCCGGGGCGCTTGCCCTGCACGTCCCCTTCCGTGCCTTGCTTGTAGAGCGAGTACAGCTCCAGCAGCGTGTCGTTCGAAGGAGCCTTGGACAGCGTCTTCACCCGGCTCTGTGCGGCGCTGAAGTCATCATCGAGGGCCATGCGCGGTCTCCGGCAAGCGTGTGCCGGAGACCTTAACAGCCGGCCTCACATCGTCGGCAGCCAAAGGTGGCGGATGTCCTCGGGCAGTTGGGCGCTCACATCCTCCGCCTCGCCTTCGCTGATTTGATGACGGACGGCGTCCATCACCGCGCGCACCACGGGCTCCACGGCGTCCGGATTCAAGGCCAGGTCCTCGCCCACCAGCTTCAGCAGCTCGTCGCGGCCGAACTTCGACGGGCGGGGGTCTGCGTCGTGGCGCTCGCAGCGGTGCAGCATCTCCGTCAGCCTGCGCGGCAGCTGTGCTTCGAGGTCGAGGGACTCCTCCGCCTGGATGCGTTGCTCCAGGCCACAGAGCACGGAGACGGCCGCCTGCTGGGCGACACTCGGGGACATGCCGCCCCGGTCGCAGAGGTGGTCGATGAAGCGGGCATACGTCTGACTGGCCCGCATCGCACTGCGCCGCGCACGCCGCTCCTCGATGGACAGCTCGCGCCGCTCCTCCGCGTGCTCCTCATCCTGGGGTGCGCCGGAGCGGCGCTGCGGATCACGGTCTTCAGCCATGGGGGTCCTCCCTGTCGGTCCCGGTGGGTAACAGGGTGCCCATGCCAGCCCCGGAGGGCACGTCATCGCGGACTGGTGCACTGTCCGCCGGCTGCCTGACTGCTAGGCGGCCACGCGCCGGACGTAGGTGTCCCAGAGGGCGCCGAAGAAGAAGCCGCCGAAGCGGGCCAGGGCCTCCGCCCGCTGCACGCTGTCCCGGGCGTTGAGCACGCGCAGGGTGGTGAGCTGGCGCGCGAACTCCTCCGCGGACAGCCGCAGGAAGCCCCGGCCCATGCACGGCGCCTCCGGGCCATCCCCGCGGTGCAGGGACACGAACAGCGTCGTGGTGTCCTTCCACAGGTCCAGGCCCGGGTCGTCGTAGAGGTCCTTGTAGCCCTCCAGGTAGTACGGCTCGCCGGCCTCGCTGAGCAGGTGCAGCAGGTACTCCATCCGCTGGCCGCCCGGCCGAGCGTGCTCGCGGGTCATCAGGCGCAACTCGCCGCGAGTCACGACCAACGGACGGGACGACAGCACCGGCGCCGTCACCGTGCCCATCAACTTCAAGGGGTGGCGCTCGTCACGCAGCGTCGCGTTCAGGTCCTCGGCCGTCACGGTGAGCACGAAGCGAAGGGGCGTGGCGTCGTCGCGCTCCGGGTCGCCTGCCTCCAGATGCGGGGCCTTCACGTCACCGGACAGGAAGCCGTGCATCGTCTCCGTGAAGCGCACGCCCACGGGCCCAGGGGCCTGGGGCGCCGAGGCCTCCGGCAGCGGGGCGTAGTCGATGGTCCACCCGTGGCGACGGGCCATCAGGGCGCAGGCGCGCTCGGCGACAGCGGAGATGGTGAGCAGCGGGTTGATGCCCAGCGAGCGAGGCACCACGGAGCCATCGGACACGTACAGCCCTTCGTGCACCGCGTGGCCGGAGGCACCGGAGAAGACGCGCCCCTCGTGGTCCACCACGCCGTCCTCCGCCCGTTCGGCCATGACACAGCCGCCCAGCGGGTGCGTGCACAGGAGTTCCTTGCCGAAGGCCTCGGACCAGAGCGGGTAGCGCACGAAGGTGCCGCCCAGCGCGGCGGTAGCCCGGCGAAGGCGCTCCTCGATGCGGGTGAGCTGCGGGTCGCGGCCGGCGTCCGGCCAGTGCAGGCGCACGCGGTCGTGCTCCAGCCGCAGCTCGCCCTTGCCTTCGTCGTGCGACATCACCATCAGCGTCTGCGTGTGCTCCACCGCGCCGTGGTCCGGCCCGCGCACGAAGCTGTCCGCCTGGCGCAGCCGCTCCTGGACCCAGTCCAGGATGCCTTCGTCGGTGTCCTCGCCCACCAGCGCCGCGGCCCCCGCGAGCGCCGCGGGCATCAGCGACGCGAGCGCGCCGGGGATGACGCCCTCCTCGATGATCATCCCCTCGTCCAGGCGGGCGGTGTCGCGCTGGTCGATGACGCCCGCGATGCAGGGCCCCACCGGGTCGCGCGTCTCGTGGTTCTGCTCGCCGTGGCCCACGCCGTGGACAGGCATGTCCAGGTTGTAGCCGAAGGCCAGCACGTCGCCGTTGCTGCTGAAGCGGTGGCCCAGCTTCGAGGACACAGGAAGGCCGCGCTCGCGCGAGCGCAGCAAAATCTCCGCCGTGCCCATGGTGCCGGCCGCCAGGACGACGCGGTCCGCGGTGAGCCAGGCGTCGGGCGCGTCGAAGCGTTCGCGGCCGGTGTTGAGGGGACGGTAGTAGACGCGCCACTTCGCGCCGTCCGGCACCACCGCGCGCACCGACACCTCGGTGAAGATGCGGGCCCCGTGCGCGTGCGCGTCCGGCAGGTAGTTCATCAGCACGGTGTTCTTCGCGCCGGTGTTGCAGCCCGTGGCGCAGTCACCGCACAGCGAGCACCCCGGCTGCCGCACGCCCGCGGCGTTGACGCCCGCCTCGAACGTCACCGCCACCGGGGGCCGCGTCAGCCGTCCGCCCAGCTTCTCCGCGGAGATGCCGAACGTCTTGAGCTTCTGCAGCGGCGGGTGGTCCTCCGGGTACGGAAGGGGCCGCAGCATCAACTCCGCGTGCGCGAAGCCGTCCTCCAGCAGGCCGTGCACGTCGGCGCGCAGGGCCTGGGGCCAGCGAGGGTCCTCGAACACGCGAGGGTCGGGCCGCATCGTCACGCCGGCGTTGATGAGCGACGTGCCGCCCAGGCCGCAGCCGTCGATGACGGACACGTCACCGTTGCGGTGGACCTCGATGAGGCCGGTGGGGCTGCCCACGTCCAGGTCTCCCTGGCCCGGGGCGCAGTGGAGTTGGAACTCGGCCACCGCCTGCGCGGGCGTGCGAGGCATCTCCCCCGGGTGCATCTCCCGGCCGCGCTCCAGCACGCACACCTGTTGCCCCGCGCGCGACAGCCGGCTGGCGGTGATGCCTCCGCCGTAGCCCGACCCCACGACGACCACGGGGTAGTGGGATGCCAGATCACTCCACGGGGATGACAACCTGCGCATGCTCACCTCTGGCGGCCTGACGCGCCGCCTTTTCCAGATGCCGCCTTTTATTCCCCACCGCTGACGTCAGGGACGGCGGGCCGCATGCTGCGCGGTTCAACGGCGCGGATCCACTCCGCGTCCGTCCCGGGCCCCAGCCTTCCCGCCCGGACAGCGGGCGGACAACCGGGCAGGTCGCTTCTGCCGGTCAGACGCCAAGGGCGCGCATTCTTGAGAGGAAATCCGCCGGAGCCCCTGCCCGCCCGACAGACTCAAAACCTGTCCGACTGTCGGACAAGTTCGTCAGGGGCGCCGCCGACAGGGAGGCTCGAAAGGGTTCTCGCCTTCTCAACCGATGGACAGACGTCCGGTCCGAAGGCCTAGAAGAAGCGGCGCACCACCCAGGCGCCCAGGCTGAGCAGCACGGAGATGAGGAACATGGAGGCCAGTGGCGCGTAGACGCGCGTGTTCCCGCTCTCCACGCGGATGTCCCCGGGCAGCCGGCCGAACCAGGAGAAGGCGCCGGCCCACACCAGCAGGCCCACGACGGCGAGCCCCAGGCCCGCCACCACCAGCATCAACCCCTCGGACTTCATCCGGGACTCCCCTCCTCCAGCTCCGCGGCCTCGCCCCCCGCGCGGCGGAAGGCATTCACCAGCCGGTGCGCGTGGCGCGTCGTCTCCGGCTCGCGGTAGCGGGGGCTGGCCTTCAACACCCACTCCACGGCGGTGTCCAGGTCCATGCGGTGGCCGGGGGAGACGAACACGGGGCTGACGCCGGTGCGGGTGCGGACCGCCATGCCCACCACCTCTCCTTTGTGGATGATGGGGGACGTGGCGCCCCGCTGCTCCGCGAGCTTCCCGGGCGTGCCCACCAGCAGCGACTTGGCGCAGCCGATGGAGGGGATGTCGAACAGCAGCCCTCCGTGGCAGGCGATGCCCAGCCGTCGCGGGTGCGCGGTACCCTGGCCATCGAAGACGAGCACGTCCGGGCGGACAGTGAGCCGTTCCCAGACGGCGGCCAGCACCGGCAGCTCACGGAAGGACAGCAGGCCGGGGACGTAGGGGAACGTCAGCGGCGCCGTGGCCACGGCACGGGCCACCGGTAGAAGCGTCTCCGCGTCGAGCACCACCATGCCGCCATAGCCCGTGTCGTTGCCCTTCTCCGTGGAGATGTCCGCGCCCGCCAGGCGGGTGATGCGCAGGCCCGGAGGCGGTTCGAGGATGAGCTGCTCACGCAGGCGCTTCTGCAGCGCCACGGCCTCCGTGGGCGTGACGTTCCAGGGGTGCGGTGCTCGCGGTGACTCCATGCGTCTCCTCCCGTGAGCCCAACACTGTGCATCCCCCGGCAGGAAGGTGACGGCCGCTCCCCTCCCCCACGTCCAGGAGGCGACGGAGGCCGGAGCATGGCTGCTCGCGCGGCCGGGTTGTCAGGATGCATCTGGGGCCGCCGTCCCGGGCCAGGGTTCCCTTCCCTGGAGGCACGCGACCATGGCGACGCTCAACATCACCTATGACGGACACTCGGCGGACGTGCCGGTGGAGTTGGAGCGGCACATCAGCGATGCGGACGTGCGCCGCATCGCGGTGGAGCTGGTGCGCTCGGGCGGAGTGCCGGGCCTGCACCGCTTCAATCTGGGGGAGGAAGCCTTCCAGCACTACGTCGTGGACCGCTTCCGGGGCGCGCACGGCGAGGAGCGCATCTACCTGCGGCCGAAGGTGCCCTTCGGGGCGTGCTGAGGGCGGCGACCATGCGCATCGTCTTCTGTGGCGTGGGGGCCATTGGGTCCGCGGCGGCGCTGTTGTGCCGCAACCTGGACGCGACGCGGGTGTTCATCGACTTCGACCGCGTGGAGTCGAAGAACCTGCTGTCGCAGGCTTACGTGAAGCCGTCCGTCGGAAAGAACAAGGCGGAGGCGCTGAAGCTCCAGCTGCACAACCTGCACGGCGTGAAGGCGGAGTCCTTCGGAGTGCGCCTCACGCGCGACAACGTGGAGGCGCTGTGCAAGGGCGCGGACCTGCTGGTGGACGCCTTCGACAACCAGGACAGCCGCCAGTTGCTCAGCGACCACGCCCGGAAGACAGGCACGCCGCTGGTGCACGGCGCGGTGTCCGCGGACGGCACGTTCGGACTGGTGCGCTGGGATGAACGCTTCACGCCCGACGCCGAGGACACTCAAGGACAGGCCACCTGCGAGGGCGGTGAGCACCTGCCCCTGCTGGGCCTGCTGGCCGCGACGCTCGCGCGGGCCGTGCAGGACTTCCTCAAGCACGGCGTGAAGCGGGACGCGTTCGTGAACCTGAACGCCGTCACCCCGGTCGCGGGTCAGGGCTGAGCCGTCGCGGTCAGCCCGCCCGCGCCAGGGCCTCGCGCTCCTCGTCGAAGCGCACGAGCGCCTGGACGATGTCCTCCTTCGAGTCCGTGAGGAGCAGGTGACGCGCGTACTCGTGCCCCTGGGCCAGGTGCTCCAGCAGCGGGTACACGGGCCGCGTCTGGGTCCAGAACTCGCGCCCCAGGAACAGCATGGGGCTGATGACGCCCACGGTGTTGTAGTGGTTCTGGCAAGCGTCCTGGAAGATCTCCTGCACCGTGCCCGCGCTGCCGGGGGAATAGACGACGCCACCCCGGGCGATGGTGAGCAGGCCCTCCTCGCGCACGCTGTTGGCGAAGTACTTCGCGATGCGCGTGGCGAAAGGGTTGGGCGGCTCGTGGCCGTAGAGCCAGGTGGGGATGCCCAGGCTGTCGCCCATCGCCGCCGGGTCGAGCAGGGGCCACATGGCGCGCACTTCAAAGGCGCGCGCGAGCCAGTCCCGGTCCTTGTAGGACGGAGCCCGCGCCAGCACTGTGAGCGCCGCGTCCAGATCCTCATCCGGCCGCGCGGCGAACCACGCGCCCAGATGCGTGGCCTCCATGGCGCCCGGACCGCCGCCGCTCACCAGGAAGAAGCCCAGGCGCGCCAGCGAACGGGCCAGCTCCGCCACGGAGCGGTAGGCCTCCTGGCCGCGCAGCATGGAGTGGCCCCCCATGATGGCCACCACCCGGCGGGGCTTGCCCTGATCCATCAGCGCCTCCTCCAACGCGTCGCTGATGGCGTGGTCGTGAAGCCGCTGTGCCAGGGTCTCCAGGATGGAGGGAGGGTGCGCCCCACCGCGCGAGTTCCAGTGCGCGTAGATGCGCGCGTCCAGCGTGTCCGCGTAGGTGTCCGGTCGGGTCGGGTCGAAGCCCGCGTACAGCTCCTCCGGCGTGTAGAGGCTGCCGCGGTACGGGCAGTAAGGCAGCCCGGAGAACGGCGGGAACACCATGGCGCCCCGGGCAATGACCTGTTGCAGGGTCGCGGGCTCCAGGATGCAGCCCAGGAAGACGGTGCCGGTGAGGTCCGCCTTCAGCAGCGCGTCGCTCCACGCGCGCAGGTCCAGCCCCTGGAGGATGACGTTGGCGAGGCTGCGGCCTTCGCGAAGGTGCTGCTCGAAGGCAGCCAGGGTCTCGAGTTCCGTCATGGGTGTCTCCGCGAGGTGCGTGTCAGGGACGGCATTATCGCCCCGTCATTTCCTCCCAGAAAGGAGGGATGCCCATTGCAGATCCGAAACACGCTGGACCCGAAGCGCCCCGCCACGAAGGTGACCTCTCTGGAGAACCTGGAGCTGGCCACCGCATCCTTCCGTGGCAGTGCGCCCGGGACCTGACGCTCGCACCCGCCCCCGGTGACCCGGGAAGGCGTGACGAGGGCCGGGTTCCCGAGAGGGGACCCGGCCCTTGTCGTGTCCGGGTCCCTCCCTCGAAGGTTTCCCCAGTCATCGGGATGTAGCTCAGCCTGGTTGAGAGCGTGCGCCTCGGGCGCGCAAGGTCGCTGGTTCGAATCCAGTCATCCCGACTTCAAGCACAATCAAAGACACACCCCGCCGGGGTAGCCCAACTTGGTAGAGGCGCCGCGCTCAGAACGC